>DAOOQQ010000011.1:0-91752 GCA_035388825.1 Candidatus Ozemibacteraceae bacterium
CTTGTAAGATATCGTATGAGCTATAGAAATCGTGATGCGCCTTCCGAGAAAGGCCCCGACGACGCTCCCCGCCCCGGGAGCGATGGCGGAACCGACGGCAGCGCCCAGGGTTGCGCCGACGAGCCCCCCGGTCTGGTCGATACCGGCCCGGATGATGGCGACGCAGCAGAAGTCGGCGAAACTCCCGTTCCGGACCGCCTCTTCGACGAGATCCCGGATCCGGTGGGAATCGTGCTGGACGGCGTTGGCGACCAATTCGGCCCCGGTCGTCGAGAGCGACTCCTTCGAGAAGGACGTGAAGGTTCGGGTCACGGCCTCGGCGGCCAGTCGGGTGTCGAACGAGGTGCAGAACGCGAGAATCGTTTCCCCCGCCTTTTTGAACGCGATCCCGCCCGCGATGTCGATGAACTCCTTCGACAGATCGTAGACGAGCCGGTCGAGGAACACGACGATGTCGCCCTGGAAGCGGAATCCGATCACCCCGTCGCGCCGGACGATCGAGTGGATCGCCAGATCCCAGGCGATGTCCGAATCGCTCGTGAAGGTCCGGTCGGCAAAGTCGTCGGTGAACGGCAGCTTGCCGGTGAACGTCGCGGCCCCCTCGAACGCCACGAACAGCCGCCGAAGCCCCTTGTCGTAGAAGCCGGTGCCGATCTGGAGCCGGACGTGCCGGCCGGCATTCAGATGCCGGGCGAAGGCCTCCATGCGGTTTTGCACGACTCCCGCAACCCTGACCAGCAGCTCATCGGCCTGTGCCGGCAGCCGTTTCAGGAACCCTGCGGATTCGCCATCCCCGGCCGGAACGGCATGAACGGCGGCCAGGCGCCACGAGATCAGAATGATAAACAGGATTATATATCCTGCGCGTCGTGACAGACGTTCCACGTTCATTGGCCCCCTCTGAAGAAGAGTCTGTTCCAAGTTTATCATAATCATCCTCAGCCCATCCCTGGCATGCAAAGAGCCGGGCAACCGCGATGCATCGAGCTGTGGGGAAGGGCAGGCACATGAGGGCTCCTGTTCGCCCTGCGTGCCCGAGGGGCATGGCTTGCCTTTTCCGTGGGGGACCGGCATAATTTGCGGAGCACCGGGCAGGCTCGCCCGGAACGAAAAAATACACATGCACACAGCTCCAGGGAGGACCCCCATGATCAGGAAAGTCAGCCTCGGCAACCCCCACCATGAAGTCTTCGGCAACCCGGCCCCGCTCGGCCTGCTCGGCCTCGCCGTCGCCTGCGCGGCCCTGACGCCGGTCGCATTCGGCTACGGCATAACGGCTGACGGGAAGCTGATTCCCGGCGCCTTCGCGACTTCGGGCCTCTTCGCCCTGCTGTTTGGGGCGGGCTGCCAGCTCCTCGCCGGCCTGATGGACTTCGCGAACCGGAACACCTACGGCGGCACGATCTTCACGGCCTTCGCCTTCAACTGGATCGTCACCGGCCTGTCATTCATCGGCATCGCCTACGGCGTCGTTCTCGACCACACCGTGCTGCTGGCCACCGAAATCCTGTTGCTCGTCGTGTTCCTCTTTCTGACCTACGGGTTCGGCTTCTTCAGCCGCCTGCTGTTCTTCTTCCTGCTCGACATCGACTTTCTGTATGTGTTCCGCATCATCCGTGGCTTCACCGGCTCCACCGCGATGAACATCCCAATCGCCGTCTGCACCCTGATCCTCGGCCTCATCGGCCTCTGGCTCGCGCTCGGCGGCCTTCTCAACCCGCTGACCGGCCGCCAGATGTTCTACATCGGCGGACCGATGTTCCGCGGCCAGCGCCGGAAGGGCTTCGACTGGACGGTCCGGAACCGCATCTTCGAAGTTCTGTATCGGCACTGGAAAACCGCCGCTTTTGCCGAGATGACCCTCGAGAAGCTCCAGGCCGAGGTGAAGCAGCTCGGTTCCGCGAAGGTCAAGGCCGGCCTCGAAACCGAGGAGATCGTTCCCGACCTGTTTTATTTGATGGAGTATGGTGCGCTGAAGATGAGCTTCACCGGCGGCGAAAGCGGTTCCATCACCGGCATCCGCCTCACGGCTCAGGGAATCGATCTCTACGAGCAGCTCATCCTCCACAAGTATGAGTTCTGACCGTCCGGGAATCCGCCGGCCGGCCCGGGGTTCCGTCGCGCTGCTGTTTCTCGCGGCCGGGCACCTCGCCTGGGCCGCCCCCGATGCCTCCGCAACCAGTGCCGGACAGCTTCCCCCGATCGCCTCGGCCCCAGCTCAAGGAGGTGCCGTCATGCCGGGCAAGATCATCCGCCTCATTCCGATGAGTCATTGCAAGCGCGGCCCTCAGGCGTGCGAACAATGCCGCGCCATGGGCGGCCCCCGCATCTGCCTCCTCGACATCGACCCGCCTGACCCGGGCATGGTCCAGCGCCGGGTGATCGAACTCCTCATCGACGGCGAGCGTGTCTGGCGCGAGTTCGAGATCATCCGCACCTTTGCCGCCGAGGCGGAGGCCCGCGATTGGGCTGCTGCGCACGGCATCACGGACATCGATCTCTCTCAATAGTTTATGCTTTTTTATTTTTCACCCGGGATCGCGATTGACGCACCCGGACACGGCATACTATCCTCGTCCGTGGATGGCGCACCCTGCCTGAGGATGGTTGAATGAGCAACGAGACCGTGGTTTCCTACCCCCAGATTTTTTCCGGGTTCAGCCATATCGGCAGTTGCCGGGAGTTCGTCTGGATCCACCATCCTAACGCGGCCGAGTGCAGGTTCATCATGAAAGACCTGCACTGCGGCGACTCCTTCGAGAACCTGATGATCCGAAAGGATCTGTTTCTCTGCTCCGAGTCGGGTGAGGAGTATGTGGTGAAGGATTTCCAGCTCCTGGACATCTCGGATCCCACCAACATCCTTGGAACAGCCGGCTATTTCGGCATCATGACCGACAAGTTTCCCGAGGTGAAATCCTCGATCCCCCTCCAGAACGCGATGGTCTCGAAACCCACGCAGCTTCTCGCCATTCGGGCGGTATCGACCCTGATTTCCGCGGTGGAATCCGAGAAAGCCATTCCGACCCGCGAAACACGGGAAGTCGCAGCCCAGCTCATCGCCGAAATCGCCCGCACCCCCGACGCGGTGCTGAACCTACTGGCCGTGCGGGCCTATGACGATTACACCTACGCCCACAACGTCAACGTCGCCACGCTGTCGCTGATGATCGGCCAGGCCATGGGCCTGTCCCGGAACGATCTGCACTCCCTGGGGGTCGGCGCCCTCCTTCACGACATCGGAAAACTGAAGGTCGCCAAGGAGATTCTCAACAAGATCGGCCCGCTGACCCCCAAGGAGTTCGACCTGATCCGGCAGCATCCGCGCGTCGGCTACGAGATGCTCCGCTCCTCCCGGGAGATCGGGGAGTGGTCAAAGCTGATCGTCTTGCAGCACCACGAGAAATTCCAGGGCGGTGGGTATCCCGCCGGGTTGAAGGGGAACGAAATCTCGGTCATGGCCCGGATCGTCGCGATCGCCGACGTCTACGACGCGCTCACCACCTCGCGGCCGTTTAGGCCCGCCATGTCCCCGTATCTTTCCACGAAGATCCTGCTCAGCAACACCGAGAACCAGTTCGACCCGGCTATTCTCGCGGTGTTCCTCCGCCGGATGTCGGTTTACCCCCCGGGCAGCCTCGTCCGGCTCAACACCGGTGTGATCGCGGCCGTGGCCCGGTCCAACCCGGGTGCGATCCTCCGGCCGATCGTCCGGCTGCTGAAAGACGCTCAGGGACTCGATGTGATCAACACCAAAGAGATCGACCTGTTGTTCGAAAAGAACCTGTACATCGTCGGCCCGCATACCGACGATTGATCGGCCCGGCGGCGCCCGATTCTCGAAGCGTCACGCGGGCGCATCGCGATGCGCCCCTACATATCGTTGAATCGGCTCAGGCATCGTCGGGGCTGGAAGCGATCACGATCATTTCAGCCTGAAGACGTGGAAGCTTTCGTAGATGAAGGAGCGGTCGATCTGGAAGAGGCGCTGGGCCAGTTCGGGCTCGGGAATCAGCCGCTCGGCGTTCGCGGCGTCGAGCTGCCGGGGCCGCGCAAGCGTGTACCGCCAGCACAGGCGGGCGCCGGGCCGACTCATCTCGAGCATCTCCCGTATGACCCCGTTGAAGAAGTCGTGTTCCATCCACTCGAAGATGTTCGACATCTGGAGGGCATCGAAGCTCGCGGGGCCGTATTTCTTCAGCACGTCTCCGCAGGTGCCCTGGTAGATCTCGAGCCGGCCGATGTTCGCCTTCATCTTCGGCCAGTTCGCCTCGAGCAGATACGGCGACATCGCCTGGCGTGACCAGTGGCCGCCCAGCAGCATCAGGGCCATGAAATAGTTGTCAGGATTGTAAAAATCGGTCATGCCCTTGTCGATCTTGCGGCTCAGGTTCCCGGCGAGGTCGGGATCCTCGACCATCGCGAACGAGTGGGCGCCCTTGACGAGGCTGAGCACGAACTTGTTCAGCAGCAGGCTGTTCAGGAACCGCCACTTCCGGCGCTTCATGCCCTGATACAGCTTTTTCTGCGCCTCGAGATCGGGACAGCGGAACAGGGCTTCGAGATCCGAGAAGTCGTAGAGCCAGCTCAGGATCTTCCGGTACAGATCGAAAAAGGCCTCGACCTTGCCGCACCAGAAGGCGCCTTTCTCGATGATCCGGGGGTTTTCGTCCCAGAACTCCGCGGCCGAAGAGGAAAGATGGCCCCGGATTTTCCGGTACAACTCGAGCCGCTGCGGCCCAGTCAGGCGGGGAGGCTTGCCGTAAAAGGGCACCCCGATCACCTCGAGGAAGTCCTCGTAGTCGAGCTCGATGATCGCCGCGCGTTTCAGTTCGAGCATCGCGAGCTGCGCCGGGTTCAGATCGATCGAGACGACCCGCGAGGGATCCTCGAGCAGCAGGCACAGCGAGTTGCAGCCTCCCGAGGTGATCGACAGGACAGACTGGCCCGGCTTCACCTGCAACGCCTGCCGGTTCAGCTCGGGATCTTCCCATACATTACTATATACAACCGCCGGTTTGCTTCCCATCGTTTCCCGTCCTTTCGAAAATGAAGAGCATCCACAGATGACACAGATTACGCAGATGAGTGGAGATGAAACACGAATCGCTCATATTGGAGGCGTGGCGCTCCAAAATTCAGGAGAACGGCCTTGTTCAATCCCGATGCCTTGAGATAGTTGATCGTCTGGGAACGTTCACGATTTGTCAGATCCCCCAGTGCCTTCAATTCGACGATGATTTCATCATAACAGAGAAAATCAACCCGATACTTCGATGACAGTTGAATGTTCTTGAACTGGATCGGGAACTCCACCTCCCGCTTGAAGGGAATGCTCCGCAACGCACATTCCGCCGCCAGGGCTTCGTGATAAACGGATTCAAGGAACCCGTTTCCAAGGATACGGTGGACTTCCATGGCGGCGCCGATGATGACAAAGGTCTGTGGATCTTCTCTTTCTGATCTTCCACCGGCCTTCCGTTCCATCGTTGAACCGTCAGGGGTCATCTGTGCCATCTGCGTCATCTGCGGATTTCTCCCGTTCTACTCCTTCTGGCGGGCACGGTCGAGGTGGGTGCGGAACATGCAGATCAGGGCGGGCATGATCGTGATCTCGCATAACATACCGAACACGATCGTCAGGGCCAGCAGGCCGCCGAACAGGATGACCGATTTGATGCTCGCGAAGATCAGGGCCGAAAAGCCCAAGGCATAGATGATGGAGGTCGAGATGACGGCCGGGCCGGCCTCGATCAGCGAGTCGCTGATCGATTCGACCGGGTCGAGATGGCGTCGAGACGGCTCATAAAACAGGAACAGCTCGTGGATCGTGTCGTCAACGGCGATGCCGAGCGCGATCGAAGCGATCGTGACGGTCGCGATATCCAGCCGGATACCCAGCCAGCCCATCATCCCCATCGTCATGATGACCGGGAACACGTTGGGAATGATCCCGAGCCAGATCGCATCGAGCCGTTTCAAGAGCAGCGCCATGCCGAGAAAGATGAAGAACAGCGCCGTGCCGAAGCTCGTGACCTGGCTGCTCGTGATATAGTTGATGATACGGGCATACAGGGGAACGTACCCGCCGAACCGGATCGTGACGCCCGAGCCTTCGAAGATGTTCCGGAGCAGTTCTTCGCTCTTCCCCTCGAAATCCCGCAATCGTGCCGCACTCACCATCGGCAGCCTGACGGTGAGGCGGGCCTCGCTGTAGTTCGGCATGTCGGTCATGTGCTCGAGGTCGTTGTCGGGATCCGACTCATACAGCATCAGCAGCTGGCTCACGGCGTTGAACGAGTCCGGAACGCGGTATGAGGCCGTCGCCCCGTCGCTCATCACCTGGTTGAGCTTGCACAGGACGTCGAGAATCGAGGCGGCACGCTGAACTTCGGGAACCGCCTCGAGCTCATCGTGCGCACGCTGCAGCCGGCGGAGGAACTCCGGCTCCTTGATCCCGTCGGGTTTGCCCGTCATCAGCCGCACTTCGAGCGGCAGATAATTGCCGTAATCCCGTTCGACCGCATCGCTGTCGACCCGGACGGGATTCGACGGATGCAGGAAGCCCATCGAATAGGTATCCACCTGCAGGCGGGAGATCCCCACGAAGCCGAACACGGTCGCCAGGACAAGCAGGCCCATCACGAGCCGGTAATGCTTCGGCATCAGCCGCACCCACGAATCGATGACCCCGGAGAACGGCCTCCGGAGCTCCATTTCGGGGCCGGGCTGGAGTTTCCCGAGCACGAATGCAGCGGCGATCATCGAGAGCACGTATTCGGCCAGGCAGGCGGTGCCGGCAAAGAAGCCGAATCCCTTCAGCACCGCCATCGGGCTCGTCATGATCGACCAGAAGCCCAGGGCGTTGGTGATCGAGGTGAAAAGGCAGGGGGAGAGACATTCGACGAACACCTCCTCGAGCCCCTTCTCTCGATCCTCGGCGACGCGCTTCAAATTATAGCAATAATTATTATATACATACGCGACATCCGAGATCGACAGGATCATCATCAGGGTCGGCAGCACGATGGTGACCATGTTGAAATTCTGCCGGAACAGCCCGTAGAAGCCGACGAACCAGCCGCCGCCCAGGATCATGACGGTCACGACGATGCCCAGGAACGGTTTCGAGCGGTACAACAGGAAGATGACGAGCGCGATCACGACGTTCGAGATCAGGGAGAAGACGATGCCGTCACGAATGCTGAGCCGGTTCAGCTCGTCATACATCACGCCCATGCCGGCAAGGCGGTAGGTCATGCCGGACAGCTTCTCCCGCACCGAGGCGATGATCCGCGGCCGCATCACGTCCATTTCGGGCGTCGCGATCGGCTCGATCAGCAACACGGCAAACCGCTGCGCCATATCGGTCAGCAGCTTCTTCTTCAACGGGTCGCTGAGGAACCGCTCCCGTATCTCCGCCGCATCCGATGCTCCTTTGACATCCCCGGTGATCAGATCCTCGACGATCAGCGTGTCACTGCCCTGCAGGCCGATATAGGGAGCGACGCCGACGCTCAGGACCCGCTTGACATGGGCCTCATCGGCCTCGATCGCCTTCGAAGCCTTCCATAACGACTGCAATTTGTCCGGCTCGAACACCCCTCCCGGCCCGCCGCAATCGACGAGGGCGAGGATGATCTCGTCATTGCCGTACTGCTTCTTGAACTCGCGATAGCCGGTCAGGGTCGGGTCGTCCTCGAGGAACCACATCTCGAGGCTGTTGTCGATCCGGATCTGCGTTGCGAACGGAAGCCCCGCGAGCACGACGAGGATCGACAGGATGAACAGCACCGTCCGGTGCCGCACCAGCAGGCGCGCGCAGGCGGCGAAGAACGGCGACGGCTTGTGCTGGCTTTCGTCGCTCATCAGGCAGCGCCCCCGGCCGCTTCACCCGCATCGGCGCGCTCGATGATGCGCACGATGCCGGTCGTCCCGTCCATCTCGACCAGATCGCCCGTCTTCACACGCTTCGTGATGCCGGTGATACCGACGATCGCCGGCAGACCGAGTTCGCGGGCGACGATGACGGAGTGGGACAGCATGCTTCCCCGCTCGATCAGCAGCCCGGCCGCCGTCGCGAACAGGGGCACCCAGCCCGGATCGGTGCGGGCGGCGACGAGGATCTCCCCGTTGAGGTTCATGTCGTCGCTCGGGTTCAGGATCACTTTCACCCGCTTCCGCACGACACCGGAACAGCCGCCGATCCCCTGGAGCATGTTCGGGTCATCGCTCTGCTGCACCTTGAGGACGCTGCGGGTCAGATCGTTGGTGTAGACGATCCCCTTTGTCTCGATGCGGTCGGGCAGCTCTTCCATCGCTCGATACGCGGCGAATTCAGCCTTGCGCACGGCGGCCAGCTCGCGCAGCTTCTGGCTGACGGCAGTGCCGACGACATACGACATGATCTCGTCCTTGTGCAGGTAGAACACGTCCTCGTGATGGTCGAGCACACCACGCTCGGCGAGGCGCCGGCCGATGCCGATGTAGATCCGGCGGGCCACGCCGTACATCTTCGTGCGGGCGAACCGCTGGTATTCGCGCACGGCGACGGCCTTCTTGGCATACTCGGTGACGAACTTCATGATCGGAAGCTTCGGAATGAAGCCCCACAGGGTCTGGTCCTTCAAAGCCTCCTCGACGCGCTTCTCTGCCTCCTCGCGCTTCTTCGCCTCCTGGCGGCCCGTGTCCTCCTCGGGCGGCAGGGGACCTGCGGCATAATTCTTCAGCATGCTGAAGAGGAACTCCGGCTTCTCGTTCAGCGAGGGCTCCTCGAGCTTGAGCTCGTTCATGGTGCGGTAGCCGAACTCGTCAAGATACGCCCGTATCTGCTGCGCCAGCTCCCGTTCCTCGACCGGGGCATCCGCCGCCGGCCCCGGAATGAACCGCCGGTGCAGGGCGGGGGCATCGAGGGTCTGGAACAGGCCCGCGAGGGGTGCATGGGCCTTGATGAACCGGGCCATTTTCTGCATGGCGCGCATGGGAAGCGTGCTCTCGACGTTCCCCTGCCCCGCCACGAGATCGTTCTGCAGCGCGTGATCGGCCCCCGGAATCCAGGATGCGATCAGGGATTTGAGGACGCCGTAGAAGATCATCGCCATGAAATCGTTGATGATCGGCGCCTTCCAGTTGCCGAGCACCGTCGTGACAAGCTCGTTGTAGATGCCGACGAGCCGGTGTGCCGGCAGTTCGTCGAAGTCGCAGTCCTTGTATTTATTATACATTTTTGTATATATATCCATGAACTTTTTGACTTCGGCGTCGATACTCCAGAACTTCCAGGCAAGATTCACCCCGACCCAGCCCATGCGGGGCAGTTCGATCAGCCACCGCCGGAAGAAGCCCGCCTTCTGCTGTTCCTCGTGGGTCTCGGTCGAGAAATCGAAGGTCGCCTTGACCCCCATCATGCCTTCCATGAACCGGGCATTGAACGAGTAGCCGGGCAGCACCGAAACGAGGCGGTACCAGTTCTTCAGATTGTAGTAGATGCGCCCGTTGAGCAGACCGAGCATGTTCCCGAAATTGAAATCGTATTTCTTGATGATCTCCTCGGGGACGCCAAGCACCTGGCAGAACTGGACATAGACGTTATGATACGCGTTCAGCGCGAACGAGAAGGTGAGCGGGGTGGTGACGCCGGAGTAGCTCTCGACGATGTTCGAGTTGTCCCACAGGGTCACGTACGGCCGCTCCGACGGCCAGGGCTTGTCGATGGTCGTGATCGGCCGGGCCTGGAGAATTTTGACCCGCCCGTCGCGGCCGACCGCCCACTCGATGTCCTGCGGCACCCCATCATACTGCCGTTCGATCCGATGGCAGACGGCGGCGACGGCGCGCACCTGGGCCTCGGTGAGACTGGGCTTGTCCGCCTCGGCCACCGGCACCTTTTCCTCGATCGTGCCGTATCCCTGCTCCCGGTCGAACACGACCCGGTCCTCTTTGTGCGCGATCTCGGCGATGTCGATCGGATACTCGTCCCGCTTGATCACCACGAACCGGTCGGCATCGATGCTGCCCGACACGAGGCCCTCGCCCAGGCCCCAGACTGCGTTGACGAGGATCTCGTCCCCGTATTTCGTCTGGGGATTCACGGTGAAGGTGACGCCCGATGCGACCCCGTCGATCATCTCCTGGACGACGACGGCCATCGAGATGCCGTGCTGGGCGATGCCGCGCATGAACCGGTAGGAGACCGCCCGGTCGGAGTACATCGAGGCCCAGCAGTTCACGACGGCAAGCGCGATTTCGCTTTCGGTGCGGCAGAACAGGTAGGTGTCCAGCATTCCCGCGTAGGAGAACTCCTTCGAATCCTCGCCCAGCGCGCTGGAACGCACGGCGACGAACCCGTCGGTGCCGACCTGGTTCCGGAGTGATGAATATATTTCATCGGCGATATCCGGGGGGAGCGGATGGGCGCAGATGCAGTCCCGGACGATTTTCGACGTTTCGGCGACCCGGATCGGCGAGGAGCCGTCCAGCTGCCGGACCGCGGCGTCGAACTCGGCACGGAATCCCGCGACGAACGCATCGAAGCAGCGGCTCGAGACGATGACGAAGGGAGGCACCTCGGCGCCCGCTTCGACCAGCCGCAGCAGGTTCGCTCCCTTGCCGCCCGCGATCGGGGCAGCGTCGGCATGGTTCATCGAGTTCGGGGAGATGATGCGTTGCGTCATCGGCGTGGCTCCTTATCGGTTCAGTGCGTAGAATCCGGCGTTCAGATACGTCGCGAAGCTCACCCAGAGCAGGTAGGGAACGAGCAGCAGCGCCGACACCGGATGTGTTTTCCAGAGACGGGTGATCAGGACGAGGAGGGTGCCAACCAAGGCCAGGATGTCAACCAGCGCAGCGCCGGGAACCTGGCAGCCGAAAAAAAGCGGCGTCCACGCCAGGTTGGAGGCGACGTGAACGCCGATCAGGGCATGCATCCGGGCAGGGACGGCCCGCCCCTCGGCACGGTAATACAGCAAGAGGGAAGCGGCGATCATCAGATACAACACGGTCCAGACCGGTCCGAACACCCAACTGGGCGGCGTCAGAGGCGGCCTTCGGAGGGTCGCATACCAGGCATTCATGGTCCTCTCCCTTCGTTCGTCACATCCCGGCCGTCCCGGCGGCAGCCCAGGCATTCCAGGCGCCGGCGACGATCGCCAGGTGGTAGGCCAGCAGATAGAAGGTGACCATGCCCCGGTACAGTTTCGCGCCGCCCGCAGTCGGCTTGAGGGCATAGACGCCCCCCGCAGCCAGGACGAGCAGGACGAGAGCTCCGGTGGCTCCCAGCAGCAGGCCCGGCAGCACGGGAAACACCATCGCGCATGCTGCCCGCAGCAGCAGATAGCCGGCGAGCATGTTCCCGGCCAGCAGGGCGACGGCACCAGCCGGACGCAGACGCAGCGAGTACGAGTCGACGCCCTCGCGCTCCTCTTCCCGGCCGAAGGTCTTGCGGCCGAACTCGAAGACGTTGAACACGAACCAGTTGCCGAGAGCGAACCAGAGAAATCCCTCGCCGGCCATCACGAGCGGGCGGCCGGTCGCCATCGAAAACGACAGGAAGCCGAGGAGGGTCGCCGAGAACGTGTGCGTCACGGCATACAACTCCAGCTTCGGGCGCATCCAGTCGCCGATGAAGAACTCCATGCGCATCAGCAGGGTGAAACACAGGACCAGCACCATCGTCGTGAACGAGGGCCATCCCATATTTGCCGCTATAGCAAGCTCGGCCAGAATCACGAGCAGGGTCGCCGCACCGAACTCACCGAGGCCGATCAGCCCCCGCGCCAGCGGCCGGCCGGGATTGTGCTCCCGGTCGTAGGCGTAATCCTTCACTTCGTCGAACAGGCGCATGTGGAGAAACACGAGCCAGACGACGGCGAACCCGGCGGCGAGGCGCACCGGCTCGAAGGCGAAGCCCGGTTCGGAAGGCCGACCCATCAGGACGTTGGCGGCATAGAACGCCGCGACGGTGAGGGTGATGCCGACCGGCTCGTGCCGTTCGCGCAGGAACTGCCACCAGCGCCCGATCATGGCAGCCATCTTTCTCTCGCGGCGGCGGTGCCCACATGCAGGGGGGCTTCCCGGTGAACGCCGGACCCGCCCCCGTCGGACCAACCACTCGATGATGGATGATGGGACCTATCGCACTCGGACATGGTGCCTCTCTCCCTCCGGCTGCAGCATCATGGGTTCGTTCTCTCCGGACAGGCTACCATGGCCGGCATGGCAAACGCATCTGTTTTCCCCTGTCGCCGGAAAACCGGGAACAGGTGGAGCTCCTCCGCCGGTGTGGTATCATCGATCGGAAAAGCGAGTCACAGCGCCAAGGGAGGCGGAAATGATCACGAACGTTCACTTCATCCTGTATGTCACGGAGCAGACGCGGGCGGCGGCGTTTTATCGCCAGGTTATCGGCATCGCACCCCGGCTCGACGTTCCGGGCATGACCGAGTTCGACCTGCCGGGCGGTGCCGTTCTCGGCCTGATGCCCGAGCGGGGCATCAAGAAGTTGTTGGGGGCCTCGCTGCCCGATCCCGCGTGGGCGTCCGGCGCGCCGCGCGCCGAGGTGTATCTGATCGTGCGCGATCCGGCAAAAGCCCATGCGAACGCTCTGGCCGCCGGCGCCGCCGAACTCAGCCCGGTCCAGCCGCGTGACTGGGGCCACGAAGTCGGCTACAGCCTCGATCCCGACGGACACGTCCTCGCCTTCGCCCGCCCGCTTCCCGGTTCGAAGTGACCACCGATCCGACGCAGGCACACATATTATATCAATAGGATTACAACGATGAGTGAGAGCACCAGCCAGGGTCCCCATCCCGTTTTCACGACGCTGAAAGCCCCGACGGGCACCAGCATTCCGCGCAGCAAGATCGTCACGGCCGCCGAGGCCGTCTCGATCATCCGTAACGGCGACACGCTCGTCACGGGCGGTTTCGTCGGCATCGGGTTTCCCGAGGATCTCGCGATCGCCCTCGAGACGCGGTTCCGGGACACGTCGGCACCGCGTGATCTCACCCTGCTCTACGCGGCGGGCCAGGGCGACGGCGCCGAACGCGGCCTGAACCATTTCGGCCATGAAGGGCTCGTGAAACGGGTCATCGGTGGCCACTGGGGGCTGGTTCCAAAGCTGCAGAAGCTCGCCCTCGACGGCAAGATCGAAGCCTACAACCTTCCCCAGGGCGTCATCTCGCACATGTACCGCGACATCGCGGCCCACAAGCCCCGCACGATCACCCCGGTCGGTCTGGGCACATTCGTCGATCCGCGTCTCGGCGGTGGCCGCATCAACGACCGAACGACCGAGGAACTGGTCGAGGTGATGACGTTCGACGGCCGCGAGTATCTCGCCTACCGCACGTTTCCGGTGAACGTCGCCCTGCTGCGCGCCACGACGGCCGACCCCGAGGGCAACATCACGATGGAGCGCGAGGCCCTCACCCTCGAGGCCCTTTCCATCGCGATGGCCGCGAAAAATTCGGGCGGCTTCGTCATCGTCCAGGTCGAGCGGATCGCCGAGAGCGGCACCCTCAACCCTCGCCAGGTCAAGATTCCCGGCATTCTCGTCGATTGTATCGTGCTCGGGAAGCCCGAGAACCACTGGCAGACCTTCGCGACACCCTACAATCCGGCCTATTCCGGGGAAATCCGCGTCCCGATCAACTCGCTCGCCCCGATGCCGCTGTGCGATCGCAAGATCATCGCCCGCCGGGCCGCGTTCGAGCTGGAGCCCAACAGCGTCGTCAACCTCGGCATCGGCATGCCGGAAGGCGTGGCCGCGGTCGCGAACGAGGAGAAGATCATCGAGTTCCTGACCATGACGGCCGAGCCGGGCGTCATCGGCGGCGTGCCCGCCTCGGGCCTCGACTTCGGCGCAGGCACCAACACCTCGGCCATCATCGACCAGCCCTACCAGTTCGACTTTTACGACGGCGGCGGCCTGGATGTCGCCTTCCTCGGACTCGCCCAGACCGACCGCGAAGGCAATCTGAACGTCAGCAAGTTCGGCCCGCGTCTCGCCGGGGCGGGCGGGTTCATCAATATCAGCCAGAATGCAAAAAAGGTCGTCTTCGTCGGCACCTTCACGGCCGGAAAGCTCGAGCTCGCCGTCGCCGATGGCAAGCTGCGCATCACCGGCGAAGGGAAAACGAAGAAGTTCCTCCAGCACGTCGAGCACGTCACCTTCAGCGGGAAACACGCCGTCGCGCGCCAGCAGCCGGTGCTGTACATCACCGAGCGCGCCGTGTTCCGCCTCTCCCCCGAAGGCATGGAACTGGTCGAAATCGCGCCGGGCGTCGATCTCGAACGGGACATCCTCGCGCAGATGGAGTTCCAGCCGGTCATCAAGCAGCCGCCGCGCCTGATGGACCCCCGCATCTTCCGGGACGAGCCGATGGGGCTGCGCGATCAGCTCCTCACCGTCCCGCTCTCGGCCCGCCTCACGCTGAACGCGCAGCTCGGCGTGCTGTTCGTGAACTTCGAGGGGTACAACATCAAATCCGAAGCCCAGATCCTGCAGATCGAGCAGGCCGTCGCGGGCCTCGTCGGGCCGCTCGGCCGCCGCGTCAGCGCGATCGTGAATTACGACCATTTCACGATCTCCCCTGACCTGGTCGACACCTACTCGTCGATGGTCGAGCGCCTCATGCACACCCACTACACCAGCGTCACCCGCTACACCACCAGCGCTTTCCTGCGCGTGAAGCTGGGCGAAGCCCTGAGCGAACGCGGCGTCTCCCCCTACATCTACGAGAGCCGGGAAGAAGCCGAGCGCGCCCTGACCCATCTCAAGGGCTCCTGAAGCCGACCGCCACGCGGGCGGAAAACACGAACCGGCCCCCGGAAGCTCGTTCCGGGGGCCGGTTCGCGTTCACGACGGAGGGAAACGTCAGGGCATGCTGGCGACGGGGAAGAAGCCTGCGGGGTCGGCGGCATTTCCCGTTTTCGTCGTCGACGGATGGATCGGGAGCGACCGCTCGATCACAACGGGCGGCGTGAGGGGCATGCTGAGGCGCATCCGGACTGTCTTGTTCCGGGAAGCGCCGCTGTCGAGCTCGATCGCATCGCATCGGGTCCTCGCGCCTGTCCAGAATCTGAACGTCTCGGTCCCCTCCTTTGCCCCTCGCTCGACCTCGCCGCGCGAGGGATAGGTGTCGTAGGTGACCGTCCCTTCAGGTCTGACGATGATGAGCGACATCTCCCCGCCGAGATGGTAATCGGTACGCCATTCGAGACAGCCGGCAAGGTCCTTTTCGAGACGGTTCGCCAGCCCCATGAACACCGTCTGGGCATGGATCTGTTCCGAGCCCGTCTTCGTCTGGCGGCCCAGTTTTGAAAAGATGCCCATGACCAGCCCCAGAAGCACCGCCGCGCCGAACAGGTAGGCCATCACCTCGACCAGGGAAAAGCCGCCGCGGCGCCCGTACCCGTCAGTTCGGAGGCGCATAGGTGAACCCCTTGAGCGTCATCTTCCGTTTGGGCGCCGAAGAGGGCGCTCCAGGCATGCGGAACTGCGTCTCGACATCGATGAGCCGGTACCGCGGATCGGCGCCGGCGTTCACGTTCACGGCCATGTGATAGGTAACGCTGCCGACGTTGCGATCCCCATCCCACCGCTGGAACACCTTCGTGAACGTCGCGTTCGAGGCATTGGCGATCTCCTCGAACCGCATCGACTGGAAATCCGCCATGCAGGAAAGCAGCTGCGCATTGGCCACAACGGAATCCCGCGCCGCGATCGAGACGCGCCGCGTGCTGACGAAATGCTTCACGAGCGGCATCAACAGCACGGCGAGAATGATCATGGCGACGACGAGCTCGACGAGGGTGAACCCCCGTCGTCGTTCCTTCTGATCCGTTCCGGTATTCATGAAACCCACTTCCAAATAGTATATATATCGCTATTCTGAAATTTTGACGATGTCGACGCGCCTGTTTTTGGCCTGCTGTTCCTCGGTGTCCCCGGCATTTCCCCGTTGTCCCCGACCGACGTAGGTGATGCGGGTCGAGGGGATGCCGTGGTCAACCAGCCAGCTTTTCACGGCATAGGCACGCTGGACCGAGAGAACGAAGTTGTAATCGACCGGTCCCCGGTAATCCGTGAAGCCCTCGATCCGGATCTTCAGGGTCGGCCGGTTGCGCAGCATCGTGAGAATCGTGTTCAGCGCGGGAAGCGAGGCAGGTTTAATTTCCGCCAGGCTGAAATCGAAGAGGATTCCGTCGACCGAAACCCGGCCGGAGGCATCCAGGTCCGAGGAGAGAGCTTCCCCGGCCATTCCGTCGATATTGACGTCGAAGCCGTCTTCCTTGTATTCGACGACCGACTGGGATTTCAAGGGCACCTGCGGCCGAGCAGCAGCGGGCGAGACGGCCGTCGTGGCCCCCGGGGCGGGACTGCCGACGATCCCGTCGACGGCGGGATCACCGGCAGCCGGCATCGTCTGCGACGCCACCTCCGCGCGGGCGGGAACGAGCTGCACCTGCACCTCATTTCCCTGCTGGCCGAACGTGACATCGTATCTTTTCGCCGGTTCTGCAGCCAGAGCCGGACTGACGCAAAGACTCCAGAAAACCAGGACAAGGGCTGCCCAGCGGCAGGATTTATGAATAGAATACAATATATTCATAAGAGGCTCCTCCCATCCAGACTCACGAACACCCCATCATTGGTCTAATTGGACAGCTTCACGATATCGACCCGACGGTTCTTCGCCCGCTGCTCCTCCGAGTCTCCTATTTGGCCACGCATTCCCTTGCCAACGCTGGTAATGCGGTCGGACGAAATTCCCTTGCCGACGAGCCAGTTTTTCACGGAAGCCGCGCGGTCGGCGGAAGTATCCTCATCCGACAACTGGCCCAGGGCTTCGTATTCCTTCACGCCGGTGTAGTCGACATACCCCTCGACGGCGATCCTGAGATCCGGTTGGGATTTCATCACCGAGAGAATCTGGTTCAGAGACTGCATAGTCACCGCATCGGCCTGGTTAACCGCGCTCGAATCGGCTTCGAACAGGATCGCCAGCGAAAGACGGCCGGTCTCCGCCAACTGGCCGCTGACAACTTCCCCGGAAATCGTGTCGATGTTGATGTCGAATCCGTCCTCTTTGTAATCCGCAACGGATTGCGACTGGAGCTGAGTCGGCGGCACGGCGGCCTTCGGCGTCACGGTCGAAGTGGGCCGGACAACCGGACTGCCGACGATCCCCGTCACGGCCCCCGCATCGGGCGCCGGCATCGCATGGGTGGCAACCCCCGCGCGGGCCGGAACGATCTGGACCTGCACCTCGTTTCCCTGCTGCCCGAACGTGACGTCATACCGCGGCGCCGAGCCGGCGGCCACGGTCACTTCCATGCAGACGAGTACAACACCCAGGGCACATGCGTATCCAAGGGAGCGCATCCATCTCCTCGACTTATTCATGATTCCCCACCTCCGTCTGTTGTCATCATCATGCCGGCCGGCGCAACGCCCCGTTCCTCGAACTCAGGGGGCCAGTTCCCGGACGTTGAAAAGTACTTTCGCGCCTTCACGCAAGGGTTTCCCAAAATCGTAGAGCTTGGCCTTTCCATTGGCGAGCCGCTCGATCGCGTTTCCCCGAAGCGTATACGTGATCTGCTGGAGGCCGCCGGAGGTCATCACCTCCATGATGCAGCCGTCGGGCGTCGGCTCGATCCTGCGAGCCATGCGGGAATCGGCATGAAGCGTGTCCATGAACGTTGCAGCCGAGAGGTAATACGCAGCCACTTCCTGGTCGCTCGCCGAGAGCCGGCCCTGCTGGCGCCAGATGTAAAAGTAGGCGCCCGCCACCAGGGTGAGGATGAAAATCACCATGACGAGCTCGATCATGGTGAAGCCTCTCACGGAGGGGCGGAGGCGTTTATCTGCCAGGCTCGACCACATACTCTTCCTCTTCCGATACGCGGTATCGATACAGGGAATCGGCGTTCAAAGCCGTTGCTGCTGCATATGGGTCGTATCGCGGATCCCAGTTGATCTGCTTGGCCTGGGTGTTCAGCATGCTCCCCATGTCGATCTCTCCGGCCGCCACGCCGCCTTTGATCGTGAACGCGTTCCGCGGCTGGAATTTGCCGCGCAGGCAGATCAGCTGCGCTTCGATCGGTTCGCTTGTATCCACCGATATATTTCCCGTGCAGACCAGGGTCAGGGGGGGTGACGATTTGATCCCCGCTCGGATGCTGATGTCACCGCCGACGATCAGGACCCCGCCGGTCACGACGTCCCATTTCCGGTCGATATGAAGGTCTTCCCGGCCCAGGTAGACGATACCCGACACGGCAAGCTTGCCGGCCGCATCGAGATGGCGGTCCAGATAGGCTTTCGGCGAAGGATACATGGCCGTGATCTTCGGCCCGAACTCCTTCACCCCTTCGATCCCGGCGAGTTTGCCCTCGTAGAACGTCTTCGCCGCCGTGCCGAACTTGCCCTCGGCCTTCAGCAGCCCCGTCACGCCGTCACTCCAGAGATCGAGATTCGTCACCACCTCGGCCGGAGGGTCTGCATAGTTCTTGGCGACGGGCGTCTGGACCGTCCCGGTTTCCCGGTCGGGGATCGCGAGATACTTGAGCCCTTCGATGAACGGTTCGGAAACGAGCGTGGTCTGGGCGTTGGCCCATTTGCCCCACCCGGCGGCGAGGCCGGCGGCATCGGCATCCATATTATACAGCTGCGCATACAATGTGAAATCATCAGCATAGCTGCGGGGATTCGTCGGCGGGGAGAGGAACGTCTGTTTGAACTTCCCGACATCGGGAAAGCCCGGGATGCCGATCTCCTTGAAATTCTTGGTCACTCCGGAAACATTGATCGTGCAATCGGCCGAACGCACGCGCAGATACTGCCGGAGCACCGGCCCGAACAGCAGGGTTGGCGAGAAATCGGTATTGGTGCCGAAGGGCCGGATGAGGCTGACGCGGGGCGAGGGCGGCACCAGGAACCGGACGCTCAGGAAGTCGGATGCGACGACGACCGAGCCGCCCTTGCTGATCGTGTAGTCTTTTTTGATGCCCTGGAACTTCTCGTTCACCTGGGTGACCGTCGTCCCGCCGCCCTGGGGCGGCGTGTTCACGGCCGCCTTCAGCGCATCGTTGCTATAGGCGCCGAACCGCAGCATCGAGCGGTCGTCATACTCGGGGCTCTGCGAGGATCCCGCCAGATTCAGAGGCCAGGCCCCCGCTTCCGAGTTCAGGAACACCCAGCCGGAGGTTTTCGAAAGTTCATTGAGGTCGGGAACGGCACCGACATCGATCGCGGGAGTCACGACATTGCAGCCGCCGCCTGAGCCGCGATTGTTGAGGAGCAGAGGGGCCCCGTTCGTGAAACCGGCCCCGTTCGTCGCCTGTTCGAGAGCATTGATCGAGGTATCGGATGGCTTTTTCCGGATGAAACACGTGAACTTTCCGATCACGGGATGCACAGAGAGAAACACCTTGACCCCGCGGCTCATCCGCACCTTCCGGCGGGCCATCCCGACCTCGGCCATCGCCTCGACGTCGATCCGCCCCATCTTCTCGACCGGGTCATCCCTGAACCCCGGTGCTCCGGCGGCAAGAGGACGCCATTGGGAAAGCTTGACCCGCAGCGACAGATCGCCGCCGAGTTGGGTGATGTACTGTTTGAGCTCGTCGCACGGCTCGACATCGCCCTCATACTCCGAGCCGCCATCGCCGAAGAGGGCATCGTAGAACTCGCGCCGGACGAACGCGGGAGAAGCCTCATACGAGCCGCTTGCCAGAGCTGCGACGGCCCAACCGGCGCCGGCTTCGGCGAGCCCCAGAGCACGGCTGGCATCGATGAAATACGCGGCGCTGTGCACCTGGCCCCGCGTCATGAAACTCAGAGCACCGAACAGGAGACCGACGACGAGGGCGATCGCGACAATCGCGGGAAGCAGAAAGCCACGCCGTGAGCCGCGCAACACGCCGCCGGCCATCGCCGGGGCCGCCTCAGCCTGGGAGCGAGTCACCGATTCATACATCCGTTCCTCTGGTCTCGTGAAGCAGGACCGGTCAGAGAGAGACCGGTCCTGCCCATACTACCATGAACGCCTCAGGAAGTTTTCAAGAATCCGTCACTGGAATCCGTCGCTCCCGTCGCCCGTAGTTTCCGGGTTCGCCTCCTGGAGCGTCGCAGCCGGATCGACGGCCGGATTCTGGGGAACGGCGGCCGGATCTGTTTTCACGGGGGCAATCGGGGTCGGTGCCGGTGCAGGCGCAGGGGTCGGCGCCGCCGTGGGAACGATGTTTTCGATCCGGCCGGCGGCAAGCGTCAGCTTTTCCCCCACCTTCCACTCGAACTCTTTCATGTCGGCATGCTCGGGCCGGACGGCGACATGTCCCTCGATCAGGCTGACCGAACCGACCCCGTCACGGAGGGCGAAGCCGATCGTCGTGCCGCGGACGCCCAGAACCGCGCCTGGAACCCGGACGGCAAATCCCTTCTTGCCGCGCTTGAAAGCTGCCGTGAAGGCGGCATCCTTCGTCTCGAACCCATCGGCACGGCTCTGGATCACGCCCTTCCCCGTGACATCGATGGTGCCGCCGCTGTCGTAGGCAAGCCGGACAGCCGCTTTCTCCCCGGTGAGCTCGACGCCGCCGCCCGCGGGAACGATTGCGGCTTCAGCCGTGATCTGTTTTTGGGAGCCGTCAGGCATCGTGATCGTTCCGCCTTGCCCGGCTACGGATGCCCAGGCTTCGGCGGCCGGCTTGACCGGAGCGGTGGTAGCGGGCTGGGGAGCCGGGGCTGGCGCGGGAGCTGCCGCCATGCCGGGCGAAGCGGTCGGGGCCGGCGTAGTTCCGGTGCCGCCGGGCATGAACACGACGGCCAGAACCACGACCAGACAAAGCGCGGCTGCCGGAACGAGCAGTCCTTTCCAAGCCGGAGCCGTCGGAACCCCTGTCGAATCCTTCGTCATCTTTTCCACGTTCTCAAAATCCTCCTTCATCTCGATGTTCGGCCCACGCAGAGCGAACAGTTCCCGTTTCAGGCCGCCGACCGCCTCGTGCAGCCGGCCGCATGTTTCACACGCACCGATGTGCCGCCGAAGCTCTTCCGGCAGCCGTTCGAGCGAGGCACGCTCGGCATCGGCAATCCAGTCTCCCAGCCGATTGCAGCTCATTGGCTCGCTCCTTTCGTTCTCAGCTTCGCCAGCGCCCGGGAAACGATCTGGCGCAGGTGATCCTCGCGGAGTCCTGTGATGGAGGCCAGCTCCGCGTAACTCATTTCCTCCACGACCCGCAGGACGATGATTTCCCGCTGTTCCTCATCCAGGCCGGCGAGCCGGTCGAGACTGTTTCCGGCGTCCCTGTCCGGTGCCGGAGCCGGCCTGTTCTCGGCCCTGGCGAGGGCCGCGGGCGCACCCGTGGTCCGGACGGTTCGCCGTTTGGCCCGGTCCAGAACCAGGTTCCGGATGATGGTGAACAGCCAGCCGCGAAACCGTCCCTGCATCTGATACTGGCCGGATCCCCGGTAGACGCGCACGAAGGCTTCCTGGACGTGGTCACGTGCATCCTCCCGGTTCCCGGCAAGGACCGTCGCATAGCGGAGAGCCGCGTCGTAATGTCTCGCGAACAGCTCCCGGAACGCATGCGGATCGGCACGCTGAACCCGGGTCATGAGGGCATCATCGGCATCAGCCGCAGTCGGGTTCCGGGATTCGGCCGACATTATCGCAGTTCTCCCAGTGGTTCTGTCCTGTACAACGACGGATGTCGCGATTTCGTGACACCGGTCATGAAAATAGGGTGAAGATCGCTTCGGCAACCTCGCCGGCATGACTCCAGATCAGCGCATGGCCGCCCCCGGCCACGTCGGATCGTTTCACGGCAGGCAGTGCCGAACCGACCAGCCCGGCGCTCGCCGTCCCGGAAACCTCGTCTCCGGCCCCTGTCACCAGCAGAACAGGGCAGGAGATCCGGCCGATCGCGGCGTTCACGGTTCCGCAGCGCTCGAGGAACAGGTTCTTGTCGCGGAACATACCCTTCAGGGCATTCACCCCCGAGCACTCGGCCGTGAGCCGTTCGACCAGGCCGGCCGCGGGAACGGCCGGACGGAATGTCGCTTCAATATGGCTTCGTATTTTTCCACCCGCCAGGAAGGGAAGCGCCAGGCCGAGAAGACTCCCGATCACGGGGGTCTCGAGCAGTCCCGGCAGCCCCGATGGCTTCTCGGCTGCATCGCGCGGGACGAGATACGGCGCGACGAGAGCGAGGCCCGAGACGAGGTCGGAATGCCGCTCAGCCAGGTCGAGCGCGAAGTGAGCCCCCATCGAGTATCCGACGATGAGGGCCTTCTGTCCGCCCAGGTGCCGGAGCAGAGAAGCATACGCCGCGGCAGCGGCGCCCGGATCGGAACCGACGGTTCCGCTGTTTCCGTGGCCCGGCCGGTCGACGGCGACGCACCGGAATCCGCGCGCGGAAAGAAGCTTCGCACAGCCTTCCCAGTCCGCGTGCGAGCCGGGATTCCCGTGCAGCAGGAGAACCGGTTTCCCCGTCCCGCACTCTCCGTAGGCAAGAACCGTTCCGCCCTGGAGCGTGATGCTGCCGTCCCTGAAGATCGTCATGTCCGGTTGTCTCCCTTGTCAGAGGACGAATCCGGCTCTGCGGAGCCGGAGAATCTGTGCAGGTGTCGGATTCCGGCGGTAATCGACCGTCTCGGTGCGGTTCGGCATGCCGACGACGCGGCCGCTTTTCCGGATCGTTCCCAGCACCTCGAGAAGGGCTTCGGCCTCGACGCGGCTCGAAGCCTGCGGAATGTCGAGATAACACCGCATTCCTTTCACGTCCACCTCGCGCCGGGCGATGATGTCCCCGTCGTCGATCTTCGCGTTCATCCAGTGGATCGTGAAACCGACCGGCCGCCCCTCGGCCCATGCCCACAGATCGCACATCGTGCCGCGGTTTTCGGGCAGGATACCGTGATGGATGTTGATGCAGCCGATCCGCGGCAGGCCGAGAACAATATCTTTATAAATATTTCGCGTGCGCATGTTGACGATCAGGTCCGGTCGGCGCTGGCGAAGCCACTCGACGGCCTCGGGGCGATTGACACTGTCGCAGCGCAGGAGGGGAACGCCGGCCCGATCCGCGGCGGCGGGGCGGGGATCGTTTCCCGCGGCGCGCAGCAGGTTCCGGGCGAGGGTGAAGGCGAACCGGGGGGCCCCCACCAGCGGCAGGCCGAGGATGTTCTTGAGCAGAACCGCCCGGCTGACGTGCAACAGCACGAGGCCGGCCGGCTCGACGCCCTCCGGCAGCAGCTTCCGGTCGAGCACGCGTCGGACCAGGGCATGGTAATTGTCGGCCACGTAGGTGACATCCGACGTGACGAAAACGACCCGCATCGGCTCAGCCATGGGGGGTTCCCGTTTCGGACCGGCCGCCGCTGCGCCCGTATCGGGCGTGGGCCCCGGCGAACTCGTCGGCCGCCATCGCCGCGATGAGCGAGATCTCGCCCGCCAGAACCGCGGCCGCCACGATCTCGGCCAGCTTGCGCGACTTGCGCGGGCCGTCGCACTCGAGCATCTGGAGACAGGCCTGCTGCGTCGGCAGCCGCGTCCCCCCGCCCACCGTGCCGACCATCAGCCCGGGCATCGTGACCGAGACGGCGAGCCGGTCCTGCCGCAGCTCGAGGTTCGTGACGCCGGCCGCCGACTCGGCGACACAGGCGGGATCCTGGCCGGCCGCGATGAACATCGCAGCCAATATATTTGCATAATGCGCCTGCGAGCCGAAGGCGTGGGCGTGCAACGCCGTCATCATCGACAGCTGGCCCAGCCGCACCATCCGCTCGGCCGAGGTGTGCAGATGCTTTCCGACGAGGCCCAGCGGGATCTCGACCTCGGCAATCACCCGCTTGCCGCGGTTGCGCGTGAAGTTGACCCCGTTCACCTTCTTGTCGCCAGACAGGTTCGACTCGAGAAACCAGTCGACCATCGGCCCCCGGTAATGGGCGACGATCCATTTGATGGCGGCGTGCGTCGCGATCGTGGTCATGTTCTGCCCCGACGCATCGCCGGTCGCGTAGACGAACCGCAGGCACAGCGTCGAGCCCATCGGGAACGGCTCGATCGCGTCGAGCCGGCCGTGCCGCGTCGTCGACTCGGCCGCCGTCTTCAGATCGTCGTAATGGTTCTCGATCCACTGGTTGAACGCCATCATGTCGAACAGCGTCTCGAAAACGAAGATCGGAGCGCGCACCAGGCTGTCGGCGAGCACCTTGACCCGCGCGCCGCCCGAGAGCGTGATGATCTGCGCGCCGCGCGCGACGGAGGAAACGAGCGCCCCCTCCGTCGTGGCCAGGGGCACGTAATAATCCCCGCGAGCGTGGTCGCCCATCACCCGCAGCGGCCCGATCAGGCCCAGCGGGATCTCGGCGAACCCGAGAAACCCTTCGATATTCCCGTTCAGGGAACGGGCATCCTCGGGCCGCGGAATGCAGCGCACCTGGGCGCCCGTGCGCTTCTGCATGAACCGCTGCCGGGCCTTCACCGCATCGGGACTGTAATCCAGCAGCGGGGGAAGCCGCCCCTCCCGCTCGGCATCATCGATCACGGCATCCCCGGCCGCAACGCCCCCGCCCGCGATCAGCAGGTCGAAGAGGCCCCCGAAATCCTTCGCCCCTTCCAGCTTCAGCTCACGCATCGGCACCCGGAACTCCTCGCACAACTGCGAGACGAGCGCCACGACCCCGAGCGAGTCGAGCTGCAGGAAGTCGGAAAACGGCCGTTCCCGGGTGATCATATTCGCATCGATATGCAGAAATCGTCCGACGGTCTTTCGGAAGACCTCGAACTGGTGCTCCGTCTCTGCCGACGTCGGCTGGGCGGCCGGCCTCACGGCAGGCGCGGCGCCGGCTGCTGCTGCGGCGGCGGGCGGAGCGCCCAGCATCTCCACGACCCTGTTCCGCTGCACTTTCTGGCTCGCCGAGCGCGGCAGCGGGGTCGCGGTGAGATGGATGCGCCGGAACCGTTCCCATTCGGGCCAGTCGGCCGTCAGACGGCGGATCTCGCCCTCGGCGAACGCCTGGGCCTCGGCCGGCGTCTTCCCCTGCAGGATCGTCTTCGATGGCCGCAGAACGAGAGCGGGATACTCGCCGCCCCCCTCGGAGAACCCGAACACGGCATACTCGTCGGCGAACGGCAGCAGCCCGAGCCGCATCTCCAGCTCATCCGGATACACGTTGACACCGCCGGGCGGGATGATGACATCCTTCGACCGGCCCCGCACGTGAATATATCCTTTGCTATCGAATTCACACAGATCCCCGGTCTTCAGGAACCGACCGTCGAACATCGCCTTCGTCTCGGCTTCGCTCCCGAAGATGCCGCTGCACAGGGTCGGCGAGGCGATCATCAGCTCCCCGACCCCGTTCTTCGCGTTCCCGAGGCGGAATTCGACCTCGCCCGCCGGCTTGCCGACCGCCCCCTCCGGACCGTCGGAACAGGCGATGATGCCGCCCGCCGTCTCCGTCATGCCGTAGCCCTGGAACGCCGTGATTCCGCGCGCGCGGAGAGCCTTGATCACGTTCGGATCGCATGAGGCGCCGCCGATGATCATCTTCAGGCTCGGAATGGGCAGCGGCTGCGTCATCTGGCGCAGGGCCATGGCGAAAATCTCGGCCAGCCGCGGCACGACGAGCAGGTAGCTGACGCGGAACCGCGCAACCGCCTGAAGAATCTCGATCGGGTTGTAGGAGGCCGTCATCACGATCTTCGAACCGACCGACAGCGGGCAGAGCCCTGTGTCCACCAGCCCATACACATGGGTCAGGGGCAGAAGCGCCAGCATCACATCCGTCGTCTGGTAGTCGCCGAGAGAGAGGCCGATCCGTACCGACGCGCACAGGGCGCGATGGGTCAGAATCGTGCCCTTCGGCTTGCCGGTCGTTCCCGACGTGTAGATGATCGCCGCCTGATCTTCGGACTCGGGAGCCGCCGGGCGAGGGCGACCGGTCGATTTTCCGGCACATGCCCGCACGAGGTCGAAATGGAAATTGACGATGTCGCACGGCGCGTTGATCTGCTCGGCGATCGCCACCGTTTTGTCCTGGAACTTTTTCGACGTCACGATCACCCGCGGGTTGCAGTTCTCGATGATGCCCATCAGGCGCTTGTCGGCCAGGGTTCCGTCGACCGGCACCGCGACCGCGCCGTAGCCGGCGATACCGAGAAACACCGGAAGCCACTTGTAATGGTTCTCGCCGACGAGCAGGATGCGGTCACCCTTGCCGACACCACTCTGCTGCAGGATCCGGCCCACCTCACCGACGATCTCGACGAGCTCGCCGTAGGTCATGTCGACCCAGTGGCCCTCCCCGACATCACAGGTGATCGCGACACGATCGGCTTCGAACGGCAGGGATTCGATCCGCAGGGTCTTCTCGAACAACATCCGGGGGGCCTCCTCGGGCTGAGTGAAAGATCCGTCCTCTGCCCGTCAGTCTACTCAAACGGCCGCGCCCCGGCAACTGCCCCATGCAATTCCAGAAGGTGATGCAAAAAATGGATCTGCGTCATCTGCGTCATCTGCGGATCGGAATTCCTCGAGAGGAAGCCGCCGGAAGCATCGTCAGAACTCGTAACCGGCCCTGATGCCGATGTCTTTCTCCAGATCCGAATTCTCGCCGCCCGCGATCAGACCAAACCGCAGCTCATAAAATCCCCAGTCGACGCGCCGGTGAAGCCGGCTTTCGAGATTCTGCACACTGCCGCTCTGCTGGTCGAACTTCGTCTCGGCAAGCGTGAGCCCGATGCGGGTCCGCTTCGTCACGACCCGTTCGACGGTCCCCGACAACGTCCGGCTCACCGATGCGGCCCCGGTCTCGACCGTGTAGCCGAGCCCGACCGAGTTTTCCCCGCGCCGCCCGTTCCCCCAGGTGATCGAACCCTCACAGAACGAACGATCCTCGAACGCCTCGTTTTCGAAGTAGGACTGGCCGCCCACCGAGCCCTCGAGATAGATCTCGCCCGACTCGACCCCGGCCGTCGCGCGGCCGATCCCGGTGTCGACGAGATCGTTGCGGTTGAGACGGTAATCCGCCGTCACGTCGACGCACTTGCCGTCGTAATACTGCATGCTCATGCGCACGGTGTCGGTGGCCCCGCTCGACCGGTATTCGCCGAGCAGCCGCAACCCGTCGATCACGTATCCGAGCCGGGCCGCCGAATACTTCTCGCGCCACTCCTGCTCGGAAACCACTGAAACCGTGGCCTGCTCGTTGAACCGGTACTGCAGGCGCCCCTCGAAATAGCCGGGTTTGTCAGCCTTGTCCTTCAGATCGGGGGTCGCAAGTCTTCCGGCTTCGAGCGTCGTCGAGAGCCGGCGCCCCCACGGGTAGGTCCAGGAGCCGCCGTCCACGGGCCGGAACAGGCTGTTCCCGCCCCAGATGCGCCCCACGCGGAAGCTCATCGGCGAGTTCATGTTCCGTCCGGAAAAGGCCGCGTGGTACAGGAAATCGCGCCCGGTCTTCGTGCCCCATGCGTGCTTGAAGATCGCGTGCCGGAACTGGAACTCGGTGCCGAGATACGGGGTGAAATGCCCGTAACTCAGCCGCTGATCGGAGCGCTCGCGCCAGGGGCCGAAAGGGGTCGTCGTGCTGCGCTCGGTGCGCTCGAGCGAGCAGGGCGGAGCGATCTCCATGGCCGCCGGCAGGCCGAACGCCCGGCCGGCCAACGCCAGAATACCGATGAGCAGCGGAAGAAGCGCCCACCGGCGGAAACCGGGCAGTGTCTGTGTCGGATGCGATTTCACATGGGGTCGTTCCAGTTATCGGCGAAACCGGCGTCATTCGTGAATCTGTACACCCCCCTTCCCAGAGAGCTATAATCAGAGGGTAAGGTACACATCATGAGCAGTTATTACGACCGCATCGACCTGAGCGACGTCCGGTGGTTCTTCATCGGCTGTATCCTGCTGCTCGTCCCGATTCTGTATCTGTTTTTCTCGACGGTCCAGACCCCCGACGAGCAGGAGTTTTCCTCGCATGCCATCGAAAGCCGCACTTCGGCCTTCGACATTCTGCCGTCCCGCTCGACCTCTTCCAGCGCCGGAACGGGACCGGTAATCGGGGGCGTGATGGCCCACATCGAACAGAAACAGAGCGGGGTCGAGAAGGACCTCGACCGGGCCTGGGCCGCGATCCAGTCCGCCCCGCGCGACCGGCGGTATCCGCAGGAAATGGCGCCCGAAGCCATCCAGATGTCCGAGGTCGCCGAGAATCCCGAACTGATCGAGGGAAACGCGAGCCTCGACCAGGGCAACCTGTCGGAAGCGGAACGATTCTACAAGTCGGCGCTGTCGCAGGCTCAGGATAACGCGTTCCTCGAGGTCGAAGCGCTCGGCGGGCTGATGGAGGTGTACAAGCGCCAGGGCAATGTCGCCGAGTTCGTCAAGGCGTTCCGCAACTATGCCCTCGCCGCGCAGAAGCTCCGCAACGTCTACGGCCCGGTCGCGGATAACGTCGCGCGGGCGGCCGAGATGTTCGCCCAGCTCGCCAAGGTCGATCCCGGCAGGCTGCGCGAAGAGCTGGTCAAAGGAAATCTTGCCATGGGAACGAACGTCGATGTCTCGACGTTCATGAAAGCCGTCGAGGAAGCCAGAAAACTGTATCCGGCCGATCTTCCCGACAGCGAGTCGGTGTATCCGAACCGTCCGGGCGGTTGACGGCAACAGGAGGCGCGTATGAACCGGTATCCAGCGACAGGCAGCCGGCGGGGTAATATTCTCGCCGTCGTGGTCATCATGCTGTCCCTGATTTTCCTCGTATCGCTGTATCTGGCCGACTCGACCATCTCGCGCGGCCGGCAGACCCGCCGCTCGCTCGGGGGCGACCAGACCGCCTGCCTCGCCGAAGCCGGCCTCAATCGCGCCGTGCACATGCTCAGCAAGGCGATGAACAATCCCGACATGTTCAAGTCCGACGCAAACGTGCAGAACTTCGCGATTCTGTTGCGATATCCCCTCAAGACGGCCGCGAACAACCCGTACACCTTCGGCGGGGATCTGGGAACCGACGAACTGCTCGACGTCTCGGGCTTCGCCAACACGCCGTTCAAGAACAAGATCGAGCTCACGATGAAGGAGCTGCGACTCAAGCCCGAGGGCGAGGACACGATGGACAAGCTGGTCGCCTATATGGGCGACGGCCGGGCGAAGGATTATGAGGTCAAGGTCACCGTCGAGGTCGACAAGGCCTTCCGCATCACCCCGAAAAAGCCGGCCGACGGCGAATATAAAGTTCCTGGTATAGATATTGAGTTCTCGACCCGCCAGGACATCC
This sequence comes from Candidatus Ozemibacteraceae bacterium, assembly GCA_035388825.1. GTDB lineage: Bacteria > Muiribacteriota > Ozemobacteria > Ozemobacterales > Ozemobacteraceae > MWAR01. The sequence continues at coordinate 29,279 of DAOOQQ010000011.1, forward strand.
TGGATTTCCTCGAGAACAAGGGCCGCATGGCCTTCCTGCTGTATTTCCCCGACTGGCTCAAGCTGTTCAACTTCGCCATCCCGATCAAGGTCTGGATCCCGCTGATCAACAAGGAGATCACGCTCGCCACGATCGACCCGACCCCCGTCATCGACCTGGCTGTCAAACCCCTGACGAAGGGCAGCGAGTTCGCCTCGAACTGCAACCGGCCGGACGGCCTCGGAATCAACGATTATTTCACCCTCGACGTCATTGCCCGCATGGTCGCCCAGGCATTCAACAAGCCGAACATCTACCCGTTCAAATGGCTGTATGACGAGAACTTCTTCCCCAAGGTGGCCGACCTGTGGCCGTCCGCGATCGGCACGGTCCCGACCGGCTTCGAATACCACGTCGAGAAATACGGCGAGATCCGCATCAAATCCGTCTCTCGCATCAACTTCAACGACGGCACCTTCTCGGAACGGCGCATCGAGGCGACGAAGGAATTCAAAGTCTCCGATATACAACCTATGGCGCCCTTGTACAGCTTCTTTGCAGCGAACCTCAGCAACGACAAGATGAACTTCAACGATTACGGCGGCAGCTTCTACGTGAACAACAGCGGCGGCCGCATCCAGGACAAGGAGACGCGCGAGAAGAACAAGGAGATCGGCGGCCAGATCCGCATCAACTACATGCCGGACGATTACGCCAGCGACGAGGAGCCGGGAACGCCCCTGCTCATCAACTGTTCGATGATGGGTGACTGGAAGGGGCCGCAGTTCTCGCAGAACAGTATCGGCAACACCTTCCTGAACCTGTCCGGCGGCATCGACGGCCTGATGATGCTCGGCCGCGATGAGGACATGGTCGTCTCGCAGGCGAACTACAACGTCGACATGACCTTCTATACGAAGTCGAAAAAGCTCGACGCAGAGAAATACAAGATCCCGAGCATCAAGAGCCTCAAATTCGAGAAGCTCAACCGCGGCTTCTCCTTCTCCTCGGATGTCGCGGGAAACGCGAAATTCCTCAACAAGGACCCCAAATACAAGGAAAACCGCGAAACGTGGCGTTCCAGCATCAAGCGCGTGAACGCCGGCAAATGGTGGGCTCCCGAGCCCCCGGCCGAAGCCCCCGACAAGGACAAGAAAAACGGCATCAATTTCATCCCCGATATCTCCAAGGTCAGCAGCACCATCATCAGCTTCGGCATCTCGCTTGCCCAGCGCGGACTCGGCAAAGCCCTTCCCAACGCCCCCGTCGCGTTCGGCGACCAGAGCGACGATGCCGACGCGTTCATCGACTTCGAGCTGCCCTGGATGGGCACCCGCAACAGCGTCTACACCCTGCCGACCCTTGGCTGGGGCCAGAACAAGACGCACTTTTTCGGGGTGAACAGCGTCTACCCGACGCTTTCCCGCGACATCGAAGGCATGGTGGCCAAGCGGTACCGCCAGTGGCACGTCACGATCATCGGCCTCACGCAGACCGACCGGCTGCCGCTGCTGCCGTTCCCGCCGCCGTGGTGCTTCGTGCCCCCGATTCCGATTCCCGTCTGGTATTCTGACGAGGTGATAAATAAGTATGACTATAATTTGTGGTTCCTCAAGCCCTTCGACGTCGAGACGAACGCCGCCGACACGGCGCTGACGGCCTACGATCCGGCGAAGATGGTGAACTGCCCGGCCAACTTCTACGCGATCGAGCAGTATGCGAAGAAAGCCACCTACTACTACCCGAACTACGACGCCTTCGTGAAGGATCTGCCCAACCGCATGATCGACACGCCCCAGGGAAAGGCGTTCCTGCTCAACGGCGTCTCGTTCATCGCGGGCTCGATCGGCTCGAACGAGAAGGAGTTCACGCCCCCCGAAGGCGACACGTTCAACGTCATCGGGAAGGGCATCATCGTCTGTTCGGGCAACATCCACCTCGGCTGCAACATCCGGTGCATCGACGATGCATCGGTGGCCGAAAATCCCGACAAGCGCACGGTGTTCAGCCTGATCGCCCGCAACGGCGGCCTGGTCGTCACGAAAGCCGGCAACTGGACGGTCGAAGGCTCGGTTTACACGAACGTCGGCCTGTATGTCTCGCCCAGCGCCTCGCTGAACATCCAGGGCAACTGGGTCACGAACCGCGTCGACAAGATGCGCATGCAGGGCCACGTCATGATCGACTACATCTCCTCGCGCGTGCGCGCTTCCCTCGGCAGCCTGCACCCCTCGACCGGCAAGTTCGATCCGCGGCGGTACCATCTGACCCTCTCCCCGAAATGGTCGACCTGGAAGGTGGACTGACATGACGCCACGACCTCGCCCCGGCCGGACCGGCATCACGCTGGTCGAGATCCTCGTCGCCGCCGCGGTCATCGCCCTCGCCTTCATTCCCCTGATGCGGCTCATCTCGGGCAACTACACCGCCACGGCCAAGACGAGCAACCAGTCGAAGGCGGCGGCCATCCTCAACCGGCTGATCGAGGAGGTCAAGCACGTCCCGTTCGCGACCTACGTCAAGGAGTGCCCGGAAGTGATGCAGGAAAAGCCGTTCGCCGTGCCCGCGAAGTATTATCCCGAGACGGTCGCGGCGCTCGACGAGCAGAAGAAGGCCGACGACCGGGAGTTCTGGATCGAGGCGAACATGACCGGCTCGAAGAACGATGCCGGCCAGCTCGTCGAGATCTACTTCGAGGCCGAGATCAAGTGGCGAGACATGGGCGGCAAAGCCGCGACGAACCAGCCCGAACATCGGCTTCGGGCCGCGACCCTGGTGTTCAACCCCGAAACGAAGTTTCTCTGAGAACGGGGCTCAGGAAATGAGGCCATCCGCATGAAGACGCATCGCAGACACGGATTCACCCTGACCGAGGTCATGGTGAGCATCGTCCTGTTCTCGATCGTCATGGGCGTGACGATGAACCTCTGGAGCCAGGCCCAGCGCAACATGGCCCAGACCACGACACGCCAGACGCTCCAGCACGACAGCCGGCTGATCATCCAGATGCTGACCGCCGACCTGAAGGCCGTCAAGGCCGGCACGTTCAAGATCTCCCAGGAGCCCCTCTCGATGGAGTTCGACCGGTTCTCGGGAGATGAAAAAGCGATGGAGGGCGAGAAACTCGCCAACGAGCGGACGATCGCCGTCAAATACACCTTCTCCAAGCCCCTCCTGCGCCGGGAAATGGCCGGGAAAGGGCCGCGCACGCTTTCCAGTCACGTCGAGACCGTCACCGTCTCGCGCAAAACCCTTTCCGCGGAGGAGGCCGAGGCCAATCCCCAGCAGTCGGCCCGCGTGGACGTGGTCGTGACCATGAAGATGCGCGTGCCGGGCTCGCGGAAGGAGCTGACGCACACCGAGCGCACCTCGGTCATCATGCGCGACGATTACTACCAGCTCGCGAACAAGACGTATGCCAGCAACCTGCAGACCGCCTCGACGATCAAGGAGGATCTCTCGGAGGCAGAAAAATCCAACTGGTTCGACCAGGAGCTGACGGCCGACTCGCTGAAGAACCTCACCAAGGAACAGCTCGACGAGATGTCCACGGTGCAGCAGGATACGATCAAACAGGCCAATTCCGACCTGAAGGAGTTGAACAACCAGATCAAGGACGTCGACACCGGCAAGAAGTGGTACAACTACGCCTTCGGCTGGCTGACCGGCACCGACCCCGACGTCGAGTTCGCCACGACGATGCGGAATAAACTTGCCGATATTGAATGCCCTGAGAACGGCCTGCCGGCCAAGGGCCAACGGCCCTCCGACGAGGCGGACAAAATCATCCAGGAAGTCGACAAGAAGATCCAGGAGGATGAGAAGGAGTTCTTCGGGAAATCATTTGACACGATATATGACGAGAAGAACGCATCACAGAAAGAGCAGGCGTCGGCCCAGAAGAAGGCCTACGAGATGAAGCTCGCCGACCGGCAAATCGAGAAAGCGATGGAAAAGCTGAGCGAAGAGGACAAGAAAGACCCGGAGAAGATGAAGCAGTTCACCAGGCTGATCGACCAGTATCCGGCCACGACCGAGGAGCTGCGCGCGAATCTCGCCAACGACCTCCGGCTCAACGAGAAGACGGGGGAGGCGCGGGCCGATCTCGAGAAGATGATCGATGCCAAGTGCAAGGAAATGGAACAGATCAAGGCCGAGTATGCCAAGTGCGACCTGCAATGGATGAACGACAGCTCGATCGAGAAGAAGATCAAGGCCTACGAGGCCAACAAGCAGGTGTTCAACTTCGGCAAGAGCAAGGTCGAGACGCTGCGCACGAAGGAGATGTCGATCGACAACGCGAAGGTCATCGAAGAAGCGATGGCCAACCTCGCCACCACGAAGTGACCGGCATCCCTGACCGAGTCAGGGTCAGGCGATCTCGACGACGCAGCCCTCGGCGTCGGCGGCGGTAACCCGGACGCGGGTGATCACGTTGTGGAGATCCCGGTCGCTGCGGGTCCGGCACGGGATGTATGCCCGTGTGAGACCGTGCCAGAGATCGTCATCCCGCGTTTCCCACAGCACTTCCGCTTCCCTGCCCACGAATCGCTCGTGGAAGGCGCGGGCGGTCGTTTTCCATACGGTTTCGACGGCCCTGGCGCGGGCTTGCTTGACCGCATTCGAAAGCTGATCCGGCATCGTCGCGGCGGGGGTGCCGGTTCTTGGGGAATAGCGGAAAATATGGATTCTCGAGAACGCCATCTTCTCGACGAATGCAAGGGTTGCGGCGAACTGCGCCTCGGTCTCGCCCGGGAAGCCGACGATGAGGTCGGTGCTGATGCCGATATCGGGCAGGCGGCTTCGCAAGCGGCTGACGAGGGCGGCGAAAGCGGCAGTGTCGTAGGGCCGCCGCATCGCCTTCAGGGTCTCGTCGCATCCCGACTGGAGCGGCAGATGCAGATGGACACAGGCTTTCGGCTCCGATCCCAGCCACGCGACCAGCTCCTCCCCCACCTCGATCGGCTCGATCGAACTGAGACGGATGCGTTCCAGGCCCGCGAGGCCGGCCAGCTCCTGCAGAAGCGGCACGAGGCCGAAGGCATACCGTCCGACGTGGATGCCGGTGACCACGATCTCCCGGCGCCCCGCCGCCACGATGCGGCGGGCTTCGGCAAGCAGCTCCGGCCGTTCCCGGGAGGTTTCGGGACCGCGCAGATGCGGAACGATGCAGTAGGCGCAGAACTGGGTGCAGCCATCCTGGATCTTGAGGAACGCCCGTGTCCGCTCGCCGCCGATCAGCTCTTCGGGCAGATGCGCCTCCTCGTCATCAGCAGGGACAGGGGGCAGCAGCATTCCGAGCTTTTCGAGAAGCTCCCGTACGGCCGGAACGGTCGCATACGGGAGCGTGCCGTCCTTCTCGACGGGCGGTTCCTCATCCTCCCCGTGCGAATGCCGGCCCTCCAGGCGGGCTTCACAGCCCGCCAGAACGATGCGGGCCGCAGGCCACTGGCGCCGGGCGGCCCGCAGCGCCTGCCGCACCTTCTGGGACGCGCGGCCGGTCACGGCACACCCGTTCAGGATGAACAGATCCGGGGCCTCGCCTTCGGCGGCATGGCGGAAGCCGCGCCCGACGAGCATCTCGGCGATGCGCGCCCCGTCATACTGGCTGACCTTGCACCCCAGCGATCTCAATAAAAATGAATAGCTCATAGTTTTATATTCAGACACATCATGAACGTCGCGGCGGGGTCACTCCCCATCGTCTTTGTGCCCTCACACCCGGCATGTGCGATTCAGAACGAGAGCCACATCCACAGATGGCACAGATGTCGCAGATAAACGGCAGGAAACGCACGAATTGTTTTTCAGATCACGAAAGATCGGTCTTTCGTTCTCAACGGTCGTTCCCATCTGTCCTTCATCTGCCCTGCATCTGCGGATACGGCCTTGAGACCTGCGATTTATTCAATGGCGTATGGTTGTCGTGACCGAACCTGGCTTCGGGGTCTTCAGAGGCTCAGCAGGCGGGCGAGGGCGACGACGGGGGCGGTGTCGGTCTTGAACAGACGTTTGCCGAGCCAGACAGCCTGCCAACCGGCGTCGAGAAAGGTCTTCACCTCGTTCGGGTCGAACCCGCCCTCGGGGCCCGAAGCAAGCCACAGTTCCGGTTTCTCGGCTTTCGGCAGCTCCCGGAGCGAGACCGCCATGGGGATCTCGTGGAGCAGCACCGGTCGCACATCGCCGGACGGCCGGGGGAGCTCCCGGAACGGCAGTGGTTCGGCCACCTCGGGCATCACGCAGCCGCCGCACTGGAGCATCGCGGTCACGGCGATCTTGCTCCACCGGTCGATCTTCGCGCGCCCCGGCGTTCCGGCCACCACGCGGCTCGTCAGCAGGGGCACGATGCGCCGCACGCCCATCTCGACAGCTTTCTCGATCAGCCACTCGAACCGGTCCCCTTTCGAAACGGCGCAGAAGATCGTCGTCTCGAACGCCGGTTCTCGCCCGGGGTCGGTCCATTCCCGGAGCTGGTAAGAGCCCTGAGCCCCGAGAACGGCGATCGTCTCGCGGCCCGTTCCGTCGGTAACGGTGAAGGCATCCCCCGCCCGAAGCCGCAGCACGCGCTCGAGATAATGACGGTTTTCGTCGCTCAGAACGCCGCCGGCGTCGGGTTCGAGAACCCGCGCATGCGGAACGAGCACCTCGTCGCTCATGCTTCGAAGGGGATCCTCGGGGCATCGCCCCACAGGTCATCCAGCGCGTAGAAGCGCCGGGCATCGGGCTGGAACAAATGGACGACGAAGTCTCCGCCGTCGATCAGCACCCAGGTGGCCTGGGCATCGCCCTCGACACGGGCACCCTTCACGCCGGGCACCTTGAGGAGGTGGGCGACGGCGTCGGCCATGGCCTGGATGTGGGGCGTGCTGGTGCCGGTGCCGAGCACGAAGTAATCGGCATAGGAAACGAGGCCGTCGACGTCGAGTACGGCAAGATCGATGACCTTCTTCTCGGCGAGGGCTTTCAGGGCTTGCACGAGCGTGTCGGGGAGGTCGTGCATCGCGACCCGGCGCGACGTCACTCGCTCTTCGCTGCGGGTTTTCGGCGCAACCTTGCGACGCGGCGGCTTGATGATGCCGGTCTCTTTCGCAGTCGATGCCCGTGAGCGCTTCACCGGCGCTTTTCCGGCCGTGGCGGCAGTCTTTTTCACAGCCGGCGCGGTTTTCTTCGCGCCGGGCTTCGTCGCCGTCTTCGCAGTGATCTTCGCTCTGGGGGTTTTCTTCGTGGTTTCCGTCATGGTGTCCGTTTACCTTCCTGCGATCGGGAGACGCGTGCGCGACCTCCGCTGAAAATGCGACGGTTCCGCCTGGGGGCTCATTGAACGGCCGATCCGGGGCGGAACCGCACGGGAAAACATCAGGAGTTGCTGCCGATACCCTTGAACACCGAGTAGACGTACCGGCCGAACATGTACTTCTTCTCGGTCACGAACTGGAAGCCGCGTTCGAGGGCTTTCAGGTTCAGGTCGATCAGCTCTTTCTTGGCCTTGGGAGTGATTTTGGGCAGATTCTCGGCCATGGCTTCATACGAGACCAGCTTGCTGAACTTCGCGTAGGCGCCGGCCATCACGAGGTTGGCCACGCGCGGATTGCCGAGCTCGTCGGCGATCTCGCTCGCCGGCACCTCGACGAGCCGGATGTCGTCGCGGAATTCCTGGCGCTCGATCAGAGAGGAGTTGTACATCAGCATGCCGCCGGCCTTGATGCGAAGATTGAACTTGGCCACGGACGGGCGGTTCATCGCGATGACCGTGTCGGGCACAGAAACCAGCGGGGAAGCGATCTCGTGCGACGAGAGGATGACGGTGCAGTTCGCGGTGCCGCCGCGCATCTCGGGGCCGTATGAAGGCAGCCAGGACACGTGTTTGCCGTTGCGCATGCCGACCTCGGCGAGAACTTTTCCCAGAAACAGGATGCCCTGTCCGCCAAACCCGGCCAGGATGATCCGTTCAACCTCTGCAGACATGCATGAGCCTCCTCGGAGATAGGGTCAGTTCCCTGATTTTACATCACCCGCGGCCGAAATTCCACCTTTCCCGCAATCTCGATGCAGAAATGGGCGTTAAAAATCGACCTTGAACGGTAGGATGCACAATCCCATACCGAGCACGATACTCAAGACCGTACCCGAAACGAACAGCGGAAACACGCTCAGACCGATGCCGCAGAGCAGGAAGAGCGCTTTCGCCTGCTTTTTTCCGTAGATGAAGTATCCGACGCCAATCGAGCCCCAGATCATGCTGAGCATCATCGACGTCATGTCCCAGCCGCCGTCGGCTCCGGAGGAGGATCCCGTTCCATTTTTCAGCTCGTTCCCGAGGAGCTCGTTCGCCTTGTTCAGCTGGCCGGCATATGTGAGTTCATCAGCCTGCTTCTTCAATTCATCTTCCTGCGTGTTGTTTTTCGCAAGGACCGGAAACCGGACAAGGAGGAGTCCCACCAACACCAGGAACAGTATCGCCTGCAACCTCATGGTGCGCATCCTTTATGCTGATTTGTCCGAAGCATCCCCGCTGGACTTTTCGCAGGCGATGCGGATGCCTGATGGTACCACATCTACCCGCAACCAGGCGGCGGCGCCTTCACCAGCCCCCTTACGCCACCCGCAGGGCCATCCTCCCGGTCGATTCCCGGGAAAATCGCCACCGGGTATCCGCAAGCCCGTCGAGAAACCGCGCATCGTGGCTCACGAGAATCAGAGCGCCGGGAAACCCCCGCAAAGCCTTTTCCAGCAACTCAACCGCCGGAAGATCCAGATGATTCGTCGGCTCATCCATGACGATCAGGTGCGGACGGCGAATGATGCCGAGTGCCAGCAGAATCTTGCGGATCTCGCCGGGGCTGGGCAGATCCCCCCGCAGGAGCCGTTCGGGCCGCGTTCCGAGACAGCTCACGCAAGCCAGGACCCCGCCGAGCTCGTCCCTCTTCAGCCGCCGCACCTCGCGGATCAGCCGCTCCCCATCATCGATCGGAATTTCCTGCGGCAAATACACCACACGATCGGCCGGCAGGCTCAACCGACCGACCAGATACCGGAGGAAGCAGCTCTTGCCCGTGCCATTCGGGCCGCTGATGCCGATCCGGTCTGCCGGCAGCAGGACAAGATCGGGAAAGGCGAGCGATATCGACGGCCCGAGCGGCAGAACCCCCTGCTCGAGCCGCACCAGGACATCCCGGTTCGACCGTTCGCCCTCGATCCGGTAGGCAAGATCGTACTCCTTTCGGAAGCCGATCCCCTCCAGCAGCTCCCCGGCCTTCTCGAGCCGCCCGCGCAATTGCCGGGCGAAGTTGCCGGCAATGGCATCCTTTCCGGTCAGCCGGGCCAGATCGATTTTTCCCCGGCCGTCCGAATCATTCCGGTGGAGATGGCGCTTCGACATCCGGCTGGCCGACCGGGCTGCCTCGGCCTGCCTGCGGATCATCTCCCGATGCAGCTTTTGCACCTCATCCTTCGCGACACTCCGCTGCCGGCGCTGGTGCTCCTCCCCGAGCTCCTTCTGGGCGGCTGCCTCGGTGTAGGCTCCAGGGATGGCAAGGACTCCCGGTGGTTCGATGAATATAATATTTGTGCATATATCATCAAGGAGCTGCCGGTCGTGACTGACGAGAATGCCGATGCCGCGGAAGGCGGCAAGCGCGGCCCGCACCATCTCCCCGCTTTCCGCGTCAAGATGGTTGGTCGGCTCGTCGACGAGAAGGACGTCGGGCTGGCGCCACAACACGGTCGCGATCTGCGCCCGTTTCCGCTCCCCGTGGCTCAGGGTGTCCCAGCGCTCCCACCAGTCCGACCGGATGCCGAGAATGCCTTTCAACCGTGCGGCATCGGCATCTCCGGCATCGCGGAATACCTCCCACCCGTCAGGGCGGAAATCCGTTCGCTGGTGGCACTGACCCAGCCGCCCCTTGCGGAGGATCCGTCCCGAGTCCGGCGCCAGATCGCCCGCCGCAAGCCTGAGCAACGTGGTCTTACCCGAACCGTTCGCCCCCACAAGGCCCGTCCAGCCCGTGTCGAACTGGAGACTGATCCCGCAAAACAGCGGTTCGGGCGCATCCGCATGCGTGAAATCCACATCGATGAATCTGATCATGAAATCCCCCTAGCAAGAGGGCAGGCCGGTCGCTCCGCAATGTGCTGGACGCCAGGGAATCCGATGGTCATCCTGCCTTGGAACCGGGGAAAGGCATGCACGGAATTCCCGTTGTCCTTCCCACCGGACGGAGCGCGCCGGCGAGCCGTCAAAAAAGCCCGCCGTTCTTCCTGTCAGCGCCACCGTCTCAGTTCTTCAACCCGGTTTCTCCTTCACGGCCGGCTGAAACCGGCCATTGATCCTGCCCTCTATTCTACCGACCCGTTCCAAAAAGCGCAACTGGCCCCGGGGGCGGGGGAAAGAGAACGCCCCGCGCGGGGACACGCGGGGCGTTTGACGAAAACGGCAAATTCAGGCGTTGGCGTATTCGTAGCCCTTGGTGAAAGCCGTCTTGTTGAGCTCGAGCATCTCCTTCTTCTTCGCGGGGGTGAGATGCTCGATCTGCTTGAGCGCCTGCTCGAGCGACATGACGGGACAGGCGCGCAGGAAGGCGCCGGCCATGACGACGTTGGCGACGCGCTCGCTGCCCAGATCGCCGGCGATCTTGCTGGCCGGCACGGGAACAGCCTTCACGTCACCCCGGAACGTCTCCTCGGGGATCAGGGACGCGTTGTAGATCATGACGCCGCCCTTCTTGACCTTGGGAAGGAACCGCGTGACGGAGGGGCGGTTCATCGCGATCAGCAGGTCGGGCTCGTTCACGATCGGCGAGGCAATCGGGGTCTCGGAGATGACCACCGAGCAGTTGGCGGTTCCGCCGCGCATCTCGGGGCCGTAGGAGGGGAGCCAGGACACGTTCTTCCCGGCCGCCATCCCGACCTCGGCCAGAACCTTGCCCAGAAACAGCACGCCCTGACCGCCGAACCCGGCCATGATGACTTCTTCCTTTCCCTGGGGGATATTCATATTTTATCCTTTATATTCTTTGATATTCAACGAACCACGGAGGCACGGAGACACAGAGGCGATCGTCCCATATTTCGGTTCATCCTCTGTGCCTCGGTGTCCCAGTGGTGCGTCGATCTCCTGCTCTGAAGACAACAGGCGACCCTTGCGGGTCGCCCATGTCTCTCGATGACGGGATGCGATGCCGTGAGGCATGCGCGGCCGGCCGTGGATTTCTCAGGCTTCGATCTTGTGCTTGTCCCGGAACGTGCCGAGCGGGAAGACCGGGATCATGTTGTCCCCCAGCCACTTGTGGGCATCGGCGGGCTGCTTGCCCCAGTTGGTCGGGCAGATGCACAGCACTTCGACGAACGAGAAACCCTTGCCGTCCTTCTGGAGCTGGAAGGCGTTCTTGATCGCCTTCTTCGTCTTCATCAGGGCTGCCGGGGTGTTCACCGTGACGCGGGTCACATAGGCCGGGGCGTCGAGACAGGCGATCATTTCGGAAATCTTGATCGGGTTGCCGGTCAGGGAAGCGTCGCGGCCGTAGGGCGAGGTCGCCGTCTTCATGCCGACCAGCGTGGTCGGGGCCATCTGACCGCCGGTCATTCCATAGATCGCATTATTGATGAACACCACCGTGATGTTCTCGCCGCGGTTGGCGGCGTGGATGATCTCGGCCGTGCCGATCGCGGCCAGATCGCCGTCACCCTGGTAGGTGAACACGATCGAGTCGGGCCGGCAGCGCTTGATGCCCGTCGCGACGGCCGGTGCGCGGCCGTGGGCGGCGGAGATGAAGTCGAGGTTGAAGTATTCGTAGGCGAATACCGAGCAGCCGACCGGCGCCACGCCGATCGTGCGTTCGGCCAGGCCCAGCTCGTCGACGGACTCGGCCACGAGACGATGGATGACGCCGTGGTCGCAGCCGGGACAATAATGGGTCGGGTTCGCGCTCAGGCTCTGCGGCCGCGAGAATATCTTCTGCATTTGCTTCGCTCCTTTGTCTGCGCGGCGCCGTCAGTCGGGGCGCACGATCTTGTCGACTTCGTTGAGGATCTCGAAGTCGGACGGAATGGTTCCGCCGGTGCGGCCGAAGAAGTAGACGGGCACCTTGCCCTCGACGGCCAGCTTGATGTCCTCGACCATCTGGCCGCACGACATCTCGACGACGAGGAACTGCTTCGTCTTCTTCGCCAGCTCGGCGACGCGGGCGCTCGGGAAAGGCCACAGCGACTTCGGGCGCAGCAGACCGGCCTTGATGCCGCGTTTCCGGCACTTCTCGACGACGGTCTTCAGGATGCGGCTGATGATGCCGTACCCGACGAGGATGATGTCGGCGTCTTCGCACTCGTGCTCTTCGACCGCCAGATCTTTCCAGGAGCCCTTCTCGAACTCGTCGCGGATGAACTGGTACTTCTGGTAGAGATGCCAGTTGTGCTCCTCGAGGTGCTCGACGTCCATGAAGATCGTCGTGCAGAGGTTGCGGCCCTTCTTGTCGGCGCCGCGGTACCCGAGGCCCCACTTCTTCGCGTTGATGTCGTAGTTGACCGGCTCGGGCAGCACGACCGGCTCCATCATCTGGCCGAGAACGCCGTCGCTGAGGATCATGACGGGGTTCTTGAACGTATCGGCCGCCTCGAACGCCTTCATCGTCATGTCGGACATTTCCTGGACCGAGTTGGGGGCCAGAACGATCAGGTGGTAATCCCCGTGGCCACCGCCCTTGGTCGCCTGGAAGTAATCCGACTGGGCCGGCGAGATGTTGCCCAGGCCCGGACCGCCGCGCATCACGTTGACGATGAGACAGGGAAGCTCGGCCGCCGCGATGTAGGAAATACCTTCCTGCTTCAGACTGACGCCGGGGCTGCTGCTGCTGGTCATGACGCGCGCGCCGGTGGCGGCGCCGCCGAAGACCATGTTGATCGCGGCGATCTCGCTCTCGGCCTGCAGGAACACGCCTTCGACCTCGGGAAGCCGCTTCGCCAGATACTCGGGCAGCTCGCTCTGCGGGGTGATGGGATAACCGAAATAATGCCGGCAACCGGCCAGGACGGCCGTCTCGGCCAGGGCCTCGTTGCCTTTCATCAGGATCTTGTCAGCCATTGTTCGCTCCGTTTCTGGATGATTCAGGCCTTGAACACTTCGATAGCCACGTCGGGGCAGCTTCGCGCGCACAGTGCGCACGAGGTGCACTTCTCTTCGTTCAGCATCTTCGTCGGATGGTATCCCTTGGCGGACAGATGATCGGAAACCCCGAGCACCTTCATCGGGCAACGTCCGATGCAGATTCCGCAACCCTTGCACAGGTCTTCATTGATTACCCATTTGGGCATGTCGCAACCTCCTGTTCCTTTCCAATGATCCAGGGTGTTTCCCAGTACCGGTCCAGCACGAGGAGCGGCTGGCCGTCATACTCAACAAGATTCGTGGGGGCCTCGTCGGAGGACGCCCCCGCCGTGTGCGGCAGCAGCCGGAGAAGGGCCGGCGCCGCCACGGAAAAAGCGATCGGTATCCGCATCGTCTCGGCGAACGTCCGGACTTTCGCAAGACCGGCCTCGAACAGCTCGGGCGTCGTTTCATTGATCAGATGCGGGTTGGCCACGATATGGGTCACCTCGAGCGAGGACAGCTCACAGAGCAGCTCGAAGCTTTTGCGCATCTGGTCGGGATTGAGAAACCCGGGTCGATACGGATTGATCACGAAATACGTCTGGGCCTTGCGGGCCGCCGCCTGCTGCGCAAGCCGCCCGAGCACCCGCAGACCGAGCTCCCCCCCACCCACGTCACAGACGACCGCGGTGTCGTGGCGGGCGAGAATGCCGAACGCGGCCCCCGGAAGGGCCGGCATGTCGTTCGCGGTCACCTGCGCATCGGGGGCGATCAGCTTCACGCCTTCGCGCTCGAGAGCGTCACGCAGGTGTCGAACGCGGAAAAACGGGTTGACGATATCCAGGTCGAGCAGATGGGAAAGGCCGGGGCCGAGCTGGCGTGCCCGCCGGATCGCGAGATTCAGCGCAAGCTCGGTCTTCCCGGCTCCCAGTCCGCCGATCAGGAACGTGACCTGGGTTTCATCGACCGGCATCGTCATGTGCAAACGACCTTCAGCGGCCGATGTTGCTCAGAAGCTCCTGGAACTTGTCGAAATGCGGCACGTCCACGCGCTCGATCATCTCGTGCATCACCAGTTCCATCGTGGTCACGATAGCCCCGGCGCGGCGCATCTTTTCGAGCGAAACCTTCCAGTCGACCTTCCGGCGGGAGCTGGTCGCGTCGAGAACGACATGGACCCGGAAGCCGCGGGTGAGCGCATCGAGTACGGTCTGGCAGACCGAGACATGCGTTTCCATGCCGACCACCACGAGGGTGTTCGTGTTCATCGCTTCGAGGCGCAGCGTCAGATCCTCGCTGCCGAAGGCGCTATAGCGGCTGCGCTTGATCGGTTCGAGGCGCGGCATCTGCTTCTTGATCTCTTCGATCGTGCTGCCGAACGTCTGGGGGGCCAGTTCGGTGAGGAGGATGGGCAGGCCGATCACGCCGGCATAGGAAACGAGGGTCTTGATGTTGTTGATCATCGGTTCCTTGCGGTAGATGGGCTTGATGCACTTTTTCTGCACATCGCAAATGAGAAGGACGGCGCCTTCGCGGGTCAGGATATCGGGGTGTCTCATGAGTGAGTGTCTCCTCGCCGTTAGATGGTCAGAGAGTAATCTTTACCGAAATTGTTGTCCCAGAGCTGGTCCACGCCTTCCGGGCGGTACCGCGAAAGCTGGAAACAGTAGCGGACCTCGGCGCCCTTCGGAGCCCAGATCAGTCCGCGAAACCTGCGGGGAACCGGCAGGCGGCGCACCACGAGCAGCCGGCCGTTCTGATACAGCCGGTCCTTCGCGCGATAGGGCGCGCTGCTGACGGAAAACTCGCTGCCCCACTCGATGCCGTCGGCTTCCAGATCGGTGTCCTGCGCATACGCCCAGTCGCCGATGCTCCAGTGCAGCCTCACGTTCACCAGTTCGCCCGCATAGTCGAGATACTCGACCTCGTGCGGCTGGACCAGTTGTGCGAACATGCTGCTGACGCGCTCTTCCCCGTTCGTATAGAACGTCTGGAAAAAATAGTGAAAAAGATATCTATCCTGGCCGTCCAGGTGCGTGGGCAGGCGGACGATCCAGGTGCGACGCAGGGGGGAGGTGCCCCATTCGGGCATCATCACGAAGCTCTGGGTGCGGCTCCAGTCGGCGGGAAGATTGGCCGGCCCGAGCGCCATGTTGAACGTGACCTTTTCGATCCCGTCCTCCTGGTCGAGCCACTCCTTCCGGAGATAGGTGTACCCCTCGAACGGGCGGGTGGCGGGAACCTCGACGGTCACGCCGGGATCGCCGGCGTCTGCGTCGGGAAACAGCTCCTGGCCGCGGTTCTGTTTGGGGGTGGAAA
This sequence comes from Candidatus Ozemibacteraceae bacterium, assembly GCA_035388825.1. Taxonomy (GTDB): domain Bacteria; phylum Muiribacteriota; class Ozemobacteria; order Ozemobacterales; family Ozemobacteraceae; genus MWAR01. The sequence continues at coordinate 44,658 of DAOOQQ010000011.1, forward strand.
CGCCCATCGCGCACTCCTCCTTGGAATGAACGTGGGAAAGTATAACACAAAACCGAACCCGCAACCGATCTTTTTGCGGCTCAGCGTTTCAGGGTGCTCTTGGCGGCGGTGATGTCGCGGATCATCGCCTCCGCATCCTTCGCCAGTTTTTCCCCCGGCGGGGCGAGCTGGAGCACCTTGTTGAACGACTCGATCGCCCGGTCGAACGCATCATACTGGCCGCCGAGCCCCTTGTCCGTCATCGCCAGACCCAGATGATAGTGATACATCGGCTCGTCAGGGTTGCGGCTGATCGCGGTGTTGAACTTCTCGATCGCGGCATCGACCTGCCCCTTCTTGTACAACTCATACCCTTCGGCATGCACGGCATCGGCCGGACTGGCCGCCGAGGCGACGGTTCCGGCAGGGGCGTTGGCCGAGGCGGCGACGATCGCGGCGGAAGCGGCGGCGGCTTCGGCGGCGGCGGCCTGACGCGCGGCCTCGCGGGCCTCTTCGGCACGCTTGATGGCCTCTCGTCGGGCTTCTTCCTCCTGGCGCCGCTTGTCGATCTCGTTCCAGACCACCTGGAGACGTTCTCCGAAGGGGGTTTCGGTCTCGCGCAGCGGCTCGAGCAGTTTGAACGCCTCGTCGACCGAGCCGTTGTAGAACTGGATCATACCGTAATAATAGACCGCCTCGGTATCGCTGGCGTTCGCCCGACATTTCGGCTCGTAGAACTCGAGCCCCTCTTTCAGCAGCCCCCGGTCGTCCTGTTCTACGACCGTCCGGTCGCGGCCGGCAAGCTCGAAATACGTGTCGAGCGCCTTCGCCAGCCCCGCGACCGACCGCGCCTCGAAAACGGCCGCGAGCGGCCCCTCCTCTTTGGCGAACGCGTCGAGGCCCGCGGCGAGACTGGCCTGCCCTCCGCCCAACGCGGGTTCGATCGCCACCTCGACATCCTCGAACGCCGCCACGGTGGCCGAAGGAACGCCAGGAGCCCGCACCTTCTGCTCCGGCACCACCAGTCCGAACGGCCGCAGTCGCGTGCCCGACCCGAGCAGCGTCAGGGCCTCGTGCATCACCAGATCTGTCTCTTTCTTCGTGACCCGCGGCTTGTCCGGCCCGAACAGCTTGTCCAGGGCGACGACCCGCGCATGGGAAGGCATGATCTTCTTCGCCTGGGAAAGCATCTGCCGGGCCTTGAACATGTTCTTCTGATCCGCGTAGATCTGCGCCAGCCAGATCAGCGCCTCGAAGTTCTCGGGCTCGAGCAGCAGCACGTTCTCGAACTCGAGCGCGGCGCCGGAAAGATCGCGCTTCAGATAGCACGCCTGACCCCGCTGCAGGAACTCCCGGATATCATCCGCCTCCTGCGCGTCCAGGACGGGGAGCGCCGCCATCCCGACCGCCCCGATCACCAGCCCCACCGCCACCAGCCTTCCGCAGCGCTTCGCGAACGCCCTCATCAGAACGACACCTCGCTGCCGAGCACCGCCATCCGGATCTGCACCCGCGCGTTCGTCGGGATGACATGGAGCTGGTCATCGGTGTAGTTGATGCCGCCCGTCGCGATCATCTCGAGATACCCGTCCCCGTCGAGATCGGCAAATGTCAGCGGCGCTATAGATTTACCGATATATTTCGGATACCCCGGCAGCGGGTTCCCGTCACGGCTCAGGGCCATGACGTAGCCGGCCTGTTTGCCGACCCCTTCGGGGTTCCAGGCGGTGAACACGACGTCCAGCCGGCCGTCCCCGTCGATATCGATGATCTGGGGGGTGTGGTAGATCGAATGTTTCGTCTTGAACGGCCAGCCGGTGAGCGGCTTGCCTTCGCGATCGCACACCATGACGACACCGTCGGCCTGGCCGATGACGAACTCGTCGCGCCCGTCACCGTTCAGGTCGGCCAGCCTCGGAGCCGAGTGCGACGCGTCGGAGAGGGCAAACTGGGTCTTGACCGTGCCGTTTCTGTCCCAGATGATGAACTTCTTCTCGGGCGTCGTCGTGAAGATCTCCTTGATGCCGTCGCCGTTCGTGTCGCCGGCTCCGGCCTCGAACGGCCAGGTGAGATTCGGCACGGTCGCCTGGGGCCACCCGTGCTCCGGGGTTCCCCGGATGTTCAACACCGTGACCTTGCCGTTGTCGTCCTTCGCGACGACCTCTTTCACTCCGTTCCCGTCGATGTCGGCCGCCGTCACCCGCGACGAAACCGACGTCGAGAGCGGCACTTCCCAGACCACCCGGCCCTCCTTGTCGATCCGGCTCACGGTGCCCGCTTTCGAGCCGATGAACACCGCCATCTCCCCCGTCCCGTCGACGTCCGCGACTTCCGGCGCGGAAAGACGGATCGTGCCGCGGGTGTCGACCACCCATTTCTGGACGCCCTGGCGGTTCATGCAGTAGACCTTGCCGTTCAGGGAGCTGGCGATGATCTCGGAATCCCCGTCCCGGTCGAGATCGGCCACCGACACGTCGGAGAGGATCGGCGCCCCCGTCTGTTTCGGCCAGTTCGGGGGGCGGATGATCTCCTTGCCGTTCGCCGAGAAGAGATGGATCTTCCCGTCCGTGGCGCCGAAGATCAGATCTCGCTTCCCGTCATTGTCCATGTCCTCGATCACGCGCGTCTGGCCATAGATATCGCCAGATACTTTTGCTGAGAAGCCGCGGAACTGCGGACCGTCGTCGCCGGCCTGCGCCATCGTCACGCAGGTCATCGCGGCCAGGCTGCCCAGCACAAGCCCGCGCAGCCAGTTCCGGAACCCGCCGTCCCTCGTTCGCGCTGTCATTCCGTCCATTTCGGCTCCTCCCCGTTGCGGTGCGCGCCCTCAGTATCGGGCGAACTGCCTGATGACCTTGACCAGGGTCTCGACCCGGGCCCGGATCCCGCCTTCGGACACTTCCCCGACGACCACGACCTTCCAGACGTCGTAGGTGCCGGTGACCGTCTGGCGCTGCACATACGGCACCGCCGTCATGATCTTGCTGCTGCCCGGCATCGTGTAGGGCTGGACCGACTCGACCCGGTACATCCCGTCGCCGAACTCGACGTTGTATTCCTTGTCGGTGCGCTCTTTGCTGAATTTTCCCGGGTAGGTGAGGTTGTGGTTGCCGAGCCGGTACTGGTTCAGGATGTTGATCATGACCTTCTCGACGCCGGCCTGGGCGAGGTTCCGGGCACGGATGCGGCCGGCCTCCTGGACGATCGCGCTCGTCGAAAGCCGCGAAACGGCCCAGTAGGAGATGCCGAAGATGCCGAGAATCAGCAGCAGGATGAAGGAGTAGAAGGCGATGAAGCCGCGGCGGGCGCCTGTGGATCGCGTCATGACTCGTCCCTCTCCTTCACGCAGACGAGGTCGGTGTCGAGATGCACCGCAAACGCCAGCTCCTCGACCAGCTTCGGGTTCATGTCGTCGGCGATCCGCATCGTGACGGCGATCTCGTTGATGTCGGCGGGATTGCGCCGGAAATGCAGGTCGCTGACCCGGTCCGAGATCACGACCCGCGACCGCGAGCCGTTCTGATCCGTCGTTTCGCGCATCAGGGCGTCTTTCTCGAGGAACAGCCGCACCTGGACCTTCTCGCCGGGCCGCGTGTAGCTGGTGTGGAAGAAGACGAGCTCCTCGCCCCCGTTCGCCGGCTCCTTGTCCGTCTCGACCACCTCGATGACGTTCGGGAACAGGTCGCCGATCCGCTCGCCCTGGAACCAGAGGTTGCCCAGCGTGTCGGTCTGAACGACGGGATTGATGCGCTTGATGTCGGTGAACACCTGCTTCATGGCGAGCTGGAGCTTCTGGTTGAACTCCATGCGCTCCTGGCCCCATTTCCAGGTGGCCAGATTGCTCCGGAACACGGCGATCAGAACCAGTCCGATCAGCACCACGATCACGGCCGAGATCGACAACTCGACGAGGGTGAAGCCTCGCCGAGACCGGGACCCATTGAATATTACATCATACATATTCGTGACGTCCCTCAAAACTTCGCCGAGGTCTTCAGATCGTAGCTGTTCGTGTTCGCGCGGTAGGTGACGAGGCGCGTCTGACGCGGGAAGTTGTTCTCGACCCACCGGATGATCACGCTGATCTGGATCAGGTTGGTCTCCTTGTCCCCCGTGCCGATGACGGTGTGGCCCGGCGCCTCTTCGATGATCAGCGTTCCGGAAGCCTTGTATTTCTGCGTGAAGAAGGCCGGCAGCGCGAACTGGGGATGGTCGGGATCGGGGAAATCGAGCGTCAGCGGGATGTTCCCCCAGAGGAACGCGTCGCTTTTCGCCCGATCGAGGATGTTCTGGGCCGCGATCGTCGCCGAGAGCAGCACCCCGCCCTTTTCGACGGTGCGCGATCCGGTCAGGAACAGCGACAGGACAGGCACGACGCCGGCCCCGATGATCAGCATCGCGAGCAGGACCTCGATGATCGTGAACCCTCTCTCGTTCGGTTCTCTCATATTCGGTTCGTCCGTGGGAGGCAGTTGCGGCTCATCGGCCCAGGCCGCGGCGTTTCCGGTCTTCGACTTCCGGTGAAACGTACTCCGCCTCGTGTTTCTGGAAATTTTCGAGGTATTCGATGCCCGCCTTCGCATTGTCCGCGGCGGGCGTGCCGGGATACTTCTCGACGATGCGCCGGAACACCTCCAGCGCCCGCTGGTTCGACTTGTTCCGAAAGTAGATCTCGGCCAGGCAGTATTCGGCCACGCTCGCATCCTGCGGATCGGCGCTCTCGTTCAGGAGCTGTTCGAAGATCCGGGAAGCCTCGGCGTAGTCCTGCTTTTCGAGGAGTTCGATGCCCTTCTCGTAGCGCCGTTCGAACTCGCGTCGCATGGCGGGATTCATCGCGTTCCGTCGTCCCGTCCCTGTGCCGGGAAGGATGCCGCCGGCCCCGGAGGCCGTGCCGTTCTGCCCGGCTCCCGCTGCCGTCACGGCGGCGCCGGAAGCGATCCGGGCGACATCGGAAGCCGCGCCCGCCGTTTCCCTGCCGGGATCCCCCGTTTCGGTGCCATTCGCGGTCTTCTTGCCGCAGCCGGCCGTCACCAGGGCGGCCAGCAGCAGGGCGAGCCCGACGGCGCGCGTCGCGCAGGCAACGGAGGATCCGGCGGCAATGCGCAAGACGGGCTCCTCAGCAGAGGTGCGTGGAGATCGCCTTCGCGATCCCGTCCACCAGATGCTTGATCTCGCGCTCGTCGGGGCCTTCGGCCATGACGCGGACGAGATTCTCGGTTCCCGAGGGGCGAACCAGCACGCGGCCGCGGCCGGCGAGCTTTTTCTCGGAGTGGCGGATTTCGTCCTGGATCTGTGGGAACGCGTCGAAGTTCTTGCTCTTGACGCGGATGTTCACGAGCACCTGGGGCAGTTTGCTCATGACCTCGCTCAGCTCTTTCAGCGTCGCCCCCGTGTCCCGGATGATTTTGAGGATGAAGCAGGCGGTCAGCAGGCCATCGCCGGTCGTCGCATAGTCGGAGAGGATGATGTGGCCGGACTGTTCGCCGCCCACGATCGACTGGGACCGCTTCATCTCCTCGAGGACGAACCGGTCACCGACCTTCGTCTTGAGCACCTTGATGTCGAGAGTCTTCATGGCCAGATCGAGGCCGAGGTTGCTCATGACGGTCGTGACGAGCGTGTTGCCGGGCAGGCGGTCCTGCTGTTTGAGATACCTGGCGGCGATCGCGAGGATGTAGTCCCCATCGATGATGTCGCCGTGGCTCGTCACGGCGATCACCCGGTCGGCATCCCCGTCGAAGGCGAAGCCGGCATCGAAATGCTCGCGTTTCATCATCTCGACGAGATTCTGGATATGCGTCGAGCCGCACGAGGCATTGATATTGCGGCCGTCGGGGTTGTTGCCGATGGCATCGATGCTGAAGCCCAGATCGGTGAAGAATTTTCCGGCCCACGGGGCGAGCGCCCCGTTCGACAGATCGAGCGCCACCTTGAGACGCCGGCTGCTCTGCGTCTCGCCAAGCACCTTCGCGAGATGCGACAGCCAGAACTGGACCGGCGCGGTGTCGGTGGTGATCCGGCCCAACTCGGCTCCGATCGGAAGCGCGAGAGCCGTCGAGGCTGCGACATCCTTCTCGATGGCATCTTCTATAGCATCAGGAATTTTATATCCGTCGGCGCCGAAGATCTTGATGCCGTTGTCCTGGAACGGGTTGTGGGAGGCGCTGATGACGATGCCGCCCAATCCCTGCATCTCGCGGGTGATGTAGGCGACGGCCGGGGTCGGCACGACGCCGAGCAGGCGGGCCTCGGCGCCCATCGAGGCGATGCCGGCCGCAACCGCGTGTTCAAGCATGTCGCCGGAAAGCCGCGTGTCTTTTCCCACGAAGATCGGCCGGTCGTGTTTCTTGTGGTTGAGCAGCAGATGGCGGGTGCCATACTGGGCAAGCCGGAACGCCATGTCCGCCGTCAGCGGATACTGGTTTGCCACTCCCCGAACCCCGTCCGTACCGAACAATCGTGTCATAGAAGCCCTCCGGGCAAGGAATATGGGTCGATTATACCACACCCGCCCGCCCCCCGACGAATCCCCAGCCGACGAGTTGAAATCAGAAGGTTTCGGGTATATAATACCCGTGTCCGAGGGAAGCCCGGGTCCATCCGGTCCGGGTTTTCCCTTTTTTGTGTTATCCGGCAAACGGAGACACGACACCGACAGCCACCGCTGAATTCAGGGAAAGGGCCACGCACACGACATGTTCCGCTGGTTGCTGCAATCGACCCATGACTCCATCGTCGGCCTGATGTCGCATCTGACCGGCTGGCTCAGCTTCAACGGCGAGATCGAATCGCTGGTCGATGCGGTGAATCACAAACTCGACGAACCGCCCACCCGGCTGAACATCCGCCATCTCTCCCATCCCGGCGGCTTCATCCGGGACTTCGGCAAGCGTCGTCTCAGCATCGCAGGCGCCTACATCAAGATCGCCCGCGACCTGTCGCCGAACTCGGCGGAAGAGCGCCTGACGGCCCTCTCGATGCTGGTCGACCAGTCCCTGCACGCGAAAACGATCAACATGCCGCTGAACACGGCGCGCATCCAGATCGATCTGATGAAGGAAGTCGTCAAATCCCGCAGCAACCGCCGCCGGCAGATGGAAGCCATGGCCGATTTCGGCCTGGTCTCGTTCGGCCAGGAAGCCGTCGTCCGCCGGTTCCTCAACAAACTCCACCTCGTCGAGGTCCCGGAAGAGGAGCGGCCGCTGCGCGAGCTCGACATGGGCTGGGATGACCACGTCCACGATTTCCTCTCGGAAGGCCGCAAAACCCCGACGCAGGTGCTGCTTGACGCGTTCGTGAAGGGCATTTCCCGGCTGACCCTGGTCTACTCGAACCTCGACGAGCGCCGCATGATCCACGAGGCGATCACCGCCGGCAATCTGCTCGGCATCAAGGTCAGCATCGGCATCGAGTTCAGCGTCGGCCGCAGCGGGGCCCGGCGGCATTACATGTATGTCCCGCCCGAAACCGCGGACAGCAAGCAGTTTTTCGCCTTTTTCGACGAGCGCCGCATCGTCTTCGCCCCGTTTCTGACGGGCCTGCGGACGAACGCGACCAGCCGCCACAAGACGATGGTCGCGGCCGTCGAACGGTTCAACACCCTCCAGCGACCACGTCTCAACTCGGGCTGGGAACCCGACAGTCCCTGCTGGTTCCCCCCGCTCACCCTCGAAGAACTCGACCGGATCGTCGCCTGCGGCCAGATTTCGCGCGTGCACATCGGGGAGCTGCTGTTCCAGAAGTTCCGCGATATCCTCCAGCGTCGCGTGCTCCAGCTCAAGGCCCAGGTTCTCGCCGCCCGGGACCGGCTCACCCGCGGCATCTACAGCGAGTGGGAGTTCAAGAACATCACCTCGCAGTACGAGAGCGTGCGCGAGCAGTACGAGACGATGACCCCCGAGAGCCTCCGGTCAGCCTACATGGAGGGCCGCGACGTCGTCGATTACGACAGTGAGTTCGCCGAGGAGGAGCCGATCCTCGACACCCTGATGAGCCAGGGCGGCCGCATCGTGATGATCCACCCGCTCGAGATCGGCCTGAAAGACTCGATGCTGCATCTGCTCAGGCACTCCGGGCGGATCACCCACATCGAAACCCTGAACCTGCGCGACAGCTCCGCCCGCAATCCCAACGACCTGATCGTCTTCAACAAGTTCATCTACCTGCTGAACAACGGCACCGAGGCCGATGTCCTCCATTTCCTCGAGCAGCACGGCATCACGGGCGGCGAGCTGGTCAAGAACACCCTCGAAATCACCCAGAAAAGGCCTCTGGTGCCCGTCTGCGGCAGCGACTCGACCGGGCGGGACCCGACGATCCCGGGCATGGGCTTCATCAAGGTCAACAATATCCCGGAATCCGTCCGCCCCGAGTTTCTCGAGTCGCATTACAAGGTGCCCCGCCCGATCGCCGATCTGGTCATCCGGGAAGGGAAAAAGGACGAAAGCCCCGACACGCCGATCGGAAGCGCCTCGGATGTCGTCTGCATGGGCAAGATCGGCAAGCCGTTTCGGAACCTCGTCGGCGACGAGGAGACGCTTTCCCTGGTGCCGCCGGGCGAGTTCTGGGCCTACCTGAATCCCGGCCTGAAGTTCCTGTGGCGGATCGCCGTCGGGTTCGTCGTCGCCTTCTCGTTCATGAACTTCCAGTACGGCCAGCTGCTCGGCGTGTTGTTCGCCGCCCTCTGGTTCGTCATCACCGGCTCCAGGAACATGCTGGTCGATCTGCTGGCCAGCTCCGGCATCGCCATCCGGAACTGGAGCCTGCGGAACGTCAACTTCGACAACATCTCCCAGTCCCTGTTCTGGACCGGCTTCAGCGTCCCGATCCTCGGCCTGATCAAGATCGCCTTCGACGACTCCTGGCCTCTTGAAAAGGCCGGCTTTCTCTTCGAGGGCGCGAAATTCTTCTTCCTTTGTATATCAAATGGTATCTATATCAGCACGCATAACCGGCTGCGCAACTTCGACCGGCGCGTGATCCGGGCGAACTTCTTCCGGACCGTTCTCGCCTGGCCGTTCGCCACGGTGTTCGCCCCGTTCGGCAACCTGATCGGCGTCCCCAGCATCGTCCAGGCAAAGTTCTGGTCCGATGTCGTCGGCGGCGTCATCGAAGGGTCGGGGAAATACCGCCAGCGCGTCGTCATCCGCATCCGCGACCTGGGCGAGCTCCTGCCCCGCCTCTCGGCGGCCGACCGGGACATCCGGCTCACGGCAATGCTCGATATCCTGTATATCTGGGCCCGTCAGCCCCGCGGCCACACCTGCCTCGCCAAGCTGCTGCATGACACGCCGACGCTGCTGGAGCGGATGCGCCTCAGGCGCGCCCGCCACACCCCGGAAGAGACGCAGCAACGGAAAGCCGAAGCCAGGAAGCATCTCGATCGCCTGCTGGAGCTGTTCGGCGATCCGGGCTGTCTGAATCTGCTGTCGGAGTTCGTCCTGAAAAACTATCAGGAGCGCGAGGCCATTCTGCTCACCGAGCTGATCGGCTCCCAGACCGAGCCATTCCTGGCCTGGCTCAAGGAGATCCGCCAGACAAGCGGCGACTGAGCCGTCAGAAGATGTGGTTCAGCGACCACTCCCATCGCCGGTACCGCCGGTCGCCGCCGGCAGCCGCCTCGATCCTGCGCCAGTCCGAATAATCGGTGACGATGTCCACCCGCGGAGCGAGCCTGTAGCGCAACGATGCATAGGTTCCCTGCATGTTGAGCCGCTTTTCATAAGGGACGAAGCTGCCCGGCACGGCGTCGGCACCGGTCTGGAAATACTGGGTGATCACCTGGAACCGGCCGACACGCTTCATCTTCCCGAGCAGCAGCGTCACGTTCCAGGCATCGCCGCCCCGGTGCAGCGGGCCCGGGGCATCGGCCAGCAGATTCCTCGCCCAGTCGAACGTCACCCGCACCTGGGAAGGCCACTCGGCCGCGACATAGGCATTCATGATGCGGTAGCCCGGCGCCGAGGTCCGCACCCAGCCGTTCGTGTCGATCCCGTACTGGAACCGGTCGAGACGCCACTCGAGCTGGGTGTTCCCCCGCTTCGGCCTGCCCATCGCCCCAAGCACGTACAGCCGGTCTCCCCGGAACCGCTGATCACGATGGATTTCGAACGCACCGCCATGGAGAACCGCCGCTGCTCCGAGTCGGCTCACCGGATGCTCGACCCAGAGGCCGTCCCAATAGATGTCGTTGTCCCACAGCATCTCGCTCTTGAACTTCAGAAACGGCACCTGCGTGCGGCCGATGCGGACCAGGGTCTTCGAAGGCGACGTCCACTGGGCATACAGATTCACGAACGAGAAATCCCGGACGGTCAGGATATGGTTCCCTTCCCGCGCCAGGGTCTTGAGGGAGGAGGAGAGATGGCTGCTGTCGAGCGTCGACAGCGACACCAGCCAGTTCCAGTCGCCGTCTTTCCCGAGGGCATTCAACCGGACCCGTTCCGCAAAGCACCGCCGCTCCGACTCGGCCCCGTTGTCCGCTTCCGTCAAGGTTTTCGCCATGAACCGATGGGAAAGATCCCCGGTCAGATACGTCATGCCATCGGCGTTCCGTGCCGTTTCAGCAAAAGCCGCCCCGCCGCCGGACAACACCAGGGCGGCGCACACGATCATCCCCCTCAACCACCAGTTCCCGATATTCGCCGTCATCTTTCCCATCCTTGTTTGCGCAATGTTGCTGGTGTCCCGAAACGAGGCACACCGACACCCACATGCTACTATACACAATCTAAGACAATTTTATCAACACTCTTTTTTCCCGAAAGAAATGTCGGGTTTTCCGGCTGTACGGAAAACCCGACATCGAGTCGTGCAAAGCCGTTCCGGCTCCGCAGAAGGGAACGGCTTACTTCGCTCCCACCGCCGCGGCGCCGGCTTCGAGAACCGGTTTGGCGAGCGGGGAGTTGAGGATCTGGAGGCCGAACACCATCCCGAAGATGCCGACGGTCTCGATGATGCCGAGGGCGATGATCAGCAGACCGAAGCCCTTGCCGCCGTTCTCGACCATGCACCGGACGCCGGCCGCGCCGATCAGGCCCTGATACCAGGCGGAGAACAGTTCGATGAGGCCCGTGCCGAGCGCGACACCCAGACACAGCAGGGCGTTTGCGGGGTTCCCGGCGACCTTGATCATGGTCAGCATGACGATCATCGCATACAGCGTCTGGCTGATGGGAGCCGCCACCATGATGATGTACTGGAACGACAGATTCTTGCCCGCTTTTCCTTCACTCGCCCAGGCACCGGCAGCGGAGGTACCCGCGGCCACGATGCCGAGACAGCTTCCGATGCCGCCAAGGCCGAGAACGAGACCACACGCAAACAAGCCAAGCAATTCGATCATGATGTCAGCTCCTTACTTTTTGCCAAACGGGTCGTATCCACGGCCCGTCCATTCCATACCGAGATGATTCGAGAACTCGAGCAGGTTCAACCGAACCCCGTGAGCGAAGATCGCCACCAGTCCGAGCGCGAAGTTCAGCAGATGCGCCGCGATCAGGATGAAAATGACGATCAGCAGGGGAAGCGGCCGCACCATTTCGTTGAAACTCGCCGCCAGGACGCCGCCCGCGAGGCCGACGGCCCAGAGGCGGATATAGCTGATGATATCCCCGAGGAAGCTGGCCGCGTTCAGGGCGACCGCGCCGAGCCCCTTCCCGACCGCCGCGAACAGGTTCCACGAGAAGTCGGTGAACAGGATGATCATGAACAGCGAGACGCCGAACAGCGGCAGCATCCAGACCGGAGCGGGGCTCTCGTTCACGAGCACCTCGACCAGCGCCCACATCGCCCAGATGAACAGCACCCAGCCGACCTCCGCGATCGTCGCCAGATTCACCGGTGCGCGGCGGATCTTCCAGATGTGGGCGATCGTCAGATGGACCGCGCCGATGAGGAAGCACAGTTTTTTCAGGAACAGCTCGTTCGTCGGAATCAGCGACTCCTTCAGCAGCGGCGCGCCGAACCAGGCGTTCGTGAGAATGCCCCAGCCGGCCACACCGGCGAACAGGATCGTGAACAAGGTCAGGATCTGGTCGGGCACGCCGCGCGAGATCAGCGGGCGGCGGGCGGCGAGCAGCGCCACAAAGGCGACGATGCCATATCCCGCATCCGCCACGAGCATGGCGGTGAAGATGACGAGGAAGGGCAGGAAGGCCGGACTGATGTCGGCCTCGCGATACCCGGGCGTCACCCCGAGAAGGGAAAACAGGCACTCGATCGGGCGCACCCAGGGGGAGTTCGCAAACGCCGTCGGCGGCGCCTCGTCATCGGCCGGCGGCTGGGCCACGACGCCCACGGGCAGGCGCGTTCCCTCGAGAGCCGTGTGCAGCGCCTCGATCCGGTGTTCGGGCACCCAGCCCTGCAGGACGAAGGCCGGCCCCTCTTCGGCCAGGCCGGTTTCGACCTGGTGGAACGTGATGCGCTCGCGCAGCTCGGCAAGGTAGGCACGCACGTCCTCCCGCCGCATCGCGAGTTCGCGGAGGCCGCCGCAGAGCCGGCGCTCCTCTTCCCGGAGCGTCCCCAGAGCCGCCTCGATCTCGGTGGCATCGCGGGCCGGAGCGGGGATCTCCTGAGCCGGCGGCCGGATGTCGACGGCACCGCGGCCGATCGCGAGCACGGCCGACGTTCCGTCGGTCACACCCACCTCATGAATGATATCAGCAGTTATAGAATCTTTCAGATACGCCGACGGGCAAAGGCAGAATCGCACGGTCAGGCCCGCCTCGTCGAGTTTTTCCAGATCAGACTGGCTGATGCGGCCCCACGGCCGGACCTGGGCCAGCTCCCGCTGGAGTTCGGCGCGGTCCGTGTGGAGGCGCTCGATCAGCACCAGCTGGGCATGCACCTCGTCGATCAGGCGCGCCGGGGTGCCGGGAGGGGCGGCGGCGGCATCGGTGGACGGCTCGACCGCATCAATCGCCTGGAGGGCCTTTTCCCCGCGCGCCAGGTCCTGGGAAAGTTCCGCCGGCGGCTTGACGGCGTCGGGCCGGGCCGCCTCGACATGGACGACCCCCGCGGCATACAGGGCCGCAAGGATGGCCTGCCGGTCAGACTGGCGGCCGGCGATGAACACGCGCTTCATCGGCTGGATCATGCGGCGCCTCCTTCGGCGGATTTGCCCTTGGCGATCTTGGAACGGCCGACGGCGGCCGTCTGCTCCTCGGCGAGGTTGATCCGGATGGTGCGGATGTTCTCCTTCGCCCGTGGGATCATCACCTTTTCGAACAAGTTCACCCGCTGGGTGACCTTGCGCAGCTCCTGCTGAAGCAGCCGCTCCTGTTCGAGGAGCACCTTGAGGCGTTCCCGCTCCTGGAGCAGGTTCTTCACGAACTCGACACCGGCATCGACCCAGGGGGCCGTGACCAGCCGGCTGTAGGGCTTGATCTCGTATTCGACGTGCCGAAGCACGGGCAGCCGGATGCCGGCGACGTTCATCTCGCCGCGTTCCAGGCGCTTCACCCGCACCAGGTCCGTCACGCGGCCGGGCAGCTCCTCGCTGAACAGCGTGACCCAGGGTTCGATCTGCCGGATCATGCGTTCGATCTCCTCACGGATGCGCTTCCGCTGGATGCGCACCTTGAGGATCTCCATCTGGATCTGCTGTTTCTTGAGCAGCAGCGTCGGCAGGAACCGCTGGAACAGGGCCAGCGATCGTCTCTGCTTCAGCAGCTCCGGACGGGTTTTCTTGATCTTTTCGGCCATCGGCGATTATCTCCGGAAGGTTCAGGCGCTGGCGGGGACGGTCTCGACGGCGGCGCCCGCTTTCTTCGGCCAGTATTTCTCGCACAGCGCGGACCGGATGCCCGTCTCACGCGGTTCGAACACCTCGGCCAGCAGTTCCCAGCACCGGTCGAGGGCGACGGTGAGGGTGTTGTTGACCGAGAGGTCCATCATGCGCTTCTCGAACTCCTCGCCATACCGGATCAGCTTCAGATCCCAGGGCGACATCTCGAAGCCCATGGCGCGCTTCTCGCGGGTTTCGCGGCATTTCGCATAGAGCTGGATGCAGCCATCCATGATCGCGCGGTGATCGTCGCGGGTGCGGCCGTTGACGAGCTGTTTGAGGCGCGAAAGCGAGCCGAACGGCTCGATCCAGCCGCCCTTCAGGTAGAACTGGCCTTCCGTAATATAGCCGGTGTTATCCGGAACCGGGTGGGTGACGTCGTCGCCGGGCATCGTGGTGACGGCCATCGTCGTGAGCGAGCCGCCGTTGTCGAACACGACGGCCTTCTCGTACCGCGAGGCCAGCTGGGAATACAGATCGCCGGGGTAACCGCGGTTCGAGGGGATCTGCTCCATCGTGATCGAGATCTCCTTGAGCGCGTTGGCGAAGTTGGTCATGTCGGTCAGAAGCACCAGCACGCGCTTCCCCTGGACGGCGAACCGCTCGGCGACGGTGAGGGCGATGTCGGGGGTGAGCATGCACTCGACGACCGGGTCGGAGGCGGTGTGGACGAACATGATCGTGCGCGACAGGGCGCCGCCTTCCTCGAGCCGCTGCTTGAAGAACAGGTATTCGTCGTATTTGAGGCCCATGCCGCCGAGCACGATGACATCGGCTTCGGCCTGGAGGGCGATGCGCGCGAGCAGCTCGTTGTAGGGCTCGCCGGGGATCGAGAAGATCGGCAGCTTCTGGCCCTCGACGAGGGTGTTGAACACGTCGATCATCGGGATGTTCGTGGCGATCATGCGGCTGGGCATGAGGCGCACGGCCGGGTTGACGGCCGGGCCGCCGACCTCGATCAGGTTCTCGGTGAGGGTGCTGCGGCCGTCGCGCGGCTCGCCGCCGCCCGTGAAGATGCGGCCGAACAGGTCTTCGGAGAAGCTGAAGCGCATCGCCGAGCCGAGGAAGCTCACGCGGTCGCCGGTGGACAGGCCGCGGGTTCCAGAGAATACCTGGAGCGATACATCCTCGCCAGACACTTTGATGACCTGGGCGAGTGAGCGGCCGACACGGCCCTCGATGATGGCAAGCTCTTCGAAGCCGACGCCGGTGGCCTTGAGCATGGCGACGTTTCCGGCGATGCGGTCGATGCGGGTGTAGTATTTACGCATGGGCGGCCTCCTTCTCGGCCAGCAGACAGGCTGCGATCTTTGCTTCGGCATCCTTCATGGCATCGGCGCCGACCTTTGCGTAGTTCCAGTTGCGGAACTGTTCGGTGAGCGTGAAGAAGGTGTCGCGGGCCTTGTCCTTGTCGGTGAAGGTGAACTCGTGTTCGAGCACGCGGCAGACGCGGCCGAACAGGTCTTTCTGGCGGTCGGGCGGGCAGGCGGCGTCGACGTCGTCGAACGAGTTCTGCTGCAGATACACCGAGTCGAGGAACTCGCTCTTGAGGTAGACGACGTAATCGTCCATCGAGGTGCCCTCTTCGCCGACGACCTGCATCATCTCGAAGACGGACCGGCCGCGGCGCAGGAACGAGCGGGCCCAGGCGACCTTCTTCTCGTCGATGATGCCGTGGTATTTCGACCAGGATTCGAGCGGATCGATCGCGGGGAAGCGGCGGGCGTAGGAGCGGGCATACGAGAGGCCGAGGAACGAGCCGACGACCTTGAGCGTGCCCTGCGTGACCGGCTCCTCGAAGTTGCCGCCGGCGGGGCTGACGGCGCCGCCGATCGTGAGCGAGGCCTCGCGGCCGTCGCGCAGCTTCACCGAGCCGCCGCGCTCGTAGAAGCGGGCGATCGAGCTTTCGAGGTAGGCCGGGAAGGCCTCCTCGCCGGGGATCTCCTCGAGGCGGCCGCTCATCTCGCGCAGGGCCTGGGCCCAGCGGGAGGTCGAGTCGGCCAGCAGCAGCACGTGGAGCCCCTGGAGGCGGTAGTATTCGCCGAGCGTCACGGCCGTGTAGACGGAGGATTCGCGGGCGGCGACGGGCATGCTGGAGGTGTTGCAGATGATGATCGTGCGCTCCATCAGCGTCTTGCCGGTGCGCGGATCGGTCAGGTGGGGGAACTCGCGCAGGGTCTCGACGACCTCGCCGGCGCGCTCGCCGCAGGCGGCCGAGATGACGACGTCGACCTCGGCGTGACGGCTGGTGATCTGCTGCAGAACGGTCTTGCCGGCGCCGAACGGGCCGGGGATGCAGTAGGTGCCGCCGCGGGTGATCGGAAAGAAGGTATCGATGATGCGCTGCTTGGTGACCAGCGGGGTCGCGGGCAGAAGCCGCTCGGCGTAATGCGTCAGCGGGATGCGGACGGGCCAGCGGTTGATCATATTGACCGCTATAGTTTTCCCCTCGGCATTCTCGAGTTCGGCGATCTTGTGATCGACCGCGTAGGAGCCGGCGCCGACGAGGCTCTTGAGCTTCCATTCGCCCTCGAGATCGAACGGGGCGAAAATGTAATGGTCGAAAATGCTTTCCTTCACCTTGCCGAGGGCATCGGCGGCCCGGACAGCGGTTCCGGGCTTCGCGAGCGGGGTGAACTCCCACTTCGTCGAGCGGTTGAGCGGCTTGAAGTAGTTGCCGGGCTCGAGGAACTTGCCCACCTTCTCGGCAAACTCCGGCAGTGGGTTCTGGAGGCCGTCGTAGATCTGGCCCAGCAGGCCCGGCCCGAGCTCGAGCGAGAGCAGCTCGTCAGTCACATCGACCACGTCGCCCACCTTCAGGCCGCGGGTCAGCTCGAACACCTGCATGTCGGCGCGGTTCCCGCGGATGCGGATGATCTCGGCCATCAGCCGCACGCCGTCGGCGCGGTGGCAGTAGGCCACGGCGTTCTGCCGGATCGCGCCATCGAATTCGGCGGTGACCATATTACCAAATATTGTAACAATGCGTCCGGATACGCTCACAGGGCGGTGACCTCCTCGAGTATCTTGAGCGCCGCGCCCCGGTCGAGAGCCGCATACCGGGACAGCAGTCTGAGCTTCAGCAGGTAGAACACCAGTTCATCGAGTTCGAACGAGTAGCGGGTCGACTCGGCGGCGAGAAAGGCGAACCGCGCCTCGTCGAGTTTGTGCTCGCCGGTCATCGGGTCGGCGGCATTGCTCCACTCGTTGATCAGCGCGGCATAATCATAGGCGGGGGCGTCGGGGGGAAGCGGCCGGGCCTGATCGGGAGCCGATACGGCCGTGTCCCGCGTGTTCGCGAGCAGGACGGCCAGGGACATCTCCCAGGTGCTCCAGCGCTGGAGCAGGCGGGATCCGACGCGCAGCCCGGTCTGGTGCATGTACCGGAACCAGGCGAAACACACATCCTCATGCCAGGCCACCTCGTCCTCGGCGGAGGGCCAGAGGGCGACCCGCTCACGCAGGGCCTCAGGAAGCAGCTCCATCAGCTCGGCCGGCGGCTCGGCGGCGTGGCCGACCAGACGGCTTTTCTGCATGGCGCGCAGGGCGGGCTCGACGGCGAAACAGTCGGCCAGCAGATCGAGCGTCGGGTCCTCCTCGGTGCGCATCGCGGTGAGAACGTTCTCGAGGCTGCACGGAAGAGGCTCACCGAACCCGGGAAGCGGGGGCAGCGAAGAAAGAAGATAGAAAAGTCGCGAACTCACGGCTGCGACTTACTTTCCGGTTTGCTCGGCCTTGTCCAGGAGGGCACGGAGTTCAGGCGCGATCAGGCGGCCGAAGGCCTCGGAAACGGAGGCTTCGGTCAGTTCGACGACTTCGCCGGAAGCGGCGTCGCGCAGGGTGAAACCGGCGGTCTTGAGCGTCTCGCCGAGACGCGCGCGGCCGTCGGCCGTCTTGAACAGGTCGGAGACGGCGGCCTGGGTCAGCTTCGCGCCGACGACGGGGCCAAGCGCGACTTCCCACTCGCGACCGGTCTTCTGGGTCTTGAGCAGTTCCTTGATCGAGGCCTCGACGACGTCGGCAGCCGACAGCTTCTCGGCGACGACGGGCTGGAGGAGACCGCGGGTGAGGTTTTCCAGACGTTTCTTCACATCGAGAATGAGATCCCGGGCGGCAAGGCGCAGCTCGGCCTCGACCTTCTGGCGGTGGCGGGCAGCTTCGGCTTCGCCTTCCTGGACCAGTCGGCGGGCTGCGGCTTTCGCCTGTTCCTTCTCGTGCTCGGCTTTCGCCTTCGCATCGGCCAGAATCTTCTCGGCCTCGCGGCGGGCGGCTTCGATCCCGTCCTCGCGCAGCTGTTTGGTGAAGGTGGCGACATCGATACCCATTGCTGAGACTCCTTCAGTGACCTGCCGTCATGTTCCAAAGAATGACCGGGTTGGTGGGTTATACCACAGATTCCCTGCCTTGGGCAAACACTCATCCGTCTTCTGCCCAAACTCACGGTGCTGTCGGGAGGGCCTTCCAGAGAATCGATTCGTTCCCGCGGCGCACGTGCCGGAGCGGGTAACGGCGTTCGCATCTGCCCTGATCGATACCCTGAGCGTGTCGGCGCACATGCCGTGTTCGTCATCGAAGGTTGGTGGGTAAACATCCTGCCCGAATATGCCGATGATGATACCGAATCGTCTGGACCCTTCGAGGAGGTTTACCATGAACCGAGGAATTCGAGCCGTCGTGCTGGGAGCTCTGCTGGTCGGAGCAGGACCCGCGCTGCCGGTGTCAGCAGCCGTTGGAATGACAACCGCCGGACAGGCCGTCCAGGTTGTCCGCACCATCCCGGCGGACATGGCTGCGGATGTCCAGTCCTCGACGCCGCTGACCGTCGAGTTCGGCGGCGCCCTGTCACAGGCGTTCTATCAGACGATCAACCTCAATCTGTTCCGGAACGGCCAGTCGATCGACGGCGAGTTGTTCTACAACCCCGCCGCCCGGCAGGTCATGTTCAAGCCCAAAACCCCTCTGCAGACCGGTCAGATGTATACCGCCCAGCTCAGCTTCGGTGACGGCTCCGGCGGAACCGCCGAGAAGATGTGGAACTTCCGCGTCGTCGGCGCCGGGAACGGCCGCTCGGCAGCGGCTGCGGGCGGGATGTCGGATGCCATGCAGGCGGCGGGCTCAGCCGGAATCGCGGTTCCGAACGTCGCGGCTGCCGCGTCGGTGAAGCTGGCGATCACGAACGCCAACATGGCCGGCGGCACCCTCAACCCCCAGAATCCGCTCGAAGTGAGCTTCAGCGAGGCCCTCGACATCACGTCGCTGAAGGATGCCCCCGTGAAGCTCCTGTGCAACCGGGAAACCGTCGGCGTCGATTACCGGCTTTCGCGCGATCTCAAGACCCTGACGCTCGTTCCCCGCCAGCCCCTCCGGCCCGGCAACGAGTATGGCGTCGCGATCAGCCAAACGCTGTCGGGAAGCTCGGGTGCGCGGCTTCCGAAGAACACCGTGATTCCGTTCCGCGTCGGGGGCTCGTCCGCTGCGGATTACGAGGTGCCCGCGAATGTTCTCGAGGAGGCGCCGGCGGACGCCGCCGCTCCCGTTTCGGCTCCGGCCCGCCGCCAGGGCCTGATCAACTCGGGAAGCTTCGATGCGCCCGCCCCGGATGCCTTTGTCGCCGCGCCGGTGCAGGATGTGGCACCGCTCAAACTCGTCGGCATGTCGCCGCAGAACGGCTCCGTCGTCACCAACCTCAGTCAGCCCATCACCATCGCCTTCAGCCAGGACGTGCGGCCCGAGACGCTCAACGAGTTCACCTTCCGGGTCGAGGACGAGTTCGGCCCTGTGCCCGCCAAGATTCAGTATCTGAGCGGCCAGAAACGCGCCATGCTGACCCCGGTCGGGGTGCTCGACGCGAACCGCTCCTATCGCGTCATCATCACCCAGGGCATCACGGATCTGTCCGGCCGGCCCCTTCATGCCGGCTTTGCATCGACCTTTGCGACCACCTCGCCGGCCGCCGCCCCGGCCATGCCCGAAGCCTTCGCGGCTGCGCCCCGTCAGACACGCCCCCCGGCGCGCCAGGCCGTCGTGAAAGAACCGGTGCAGGAGTCGCGCGAACTCGAAGTGCTCGACGACGAGGCCGGCGCAACCGGCGCCGCCGCCGACGGAGCGATGGAAGCCGATGCCGACTGGAACGCCCCGGCCCCCCGCCAGGCGGCCCCGACCGCCCGCCGCGCCGCGCCCCGCGAGACGCTCTCCACCTTCAAGGTGACCGGGATCCTGCCCGCCGCCAACGCGGAGCAGGTAGCCCGCAACTCCAAGATTTTCATCCACTTCAACGAACCGGCCAGCACGAACACGGTCAACCCGATCAACATCTCGGTGTTCGGGCACCAGGAACGTGTCGAAGGCCGCGTCTCCTATGATGCGCGCAGAAACCGCGCGATCTTCATCCCGGCCGCCCCGCTCGAGGCCGAAACGCAGTACAAGGTTCTCATCAGCGACAAGATCAAAAGTCAGGCCGGAGAACAGCTTGCAGCGCGGTATTCCTGGCAGTTCACCACGCAGAGCGAGCGCCAGTCGCGCACCACGGCCATCCGCAAACCCCGCGCGGCCGAGGCGGATGCGGCCTTCTACATCCCTCTCGCCGACGGTCGGACCGTGATGCCGGCCGCCGCCGCCGCCCGCCTTTCCCAGCCCGCCACTCCCGCCAGCACGGGCTTCGTGTATGTCCCTGCCGGCCACTGGACCTTCAAATCCCTCAAGCGCGTGATCTCGAAAGGTCTCCTGCCCGGCATGCCCTTCTACGATGTGTCGAAGGTCACCCGCTACGAGTTCGCCAGCGCCGTCCGCTCCGCTCTCGACAACCTGCGCGGCATGAGCACGTCCCAGAAGAAGCCGACCCTGCGCGTCGGCGATCTGGTCGAGCTCGAGCAGCTCGTCATCGCATTCCGCGGCGAACTCCGCTCGTTCGGCGTCGACGTTTCCTGGTTCGAACGGTTCCTGGCGGCCCAGGGCGTCAGCATTGCGGATGTCGAGCGGCGCGTCGGTCTGAACGGACAACCCCGCCAGGGCTGAGGATCGCGTGCCCAGCGGCAGGAAACAGCTCGGACAGCCGGGAAGATTCGCCGGGAAGGCGCTTCCCGGCTTTTCCATGACGGTCGATGTCAACCGCCTCGAGACCGAAGCCTATCTGTCGATCGAGCGGTATCCCGAGGTGTTCGACGCCACCAAGGCTGTCGAAATCATCCGGAAGGAGATTGCCGACTGCCTTCCCTTCGGCGTCGACGAGCGGTTCCTGAAGACGGCCCTTCCGGAAGCCGTGGGGCGCCGCAGACTCGTCGCCGGCCAAATTATTGCTTCTGGTATACAACCTGTCGACGGCGACCCTGCCGAAATCGAGTTCCTCATCCCCCGCCCCTCGAAAGAGTGCCTGATGCAGCCCGACGGGACGCTCGATTTCAAGACCCGGGATCTGTTCCGGTCCGTCTCGACGGACGAGATCATCCTGGTGAAGAAACAGCCAACGCCGGGGAAAGCGGGCATATCCGTCTTCGGCACTCCCATCCCGCCCGTTCCAGGCCGTGACCGCCGGGTGATCGCCGGAAAAAACGTCTCGCTCCGCATCGAAGGCGGGATGGAGGTCTACGCAGCTGCCTGCGAAGGTCAGGTCATCATCGAGAGTGGCGTGAAATCCGTGACGGTGCATGTCGCCCCGGTGCTCGAGATTTCCGGAAACGTCGATTATGAAACGGGGAATATCAGCTTCAAGGGCTCGGTCATCGTTCACGGCTCGATTTTGAGCGGGTTTTCGGTGAACGTCACCGGCAATCTCCGCGTCGACGGTCTGATCGAGCCGGCCACGACGGTCACGGTTGGCGGGGATCTCGACGTTGGCAAAGGCATTCTCGGCAGCGCGGACACACCGGAGCCATCTGAAACCACCGGCGGCATCCGGGTGTTCGGCAATCTGCGGGCACTCTACGCCGAAAACGCCTTCCTGGCCGTCCAGGGCGACCTGTTTCTCCGCTCCGCCCTCAACTGCCGGATCCGGGCCAACGGAGAGGTCGCCATCGAGAAAGCCCTGATCGGCGGCGAAACGATTGCCTTCCACTCCATCACCGCCGGGGAGATCGGCAACGAGGTCGGCCTGAAAACGATCGTCTCGTGCGGCCTCTCCCCAACGACGCTCAACCAGCTGAACCTGGTCGTCAAAGTTCTCGACGATATCCGGAAGCAACATGCCGAGCTCGAAAAGAATCTCCACTTCGTGATCCGGCATCCCGAGCGGGTTCCCGGTGATAAAGCCGCCCTTCTGCGCACCAGTCTCGAACAGAAACTCGTGAGTCTCGCGGATCAGGTGACCAAACTCGAAGTCAAGAAAGCCGATCTGGCCCTTCTTCTCCTCGAGGAACATATCGCGACGATCTCGGCAGGCACCCTGCACGAGGGCACCGTCCTCTCGATCCGCAACTCGCGCCTGGTCATCGACACGGAACGCCGGTTCCTCACCTATGCCCAGAAGCTTCCCGAAGAGATACTCGAGTGCCGTCCTTACCAGCCCGGGAGCAGAAAATCCGGCAAGGTCAGGCCCTGAGACAGGGTGGCGGGCTCCATTCCCGGCTCGGTCACGAAACCGCTCCAGACACCGCCCTCATAATCTCCGGCAAGATGCAGGCTTGTTCCGTCCGCACCCGCGAAGCCGATCCGGGTTTCGAGCCGGTCAGGAACGGGACCATGCGCTTCGAACACCACGCCGATTGGCATCTGCAGGTCATTTCCGATCGTGGCACCGCCGGCACGGATGCGCCTCAGAAGGTCCGGAAGCTCTGATTCCGCCGTCCAGGCCGAGCAGACATCCCAGCGGCCGCCATGCCCCTCGTCCCTCCGGAATCGCAGCATCACGGCCGAAGTCGCGATTCCCCGCTTCCTCAGCGAAACAAGCGCCGAGCCGTTCACCAGAATCCCCGGCGTCGGCCCGTCGATACGAGCCGAGAGGCTCGCCGTTCCATCCAGTTCCGGTACTCCGTATCCGTATCGGAGCGCCCAGGGAAGCGTGGCGACCAGTTCTCCGAGAGGAACCTCGGGAATACTCAACTCGAGACTCCAGTCGGGGCGGGAAGGTGCAGCAAATCCTACCGAGCCGGTGATCGAGGCGGGAAATCCCAGAGCCTGGCACCCGCGATCGGTAAGATGCATCCGGCCGTCGAAGAACCGCCAGTCGGCGTTCACCTCGGCAAGTGACAGATTGAATCCGGTCATGATGGCGACGACATGGTTCAGTTGCCCCTGAAACCCGCTCAGCATACCCATTTTAGGCTGATAGATCCAGGTCCCGCTTCCGGTGATCTCACCGGAAAAGGCGAGCGGATAATTCTTCTTCCAGAGCGGATCGAGCCACTTCGTCAGGGAAGCCAGAGAGACATGGAGATCGTCCAGCCCGATCTCGGCGGCTACCCCATCCCGTTGGAGCTCGAGACGGACGGCCGCGCCGACCGGGAACAACGCCAGCCGTCCGTCCAGACGGCCGCGAAGCTTTCTCTGCGCAGCGTGAAGTTCGCCGGTGAAACGGGCGGCGAACAGATCGATGCCTTTGAAACGCGCATGAACATCGAACTCGACGGGCTGGGTTCCGGAAGCACCGGTGATCGGGTCGATCGAAAGCGAGGCGAGGCCGATCTCGACCGGCCCCGAAGCCGCCGGCATCCATTCGATGAGCCCCAGGCGGAGGCGATTGACCCCGACGGGAAGCTGCGAAACGACCTGGCACTGGAACGGCGGCAGGTCGGGAAGATCGGCGAGCCATCCGGGGTTCGGGGCTCCCCACACCCTGACCCAGGGGCATTCGAGCCGATCGATGACGAGCCCCCGTCGGATCGCGTCTCGCAGCGTCAGGTTCAACTCGACCCGGCCGGAGGCAAAGCCCAGCCGCGTTCGGCGAAGGACGCCGTGGATCCCTTCCAGGGTCAGACGGTCGAGAACTGAGCCATGGAGCGGCCCGAGCCGCACCTCGGCATCGAGATTCCGCTCGAGGGTGGCGGCGGCCCACTGCGCCAGCACCGCATTGCCGGATGCGGAAGACAGCACCAGCCAGATGGCTCCCAGGGTGGAGAGACAAAGAATGGTAATTCCCAGAAGCAGACGTAACGGACGCATGCGGGTATGATGCACGAGAAAAACGGCCCGGCGCAAGGGCTTCCTCAAAAACTCCGCCCCGCACGGGAGGGTGCGGGGCGGGGCATGAGGCAGCAGAAGAGGCTCAGGTGTAATACAGCCAGTCTCTGATCGACAGATCGTATTCGAGCAGCTCCTGCTCCCCGAAGTAGATCGCCGATTCGAGCGCGTAGCTCTCGGCCGAGTCGGAGCCGTGAACCAGGTTGTGCTTGGTGTCGAGAGCCATATCTCCGCGAATGGTTCCGGCTTCGGCGGCCAGCGGATTCGTCGCGCCCATCAGCTTGCGTACGATCGCGACGGCGTTGCGGCCTTCCAGGATCATCGCGATGACGGGCCCGGAGAGCATGAAGGCCACGAGAGAGTCGTAGAACTCTTTCCCCTTGTGGCAGGCATACTGGCGTTCGGCCTGGTCCCGGGTGATGCGAAGCATCTTCATTGCAACCAGACGTAACCCTTTACGTTCAAAGCGGGAGAGAATCTCTCCCGCTTTGCTGCGTTGAATGCCGTCAGGCTTGATCAGGACGAAGGTTCGTTCCTTGATGGTGTCGGTGGTCATCAGTCCTCGTTATGATTGAGCTGGAAGAGCATCGTCGCCCGGGTGCCCCGGCCGGCGGAAGTCTGAACGACCGCCTTGTCGGAAATGCCCTTCATGATGCGCATGCCCCGACCGCGCTCGAACAGGAGATCCGATCCCGAGAGGGTGTCGATCTCGCGCTCGCGGGCCATGCCGTTGCCGAAATCCTCGACGACGATCACGAACTCCGTGCCTTCAACCGAAAACTGCAGATCGATCTGGCCGCCTGAACCGTTGTATGCATGTTCGATCGAGTTCATCAGCGCCTCTTCGACCGCCAGAACGACGCGACCGGTGCGTTCATCCGAAAGACAGAGATGATCGCAGATCTCCCGCAGCGTCAGCGTGGCATTGGCAAGATAGATGCGCTCGGCAGGAATGCGCATGTGCACGGACAACCCTTCGGGGGAAATCCGGACCGTGCTGCTTTCACTGCCTTCGACCGGCTGTACGATCGCCATACCCTTTCCTCCTGATGACCCGGGAGGGTCATTCCTTCGAGGCGATGATCCGGATGACGTCTTCCTTGGTCTGGGCTTTCTTCAGATCCTCGATCAGATCCTGGTAGCGAAGCAGACGGGAGATGCGCGCCAGAAGCTTCAGATACAGGCTTCCGGACTCGATCGGGGCGGCAAGAAGGAAAATCAGGTGAACGGGGTCACCGTCGACGGAGTTGAAATCAACTCCCTTTCCGCAGCGGGCAAAAGCGATGGAGACTTCGTTGACCGTGTTGGCGCGGGCATGGGGAATGGCGATACCGGCACCGATGGCCGTGCTACCAAGTTTCTCCCGATCGAGAACGGCACGCACGAACGAGCCACAGTCGACGACCTTGCCGGACGTGGAGAGCATGGTGGACAAGGTGGCGATCGCGTCATTCTTCGACGATGCATCCAGATCGAGGTTGATGAAGTTTTCCTGGAGCAGTTCCGATATCATATTCTTCTCCTGCGTATGACGCTCAATTTCCATCTTTGTTCTAGCAGGATTCATGCCAGCACCCGACCCTTGCGGGTACAACAGCTTCGATGATCGTCATGTGAAATTTTTCCACATCCCCCCTCTCTCGTGTGCTTTTCACACATCTCCGTGACGCGGGTGATGCCGGAACCGCCCCGCTCACTCGTCCTCTTCGAGACCGTGCTTTTTCATCTGGTGCCGGAGCGCGAACCGGCTCAGCCCCAGGCGTTTCGCCGCCTCGGTCTTCTTTCCGCCGCATTCTTTCAGAACATCCTGCACGATGCTCTTTTCGACCGAATCGACGTAATCCTTGAGATTGAACCCCGGGACATCCCAGGGACGTTCGGCCGCAAGCCCCACGGAAAGCCCCGCAGCGGGCATCTCGGTTCGTCGCCAGGAGCGCAACTCCTCGGGAAGACTGGCGGGCCGGATCTTGTTCGTGGACTCGAGCAGGGTGGCCCGCTCGATGAGATTCTTGAGTTCGCGGACATTGCCGGGATACGGATACCGCTGGAGCGTGTCGCAGGCTTCGGGCGTGAACCCCGAGATGTCTTTCGAGAATTCTCTCCGGAACTGGTCCAGGAAGGCGCGGGCCAGGAGCAGGATGTCGTCCGGTCTCTCCCGCAGCGGGGCCAGGAAGATGGTAAACACATTCAGCCGGTAGAACAGATCCCGGCGCAGGCGGCCTTCTTCCATCGCCTTTTCGAGGTCGGCGTTGGTTGCGGCGATGATGCGCACGTCGACGGAGATGTCGGCCGAACCGCCGACCCGCCGGAACCGCTTTTCCTGAAGCACGCGCAGCAGCTTGGCCTGCAGGTTCGGATCGAGATCCCCGATCTCGTCGAGGAACAGGGTTCCCTTGTCGGCGAGTTCGAACACGCCTTTCTTTTGCCGCTGCGCATCCGTGAACGCCCCCTTTTCGTGACCGAACAGTTCGGATTCGAGAAGGGTACCCGTCACGGCGGCGGCATTGACGTCGATGAACGGCTGGCCCGCTCTGCTGCTCTGCAGATGGATCTGGCGGGCAACGAGCTCCTTGCCCGTGCCCGACTCGCCCCGGATCAGCACGGTCGTGCGGTCGCTCTGGGCAGCCATCGCGATGTGCTCGCGCAGTTGCTTCATTTTCAGATTGTCGCCCAGGATCTGGGAATAGTTGGTGTCAACGCGCTCGCGCAGGTGCTGAAGCTGACTTTTCAGCAGCGTCGTTTCGACGATCTTGCGAATGAGCAGATTGACCTCGGCGAGGTTGTAGGGCTTCGAGAGATAATCATAGGCTCCGCGTTTCATCGCGGTCACGGCGGTTTCGACATCGCCGAAGGCGGTCATGACGATGACCGGCACGTTCGGATCGATCTGCCGGATTTCCAGCAGGAGATCCAGTCCGCTCGCATCGGGCAGCCGCACGTCGAGCAGAACGATATCGCCGCCCTTTTCCGTAAAAGCCCGCAGGAAATCCCGGCCGTTGGCGAAATCGAACACCTTGTAGCCTTCGCCTTCCAGGGATTCCCGGAGGGTCCAGCGGATCATATCCTCATCGTCGACGACGAGAATGTCGATGGCCATGGCTCAACCCACCAACCGGGCGCGCCGGACGGCCGCCACGATTTCGGGCCGCAGCTTTTCGTCCGAGCGCTGGAACAGGGTGAGGAACGTCTGATACAGCGTCTGGGAGCGGCACTCCGTGAGCAGACGCAGGATATGGCGGCACATCTCGATCTCCTGGTCATGGAAGGTGCGGGCGATCATGCCGAGCGCTTCCCGGGTACCGATCTTGATCAGGGCTTCGGCCGCGGCTTTGCGGGCGCGGACCGAAAGGTCGGTCAGCAGCTCGTTCAGAGCCGTCAGATCGCCCGGGTTCTGCGTCTCCTGGAACCGCACCTGGTGGCAGGCGGCCCGCACGGCGCCATCATCGTCGCTGGCAAGCTCTTCGGCATGCTTGAGGCAGTCGGTGCCGGAAATGCGGGCCATCGAAAGCACGGCCTGATACCGCACCATCCAGTGGGCATCCATCATCGAGGCCTTGAGCAGAGGAATGACCTCCTGGCTGCCGATGCCGCCAAACGCTTTGAGAACGGCGCTGCGGATCACCGGGCTCTTCGATTCGGGCAGAATCTTCTTGAGCATGCCCAGAGCCCGGGCATCCCCGATCTCGGCGACGGTCGAGAGGGCTTCGAGGGCGACCTTCTCGTCGGGATCGCTCAGCAGGCTCAGCAGCGGCCCCAGATCGTCGAGCTCGAGATACCGGAACGCGACGGCGACGGCGCGCCGGGCATGCGCCTCTTTGTGAGTCGCGAAGGCGAACATCTCTTCCTTCTTGTTCCAGCCCATGACCTCGAAGAATGGCATGGGCGGCAGCGGCGAGCGAAGCTTGATCGGTTTCCATTCGCGGAAATCGAACAGCGGCAGCGAAAGCCGGTGGATATCCTCGTCGACATACACCATGAAGTCCCCGGCCGCTTCGGAAAGGGTTTCCGCGACATACACGGCCTTGCCGGCATGGGCGATGGGGCCCAGCGGCCCCCGTTTGATCCGGCCGATCATGCCGCTCGAGATCCCCACGGCGAGGCGCGCCCGCTTCTCATGCAGCACCGGCTGCGACTCGAGCGCCTTCTTGAACCGGCGCATCGCATCGAACGCGCAGACGATGGCCTCGAAAATCGGGTCGTCGCGTTCCTCGTCAATGCCGAACAGCCAGAGCTGATCGAACTGGCGGGTCAGATACACGCTGAAGGGGAACGGCGCCTTTTCCGGGGCGAGAATCGCTTCGGCAGCGGCCAGTGCCTCGGCCAACGTCCCCTGGCCCGCCTGGAATTCTTCCGGGAAGCGGATCTGGACGACGACAGCGACGCCCTGTTTCATCACCACATCGGTCGGCGGCGGCACTTGTTCGTCGAGCAGCAGCCGATACTGAAGATCCTGTTCCGAACCGGTTTCCACGAAGTCCGGAGCGGGGGGCCTGGCGGCGGGAACCGGTGCAGCGGGAGCAGGCCGCGCCGCCGGGGCCTGGGAACCCGCCGGAATCGCGGTGGCAGGCGGTGGTTCGTTCCGGGTACCGCGCGGCTCGGCCGGTTGTGCCTCAGCGGTGCTCACCGGCGCGGCGGAGGCCGGCTCGGACCGGGTCTCTCCCTCATCGGACGGCAGTTCTTCCTGGTCGTCGAGGGAAAACATGACGAATACCAGCAGGATGACGATGACGGCAACGACAACCATCAGGATCGAATTCATCAGTGCTCCTCAACTCTCGTAGTCAGCCCGGCACGCATGCCGGCGCTCACCGGTCGCGGTATCCGAGGTTTCGCACCCAGGTATCCTGCTTCCGCCAGTTCGGGCGAACCTTGATCCACAGTTGTAAATAGATATCACGCCCGAGAATCCCGTTCAACCGTTCCCGGGCAATCGAGCCGACGGATTTCAGCCCCGATCCTTCGCGGCCGATCAGGATCTTGCGGTGACTCTCGCGCTCGATCACCAGGTGGGCCTCGATGAAGGTCTTCCCGTTCGGCCGCTCCGTGAACTGCTCGACCAGAACGGCCACCGAGTGCGGCACCTCATGGTAATACGTCTCGAGAATCACTTCCCGGATCGTCTCCTCGACGATCTCCCGCTCTGTCTGGGAGGTAAATAAATCCGCCTCGTAGGCGTGCGGACTCGGCACGAGCAGCCCCAAAACCGCTTTCTGAAGCTCCTCGAGCCCCGTTCCCCGTTCGGACGAGACCCGGAACACGCCGGCGAAGGAAGCCAGCCCCGCGTATGCCTCGGTGATCTTGGCCGGATCGGCTTTTTTGGGGTTGTCCATCTTCGTCAGCACCAGAAACAGGGGTGTTTCACGGCCAAGCCAGCTCTGGAGATCCCGCAGATGTGCCTCGTCCTCCTCGGTGCGCGGATCCGTCAGATCGACGAGATACAGGGCGCCCTGAAGCCCCTCGGCCGTCGCCTCGATCTCGCGCGCCATGAAGGCGTCGAGCCGGTTCTTGATCGCGTGAAGGCCGGGCGTGTCGCAGAAGACGATCTGGGCCTCCCCCCGCGTCAGAATGCCGAGAATGCGGCGGCGGGTGGTCTGGGGACGTTTCGAGACGATCGAGACCTTTTCCCCGACCAGCGCGTTCACCAGCGTCGATTTGCCGGCATTCGCGCGGCCGAAGACGCCGATGGCCCCGAATGTCGTTTTGATGCCTTCTTCGGTCATGCCTGGGTTCCTCTCCCTGGTCACAGGTTCCGGGTCTGGCTTGCAGAAGCCGCGGGAGTTGCCTTGGAAGCTTTTCTGGAAGACGCTTTCGCAGCCTGGCTCGCCGGCTTGGCCGGGATCGGCGGATTGAGGCCCAGATACGCGACCATCGTCTGGGGAAGCGGCGGATCGAAGGCGACCCGGTTCGCCGGCGAGATCACCTGCACCCAGACCGGGCTCTTGTTCGAGAAGACGAACGGTTTGCCCGTCTCGTCGTAGAACCGCGTGAACTCGCGTGGGGCGGTCTTCTTCCAGGTCACCGGCCGGGCCGTTCCGCCATACAGCACGAGGCCGCGGCCCTCGCCGAGGAAGCTGATCTCCTGGCGGCCCTTGTCGTCGATCACCCGCATGTTCGCGAGCTGGAGCAGAACCGTGCCGGGAGCCACCGGCTGGAGCGTCACACGGTCGACCTGCTGCGTCCCGTTCATATACCGGTCATACCGGCCGGTGCGGGCGTTCATTTTATATGATGCAGTATAATTTCCGTGATACCGGATCGCGATCCCCCGGCAGGGGATGGTTCCCACGGACGGAGCCGGCCCGTACAGCAGCGGCAGGCGCTGGTACGGCAGCTCCATCGGATGCCGCTGGTTCATCACCTCGATCACCTTCTGGGGTTTCGCGTAGAGATTGTGCGGGGCCTTGCGCGAATTGTCCCGGAAAAACGGTGTACCATTGCTGATCTCGTCGATCGCGAACACCTTCTGCTCCCCGATATACCGATAGCCGTTCGGGCTGCCGCCGCAGTGCACGTAGAGGGCGTTCACCTCGAGGGCACGGTCGACGAAATACTCACGACAGCTGCGCACGGGGCCCACCGCGGCCGGAACGTGATAATACAGCGCCATGAACCGGGTGATGCCGCCCTCGACGGGAATCTCGTAGACCAGTTCGGCCTCGTGCATGCCGGTCTGCGGCCGCGCCTGATTGTGGTTCTCGATCATGATCGCCAGGGGGCGCATCCCGGCCGTCTGCCGGATCTGGGGGTCTTCCCCGGACCAGGGTTCGAGCGGTGTGAAGGCCGCGGGAGCCTGGGCCACGGGGGCCGGCAGCGCCGGGAAGGAGGCCGGAGCCGGCTGAACAGGCGGCACCGGAGCCACAACCACGGCCGAAGCGACGGGCGGCATCATTACGGCAATGGTTGCCGGAGCCGGTGCCGTGACAGGGGCGACGGGAGAAACAGGCACTGGCGCGGCCACGACGGGGGCAGCCGGAGGAATCACCGGCACCTGGGGGGCCGGCCGGGAAGGCGGCACGACGGCCGGGACCGGAACCGAGGGAACCAGGGTGCGGACACCGATCGGATGGAAGAACGCCCGGCGTCGCGCAAGCATCTCTGACGTCGGCCGGGACACGGCGGGCATCACTGCCGCCGCCGGCTTCGGCCGCGGTGCCGGTGTGTGCGCAATGACGAGTTCGCGCTCCGGTTGCTGCGGAGCTGCGGGCTCGGGTCTTGGCTGCACGGGCGGGGGCGGGACCAGCACCTGGCGGACCTCGGTACGTACCCCGAGGGCGCGACGCTTGACGAAGTGCGGATACAACGACCGGCACTCCTCGAGCATCCGGGACAGGCGATCGTTGTAGTAGACCGACAGCGGGGTGTTCTGGGTTCGGAACCGTTCGGCCTGGCCTTCGAGCCAGGAAAAAATTTCACTCACTTCCTGCTCGCCCCGCGGGTTGGTGAGGAGAACCGAGTCCGTCGCGCCCGAGACGGCACGCTGAAGCTCCGCCTTGAGGGCAGCCGCGGCATCACGCACCTCGAGATAGCTGCGGATCTCATCGATGGCGGGCGCAGGCGTCCCGCCTCCCGCGACCGACAGGAGGACGGCCAGGGCCAGGCCTTTTGCGATGTGCTTCCAGTTCTGCGTCTTGTTCGTCATACGGCGTCGTTCCTTCATGGTTCAATGCGGGATCGTGAAATCCTCGCCCTCGCTCCCGACCGGTGTCCCAACCGGCTGGGAGGGCTTCACGAGACCGCCCGAGATGACCAGTTTCATGGCGTCTTCGATGCTGATCTGCACTTCCCTGATTTTCGACCGGTCGACGATCAGCAGAAATCCCGAGGTCGGGTTCGGCGTCGTCGGCACGAATACACATATCATACGCTGTTCCGCGAATGGCGGCACGGCATCCACCAGAAAATCCCCGGTGACGAAGCCCACCGCCCAACTGTCCTCTTTCGGATACTCGAGAAGCACCACCCGCTTGAATTCGCCCCGATGCTGCTGGAGGACGACATCCGAAACCTGCTTCACCCCGACATACAGGGAACGCACGACCGGCACCTGCTCGAGAGACCGGTCGACCCACTTCAGCACCTGTTTTCCGATCACGTTCTGGGCCACCCGGCCGGCGATCACGAACAGCAGAACCGTCGAGATCACCCCGAAGCCAGGAATCCGTCTTCCCACCACCTGGCTGACCGCATCGCCGAGAAAGCCGTCGGCGAACATGAACAGCTGGTACATGATAAACAGCGTCACGAATGCCGGAACGACGAGGATGACGCCGGTGATGAAGTAGCTGCGCAGAATGTCGTGAAGGGCCTTCAGCCCGTCGAGAACGAGCTTCACGCCCTCGCGAAGCCGGTCACGATGCCGTCCGCTCATGACTCCTCCTTCTCCGTGCGCGTCCGTTTCGACTCGATGCGCACCTTCTGGACGCGCCGAGAATCGGCCTGCAGAATGTCGAACCGGATTCCCTCTATCTCGCACGCGTCGCCCGTCTGGGGAATCCGGCCGGTGAAGGCCTGGATCAGCCCGTTGACGGTCGAGGCGCCTTCCGTCTCGGTAAACGAAATTCCCGTCTCGCGGCAGAAGTCCGTCAGGCTCATATCGGCAGCTGCCGTGAATGTACCGTCGGCATGGGCTTTGACACTCGTGATCGGCTCATCAAGCTCGTCCTGGATCTCCCCGAACACCTCCTCGAGCAGATCCTCGAGGGTCACCAGCCCCGACAGCGAGCCGAACTCGTCGAGCACGATCACCGTGTGGTAGTTCTCGCGGCGCATCTCCTGGAGCTGCTCGAACGCGTTCCTGGACTCGGGGACGAAGACGGGCGGGGAGAGAATCTCGCGCAACGTCGCCGGCTCCTCGGGCCTCAGATACAGATCCTTGAAATACAGCATCCCCACGATCTGGTCGATCTTTCCCTCATACACCGGCACCCGCGAGTATCCCCCTTCCATCACGAGCCTGCGGGCCCGGGAGAGCGGAAGGTTCACCTCGAGGGCCGTGATCCGGGGCCGGGGAATCATGATATCGCTGAGTCGGAGGCTTTTCAGGCCTATGATGCCGCGCGCCATGCGGGTCGGCTTCTCCCGCAGCACGCCCGAACTCGCCCCCTGGCTGAGCAGGATCAGCAGCTCATCACGCGAGATGTTCCGCCGCCTCGTCGAGCCGAGGCCGAGCAGGTTCATGATCCCCCGGGTGAACCATGTCACGGCAAGGATGGGCAGCCGCAACAGCCACTCCGACCACTCGACCAGCCAGAGACAGCGTTTCGACATGTCGAGGGGCTTCGCGGCAAACACCATCTTGGGCAGCATTTCACAAAAGATCAGGATCACGAGCGACATCGCAACCGTTCCCGCCGTGACCAGCAGCGGGCTGTAGATGTGCAGCAGCTCGGTCCAGATCGAGGTGGCGAGCACCATCGTCAGGTTGATGCCGATCAGGGTCAGGGCGAGAAACCGCTCGGGCTGTCGCAGGATGCGCACCAGCGAACGTTCGGCGAAGGCGCCCGGCTCGT
Organism: Candidatus Ozemibacteraceae bacterium; assembly: GCA_035388825.1. GTDB lineage: Bacteria > Muiribacteriota > Ozemobacteria > Ozemobacterales > Ozemobacteraceae > MWAR01. The sequence goes on from DAOOQQ010000011.1 coordinate 78,042, forward strand.
TGGCCTGGTGCCGCAGCATCTCCTGATCGATGCTCACGAACCCTGTTTCGATGCCGGCGAACGCGCCGACGAGAAACAGGCACAGCACCACGAGCAGGAGCGAGATGAAAAGGGTCATGACGGCGCTTCGATCCCGGGCCGGCGGCTAGTCCGCCAGTCCTTCGGGTTCCGGGGCGGGAGCAGGAGGCTCGGGATGCTTGCGCGTCACTTTCAGACGCAGGATCCGGTTTCCCTTCAGGTCGGTCACCTGGAAGCAGGCGGCGGGCTCGTCGAGCTTCTCGTCGCGACGCGGAATGCGGCCCAGTTTTTCCAGCACGTAGCCGCTGACCGTCTCGGAATCCTCGTATTCGAGCTCGAGTCCGAGCTCGGCCTCGAGATCCGCGATGCCATACCGCGCATCGACGCTGAACACATCAGGCTCGAGGCGGATGATCGGGGCCTGTTCGTCCTGATCATACTCGTCGACGATCTCGCCGACGATCTCCTCGAGCAGATCTTCGATGGTGACGAGGCCGGAGATCCCGCCGTATTCGTCGACGACGAGAGCCAGGTGCATCTTGCGCTTCTGGAACTCGCGCAGCATGTCGTCCAGCTTCTTCGTCTCGGGAACGAAGCAGGCCGGCCGCAGCAGCTTCGAGAGGTCGTATCCGGCTTTCAGCTCCTCGTATCGCATCAGCAGATCCTTGACGTAGAGGATGCCGACGATCTTGTCGAGCGAGCCGTCGTAGACGGGGAACCGCGAGTGGCCGTCGTCACGGACGAACTTCAGCAGGGCATCGAGCGGCATGGTCAGGGGGACCGCCATCACGTCGGGCCGCGGCACCATGACTTCGCGCACGAGCGTTTCGCCGAACTCGAACACCGAGCTGATCATTTCCTTTTCGTCGCGCTCGATGATGCCGACCTCTTCGCCCAGGGAAAAGTAGCTGTCGATCTGGTCGAGCGAAGTGGCCGAACCGAGTTTGCGGTTCCAGTCGGCGTAGGAGGGGATGATCCGATGCAGGGCGGCATCCAGCAAGGTCGTAACGGGCCGCAGAAGGAAGATGACGAGGCGCAGGGGTTTGACGGCGATGCGGGCATACCGCTGGGCATTGAAGATGGCGAGCGTTTTCGGCGTGATTTCCCCGCACACCAGCAGCAGAATCGTCATGAGGGCGGTCGCCACGGCAATGCACATCTGGGGCGACGCGCCGAGCGGGGAGGCGGCGAGCCACGAGATGGCCGGCAGCGTGTGCACGAGATAGGCCGTCGCCATCGCGGTTGCCGCGACGTTCACGAACGTGTTCCCCAGCAGCAGCGTGATCAGCAGCCGCTGTTTGTCGGCCAGCACGCCGAGGATTTCACCGGCGCGCTCGTCCCCCTCGTCTTCGAGCTTTTTCAACCGGAGGGGCGAAAGGGAGAAAAATGCCGTCTCGGTGGCCGAGAAGAACGCGGAACAGCAGAGCAGGAGCAGAAAAACGAGCGCATACCCGGGATCGGGCAGAAGCGCAGAGCCGGAGTCATCCATCGAGGTGCCGACCTCCGGTCTTCTTCGTCTTCCGGGCGGGCTCGGCAGCCGGCTTCGGGCCGGCGGCGCCGGAAGCCCGGCGCGGTGACGGCCGGGAGGCTGCGGTCCGTTCGGTCCGGCCGATCAGCGTCGAATGGCCGATCTTCTCGAGGCTCTTGAGCAGTTTTCGATCGCACAGATGGCGGCAGATCGCCGCCTCACGATCGCGCATCCGAAGCTGGTCCGAACTGGTGTCGTGATCGTAGCCCATCAGGTGGAGAACGCCGTGGATCAGCAGGAAGGCGGTTTCGAGCCCGACCGAGTGGCTGAGTTTCGCGGCCTGGCGGTGAGCCGTCTCGATGCTGATGACCACGTCGCCGATCGCCCGGACCTCGGCCTCGAGCTCCTCGTCGTCGATCGGGAACGAAAGGACATCCGTCGGCCGGTTCCGGCCGAGGTAATCGTTGTTCAGCTTCTGGATGAAGTCGTCGTCGCACAGGACGATGGACAGCTCGACGTTCTCCGGCGCGTCTTCGAAGCGCAGGATCTCCTCCGCGACGGCGCGGAGACGGGTGAGGTTGAATCTAGTCTTCTTTTGGCGGTTGCTGATGAGGATTTCCATCCGGGCCTCCCTTTGGCTGATTCGACAGCTTGCCGGGGTAGTCGATTCTCCCATGATACATGGAAGTCAGAACGCGGATAAAGGTCTGCTCGATCCGCTCGATGTCTTTGAGGGTCAGATCGCTCTCGTCGAGCTGGTTTTCGTCGTTCAGCTTGTTCTCGACGATCTTTTTCACCAGCCCCTCGATGCGGCTGTGCGTGTGCTGCGGCAGGGTGCGCGAGGCCGCCTCGACGGCGTCGGCCAGCATGATGATCGCGGCCTCCTTCGTCTGGGGTTTGGGCCCCGGGTACCGGAACCGCTCCTCGCTGACCGCCTGGCCGTCGGTATCCGTCTTGGCCTGCTCGTAGAAGTAGCTGATCAGGGTCGTGCCGTGGTGCTGCGTGATCAGCGACACGACCCGCTCGGGAAGGGCGTATTCGCGGGCGAGGTCGGCCCCGTCCCGGATGTGGCCGACGAGGATCAGGCTCGACATATACGGCGTAAGCTGGTCGTGCTGGTTGCGGTTCGTCTGATTTTCTACGAAATATAACGGACGCTTTAGTTTTCCGATGTCGTGGAAATAAGCGCCGATCTTGGCGAGCAGACCGTCGGCATTGATCTCGTTCGCGGCCGCTTCCGACAGGTTGGCGACCATGATGCTGTGCTGGTAGGTGCCTGGCGCCTCCTCGGCGAGCCGCTTCATCAGGGGCTGGGACAGATCCGCCAGTTCGAGGAGACGGGAGCCGGTGGCAAGGGCGAAGTAGGTCTCGACGTAGGGAAGCACGCCGTTCGCCGCGATGCCGGCCACGACGCCGTTTCCGAATCCGCAGGCTATCGTCACGAGCATGCCGCGCAGGTTCGCAAGATTGATGTTTTCGGCGTCGAGCATCAGCAGGCCAACCAGGGCGATCGCGTTCGCAAGGCCGGCTTTGAGGCCGGCACCGCCGATCATTCCCCGCAGGTTGCCCTCGCGCGACGAGTGGAGCGTCAGGGTGCCCAGCACGCCGCCCAGCAGGCTGACGATGGCGAGCCGGGCGTTCGCCTCGGCCAGGACGCACAGGAGGATCCCCAGAAGGAGCTGGTGGAACAGGGCAAGCTGGAAATCCAGAAGCAGGACCATCAGCAGGCCGATGGCCGGCAGCGGCGAGAAGAGCAGGCACAGCTCCATCTGGTCGTAGGCGCTGGCCACCGCGATCACGATCTTCGCCGTGAGCAGCGTCGCGACCCAGAGACCGGCCGTCAGGCGGAACAGCTCCGACTCTTTCAGGATCTGGTGGCGCGTCAGGCGCAGGTGGGAAAGACAGATGGTCAGCAGCAGGCCGGCCAGCAACAGGTTCCCCAGGAAAGCCAGCGCCCGGTTCTTCTGGAGCTGCTTTTCCAGGGTCTTGAGGACGTACACGTCGTCGGCCGTCACGATCACGCCGCGGTCGACGATCTTCTGCCCCTTCTGGAAACTGCGTTTGACGGGCGTCACGGACCGGCTGGCGGCCTCGCGCCGGGCACGCGTCGCCTTCTCGTTCTCGATCGAGTTCACCATCAGGGTGTTTCTGACAATATCGGTCAATATCTTTTTGAACCCCGGCTGGCCCGGCATCGAGTCGGTGTTCTTCTTCACCTCGCCGCGCACGCCGTCGAGGGTACGGGTGGTGATGATGGTCTGGTTGAAATTCAGCAGCATCTGCCGGCCGGTGACGTTCAACCGGTCGATCTCGGCGGAGGAGAGGGCGCTCGACATCCGCAGCCCCTCGTCATCGAGCAGTTTGTCGGAATGGAAGTAACTCGCGATCGTCTCTTCGTGCAGCTCCATCGGGTCGCGGTCCCGCCAGTCCTGGGTGAACCGGCCCAGCTCGCCCATGAAGCGGCTGAACCGGGAGAGCATCTCGGCCTCGGCGTTGTCGATGTGCGTGATGACCGGTTCGACGCGCTCCTCCTCGAGGCGGCGCAGTTCGGCCGTCTTGCGTTCGTCGACGAAGCTGATCGCGCGCGGGGCGACGATCGTCTTTGGTGCCTCGTGGCCCTCGACCACCTCGGGACTGAAACTGGTGAAATCGATGAACAGGATCAACACGACGGCCCCGAAGAACAGGCCGAACTCGCGCAGGAAGCTCGGCTGCCGTTTGGCCGGCAGATCCAGCCAGCGCATCAGGGCCGAAAAGATCGAGGCGGCGCGTTCGCTCATGCCGGGCCGCCTTTCCCGGCGTCGTAGATCTCATACGCCTGGATGATGCGGCGCACCAGCTCGTGCCGGATCACATCCTGCTCCCCGAGGTCGATGAAGGCCAGCCGGTCGATGCCGCCGAGCACCTGGCGCAGCGAGTGGAGCGAGGAATCCCTCGCCGAAGGCAGGTCGATCTGCGTCCGGTCGCCCGTGACGACCACGCGGGAACCGTATCCCATGCGGGTCAGGAACATCCGCATCTGTTTTTCCGTCGTATTCTGCGCCTCGTCGAGAACGATGAACGCCTCGTTGAAGGTGCGGCCGCGCATGTAGCCCAGCGGTGTGATCTCGATGACCCCCTGCCGGAGCAGTTGCTGGAATCGGGCGATGCCCAGGAACTCCTGGAGCGCGTCGTACAGGGGCCGGAAGTGCGGATCCACTTTTTCCATGAGATCGCCGGGCAGATAGCCGAGCTTCTCGCCGGCCTCGATCGTGGGCCGGGAAAGAATGACCCGGCTCACCTGCCGGTCCCGCAGGGCCCGCACGGCCATGGCGCAGGCGAGGTAGGTCTTGCCCGTGCCTGCAGGACCGATCGAGATCGTCACCTCGTGCGACCGGATCGCATCGAGGTAGGACTGCTGCATCGCGGTCTTGGCCCGCACTGGGCGGCCGGAATGCGTCACGAGTAGCTCCGGATAGGATTCTCCCGCCTGGCGGGGCGGTTCCTGGCCGTTGCGGGGCGGCTGGACATCCCCGGGCCGCTCCCCGACACATTCGGCGAACAGCCGGCGCAGGTCGCCGGTGGCGAGGCCGCCCTCGGTTGCAAGCCGGCGGGACAGGGCTTCGACGAACTTTCGGACCAGCTCGATCTTGGCCGGTTCACCGCCGACGAGCAGCTGGTTCCCGCGGGCGCGAACCGTCACCTCGGGAATCGTCCGCACCAGATCGAGACCGCGGGACTCTCCCGCCCCCAGCATGTGCCGGCAGACGTCCTCGCCGAGTTCGAAAATCTCCTCGTGCCGGCTCATTCCTCCGTCACCTCGACCGTCTTCAGCGCCTCGACCATATCGGCCGCCTCGAGCGTCACCCGGCCGAAGCCGCCGCTCTGGAAGCGCTTCACCAGATCCTGGGCGGCGCGACGCTCGTCGGGAACGCCACCGCGGGCCAGGAAGTTCATCCGGCGCGCATACAGCGGCAGGAAGGCATCGAACGAGCCCCCGGCCTCGCCGGCGAAGCCGGGAAGTATAGCATCCAATTTAATATTTTTGAGTATTTCACAAAGCCGCCGGGCCTGGGAGGTCTGATCGTCATCCCGCCCCGGCACGGTGTTGATCAACCGGAGGACCTCGCCCCGCTTCAGGAGGCCGAAATCGAGAACCCCCGGAAGATCCAGCAGCTCGAGGCTGCCGGCAAGCTTGATCCACTGGATGTCGCGCGTCACGCCCGGCAGGTTCGCCACGCGCGCGGCCTTGCGGCCGGCAAGAGCGTTGATGAGCGTCGATTTGCCGACGTTGGGAATGCCGATCACCATCATCCGACGCACCTGGCGCTGGGATCCGCCGGCTTTCGCCGCCGCCTCGGTGACCGCGCGCAGCCGGCGGTTGAGCTCCTTCACCGATGCCGCCTGGCGGGCATCGAGCGGCTGGCACGGCTGTCCTTCGGCCTCGAACCGGTCCACCCAGGCCCGGGTCTGGTCGGGGTCGGCCAGGTCCGCTTTTCCCAGGATGACGAGGGAGGGCTTTTTGAGCCGCTTGACGAGGCCCGGCAGGCGCGATGAGAGGGGCATGCGCGCGTCGAGCAGTTCGACGACGAGATCCACGACCGGGATGAACCGCTCGATGGACCGGAAAGCCTTGCGAATGTGGCCGGGGAGTTCCCTGTTCATACGAATGTGCCCGGTCAGTTCTCGCCGGAGGCGGATTCGGCCGGTGTTCCGGGGATGCTGTTCGGATGCGGGTGGCTGCGGATCGGCCGGAACCGGGCCATCGGCCAGTACAGCAGCACGGCCTGCCCCTTCAGGTTCTTGAGAGGCATGGGCCCCCAGAACCGGCTGTCGGCGCTGTTGTTGCGGTTGTCCCCCATCACGAACAGGCTGTCGAGCGGCACGCGGGTCTCGAAATCCTGCCACGGCGGCTCGGCAATGTAGGGCTCGTTCAGTGGAACACCGTTCACCGAGACGACCCCCTCGACGATCCGGATCGAATCGCCGGGAAGCCCGATGACGCGCTTGATGAAATCGCGCGGCGCGGCGTTGGGGTTCTTGTCGGGATACTTGAACACGACGATATCCCCGCGTTTCGGGAGAGAGAACCAGTAGCGGGGGCCGAACGGGATCCGGCCGTCGAGCGAGAGATCCGCCACGTACGCGAACCGGTTCACCAGGATCCGGTCACCGGCCCGGTTCAGATCATTCGTGACCGGGTCGCGCTTCTCGCCGAGCAGGGTCGGCTCCATGCTCCCCGTCGGGATCCAGAAGGCCTGCAGCACGAGACTGCGGATCAGGAGGGCCAGCAGGAACGCGATGAACACCGTCTCGTTCCACTCCCGGAACGAGGATTTGTAATGGATCGTGAACCGGCACTCATCGACAGGCCGGCTATCGGTGTCGGTGACCCGGATGGCAATGTCGTTCGCCCCGTTCCGGAGGGTGACGGCGGTTTCGAACCGGCCGCGGTCGGGCGGGGCAAGCAGGAAACGCAGCGGCGACCGGCCGCGCGGATGCTGTTCCAGGATCAACTGGAACCCATCCGGCAGCCGGCCGGCCACCGTTCCCAGGATGGTGAGGGCGGATTCGCCGAGCACCTCGTCGGGATCGAGACGGTCGATGGCGATGGCCGTCGACTGTCCCGACCGGACCGAGACATCGTGAATCTCGACCGCCTTCGCGCCGGTGGCGGACCCTGCCGGCGCCGGGGCTTCGTGACTCACTCTTCGGCCTTCGCCACCATCAGCTTGTCTTTCACGCGGGTCTTCTTGCCGACGCGATCGCGCAGGTAGTACAGCTTGGCGCGGGCCGTCTTGCCGCGGCGAACGACCTTGATCTCGGCCAGGCTCGGGGAGTTGAGCAGGAAGGTGCGCTCGACGCCGACGCCGTAGGAGATCTTGCGGACGGTGAAGTTCTCGCGGAGGCCGGTATACCGCTTCGAGATCACGACGCCTTCGAACGCCTGGAGGCGTTCTTTGTCGCCTTCACGGACCTTGATGGCGATGCGCAGGGTGTCGCCCGGGACGAACTCGGGAAGGGCTTTGCGGTCTTTCATGTAGCCGCGTTCGATGCTTTCGATGGTGGGGTTCATGTCTCTGCTCCTTCAGGGTATTGAATGAACCGGGTGGCCGGTTCAGCTTGTCGTTGTTGGGGAAATCGGGACCCCGTCGTTCCCGCCCGCGGCGATCGCCGCCTGCAGGGCGGCTCTGTCGCTCCCGGACAGTTCCTGGGTCGTGAGGACATCCGGCCGCCGGATGGCCGTCGTCAGGAGAGCCTGACCGCGGCGCCAGCCGGTGATACGCCCATGATGCCCTTCCATGAGCGTCGCCGGCACGTTCCTGCCTTCCCAGGCGGCGGGACGTGTATACTGCGGATGATCGAGGATACCGGTGTAGAACGAATCCTGTTCGACCGACTCGTGCCGGCCGACCGTGCCGGGGATCATGCGCGAAACCGCATCGACGAGCGCCATTGCGGCAATCTCGCCCCCGGTCAGCACGTAGTCCCCGATCGAGACCTGGAGATCGAACTCGCTCCTGATGCGCTCGTCAAAGCCTTCATACCGGCCGCAGACGAGAATCAGGCGCGGGCAGCCCGCCAGCTCGCGCACCAGGGTCTGGGTGAGCGGAACGCCCTGGGGCGTCAGACCGATCACCGCCGCCGGGGGACCGGCGCGACGGAGGTCGCGGATGCAGGAAACGAGCGGTCCCGGCTTGAGGATCATGCCCGGACCACCCCCGAACGCCGTGTCATCGACCGTCTTGTGGCGCCCGTCGCCGTACTCGCGCAGCGAATGGAGGCCGATCTCGACCAGCCCCTGACGCCGGGCCGCTCCGAGCACGCTTTCGTCGAAAACGCGGTCGAAGACACCGGGCAGGAGGGTGATGATCTCGATCTTCACGGGTTCTCCTTCTTCAGTCGACGGGAACGTGCCGCTCGAGCGGCTCGCTCAGTCTGACCGTTCGGGTCTGGCGGTCGATGCCGGTGATGCAGGCGCGCCGGTAGGGCACGAGCACCTCGCCGAGCTTCGGCGACCGCACCGTGAGGTACGGGGACGGAACGTCGGCAACGAGCTGTTCGACCACACCTTCGTTCGCGCCCTGGGGCCCGATGACGGTCATGCCTTCGAGCTCGTCGGGATAGAACGCGCCTTCCGGCGGCGGAACGCGCTCGGCGCGGTCGATCACGAACTCGCCCGGAATCAGGGTGCGGGCGGTGTCCATGTCTTCGATCCCTTCGAACATCAGATCGATCTGGGCGGGCGACGAGGTCTCACGGACATCGACGACCGTCAGCAACCGCATCGGCTGGCCCTGCCGACGCAGGTTGAGCGTCGAGCCGGGCGCGAAGCGGTCGAGATGATCCGTGTTCAGGGTGACCCGCACCCACCCCTGCAGGCCGACGGCCTTCGCGAGGCGGGCTACGACCACCGTCCCGGCTTCGGTTCCCCGAGGGGAATCGGCTGCCAGGCCGGCGGCGGGCTCCAGGATCTTCGCCATGGGTCAGACCAGCTCCATCATGACGCGCTTCTCTCCCGGGAGCGACGCGGCTCTCAGAATCGTGCGCAGCGAGTTGATGGTCCGGCCCTTCTTTCCGATCACCTTGCCGTTGTCTTCGGGATGCACCTGCACCTCGTAGACCACGGTGCCATCACCCTCGATCGGCCTGACATGCACCTCGTCCGGATGTTCGACGAGGGCACAGACCAGAACGTGAATCAGTTCCTGGACGGGATCGTGAGTCACTTCGGGCACACTCCTTTTTCAGAGAAAGGGGAAAACCGGTTCAGGCGGTCTTCGTCCACTCGAGGCGGGTCTTGCCGTTCTGGCTGACCTGGCTCTGGCGGATGCCCTTCTGGCGAAGCAGGTCGCGAACCGTTTCGCTGGGCTGGGCGCCGGTCTTCAGATACTCCATGACCCGCTCTTCGTTCAGGATGACGTGGGCAGGGTGGGAAATCGGGTTGTAATGGCCCAGATTCTCGAGGGTCTTGCCGTCGCGGGTCTTGCGGCCGTCGACTGCCACCACCCGGTAGCACGGGCGGTTCTTGGTCCCCAGCATTTTGAGGCGGATACTGACAGACATGTGTGTACTCCTTTTCGATCTTCCTGCCGGGCGATGCCGGCCGGTGTATTCCGTTGGGGTCAGGCACGGCCTCCGAAGAATTTCGAGAGCCGGGAATGTTTCTTGGACATGGCTCCGAGATTCTTCATCATCTGCCGCATCTGAGAAAACTGCTTCAACAGCGCGTTCACGCTCTGGATGTCATTGCCGCTGCCGGTCGAGATGCGCTTGCGGCGGCTTCCGTCGATGACGTCGGGAAACGAGCGCTCCTCCGGGGTCATCGACAGGATGATCGCTTCGAAGCGCTTGAAGTTCTTATCGTCGAATGAGAGCTGGTCGAGCCCCGGCACGGACGAGAAGCCGGGAATCATTGAGAGAAGCTGGCTGAGAGGTCCCATGCGCTTGATCTGGTTGAGCTGGCTGAGAAAATCGTTGAAGTTGAACTCGGCCTCGCGCAGCCGCTGTTCCATCTCCTTCATCTTCTCTTCATCCATCGTCGCCTGAGCCTTCTCGATCAGGGTGAGGACGTCGCCCATCCCGAGGATCCGCTGGGCCATGCGGTCGGGGTGGAACGGCTCGAGAGCCGAGGATTTTTCGCCGATGCCGACGAACTTGATCGGCTTGCCGGTTACTTCCCGGATCGAGAGGGCCGCGCCGCCGCGGGCGTCGCCGTCAAGTTTGGTGAGGATGATGCCGGTCAACTCGAGAAGGTCGTTGAAGCTCTTGGCGCTGTTGACGGCGTCCTGGCCCGTCATGGCATCGACCACGAGCAGGATCTCGTGCGGCCGGGTCGCCTCTTTCAGCTCGCGCACCTCGTTCATCATCTCGTCGTCGATGTGCAGCCGGCCGGCGGTATCGATGATGACGGTGTCGAGCTCCTTGTCGCGGGCGTGCTCGATCGCGGCGCGGGCGATCTCGACGGGGCGGGTGCCGCTGGGCATCGTGAAAACAGGGACGTCAAGCTGGGCTCCGAGCACCTCGAGCTGTTTCACGGCCGCGGGGCGGTACACATCGCAGGCCACGAGCAGGGGCGACTTGTGGTCACTCTTGCGCAGGTGCAGAGCCAGCTTGGAACAGGTGGTGGTCTTGCCGGAGCCCTGAAGGCCGGCCATCAGGATGACGGTGGGCTTCTGCGGCGCAACGGTCAGTTTCGCGCGTTCGCCGCCGAGCAGCACGATCAGCTCGTCCATGACGATCTTCACGACCTGCTGCGTGGGGGTGAGGCTCTTGAAAATCTCGGCACCGACGGCCTTTTCCTTCACGCGCTTGGTGAACTGCTTCACGACGCGGAAGTTGACGTCCGCCTCGAGCAAAGCCATTTTCACTTCGCTCAGGGCGGCGTCGATGTCGGCCTCGGTCAGCTTGCCCGAACGACGAAGGCGTTCGAAGACGGCGGAAAGCTTCTCCGAGAGATTCTGGAACATGATTCAAACCTCTTCCTGTGATCAAAAATACGGATAGCAGAGGGGCAGTATACAGCAGGAAGGGCGGCAAGTCAAGGAATGCGGGTACCCCGCGGCATCGGTCACCGGGTCCGCCCGGCGTCTGCCCAAGCGATTTTCATCCGGGATGATATTTTCGTCTTGACACATCACGTGCGTTGTGCCATTATTGCGCCGATCCGCAATAACTCAATACTCTGGCACGAAAGGGGATATTCGCCATGCCGACGAACGACTGGTTGATCGAAGAGGAGATGATGTCTCCGAAGAAGCGCTGGGAAGACGTCGACGAGGATGAGAAGGACGAAGAAAACCAGGAAGACGAACTCGAAGACGACGACGAAGCCGAGGATGAAGACGATCTAGAAGACTTCGACGACGAAGACGAGGAAGAGGACCTGGAAGACGACGACGAAGACTTTGACGACGAAGACGAAGACCTCGACGAAGAGGGCGAAGACGACTTCGACGAAGACGAAGAAGACGATTTCGACGACGAAGACGAAGAAGACTTCGACGACGAAGACGAGGACGACGAAGACGAGGACGAAGAGTAATCGACGTCGGTTATCGGTTAAGCCATCCGCGTTCACGGACGACCCGGCCCACAAGGGCCGGGTCGTTTTTTATCTCCGAAACGTTCATCTCATCGAGGACGTGGGAACCCGGTCAAAAAACCATCGCCGGACCCCTGCAGGGGCCCGGCGATGTGATGTCCGGTCGCGTTTCGGTTCAGCGGTTCAGCCAGTAGCGGGCCTTCTCGCTCTCGAGGACCGAGCCGATCTCGGCTTCCGAGGCCCCGGTCTCGCGGATATCCTGGCGGTTGATGAGCCACAGCCAGTCGTCGTGGTTCCAGGTGCCGTTCTTCATGTGGACGAACTCCCGCAGCTTCCCGATCAGCATTTCGCGAGGCGTCAGAGGCGCCTGGGACTGCGCGGCGGGCAATTGGACAACCTCTTCCTGGGCGGTCAGGCGAGGGGCCCGGCCGTGGAAGGCATACACTTTGAGGCCTTCCCGTTTTCCGAGCTCGATCAGGTATTCTTCGCGTACCATCGCCTGGAACAGGCGGTACATCGAGCCCTTTTCGTTCTTGTCGAGGCGGTTCTTGAACAGATCGCGATTTACATCGTTCGCCGTCAGATCGTCGCGCTGTTCGATGTACCGCATGATCTTCTTCACATTCTTCGAGATCACCTGGTGCAGGTGAATGTTGCGATCGTTGTCACAGCGCCGTTTGTTGCGGGTACCCTCGACGACGCCTTTGCAGAATGGGAGCTCACAGGTTCGCTTCCGTCCCATGCATTACCTCTTCGCTTTCGCTCTCGCTCTCGAGCATTTTTCGGACAAACGCACGGCGTGACCTCGCGGATCACGGCGCGATGCCAGTGTAACCGAGGGATGACGGCTTGTCAACGATTTTCGGAGCGAGGGTATCACTCGGCACGGGACCGTGCATTCCGGAAATCATCCGGAGCAAGAAACGCCGTGGGCGTTGCGATCGCGATGCAGGCATAGTATACTTTCTGACGATTCGGGGGAATTCCAGGAGGTCAGAATGCCGCAGCTGCGCAAGGACCCGGTCACCAAACGCTGGGTGATCGTCGTTCACGAAAAAGCGAAAAAACCGCAGGACTTTCCGACGGCCCACACCCGGGCGGGAAACGGCAAATGCCCGTTCTGCCCCGGCCAGGAGGCGATGACCCCGCCCGAGGTCATGTCCTACCGCGAGCCCAATACTCTTCCGAATCAACCGGGCTGGCAGGTCCGCGTTGTACCGAACCGGTATCCTGCCCTCCAGATCGAAGGGGATCTCGACCGCACCGGGCTTGGTCTGTACGACATGATGAACGGGGTCGGCGCCCACGAGGTGATCATCGAAACACCCCTTCACGAGCAGGGCTTCGAGGCCTATTCCAAGCAGCACGTCCTCAAGATCGTCAGTGCCTACGCAGACCGGTACCGCGACCTCAAACGGGACCGGCGGTTTCGGTACATCCTGCTGTTCAAAAACTCGGGAGCGGCGGCCGGGGCGAGTCTCGACCACCCGCACTCGCAGCTTATAGCAACCCCTATTATTCCTAAACGGGTCATGGAGGAAGTGGAGGGCGCCCGCCAGTATTATTACTACAAAGAGCGGTGCGTCTTCTGCGACATCATCCGGCAGGAGCTCAGTGCGGGGGAGCGCATCATACACGAGAACGAGAACTTCGTCGCCTTCGCGCCCTTCGCCTCGCGCTTCCCCTTCGAGACCTGGATCGCGCCAAAGGATCACAAGGCCTCGTTCGGGGACATCGAGGAAGGCGAACTCGACAGCCTCGCCGAGATGATGAGCGGTACACTCCGGCGGCTCATCAAGACCCTCGACCAGCCGCCCTTCAATTACATCATCCATACGTCGCCCTGCGACGAGCACTGCGCCGATTATTTCCACTGGCATATCGAGATCATGCCGCGCCTGACCAAGGTCGCCGGCTTCGAATGGGGATCGGGCTTTTACGTGAACCCCGTTCCGCCGGAACACGCCGCAAAGTATCTCATCCAATCGACTCTGGCCGAGGATGAACCGGTGCAGCCGCCCTCCAACCCCGGGAAAAGCTGAGGTACCGCATGCCGCAACTCCGCAAGGATCCTGTCCTCAAGCAGTGGGTCATCATCTCCCCCGAACGCGGGAAACGGCCCCATGACTTCCCGGTCCCCCCCACCGCCCCGGACGACCCCTCCGGCTGCCCCTTCTGCGAAGGGCACGAGACGATGACGC
>DAOOQQ010000012.1:0-89716 GCA_035388825.1 Candidatus Ozemibacteraceae bacterium
ATGAACACGCAGGCTACGACCGAGACCATCGTCAGAGCGCTCCATGCCGACTCGAGCGGCGTGTCGAGATCCACTTTCACGGTTCGGGGCAGCAGGCGCTGGAGTTCTTCGTCACTCATGGGCGTTTGCATCGGTCATCTCCTCTCGACGTGCCATTCTAGTCCGTTTTCCGGCGTCGGGCAATCTGGTAGAATCCAAGACGGGGGGCAATCCGGAACGGGAGACGTCCGTTTTCCCCGGAGGCCCATTCCCGCGAAAACCCGTCGAAACGGGCGATGCTGAAAAGGAGCGCGTATGAACAAGTGGCTCGTCTCTGGAATCCTGGTCGTGGTGGCCCTTCTCGTCGGGCAGGCCGCCTGGGCGATGACGGCGGATGAGGTGTTGAAAGGCGTCGAGGACCGCTACGTCGGCAAGACCTCGAAGGCCGACACCGACATGGTGCTGATCGCGGCCGACGGCGGCAAGCGCACCCGCAAGATGAACATCTTCCGGCAGAAGGCCGACAACGACAACAAGGACAACTTCATCCATTTTCTCTCGCCGGCCGACATCAAGGACACGACCTACCTGGTGAACGAGAAGAGCCGCCAGCGCGAAAAGCGCATCTACCTCTCGGCGATGAAGAACGTGCGGCGCATCGTCGCCGATGACTACGGCATGGCGTTCGTGTCGAGCGACTTCACCTACGAGGACATGGACGACATCCACGCCTCCGACTATGCCTGCTCGAACCTGCGCGAGGAGAAGCTGGGGGAGGAGCCGGTCTGGGTGATCGACACCGTGAAGAGCGACGGCAAGACCAGCTACGCGAAGAGCACCCTGTATGTCTCGAAGGAAAAGATGCTGGTGCTGAAAGCCGTCATGTACGACAAAAAGAGCCCCGACAAGGTGATCAAGGAGATGACCGCGACCGAGCTCGAGAAGGTCCAGGATATCTGGACCCCCAAGATGGTCGAGATGAAGGACCTGCGGAAGAACACCTCGACCCAGCTCCGGATCAACGCGATCCAGTATGACGTGCAGCTCGACGGCGAGACGTTCAGCGAGCGCAACATGAAGAAGAGCTGATCCCGGTTCCGCGCGGACGACCCCGGTTCTGCCCCCGTCGGCAGGCCGGGGTTTTTCTTCGGCCGCCGGATTTCGGTGCCGGAAGGGAAATGCCGATGAGAGAAGAGAGACATCGTTCGGAGGCAGACCACGCTCTTGACGGCACTTCCGGGAACCGCCGCCGCAGTCCGGTGCAGACGGCCGTTCCGGGTATCCAGCAGCCGCCGCCTGTCGGGAAACCGGCTCGCGGTGCTTTTCGGCGTGCTGCTGCTTCTTCTGCTGCCCCCGCTTCCCGGCGGCCCTGCCCAGCATGCTGCGGAAGCCGCCACGGGAGCGGATCTTGCCGCGCGCACCCCGGGGGCCCGCGAGGTGTTCCAGATGCCTCGCATCGTGATCGAGAAGGGTGACGAAACGCCCGCCTCGGCACCGGCCGGGGTGACGAAACCCGCGAATCAGCCGGAGGAGCGGCCGGTGAACCGGCCCGTGATCACGGGCTGGCACAGCTGGAAATACAACGAGTTCTCCTCTTACGACCAGCTCCGGGTGAACCTCGAAAAGGAAGGGGCGAAGGGCCAGAAGCTGCTGCTCAGCCTCAACGGCCTCTACTACCAGGAGGAGGACAACAAGTCCTGGAGCTCGTATCTTGGCGAGAGTTACTACAAGTTCAAGGCCGGCAGCTTCGATTTCAAGGCCGGCCTGCTCGTCGACACGCTCGGCAGCGGCGACAAGGTGTCGTTCATCGACAAGATCAACTCGCGCCGGTATCACAACGGCCTTGCCAACGATTACAACCGCGACAAGAAGGAAGTCCCGGCAATAAAAACGACCTACTATATCAATAAAAAGATGAGCTGGGACTTCCATTACATGCCGGTGTTCCAGGCGAGCGAACTGCCGAGCATCTACGGCCGGTGGGCGACGGCGTTCCAGAAAGAGGCGGCGCGCATGGTGCTGCTCGGCACCCCGATGATGCGCGAGGACGACACCCGCGTGCGCGAGCAGTATCATCTCGGCTTCAACAGCGCGTTCAAAAAATACGAGATCCGATACCACTACCTCTGGCTGAAGGAGCGGCTGCCGGTGATCGATCTGGCGCCGCGCGGGTATCTGCGCTCGGAATACCCGATCGACGAGACGTTCGCGGTCGACGGCAACGTCACGCTGGGCAAGGAGTTCCTGATGCGGTACGAGATGGCCTGGTCCCCGACGAAGACGTTCGCGTCGTGGCAGGACGGCCGCATCGGGCCGCGGTTCCAGAGCAACTTCTTCGGCATGCTGCTGGGCACCGACAAGACCTACCGCAACAACCTGTATCTGAACGTCCAGGGCATCCTGTCCCATATCTCGAAGATGCAGACGAAGACGCCCTACCAGCTCCATCCGACCGAGTTCATGACCTCGCTGCAGCTGAAAAAAGGGTTCAGGAGCGAGACGCTCTTCATCGAATTCAATAGTCTCGGGAATATGACGACGGGCGAATACGTGCTGACGCCGCAGATGTCGCTCCAGCGGGGCGATTTCCTGAAGTTCGTCGCCGGCGTCCACGTGAACGGCAAATCCACCGACGCCCTCGGCCCGGTCGGCCAGTTCGACGAGAACAACACCCCCTTCCTCGAAACCCAGATCATCTTCTGACCCTCGAAAAGTGGGGCGAAAGCTGAAGCACAGAGGACACAGAGGACACGGAGTTTTCACGGAGAAAACGTGGATAGCCGATTCACCAACGAGACACGAAGAATCAATCCGTAGATGAAGCAGATTCCCTGGATGGAAAACCTGATTGATTCAGCATGCCAGGTCACAGAGAACACCGAGAATTTCACAGAGACATGAAGTTGCGTTCTCACCCAATGCAACGCCCAATGCCCTGGTAATCTGCTGATGAAAAGCAGATCTCAATAACGTCTTCCCTCTGTGGTTATCTCCGTGCCCTTTGTGCTCTCTGTGATTCAGCTTTTTCCCCGTCTTGTACGATGAAGGGAAATCGCGTATGGTAGAGGCACCATGAAGCGCATGCGTGACTCGTTCGGAACGGCCGTCGCCGGCCTGTGGCTGGCGATGATGCTGCTCGTGCCGGTGTTCGTCGCGTGGCCCGGCGGGGCGGTCGCATCGGCTGCATCCGATGTGCCGCCGACGAAAGCCAGCCTGCGCTTCTCCCACAAGACCCACGGCGAGCAGCGCATCCGGTGCGAGCGGTGCCACCGCGTCGTCGAGGGGGCCTCGCTGCCGGACGACGTGCCGTCGGGGTTCGCGCCGCTGCGGCCATCGCGGATCGTGCCCGGGGCTCCGCCGCCGGCGGTCGCTTCGCCTCCGGCCGTTCCCGAGCCGGTTGCCGATTCCCCGACGTTCGGCCGGCCGCCCGAGAAGGTCTGTCTCACCTGTCATTTCGCCGCCCGCCAGAAGAGCGACTGCGGCTTGTGCCACCTGGGGAAGCCGGCCCGGACAGAGCGGGACCGCAAGCGCATCGGTCACGGCGTCACGTTTTCCCATACGGCCCATGCGGCGCACGACTGCATTGCCTGCCACCCGCTCGTCGAGGGGTGGGACTCGCTCGATGGCGCCCACTGCTCCACCACGATGGAGTCCTGCCTCGTGTGCCATGACGGGCTGCGGGCGAAGAAAAACTGCACGATGTGCCATTCCCCGACCCCCCGGCCGGCCGACCACGTGCGCAACTTCGAAAAGAAGCACGGCCCCGCCTACCGTGCCGACCCCGACCGCTGCCGCCTGTGTCACACCGAGTCGAGCTGCGTCGCCTGCCACAGCCGCCGACCGGCCGACCACACCCTCGCCTGGGTCTCGCGCCGCCACGGCCTGGCCGCCCAGACCAACCCCGACAAGTGCGCCGCCTGCCACAGCGACAAGAGCGTCTGCCGCCGCTGCCACACCGACTGGTGATCGCAGACTTCGGGAGAGTATGTATCGCATACGATATATAACGAACTCCGGCATATTCCGGGCGCATCACGATGCGCCCCTACGCGACAATCGATGAATCCCTGCGCTCTTGCAGGATGATAGCCAAATTCCTGTATGCCAATGGCTGAATCCCCTAGATCGTAGGGGCGGATCGTGATCCGCCCGCCTCACGCGGAGGGATGTGGTTCACCCCGATGAAGGCAAAAATATCGTTCAATCTACATCTCGGGTGTGTTGCGATGCGCTCCTGCGCGCCAACGGCCGAACTCCTGCTGCCGTTGGGGCGAGTTTGAAACCCGCCCTGATTGCCATTAATACATTCAGGCGCCTCGAACGGCGCCTTCCATGCCGAAGCGTTTGAGCCAGTTGGTCAGGGTCTGATAGTTCTTGAAGCCCAGAAGGTCGGCGGCTTCGGTTTTGTTGCCCCGCGTGTGCTTCATGGCCCGATCGAATCGGAATCGGGATTGTGGCTGGCGGCCAGTCGGCGGGCGTGGTCGGGAGAAGTATTGGCATAGCAGTACAAACAGCCGTGAGGGCATGTGTTATAACTTCCGATATCTTTGCTGGTGATGCAGCCGCAGGCTTTTCGCTGGCCTTTGTCCTTCAGGGAAGGGCGGTCGCTTTCGAAGCCGTTGAGCGTCGGCTGGGCGGGAATGTAGCCGAGGTGTTGCTGTAACACCTTGTCTTCGGGAAAAAGTCGATGCAGGAGTTCATCATCGATGCATCTGCCGTGTCGGATTCCGACGGATGAGAGATCCAGGGCTTCGGCGCAGGAAACGACGACGATGCCGAGCTCTCTGCCGATCGTCGCGAGTCCGGCGGCTGCCGTGAGCATCTCGCCTTCGCTCCACTCGCGGAAAGAGATGCCCGCTTTCTTCAGATTGGCCCCGACTTTCCTATACTCGGCGATGTCGGCGAAGCTGAAAACGAGCCGGCGGGTCTTGCCCCGGAGTTGTTCGCCGACGGCATGTACGCGGGCAAGAAGACCGTCGATGCCAAGACCGTCGAGGAGCAGCAGCGGGTCGGCGCGCCAGATAACGCGGTCGGGGCCGACGAGGTCGGTGAATCTCGAAAATGTCTCCATTCGCTCTGCAAGAGGGGGAACGCCGGGCTCGAGGCCTTCCCCGACGTAATCGTTGAGCGTGAAGGTCAGGTACCAACTCATCTGGGCGAAGGTGTCGAGGTGCGCGAGCAGGGGGCGGGGGTTCTTCGACCAGAAGACGATGGCCCGGGCCCGTTCGAATGAGACCCAATGGCTCTGCTGGTTGAACGGGTTGACCCACCGGACCCAGCCGGCCCGGAAACGTCGGGCGAACCACTCCGCGTAAAAGGCGGGCAGATCCGTCGACCGGCTCGCGGAGATGATGACGGGCGCCACTGCCTGCCGCGGCCCTTCGGGCGTTTCGATGGTGACGTGATCGCGGTTCTGGCTCTTCATGGGAATCATCCTTGCGACAGTATAAACCCGTTGCGGGTTGTGATGGAGAAGGTTTTGTCCCGCCTGAGACAGCTGCAGATGCAGATGTTCCGCCTGTCGCGAAACGAGGCGACGGTGAACGGTTCTGACGGCCCGATGCCCTTACCAAGCCAACGGCGAAACGAAAAGCCTCAAATACGACATCGCCAACGCCAAGGCCCTGGCTTCCCGGAGGCCGTTCGAGAAATAAGGATCACAAAAACCTTCTTGCGCGAGAGAGTCGGGCCCGGGCCTGACTCTCTTTTGCTCTCTTCAGGCGGCATTGCATCTAATCTCCGCCATGTGCGGCACTGTCTGCCTGGAATGAGTTACAATCTGACTTCGAGACGTTGCCGAACCCTCTGGTGAAGAAGGTCACTATCAGCGGCAGAGTCATGGAGAATGCCATATGAGCGAGAAGTATTCGGAAATGCCGTCGGCGGAGCTGGCGAATGCGGTGATGAATGAAGCGGCGAATCTGTTTCCGGAGTGCCTGAAGCTGCTCGGAGCGTCGATCGCGGTCGAGTCTTACACCGGGCGGGAGCGGGGGCAGGCGGATCTCCTGCTGGCCTGGCTCGGGGAACGGGGGATTCCGGCGTGCCGGCTGCCGCGTGGCGGAGTGCTGGCACTGGTGACTCCGAAGGAGTTCGCGCCCGACCTCCGGGGATTTGCCGGCATGGGGGATCAGGCACGGCTCGACGCGATCCGGGAGGCGGTGGCGGCCGTCCGGAAGGCGGGGATGCCGTTGATGGCCTATGATGCGCATATGGACGTCGTCGAGGCGGGCGAGGACGCGGCCTGGACGGTGCCGCCGTTCGCGCTGACGCGGCGGGACGGCCGGCTGTACGGCCGCGGGACCTGCGACATGAAAGGCGCTCTCGTCGCCATGACGGTCGCGCTCGAACTGGCGAACCGTGTCGCGTCGCGTCAGCCCCTCCGTCAGGCGGTGCTCGGCTGCTTCGTGACCGAAGAGGAGGGGGCCGAGGGCCTTTCGCTCGCCGAGATCATCCGCACGCTCGGCATCCGGCCCGACTGGGTTCTGCTGGGGGAGCCGTCGAAGCTCGAGATCGCGCGCGGCCAGCGCGGCAAGTTCCAGTTCGTCATGCGCGCGAAAGGTCGCCGGGCCCACACCTCTGTGCCGGAAGTCGGGGATAACGCCGCCTACAAGCTCGCCCGGGCCGCGATCGAGGTCGGGGCGTTCGATACCGAAGAATATACACGGGTCGGTCCCGAGCCCGACCGGGTGCTCGAGCGGTCGACCCTGGTCGTGACGACGTTCCGGACCGAACCGTTCACGACCAGCAGCGTGCCGGAAGGCGCCGTGGCCGACGTCACGGTGCGCTTGGCTGCGGGGCAGAACGATGCGACGATCGTCTCGCGGTTGAAAGCCCGGCCCGACTGGCCCGACGTCGAGATCGAGCCGATCGTGTACCGCCAGCCCTCCTACACCGGGAAAACCGCCGACTGGCCCTCGATGCACCTCGCCTGGGAAACGCCGCGAGACCATGCCTGCACGCGGATGCTGCGCGCGGCTGCCCAGGCCGTGCGGGGCGTCGTTCCCCCGGACAAGATCTGGCCGTTCTCGACCGACGGCGTGCTCAGCGCCGGCGAGGAGAAGATCCCCACGCTCGGCTACGGGCCGGGGCGCGAAGACGTGTGCCATGTCGTCGACGAGTGGATCACCGAGGTGGAGCTGGCCGACGCTCTGGCCGTCTACGGACTGCTGCCGTTTCTGCGGGGCTGAACCCGCTCAGCCGATCGTCTCGAGAAACGCCTGGTATTCCCTGACCGAAGCCGCCTGGGCTGTTGCCCGGGCGGCGTTCATCTCGTCGTAATGTGCCTTGACGATCTCGATCAGCCGGCCATCGAGCTTGCCGTTCGATGCGTGGTCGAGCAGGATCGCCAGCACGCTGTCGGCTTTCATACCCGGCCGGTACGGCCGGTCTTCGGTGAGGGCCGTGAACACGTCGGCGACCGCCATGATCCGGGCCCCGATCTCGAGGCGGGGGCCGTCGAGATGGAAGGGATACCCGGTGCCGTCGAGCCGCTCGTGATGGAACGAGGCGGCGCGGTTGATGTCCTGCAGCCCGTCGATCTGCTCGAGCGTGCGGAACGTGCAGAACGTGTGGCTGCGCATCACGTTGTATTCCTCGGGGGTCAGGCAGCCTTTCTTCTCGATGATCTCGGTCGGGATGGCCAGTTTGCCCAGATCATGCACGAAGCCGGCGATGCGCAGCCGCAGCGACTCGTTTGCCGAGAGGCCGAGGAGACGCCCGAGGCACTCGGCGCTGGCCGCGACGCCGCTCGAATGGGTCGCCGTGAACGGGCTGCGGAAATCGATGATGCGCCGGAAGATGTTGGCGAACGAGAGCAGCTCGTCATTGTCGAGCATGATCGTGCCGAGCCGGCTTGACCGGGCGAGCACCTTGCCCAGCAGTGGGGAAGTGAGATCGAGCCAGAAATACTCGCTGTCGGCGAGCCGGGTCACGATCTCGACCAGCTCGGGGTGGAACATCGTGTCTGCGTGGCCCCGGATCCGGTCCAGGATTTCGCGTGACTGGCCGAGCACCTCGCGGCCGCGATCGATCAGCAGACTTATACGGTCTGCTATATGAATCACGTGGCTTCCCAGCGGGACGAGCTCGCCGCCCTGCTGGCGGCCCGCGCCGCCGTTCCACGCGACATGGTGGAACCGGACGATCGAGGCCGCGTTCGCGAGAGGCTCGAACTGGCTCAGCAGCGCCGCCCCGGTGACGGCGTGCCGCTGGCCGGTCAGATCCTCGAAGCGCAGCGTGTCCATGCGTTCCGAGAGCGAGAGCGCCCCGACGTCGTGGAGCATGCCGGCCATGACGAGGTCGTTGAGCTTGTCACGCGACCAGTCGAGCTGCTCGGCGATGCGGAACGCCAGCAGGGAGACCTGCAGATGATGGCTCGTCAGCGCCGGGCTGAGCCAGTCCATCACGTCGGAGAGGCAGTTGAGGAAGTCGAACAGGTTGATTTCGGTGCGGTCGTTCATGACGGTTCAGTCCCGTGGCGGCAGAAAACGCATGTTGGAGCGCTGGAGACGCTGGGCCAGCAGACGTGAGAGCAGCAGGGCATAATGGGGGCGCCGTCGCACGGCCTCGATGAACTCTTTTTTCGAGATGCGGATCAGCGTTCCGTCGGTCTGGGCGCGGATCGAAGCCGAGCGGCTTTTTCCGAGCAGGAACGACGTCTCCCCGAGGAAGATGTCGTCGGCCGACAGCGTCGTGACGGGGAAGCCGTTGATCACCACATCGTAGCGGCCCTTGACGATGTAATACAGGTAGGTGCTGGGATCGCCCTGGTGGTACAGATACTCGCCGGCCTCGATCTGGAGCGGCTCGATGTCGGTGAACAGGGCCGGGGGCGGCGAGGCGGCATCGAGGGCATGGACGACCTCGAAGCTGACGGTGTTGCCGGAGGCGTTGTAGGTCATGTTCCGGGTGAACCGGCTGGCGAGCAGGATGCCGCGGCCATGCAGCCGGAACCCGGACTCCTCGCCGGTTCTCTCGAAAAACCGCTTCCAGTCGAAGCCACGGCCTTCGTCGGTGATGGTGAACCGGGAGCCGGCCTTGCAGATGCCGTACTCGAACGTGACGTGGCGATCGGCGATCTCGCCCGCGCGCGACCGGCGCTCGATCAGATCGACCATCGAGCCGCCCTTTTCGAGCCAGGCGTTCTTCTCGTCGAACGTGATGCCGCAGTTGCCGTGCTCGATGGCGTTCACGAGCAGCTCGAACAGCGCGAACCCGAGGTTGCTCTTCCCCTCGATATCGATCCGGCCGCCTGCATACAGGAAATTGCACAGCAGATTGGCGTAACACCGCGCCTCAATGATGTGGTTCTCGAGCTTGAACGAGCCCGAGATGTTCGTGATCAGCCCGCCGCCGAGGCTGTGCTGGAACAGGAGCCGGCGGTTCCGATGGATGATGCTCATGATGCGCGGCAGGTAATCCTCGAGGGTCCGCTCGTGAAGCGTGACGATCAGGTTCGCCTCCCGGATCGAGTCGAGGCGCCGGATCTCCCGGTCGTCGTCGTGGATCGCGATGATGCCGCCCGGAACGAGCCAGGGATCGCCGAGAATGAACTCGAGGAGTTCGAACGGCTTGAGCTCCGGGCAGGAAAAATCGAGCAGAATCAGCTCGGGCATTTCGAGGGTGAGATACTCCCGGGCCGTCTGGACATCGGGAACGACGGTCAGACGGAGGCTCTCCCGGCACTCGGCGGGAAGAAGCCGCTCGATCTGGGAAATGAGCGTCGGATTGCCGCTGATCAGCGGAAGCGGCCGCATCGATCCTCCTGCGTGGACGGGCTTCCCCTACTATACCCTGACCGGCCTCATTCGCCAAGAGGCCGGCGTCTCAGCGTCGGCGGCGTCCCGGGACATGCCGTGAGACGAGCAGTCGGACGAGGCGCACGGGGCGCGATTTCCCCTTGACCTGCGTTTCACCGAGCTGCTCGAAGCTGCCGATGTCCCTGACGTGCTGCCGGAGAGCGTCGTCGAGGACGATGCCGGCCGGGTCGAACTTCTCCGCCAGGGACGCGGCGCGCGCGGCGAGGTTGACGGTGTCCCCGATGATCGTGTGGTCGCGCCGGTCGCCCGAGCCGAGTATGCCGGCGATGACGGGGCCGATCGTCAGGCCGACTGCCGGAGCGATGGCCAGCCGCCCTTCACGGAAGGCATGATGCAGTTGCCGGGCAGCCGCAACCGCTGTGGAACCACGATTCGTGGGGAAGACGGCAAGGAGCTTCGGGCCCAGGAGTTTGTCGATATCCGCGCCTGCGGCATGAAGAATCCGGCCGGCGACGACGACGTGCCGGTTCAGGAAGAGCAGAGCCTCTTCGGGAGGCATTTCGGCCATGCGGGACTCGATGCCGGGAAAGGAGACAAAGCAGACGATCGAGTCGCGCCGGCTGCCCTCGCGGGCCAGGAGCTCCCCGTCCTGCGTCGTGGCAGCCGTCAGGGCCGACCCGGATACCATACGGCTGAGAATATCACGTTCCTCGAGGCCGCGCGTCATCATGTTGAAGGCGCCCGCCAGTTCACCGAGCTCGTCGGTCCGGTCGGATTCGACCCGATGGGCATACCGGCCCGCGCCGATCGCGCGGATTCCCTCTATCAGGCTTCGGAGCGGGGCCGTGATGTCCCGGGTGACGCTGGCGGCGAGCAGAAGAATGATCAGCCCGGTCAGAAGAAGCATCACGTTCAGGTCGTGTCTGAGCGCCTCGGTTTCGGCGCGGATCGGGGCTTCATCGGCAAGAGCGGTGAAGACGAACTGCCGCGATGCCTCGCCGGGGGTTCCTTCGACCAGCCAGCTGGTTCCTCCGGCTTCCATTCGAAGGCTGAGGGGGCTGG
Organism: Candidatus Ozemibacteraceae bacterium; assembly: GCA_035388825.1. GTDB lineage: Bacteria > Muiribacteriota > Ozemobacteria > Ozemobacterales > Ozemobacteraceae > MWAR01. The sequence continues at coordinate 10,800 of DAOOQQ010000012.1, forward strand.
CGGAAGCGTCCACCTGGCGGGCGACATTGCGGAGAAAGGGAAACCGCTCGCCGGTCTCGGGATAGCACGGCTCCCCGATGAGATCCCTCTGGAAGGCGAAAACCGGCCCGTCACGCCAGGGCCCGGAAAGCGTGCGCGCCATGGCATTGTTCTCGTTGGGCTTCGCCCGGAGCAGGGCGGTGAGAAGAAACTCGGGATGGGAAGGCGCCGGAAGGAAGAGTTCGTAGATCATGATCATGCCGATGCCGGCCTCGATCAGGACGGGTTCACTCTTGCCGTTGAGCCAGTCGAAGAAGGACTCGGGACCGAGGATCGACTGGAAGATCTCTCGCCCGACATCCCAGACAATTTCCTGCCTGGTTTCAGCGGCTGAGCCGCGCTCTCCGTCCACGATGAGTTGGCTGCCCGAGGGAGCGGCAGGGGCCCCGCCCCGGGCGGCGATCGCCTGGTTCGCCACCTGGTTCATGAGCTGCGGAAGCATGCTGGATTCGCCCCCAAGGTCTTCGGGACGCACCTGATCCCTCACATAGCTGCCCATGCCGGCGAGGATCAGCTTCCTGAGCGAGATGTCGACGGGCTTCTGATAGAGGCGCATGAATTTCCGTCTCAACTCTGATTCCAGGTCGACCCGGGCTCCGGGGAGCCCGGCGGCATCCCGCCGCGCCGCAGCCAGGAACTCCGGTGTGCTGAACAGCCGATCGATCAGATGCCAGATGCGTGGCCGGTGCGAGAGACTTTGCAGCTCCAGCAGTTGCATCGTGCGCCGAAGGTCCGAGCGCACCTCCTGCACCCGCATCTCGTGTCGCTCGGCAGCATACGGCTCGATGACCAGAAACGTCGCCGTCAGCGGAAACAGCGCGGCGAGGAAGAAACCGGCTGTCAACTGACGGCCGAGGCTCGTGACCAGTCCGCCCTGGCAAAAAAGAGTCGAGTACCAGATCAGAAGACCGAGGATGGAGGCCGACCAAACGATGATCCGGAGCGTCAGAGTGCGGAATCCCGATCCTGGGGGGGATTCAGGGAACTTCTGGGCGCCAAGGACGGTATACGGTTTCCCGAAAAAGGCTGTTCCCCGGGAGACGAGCCAGCCTTCCGGTGCGGGTTTTCCTCGAAGGCAATCCCTGAGAGGCTTCTTGGTCCAGGCCCGATCAGCCCTGATCTGGCCGCTGCCTTCCGGGATGAACGCAAGGGAGATGCCCCGGGCGGCATATCTGCGGATCGTCGAATGGATCGTGTGACCGCCCGGTTCCGGCTGAGGAATGATGAACACAATCCCGCCGAAGATGAGCTGTTTCCAGGTTTCCGGCTGCAGCCGCCCCAGGTTCGGTCGGAAAAGCGCGTCTCGCGTGGGAGGGCGGAGAACGACGGGGAGACGCACCGGATCGAGAAGAGGCATCCAGAACAGCAGCGACGGTTGGCCTCGGAACAGGATCGGCGCCGCCGTTCCCCGGATTTCGTGATTGTAATACGTGACGGTCTGGACCGAGCCGAGATAGTGTGGAATAGCATCAGATATACGTCTGGATTCGGTCGCCGAAACCGAGCCGACAAGGCTTTGTGTGAGCAGGCCGAGAAAATCACGAAGAAACACCAGCTCCTCCGGGGAATGCGGCCCAAGGATGTCCGATCGGGCGGGCGTTCCGGTCTGGCTCAGGATCAGGGTGGGTGTCAGGTTTGAAGATCGGAGCCGCATGGACAGCGCTTCGAGCTCCGTCGAAGGACTCGATCCGGAAGCTGCAAGGCGTTCGGCGAAGCGGAGGGACTCCTCTTCGAACTGCTCGGCGATCAGAAGGCGGGTGAGGTCCTGATGGCGGGTGAGGTGGATGGCGGTGTCGAGAAGCCTGGCGGCATTCTGGCGCCTCATCTCGAGGGTGTAGGTTTCCGTCTCTGTCAGCGAAGCACGAATCAGCCAGGCCGGGAGCAGGAGAACCAGCGCCCCGGCAAGAAAGACCAGGAGTTTCAGAGAAAGCGGCGGACGGATTGTGGACGTTTCGCTCATCCCGATCATGCCTCCGTTTCCCTGGCAAGGTGATCGAGGGTCACACCGGCTCTGAACGCATATCCCTTGGTCTCATGGCCGGTCATGGGAGAGAGAAGGGGAGTGAGCGGGCCGCACTCCCGGGCGATGTCCGGGGCAAGGATGAGAGGAAGGCCTGGAGCCGATTTTGAGAGGGCCTCGAGGGCCGTGGCCTTCGCGACGGCCTCGCCGAGCATGACGATTTCGAACCGGATCGCCGGATCACCGATGCCGCCGAACAGCAGATTGCCGGAACACAGGCCGATGCCGGTTGCATAGGGGACCAATCCGGATCGGGCCCGTTCTTCGTTGATCGATGCCACGCCCCGGAGCATGGCGATTCCGGCGTGAACGGCCCGCAGGGGAAAACCGGTATCGACCGGGGAGCGGGGCTCGAACACGGCCTGGATGGCATCGCCGATGAACCGGTCTATACGGCCCCCGTGGCGGTGGATAACCCCTGCCATGACGTCGAAATGGCGATTCAGCAGGCCGGTGATGACCGGGGCCGGCTGGTTTTCGCACAGGGTCGTGAACGAACGGATGTCGGACACCAGGACGATCCCGGGGCCGCGTCGCGGCTGGGCGACGGTTCCTGCCGTGACGGCCTGGAGAGCCGCATCCGAGACGAACGTCGAGAGCCGCTGCCGCTGTCGCAGACCTTCGGTCATCTCGTCGAATGCGCGGCTGAGAATGCCGAGTTCGTCCGACCGGTCGAGAAGAACGCGGGTGTCGAGGTCGCCGTTCGTCACGGCCGTCACGCCGGCGTGAACCGATGCGATCGATGGCACGACCCGCCAGGCCGTTACCCCGCCGAGGAGGATGACCATGGCGAGGCTGAACCAGAGCATTGTCAACAGCTTCCGGCGCCGGGCCTCGAAGGCCGCAAAGGCGGGGTCGACCGGGAGCGCCGCGGTGAAGCAGATATCCGTCATCGTTTTCGAGGGACGGGCGAAGATGAGCCAGTCGTCCGGTGCCACCCGGCGGTCTGCGAACACGCCGCCCTGTCTCATGGCCTCCAGTGCCGGCCGTTCGAGCAACTTCTGCTGTCGGGCCGAGACCGGCATGAGCGGCACGAGACGGTTTCGCTCCTGGCGCCAGGCTACGAACTCGCCCCCGGGATGCAGGCGTGCGAACTCGATCAGGGCTGTGCGGATGACTTCCTTGTCCAGGAGCTTGTCGTGCCAGGCGATCAGAAATGCGATCAGATCGCCCTTGCCGGTCTGAACGAAGTCGTGGAGTTTGACCAGCCAGTGGCTGCCGGCGCGGATAAACTCAGGAATTCCCCGGTGCATCTCGGCCAGCTGGGTCATGTTCGTATAGGAAACCTGATTGAAGGCATCCCAGAACACGTCATCGCGCGAGGAAAAAGGATTCTCGCGGGGAGGGGCGGATTTGTGGGTGATCTCATACCGGTTTCGAAGAGCCTTGACGAGATATATTTTAAAATATTTATGAATGCCTTCGATCTGCTCGGGGGTCAGGAGTGCCCCGTACGTCGCGAGTTCGTTGCCATACATGTCGAAGAGGAAAACGGCAGAGAGAGGAAGCGCCGGAGAGGCGTTCGAGAATTCGCGGACCATCATGTCCGCCAGCCCGGGTGCCTGCGTGCCCTGTTCCCGCACCGCTTTTTGCCAGGCGGGATTCGCGGTGACGCGGGAAAATGCCGCAAGATATCGGCTCTGGAACTGGTCCTTGCTCTGGTCGATCGAAGCCAGGGTCGAGGACAGGCTTCGCTCGAGCCCGTGCAGAATGGCTTTGCGGCGCTCATCGACATAGCCGGAAACCGTCTGGATCGCGATGGAGAGCGGGAGGGCGCAAACGAGTCCGTAGAGGCCGAGGAATCTCCAGGCAAGCGGAATGGACGGCCATTGTCCGAGAAGAAGGCCCCGCATCGAGACGAGCAGACCGCCGGCGGCGAGGAGCATGCCGGCAAGCTTGAACGAAAGAGGAGTCGCAGGAGGCGACTCCGCCGGGAGCAGGACCGCGGCAAGGTGGGAGGAGTTCAGGACTGGGCGGGTGTACAGCCGATACCGGCCGATGGGTTCACCCCAGGGGGAGAGGGCTCGTTCCCGCTCACGGAAGGGAATGCGCCGATAGGCCTCCCGCCAGGCTGCAAACAGTCGGGAACGGAGAATGCGCTTCGGAAACACGTCGCCGATGCCGGAAGGATGCGCCCGGACGAAACCGTTCCAGCGAACTCCCCGGCTGCGCACCGCCTCGGCTGATATTTTCATGGATATATATTTTGCATGTTTTGTTTCCGGAACGAGAACGATGAACCCGGCGGCTGGCCGCGTCCCGTCCGTGATCATGTCCCAGATCAGATACTGCTGGATCCTCTCACACGTGACCCTGATCGGAATGCCCCTGAGGCTCTGGGCGACGGGCGCCGGCTCCATGCCGACACCGAACAGGGTTCCCAGAAGCTTTGTGACGCGACGCTCGTCCGCATCCGACCGGCTTTTCCCCTGGTGCCGCGAGGCGAGGTGATGAAACACCTGGATCATGGCCTGACGGCCGAGTCCCCCGGCGGGCGGGGCGTGGAGCAGGCGCGGAGGGGCGTCCGGAGAGGCCTTGGAATACTCGAAAAGCCAGACTCTGGTGTCGGGAAAATGTTGCCAGATGCGGCTCGAGAGGGATCCCCAGGGGGCCTGGGCGCCGCGGGCAATGCCCAGATCCTCGAGGCAGTTCGTCAGGCGGGCGCCGTGGAAGAGGAGCTGGTCCCGAAGCCGCCACTGAAGCGACATCGCTTCCAGGACACGGCGGGCCTCTTCCGACTGGCGTTGCCGGTGAAAGGCGCTCTCCCGGCTCATCGAACGATGAATGCCGATATAGATCGAGAACAGCGTCAGTGCGGCGAGAATCACGGCCGGCAGATAGGTCGGGATTGCGCCTTGACGTGGGGTCCGGTGGGCTGCGAGTGTCGTCGGCATGTCGGGTTGCCCACCATCATACACCGGCGGGCAACCCGGGTCACGAGAGTCAGAAGGGGGCGTCGACGGGGCCGGTCTGGCTGCCTCCTCCGTCGGCAAGGGCCGTTGCTTGCTGTTCATCGGGGCGCGAGAGGAAGGTGACGTTCTCGGCGACGATTTCGGTGTAGTAGCGGGGCCGCCCTTCCCCGGCCTCGAATTTCGAGATCCGCAGCCGCCCCTCGACGAGCACGGGCATGCCCTTGCGCAGGTGGCCGAGACAGCGTTCCGCGGCCGCGGCCCACACCGTCACATTGACGAAACTGGTCTCGACGCTGGTCTGGCCCTCGGGATTGCGGAACGCGTGGTTCACCGCGACGGAAAGGCCGGCCCGATTCGTGCCGTCCCGCGACTGGCGTGCCTGCGGATCACGCGTGAGATGACCGGCGATGACGACCTTGTTCAGGGAAATCATGGATGCCTCCTCGATTGATGTTCGATCGGATGTCTGGTTGCACATCCGATCGGTCATCGGTCGGGCGGGAGGTTCGGGGAAAAAATTTTCGGGAATCTTCAACCGGCGGGGGAAAAATCGCCGCGCAGCCAGTACAGGACCAGGCCGAGCCACTCGTGCATCGCGTATCGGAACAGTCCCAGGTCCGAGTCGCAGGCATTCCGCACCGTTCGGGCGGTCTGGACCGGAGCGGGCAGAACCTCGAAGCCCGCCGCGCGGAACGTCGCGGCGGCACGACGGATGTGCGGCCCATTCGTCACCAGCAGGATCCGCCGGAATCCGCGGGGGAGGAGGAGCCGGGCCGCGTTTCTCGCCTCGGTGCGGGTCGTGGTGATGCCTCCCGTCAGGATTTCGAACGCGCCGCTCGCCAGGCCCAGGTGGGCGGCGAACGAGGCCGTCCAGCCCGCTTCAGGAATCGGCCGGTCGGGGGTCGGGTCGCCGGTGCTCAGAAACAGGCGGGGGGCGCGGCCTTCTTTCAGCAGCGTGGCCCCGTGCATCACCCGCTGCAGGCCCGCATAGGTATACTCCCCCTCTTCGGAAACGCCCGAAGCGAGGACGAAGATCGCATCGGCCCGTTCCGTCGACGGCGGGAGGAGGAGGGGCCGGCACAGCAGGCCGGCGACCGGAAGATTCGTCAGGACCACGAACGCCACGCCGATCGCGGCAAACCCGCGGAGGCCGATCCGAAAAATGGCTCCAGGACTTGACGAGAATGTATCGAGAAATAGTATTAAAATTCCTATAATACTAATAAGTATTGCAAGAAACTGCCGTTTGGACTCGGCGAGCTGGGGAGCCACGACGGCGACCGCGAGCAGGATGGCGACGACGGCCGCCGTTTCGGCCCAGCGACGCGGGCGGGGGGCAGGATCACTCGCGCTCATGAGGTTCTCCGGGGCGGATGGAGGCTTTGCGCCGTTTTTCGTCGGCGTCGATCGCGTCGATCAGGCCCCGGCACCAGCCGAACAGGTTCTGCCGATACTCCATGTGGTTCAGGCGGCCTTCTTCCTCCCGGGCGCGGATGAACAGCTCCAGCAGCCGGCAGCCTTTCCGGTGGAGGTCATAAGCCTGCTGGATCAGGGGGGCGAGCGCGGCCCGGGTGGGGCGGCCGGGCAGCGGCGAATCGAAGAAGGCCTCGGTCGCCATGGCCAGGGCCAGATACCGGTTCTTCACGGTTTTCCGCACCCGGATGTCCTCGGGGGTCGGGGGCGGCTCGAGCCGGACGGCGATGCGCGTCAGAAGCTCGTTGCCGAGCAGGGCCAGACTGTAGACCTGTGCCTCGATGAGGCGGTCGGGCTGGCCGCGCAGGGTTTCCAGGGTGAGATCGTCGATCCGGTGGAAGATATTCTGGCTCTCGGGACCCAGGGCCTGGACGGGGAACGTCACGGCTTCGATCTGAGCGTAAGCCTGCTTGAGGGCTCGTTTCGGGAACACCGCGAGCTGAGCGTCGATGGCATCGACCAGCGAGTCGGATTTCAGGGGGTTGCAGGCAGGGACTTCCGGATGGGCTGGTTTTCTGGAAGGGGGCGGCGGGGCGCCGGGAACCTGCACCGCGTCAGCCTGGGATCGCTGCGATGCCGGCAGACCGGCGCCGACGTGCGATGCCTGGCGGTTCCACCAGGCCGCAGTGCCGAGAAGCCCCGCGTAGACTGCCGCAACGAGGGTGGCCGGGATCCCGCCCACGTCGATGACCGCCATCGGCAGTGCCGCGCCCGTCTCGACGATGGCCATGAACCCGTCGAGAGCCAGCGAGAGGCCGGCCGCGAGAAACAGGGCGGCCTTGAACGAGACTGCGCTCAGGATCACGGTCAGAAGCGCGATGGGCAGGATGAAGTCGAAGGACCAGACGACCAGAGGATTGACGATGAAGGCGGCGAGCGGAACCATCCCGAAATGCCAGGCGGCGAGAGGCATCGTGACCAGGCTCGCGGCCGTCGAAACGGCGAGATACCGCGCCAGGAGCCGGGGCAGGCGGAGCCGCATCAGCAGAGACTCGAGGGGCGGTCTTCCGAGCACGATGCCGAGAACCGCGAGAAAGCTGAGCTGGAACCCGACGTGGTGCACCCAGGCGGGCTCCCACAGCAGCAGCACGAGGGCCGCGGCGGCCAGAGGGCGCACCGGTCCCGGGTCTGCTTCGAACAGCGAGGCGACGGAGACGGCCACGTACATGACGACGGCCCGCCAGACCGAGGGCTGGCCCGACGTCAGCAGCGCGTAGAGCATCAGGACACCCACCGTGAGCAGGGCCCGGGAAAGCGGCGGCGTGCCGCTCCAGCGAAGCATCGCGGTCAGCACGAGCGCCAGCACGAGCAGATGCTGGCCCGACACCGCGAGCAGGTGCGAAACCCCCGTGTCGCGGAACAGCCGGCGATCGTCGCGGCTCAGCCGGCTCGTATCGCCGAGAAGAAGCCCCTGGACGAATCCCTGGTGGCGTTCGGGCAGCAGGCGGGAAACGGCATCGCGCGTCAGCCGCTGCAGGTAGCCGACATTGGGGGCGAGCAGCGCGGCCCCGGAGGCTTCCGCGATTTCCGGGGTCCTGAACCGCGCCGGTCGCCGACGGTCTTCGCCGACCGAGAGGCTGCCGGTGGCGGTGTACCGCTGGCCGGGTTCGGGAAGGAGCGCGTTGCGACGCGTTTCGATCCGGATGCCGCCCGGGAGAGCGATGCTTTGGGAGGCGGTTTCGAACACGGCCGTCTCGAGGGTGAACGAGAGCCCGCCGCGGGCAAGCGGCCGGAACTCCCCCGCGCACACGCCCGTGAGGCGGCCCGAGGCGCCATGGAACGGGACGAGCGCGGCGGGATCGACGTCCGAGACGGGGCGTGCCGCGCCCGCGAAGGTGCCGCAAGCGATCGCACAGCCCAGCAGCGGCAGCCAGGCTTCTGCTCCCCGGATCGGCACGAGCAGAGAAATCGCCGCCCCGCCGAGGGCGAAGGTGAGCGACAGCCATGCGCTCCAGGGGGGCAGGAAGCCGGCGAGCTGCAGGCCGATGATGAAGCCGGCCACGAACAGCGGCAGGATCTCCATGGCCTGGCCCGGACGATCCGCCTCATGGCGCCTGGAAGCAGCAGCCGCAAGGGGGGGGCGGCGGCCGGGGGTCGGCATCGCGGTCATGGGTTGAGACGCACGCCGGCAGCGCGCAGTTGGGCGATCCGGGCCGCGCCGAGTCCCGGCACCCGCTTGCTCAGGTCATTCCAGCTCAGGAAGGGGCCTTCCCGACGGGCGGCAAGCAGACGATCGGCGGTGACCGGCCCGATGCCCGGGCAGGCAAGCAGGGCCGACCGGTCGGCCTGATTGAGAAGCACCTGGGAAGCAGCCTGCGGGCCGGGTTCGGCGATCGGCTTCCCCCACATGCGCCCGTCGGGCCCCGGTGCGGCGTCGATGACGAGCTCCCCGAGGGGCACGGCATCGGCCGGCGCCGTGCCGCGCGGCGCCTGCCAGGCGGCGACGAGATTGATCAGCAGCGTGCCGAGAATCAGGATAAGGAACTGGCGGCGTTCGCCGGCGGTCGGCTCTGACACAGCCTCCATCCTTCCCCCTCGGGCCGCACCGTCCAGGGACGGGAGCCGAAAGCGTGTGATATCCAGGAAACACCGGCCAGCTCCCGGGCCGGCTCGGCGACGAACCGGTCCGCGTCGACGGCTATCCAGTTCCAGCCGCCGCGTTCCAGCGCGATCCGCACGGCCTTGCGCGGCAGGAAGGGGGCGGCAAGCCGCTCGATGGTCGCGATCGGCCAGCCGCCACACCCCTCGAGGAGATACCGCCCAAGCAGGGGCGCGAACGGGAACAGCAGGGCGCCGATCAGGCGCAGGCCGTCGATGGGCATCCCCGGCTTCGGTGGCGCCTGTTTCCAGGCTTTCCGAACGGCGGCGAGCGCCGGATACGGGTGGTTCCGCAGGAGCAGGTGGTCCCGGGCGGCGAACGCGGCCGTCAGCCAGGCCGAGCAGTCCCAGGCTTCCGTCGGCGCAGACCCATCCGGGGCTCCGGCGGGGGACAGGGCCGCGCACATGCCGTCATGCACGAGCGCCAGCCACCGGAAGGCGGATTCCAGAAGCGCGGCCTCCGGAGGAACGGTGCCGGATGTAATCGATGCGATACATAACGCATCATATCCATACTCGTCGGCGACGGCGGCTTCAACGCCGAACCTCTCGGGGGAAACGCCGGTCCAGTATTCCGTGCCGCTCCAGGCCGCCTCGGCCCGCCGGCGAACGTGCTCCTGCGCGGAACCGGACGGAAGCGGGTGGGTGCGTGGCCGGTCGAGGGCTTCGCGGGCGATCCGGTGCGGGTTGTACCGGACGCTCATCGGCCCATCAGGCCCCAGAGCTGGTCGATCCGCCGGTTCTTGATGCCCGCCTCGTAGGCCAGGAAAAACAGCATCTCCCGCGCGTGATCGATGATCGCCTGCTCGTTCATCGCTTTTCCGCAGGCGACCAGCAGCCGCACTTCGGTCACGAAAAAGTCCTGATCCGTCGGCTGGGCGTTCTTCTCGGCGGCCAGGATACCCTTCATGACATCCTCATACCGTTTCGCCCCGAACTGTTCGACCAGGCTGTTCACCTCGCGGGCGGTCGCGACGAGCCGCCGGAACTCGGCGGCGTCGGGGCCGGTCAGCTTCGCGGCACGCTCTTCGGCGACCTTCACGGTCGCAGCGGCGCTCCGGAGCTGGAACGCCTCTTCGTAGGCCTGGATCAACGCGGCGCTGACGATCAGCTCGCCCAGCTCTTCGGGAGTGGTGAAGGTCGCGCCTTTCAGCCCCATCAGCCGCCGGTACAGGCGCAGGTGGAGACTCTGCTCGGCTTCGGCTTTCGTGAAAGCCGTCAGGGCCAGGTCGCCGCGGTCCTGCTCGACGGCCAGCCGGCCTTCTTCCAGGTGGGCGTTGAACCGCTCCTGCGCCCGGGAGCCGAGAAAGAACGAGCCGCCGACGGCGGCCAGCACGAGGAAAACGACGGCGAACACGACGACGACCCCCGCGGAGCCGCGGTGGCGCCTCACGAGACTGTCTTGGCTATTCATCGGCGCCATTATAGCCGCATCCCCGACGCCCCGCAACTGTGACGTGGGGTTGCGTTCCCGGCCCGACGGCGGTACATCTTGGAACATGAACGCAACACAGCCTTCCACCGTCCCCGCCCCTTCCGCCCCCTTTCTTGTCGACCGCCCCCTGATGGGGCGGCTGATCGACGGCATGACGTATGCCGGCGGCGACAGCCGGTTCGGCTTCCTCGAGAAGCTGTGCGCCATCCATCGCCTCAACACCCTCGCGGCCCTGTTCGCGGCCCGTCACGGCTGGCTCGGCGCGAGCTTCTCCGCGATCGAGATCCTCACGACGCTCTACCACCTGCAGGTCGGCGACCCGAACCGCCCGTCGGCCGCCCGCGACCTGGTGCTGCTTTCCAAGGGCCACGCCGCCGCCGCCCAGTATGCCGTTCTCGCCGCCTGCGGCCTCTTCCCGGTTGCGCGGCTGCTCTCCTACAAGGCCGCGGGAGGCCTGCCGGCGCACTGCGACCGCACGGTCCCCGGCGTCGATTCGGACAGCGGCTCCCTCGGCCAGGGCCTCTCGAAAGCCCTTGGCATTGCCGCCGCCCGCCGCCGCGCCGCCAACCCGCACCGGTGCTGGGTGCTTCTCGGCGACGGCGAGCTCCAGGAAGGCCAGGTGTTCGAGTCCCTGCTGACGCATGCGCGCATGGGGCTCACGAACTGCATCCCGATCATCGACCGCAATCATCTCCAGTCCGACAGCCGCTGTGCCGACATCAAGGACGCCCGCGACTGGAACGCGCTTCTCTCGGGAATCGGCCTGCGCGTCTTCCCCTGCGACGGCCACTCCGTCAAGGCGCTCGACCAGGCCTTCCGGGATGCCGCCGGGTGCGGCCGGCCGGCAATCGTGCTGGCCGAGACGTTCAAGGGCTACGGCACCTCCCTCACCTCGATGTCCCCCGATACGGCTCGCCGCAAAGGAGACTGGCACGGCCGGATCCCCGATTCCGCCGAGTATGCGGCGATGACGGCCGAACTCGTCGAACGTACCGGAGAGCCCGACATTGTCACCGCCCATGGCGCCTGGCGCCGTGCCCTGGAACAGGCGGGGAACGGCGCCACGATCGTTCCGGAGCCGGCCGTCCGCCCCGCGCGCCCCACGGCCACCGGCTTCACCGACGGCCTGCTGGACCAACTGGGGCGCCATCCGATGCTGTTCGTCCTCGACGCGGATCTCGAAAAATCCTGCAAACTCACCGAGGTCGCGCTCCGGTTTCCCGAGCGGTTCCTCGAGATCGGCATCAGCGAGCAGGACATGACCTCGGTCGCGGCCGGAGTCGCTCTCGGGGGGGGCGTCGGGGTCGTGAACACCTATGCCGCCTTCCACAAGCGCGCTCTTGATCAGGTGTTTGCTGTTGCCGCCGAGGGGCTGCCGCTCGTCATCGCCGGTCACTACGCCGGCCTTGATTACTTCACCGACGGAAAATCCCACCAGGCCCTCAACGACATCGGCCTGATGCGGGCCCTGGGAGTGATCGACGTCTACGAACCGCTCACCCCCGAAGATGCCGGGAATCTGCTTGCGATGCTGCTCGACCGGTTCGCCGCCGACCGCGCCGCAGGCCGCCGCTCGGTCCCTGCTTATGTCCGACTGCACCGCACGCCGCTTGCCGCCCCTCTGCCGCCCGCCGCCCGGGAAGCCGCCCTGCGGTGGAGGCTCTGGCCCTTCGAAGGCCGTAACGGCGGTTCGGATCACGGCTGCGTGCGCATCTTCGGCTCGGATCCCCACCTGGTCTCCCGGGCTCTCGCCACGGCCTCGGCCACGGCAGCGGAGCGCGAAGAGAGGGTCGAGGTCGTTGGCTTCATCGATTACGCCGATCCCGACGGCGAGCTGCAGCGCCTGGCCCGCGGGGCGAAGCGCGTCGTGATGCTCGAGAGCCACCTGGCGGCCGGTGGCCCGGCCGAATGGCTCGCGGCGCGCGCGGGCGTCCCGGTCGTGCGGTTCGGCCCCGAACACCTGACGGGCTCGACGCGCACGTTCGACGAGATGCTGGCCGCGCAGCGCATGGACGCGTTTTCCCTCTGAAACGACGGCGGGGTGATGCCCGTGAGGCACCACCCCGCCGATTGCTCGTTCTGAGAGCTATTGTTCCTCGTCGTCCGAGGGCTCGGGATTCTCGTCCTGTGGGACGTTGTCTTCGGTGGTGGATACGAACTCGTTCTCGGACTGGCGCATCTCGCGGGCCTGATTGACGAACCAGAGCATGATGCCCTGAGCCCCCGATGCCCCGTAGATGATCTGCTCGAGAAACTTGTTGCTCGATTCTATATCGCCGAGTTTCCTATGTGCGCCCGCGAGGATATACATGATCTCGAAGATGCGCGACTCCGGCATGTTCTCTTTCGGAATGCGCGATCCGTCGGGCATATACTGATCCTCGATGCTGGTCGCCTTGTTCGTGATCGTGAGGAAGTTCACCGCCTCGCGCAGATAGGCCGCCTCGAAGTCGCGGTAATCTTTTTTCTTCGCCTCGTCGGTCGTCAGTTCGGCGGCGTCCCGGCTGGCCCAGGCCCCGTTGAGATACGTGTAGCCGAGGATCCGGTGGTTGGCGCGGCGGGCCTTGTAGCAGATCGCGGCCAGTTCGTAGGAGCGGACCGCCGCATCGAGGTCGCCGTCGCGCTGCAGCTCGTTGTACGGCTTGCCTTTCGCGATGATGTTCGTCGCCGACTTCTGCAGCAGGGGGGAAATGCGCCGCAGGATCGCGAGCTCATCCGCCGCGATCTCCTTCAGCTTCTCCGCCGCCTGGTCCTTCCAGATTTGCTGGCCGGAGCTGGCGGCCCGGACACGGTTCTGGGCCTCCCACTGGGCCTTGTGACTCTGGAAATACTCTTTGCGCCGCAGATCGTCCTCGCTCATGCGCGGGCAGAAAAACTTGTCTTCGCCGGCATAGAAGCAGTGCGGACAGACGCAGATCGCGAACAGACGCGGGTTGATCTGGCCGAGATACAACGGCCGGTAGTCGAAGTCCCGCTTGGAAATGCTGAACTGGGTCTTGCGCAGGGCAAACCGCATGAACGGCTTTTCGCAGACCGGGCAGGTGATCTGCTTCGGAAAGAACAATTTGTCATTTAATGCCACGACGTTCCCCCTGTGTGATACGTCCATGGATGGGCTGATTTTCGCAAGGATACAACAGACTCAGGGGATCCGCAACAGTTTGTGTACCTGCGGAATCCAGCGGACTTCGGAAAAATGTGGGCGCAGCACCTGGAGCCACTCCAGGATGAGCCGGCTGTCCCAGTCCCCGAGCGAGGATGCGCTGGCCGAGAACGGCTGGACGACTGCTGTATAGCGATGCGTATCTATTTTCTCGAGTCCCCGGACGATCTCATCCGGATCATCGACGGCGTCGACGACCAGCTTGAGATACGAACGGTCCGGGGGAACGGCGGCGAGAAAGCGTCGGTGCCGCTCGGCCGTCCTGCCGTTCAGCCCCCACGTTTTCGACAGCTTCAGATCGACGCTCCAGAAGTCGATGAACTCCGCGACCTCGGCCGCTTCGTCCACCAGAGTCCCGTTCGTCTCGAGAAACACTTTCACCCCGTCACGGCGGCAGCAGCGCCCGAATTCGCGCACGAACCGCGCCTGGCAGAGGGGCTCGCCGCCGGTCAGGGAGACGCTGTGAAAATCCCCGAGCGGATACTCGCTCGAGACGAGGTCAAAGAGCGCCGTTGCGCCGATGGGATTCGCGATCTGCTGCGACCGTCGGCCCGGCCACGGGGCAAGCACGAAGCCCGGACCCGCTGCCCAGGACTTCCGGGTGTCGCAGGTTCTGCACAGCAGGTTGCACCCGGCAAACCGCACGAACAGCTGCATCAGGCCGACCTGCATCCCCTCCCCCTGGATCGAGGGAAACACCTCGATCAGCTCAGCCGCGGAATCAGCCATGGGATCCTCCTTGGTCTTCCGAAAAAGCCGCCATCGCCATCAGGGCGTGCTCATCGATGATCGCGATTCCCAGCGATTCGGCCTTGGTCTTCTTGCCCGAGGTGTAGCCCGCCCCTTCGAGCGAGCCGATCACCAGGTAACTCGTCTTCGCCGACACCGAACCGCTGATGCGGCCGCCATGCCGCTTGACGAGTGTCTCCAACTCCGAGCGGGGCACGCTCGCCTCGCCCGTGATGACGAACGTCTTTCCCGACAGCGTGGGGGCGGCGGTCGCGGGTGCCGCTCCGGCCGGGGCGCCGGTCCACCAGCCCGAGAGGCGGTCGATCCAGGCCTGGTTCTCCGGAGCCGCGAGAAACGCGGTGATGCAGCCGGCGACCTTTTCCCCGATGCCCGGCACCGAAACGAGCTCCTCGGCCGATGTGGCGCGGAACGCGGCGAGCGTCGGGAACCGGTGCGCCAGGTCTTCCGCCGAGACGGCGCCCACGTTCGGAATCCCCAGGGCGGCGATCACCTTCCCGAGCGGCCGGGTGCGCGCTTTTTCTATGTTCAATAATATTTTATCCGCCAGCTTCTCCCCCATCCGGTCGACGCCCAGCAGATCCTCCCGGCTCAGGCGGAACAGATCCGTCGCTTCCCCGACGAGGCCGGCCGCGATCAGCCGGTCGATCAACTGCGGCCCCACGTTTTCGATCTCCATCATCGAGACGAAGTAGATGATCCGCCGGGCCAGCATGCCTTGACAGGCGGGATTCACGCACCGCACGACGGTCGACTCGCCCGCCTCGGGCTCGCTTTCCTCGACCTCGCGGCTGATGCGGGTCGCCTCTCCGCAGGCCGGACAGGCGGCGGGGGGCTCGATCGGCGTCTCGGTGCCGGTACGCTCGTCCCGTCGCGCCTCGACCACGTAGGGAATGATGAACCCGGCCTTCTCGACGACGACGCGGTCCCCCAGCCGGATGTCCTTCTCCCGGATCTGGTCCAGGTTGTGCAGGGAGGCCCGCGAGACCGTGGTGCCGCCCAGTTCGACCGGGTCGAGCACGGCGACGGGCGTGATCTGCATCCGGCCGACCTGCCAGATAACCGAGGAGAGCCGCGTCACGGCCTGCTCCTGGGCGAACTTGTACGCGGTCGCCCAGCGCGGGGCTTTGGCCGTCTCGCCGAGCTCGCGCCGCAGGGCCAGCGCGTCGACCTTCAGCACGACCCCGTCGATGTCAAAGTCCAGCTCCCGCCGGAGGCGGTCGGCCTCGTAAATATATTCTTCAATATCTTCCAGGCTGTTGCACCGCCGCGCCGGCTCGTTCACCGTGAATCCCTGGCTCCGGAGGAAATCGAGGGAGTCCCAGTGGGTGGCGAATCCCAGTTCCCGGGCCTGGGCGATGTCGTAGACCGTGACCCGCAGACCGCGCGCCGCCGCGACGGCCGGATCCAGGCTCTTCAGCGTGCCGGCCGCCAGGTTGCGGCAGTTCTTGAACGGCTCCTCGCCGGCCTCGAGCCGCTCCCGGTTCAGGACGGTCAGCCGCGATCGGGGTACCCATACCTCCCCCCGCACGTCCATGTCGAAGTCGCTCCCGATGCGCAGCGGCAGGGAACGAACGGTGCGGGCGTTGCCGGTCACGATGTCGCCCGTCTGGCCGTCGCCGCGCGTGAGGCCGGCCGCCAGTCGGCCGTCGCGATAGGTGAGGGAGATCGAAACCCCGTCGATCTTCAGCTCCGCCACGATCGGGAAGATCCGTTCGCCCGCGATCCGCTGCATCCGGCCGATCCAGTCGGCCAGATCCCCTCGGCTGTAGGCGTTGTCGAGGCTCATCATCGGGACGCGGTGCCGCGCCGTGTCGAACGAGGTCGCAACACCCCCGACCCGACAGGTGGGAGAGTCGGGCGTGGCGAGCTCCGGGTGCTTCTCTTCCAGGTGCCGCAGTTCGGCCATCAGCGCGTCGAACTCGGCGTCGCCGATCTCGGGCGCATGTTTCACGTAATATAGCCACTCGTGGCGCCGGATCTGGCTCCGGAGCTGCTCCACCCGCCCGGCCGGATCGTGATGCTCGGTCATCGTGGTTTCCCGGGCCGGTCAGCGGTCGAAGGCATCGAGCGCCAGCGCCTGGACACCGCCCGAGGTGCCTACCCACAGCGTGCCGGAAGAGAGCGCCAGCGAGGTCACGTCCGAGGCGAGCAGCCCGTCCGCAGGTGTGAGGACGCGTGTCAGACCGCCCCGGATCCGGACCAGACCCTCCGGACAGCCCGCCCATACGTCCTCGCCCACCGGAACGACCGCGTCGACCCGGTCGGTCGGCATGCTCCGGGAGCGGTTGAACACCTCCCACTCGGCCCGGGTGCCGGTGAACAGCTGCTCGATCGGGGTGCGGAGCCGGCAGAGCCCGGCGGGCGTCGCCGCCCAGACGGCCCCCGCTTTCGATACCGCCAGCGATAGAATCCAGTTGTGGGCGAGATTCGTCGCGAACATGTCGATCGTGTGCCAGGCCGTGGGATTCGCCGCCGGCTGCCGCGTGTCCCAGATGCTCAGACCGTCGTCATTCCCGCACAAGGCCCAGAAACCCAGCCGCGCGACGGCGCCGATCCACAGGTCGGCCAGGCCGCCGTTCGAGATCCGCTTCGTGACCGTCTCGAACCGGCCGTCCGGAAGCCGGAAGGAGATGCCGTTCTGGGTGCCGATCCACAGGATCGCTCCGTCCCAGGCCAGCGTCCAGACCATGTCGTGAGCGAGTCCGTCGGCGGCCGTGAACCGCTCGAACCGCCGCCCGTCCGTGGTCCGGAACAGTCCCTCGTAACTGCCGATCCAGAGCGCCGCCCCGTCGTGCGCCAGCGAGGTGGCCGGCCGCGCAGGAAAGCCCCCGTCTCGGGGCGTCATCTGCGTCACCTGGCCGGCCGCGATCCGCGCCAGGCCGTCCTCGGTCGCGACCCACACCTGCCCGTCGGGGGCCGGCAGGATCGCCCGGACGGCGGGCAGCGGCGCGACGACCTGCCACCAGGCCGGAATGCTGCGCATCACCGACGGGCCCGTTCCGGCGAACTGGGCCGGAGTGACGACCGGCGGCTTGTCTCCGGGAGTCACGACGGGAATCCGCTCCTCGCTCCGGGGGATCGGGGCATTGGGCGGGAGCGGTGGAGGCGTCATGACGATGGGCTGCGAGGTGTTCGCGACGGGCGGAAGAAGCTGCGGTGTCGCGGCTTGTTCCGGTCGGCCGAACCGCATGCTGTAGAGAAGCGTGAAGACGAGGATCAGCCCGGCCCAGAACGCCAGATTCGAGCCGTTGGGGTCTCGGGCAAGGGGGTGTTTCGGTGTCATCGGTTCCCTCCCGTCCTTACGATTCCGTGGGGACGAACCGGCCGGCCTTCACGACCGACAGTTCGACCGGGCGCGTTTCGTTGCCGGTCGCGTCGAGACCGCCCGGGCCGGTCACACCCTGATAGGCGGAGATGCCGGCGAGCGCCTCCCGCACCGGGATCCCCCGCTCGCCCGCAGTCCGGAACGCCGTGGCGGCAAGCTGGAGCGCATCATACCCGTGCGCCGCGAACGAGTCGGCTTCGGTGCCGTACGCCCGCTGGTAGTCTTCCAGGAACCGGCGCGTCACCTCGCCCCCGCGGGTCGGGTTGAACGGCATCGTGACGAGCGCCCCTTCGGCCGCCGGACCCGCCAGATCGAGGAAGCCGGTCGTCGCCATCCCGTCGCCGCCCAGGATCGGCATCCGCATCCCCAGCTCCCGCGCCTGGCGCACGATGAGCGCGGATTCGCGGGCAAGGCCCCAGACCAGCAGCCCGTCGGGATTCTGCTGGCGGATCGATTCCAGCAGGGGCGAGAAGTTGGTCATGCCGGAATCGAACGCGACGCTGACGGGAATCGCCTGGCCGAGCGCCGCTGCCTTCTCGGCATATACGCGCGCCCCCATGGAGCCATACTTGTTGCTGTCGTGGATGATCGCCACCCGGCGCAGATTCAGCCGCCGGACGGCCGTGCGGGCCAGGGATTCGGCCTGAACCGTGTCATCGCTGAGACACCGGAAGGTATACCGGAACCCGACCCGCGTGATGAACGGATTCGTGCTGACCGAGGTCAGCAGCGGCACGCGGGCGCGCTCGCAGATCCGCTGCACGTTCATCGTCGCATCCGAGCTCACGGCGCCGATCACGAGCGCGACGTTCTGCCGGTAGATCAGCTCCCGCGTCGCCTCGGCCGCGACGAGCTTGTCGTTCGACTCGTCGAGATACACCAGCTCCACGGTTCGGCCGCCGATGCCGCCGGCCGCATTGATGGCCGTGGCCGCGAGATTCAGCCCGTTGCGCATCGCCAGCCCGTACACGGCCGTCGAGCCGGAAAGCGGTGCGATGACACCGATCTTCAGCGTGTTCCCGCCGGTCCCCAGGCCCGCCCAGATCAGTGAGCCGATCACCAGAAGGGCGACGAGCTGGGGAAAACCGAAGACATGTTTCATCCCACGCTCCTCCATGACGAAAAGTATGTATTATTAGATATAATACTGAAGGTCATCCGCCGACGGCGGTCTTGATGTAGGGCAGCATCAGCAGAAGAATTCCGATATACAGGGCCATCGAGAAGAAAAACAGCAGGGTGAAGAAGAAAAACGGGCTTTCCCGCACGATCTTGCGGAAAAACTCGCCCTCGACCTCCTCCTTGGGCCGGAATTTCCGGGAGAACTTGTCGAAGACGAACACCGTCAGCGCGCCCAGGCCGATGAAGCCGAACGAAAAGCCGAAGCCCGTGGCGAAGATCCAGGTGTGCTGGTGGTTCGGCGCGGCTGAAAACAGCAGCCACGAGGCGCCGAGACTGATCACGAGCAGCGAGCAGAAGACGACCGAGGCCCAGAACAACCATGCCCAGAGGAATTCTTTCATGGCAGGGCCTCAGGACCGCACTTTTTCCCAGGTGCCGCGGAAGCGGTCAGCCGGGTATTTGCGCCGGTTCTTCCCCATCTTCTGCTGAAGCGCCGCGGCCAGGTCGATTTCGAGAATGTTCGATAAACTCAGCAGATAGGCAAGCACATCGGCCATCTCGTCGGCGATCTCGCCGCGCTTGGCATGCGTAAGCTCGGCCGGCGAAGGGTGTTCCCATTGGAAATGCTCGAGCAGCTCGGCCGCTTCGATCGCGACCGATGCCGCCACATTCTTCGGTGTGTGATACGAAGACCATTCCCGTTCGGAGATGAATGCCCGGACGAGATCCTTCAGCGCCTCGACCGTCGTCACGTGATCCGAAAAGGTTGCGGTACCCGTGGTTGTCGGGGATTCAGAAGGGGGAGTCTGCGCCCGGACGGCGCGCTTCGGGGAGGTGGGGGTCGGGGTGGCGCTCGTGGCTCGTCTGGTCATGGGTGGGTGGTCGCGGGGTCACTCGCGGGCAAGGCGTTCGACCGAGGCCGCTTCGGCCAGCATCGCGGCGTTGAGCCGAAGAATCTGCCAGGCGAGATCCAGATTCACCTTCTCGAATGTGTCGGTGACCTGGTGATACGTCGGATTGTCGTCATACTCGGATTCGATCGTCAGCACCGTCGGAACCTGCTTCTTCAGGAACGGTACGTGATCCGAGCCCCAGGGATTCGTGCTGATCTGCGTCGAGAGGGTGGTGTGGGCCGCGGCGAGCTCGGCCATGCGCTCGGCCATCTCGCGGTTGAAGGCGGCCGTTTCGAGCACCATCGACAGCGGCGCCTTGGCGTCGAATCCGATCATGTCCATATTGATCACGGCCCGCAGATTGGCCAGTTCGGCCGGCGGCAGCGCCGCCACGTAGGCTTTCGAGCCGAGCAGGCCCTGCTCCTCGCCCATGACAAGAACATACCGCACGCTCGCCCGGCCCTTGCGGCCCTGCATCAGACGCGCGAGGGCGAGCACGCCGGCGGCCCCCGAACCGTTGTCGTCAGCTCCCGGAGCGAGGGTCGAGGCTTTCGGCGAGGTGCTGTCGAGGTGGCCGAGAATGATCACTTCCCCGGCGTTCGCCGGATCGAAGCCCGGCTGAACCGCCTCGATGTTCGCGCTGGGCGCTCCGGCGCTGCCGAACGCCTGTCGGCGCACCTGCAACCCCATCGCGGTGAGGGAGCGTTCGACATACGCGAGGGCTTTCGCCCCGCCCGCAGAGTAGGTGGAGCGGGTCTGGAGGTCAGCGAGGGCTTTCAGGTCGGCGGCGAACGCTTCACGATCGATGCGGTCGACGAATGCTCCGATGGGATCCTCGGCTGATGGTCGGGACCGGCCGGGCCGGCTCGGCGGCGTCAGAACGACGGTATCGGCGGGAAGCGGGTCGATGCGGGTGAAGTCGGAAAGCCAGCGGGAGATGCCCATCCGGGCCGTTTCATTGGCCAGGACCACGTGGTAACCCTGGCGCCTCAGCAGCGTGCGGACGCCGGGAAACACCTTCCCGCGCAGCGCCGGGTCCTTGGTCGCCAGCAGCCAGGCTTCTTCGCCCGGCCGGAACGGCGTGGCAGGAACCTCGGGGTGCCGCCGGACGATACTCTCGGCGAGACGACCCCGGCAGATGACGACGGTGTTCGCCCCGATCGTGGTCCAGGCGAGCTGCGCATCGTCGCTTTTCGAGATCACCGATTTCGCCGTCTCCACCGGCAGGCTGATCGCCCAGCGGCTCTCCGGTTCGGCCGCTCCGGCGTTCGAACATCCGAGAACGACGGCAAACAGGGCCCCGGCCAGCAGAGAAGTCGTGCGTCGAATCATGCATTCCTCCGTCGGGGGTCACCCGACCCGTTTTCCGCCATCATACCAGTACTCCCGGGAAAATGTATACCGTTCCCGTGGCCATGCAGAGGTTCCACGCCTCATCCGCAGATGAAAGAGAGAAGGGCATGACCAAAAAGAAACTCCCGGGCAGGGCGCCCGGGAGGAAAAGCGGTTTCGTCGTTCAGGAGGAATGGGAGTGAACCGGAATCGGGATCACTGCTTCACAGGAGGTTTCTCGACCTCATACCCGGCTTCGATCCAGCCGGCAATGCCCTCGGGATACTCGAGGAGGTTCTTGTAGCCCAGGGATTTGAGGTGCTCGAACAGCTTGTGGCTTGCAGGACATTTGAGATTGGAACAGTATGTAATGATCAGCGACTCCTTCTCGGGAAGAATCTTGAGAATTTCGCTGACCTTGCTGTCGGCGTTCAGGGATTTCGCGCCGGGAATGCGGCGGCCGTCATCGTATTTGCCGCTCCGGGCGTCGAGAATCGTGAGGGGCACCTTGGACTGCAGCAGGGCCCGAAGCCCCGCGGTGGTGATATTGGAACCGCCATGGATGTGCTTGGGGGATTCCACGGGCTTCTCTGAAGAAGTTGTCGAACAGACTCCGTCGGGGCACTGGGCTTCGGTTTTCCCCGGCGATTTCTCCGGCCCGCAGCTTCCGCACCCGGCCTCAATCGTGGGCACACCCACGAACGCAAGGGCCAGGACGAGGAGACAAACGACAATGATTCTCATGGTGATGACCTCCTATGTGAAGGCTGATCTCATTCTGAATGAACGAGGTTTTGATGATGCAAAACATATTAGCCTCATCTAACCTAATTAGATAATACTAACATACGGTTCGTTTGGCAAGTAAAATCTTTTTTTCACAAGAAAGCCGTTGCGGTTGCGGGATGACGTCACCCCAAAAACGTGGTACAAACGGAGAAATCGAGGAAGCGCGAGAGGGGAGAGAACATGGCCGGTATCCTGGTGTGCGGATTGACGAATCTCGAGACGACGGTGCGCGTGGATGGATTTCCGGTGGGCTACTTCCCGGTCAGGTATGTCGAAAACGGCGTCCGGGCCACGGCCTCGGGGGTCGGATTCAATGTCTCACGGGCGCTTACGCATCTCGGAAACGAGGTGAGCTTCCTCTCCATCGTCGGCGATGACGCTGCCGGTGCCGTCTGTCGCGCCGCGATTCGGGCGGCGGGTATCGACGATGCCAATCTCCTCGACATCCCCGGCGGAACCGCTCATTCGGCAATCCTGTACGATCCCGACGGCCGGCGCCAGATTCATCTCGATCTCCGGAAGATGCAGGAGTCGGCGTATCCGGCGGCGCGATTCGCGGCGGCGGTGCGCGATGCCGGGCTGGCCGTGCTGTGCAACATCAACTTCGCCCGCCCGCTGCTGACCGAGGCGCGACGGCTCGGCAAGCTCATCGCCACCGATCTCCATGCGCTCGCCTCACTCGACGATGCGTATAACCGCGACTGGCTCGAGCACGCCGATATCGTATTCCTCAGCCATGAACATCTGCCCTGCGAGCCTGAAGAGTTCGGTGGGGAGCTGCTCGCCCGGTTCCCGGCCCGTATCGCGGTGATCGGCCTGGGAAGCGACGGCGCGCTGCTTCTCGAACGCGGCGCGCCGCCCCGGCGGTTCCCGGCCGTCACGCCCCGGCCGACGGTGAACACGATCGGCGCCGGTGATGCCCTCTTCGCCTGCTTCCTCGACGGCTGGCTCCGCTTCGGCGATGCTTCGAAGGCTCTCCGGCGCGCCGTCTTCTACGCCGGCTGGAAGATCGGCGGAAACGGCGGTGCCGACGGACTTCTATCCGCCGCCGACCTCGACGCACGCGGCCGCGAAGGCGGATTTTGACACGGACGGCTCGCGGGCGCTATCCTGCGAAGAACGACATCCCGATCCCGGGATGTGACTGTGGTAACAAGGCACATCATATATAAATAGAGTTATAAAGATGTCTATTGAGGAACGGAATGGGAGGATGAGATGCACGAACATATCGGCGAAGCGTTTCAGGAGCTGACCAAATACCGGCGGGAAGCCATGCAGAGCCGGTTCGATCCGTCGGCACGGCCGGCCCCCTTCAAGGAATACCCGGACAAGCCGGTCATCCAGCTTCCCGAGCCCGCAACCGTCAAACCTGCCTCGCTGCGCCAGGCGCTCGGCCGGCGGTGCAGCGTCCGGGCCTACGAGGCCAAGCCTCTCTCGCTCGATCGGCTCTCCTTCCTGCTCTGGGCGGCGGGCGGCCCCCGGTGCCGGGAAAGCGGCCTTCTCAAGCGCACCGTGCCTTCCGCCGGCGGGCTGTACCCGATCGAGACCTACCTCGTCGTGAACACCGTCGACGGACTGGAACCCGGGATCTACCACTACGCGGTGCGAACCCATGCCCTCGAGCGCATCGTCGACGGCAAGCGTGGCGATGCCCTGGCCCACGCAGCCCTCGAACAGAGCCAGTGCCGCACGGCCGCCGTCGTCTTCGTCTGGTCGGCCGTTTTCGGCCGCACCATGTGGAAATACGGTCAGCGCGGCATGCGGTATGTCTACCTCGATGCGGGGCATATCGCGCACGCCGTGGCCCTTTCCGCGGCATCTCTCGGCTTCGGAACCTGCCAGATGGCCGCCCTCTTCGATGACGAGGTGAATGCTCTGCTCGGCCTCGACGGGCAGGCCGAAAGCGTCATCTACATGACCTCGGTCGGACGGCCTGTCTGAAGTCTTGCCGGAAAAAGCCGCTCAGCCTTTTCCCGATGTCTCTGAGCCGTTGTAGCCGCGTTCTCCGTAAGGACGCAGCTCGGCCAGCCACTTCTTTTCGAGCTCCCTGACGGTATCCGCCCAGGCGGTCCGGTCGATCGCATCGGCATCGATCGTCTCGAGAATCTCGAAAACGAAGGCATCCGTTCCGCTCTTCGCAAGATCGGCTTTCAGCAGCTCGTTGTGATGGCAGAAAAACTCGAGCTTGTGGGAAAAGCTGTTGGCGGCGCCGGCCAGGTTCATGCTGCTCCCGATCATGATCCGCCCGTTCGTCGTGTTGAGAAGGCGAAACACGCCCATCGACGGAATCGCTTCCTTTGCGGCTCTTTTCAGTTCCTTGCGTCGTGTGGTGTCCATCTGCCGTTCATCCTTTCGTCACGCCCGATCGGGCGGTTCAGCGAAGCTTGATCCAGTAGGAGCTGCCATCCGGTTTGCGCTCGAGAAAACCATACTCGATCATATTCCGGCGCAGCATCGCGTAATCGTGATAGAACCGTTCGAGAATCCCGTTGACCTGTTTCTCGGTGTAGGTACGGTCGCCATCGAAGAAGGTGATCAGGTGGCGCAGGATCGCGATGCGCCGCTTCTCTTTGATGGGAAGTGTCTTGAGCGGCCCTTCGAGCCCCTGAGGGAAGTAGGCCGCGAGAATCGCGTCGTTCTCCTGTTGCGTGATCGCGAACCGCTCGTCGACCTGGCGCGCCGTCCGTGGAATCTCGACGAAATCACTCTTCGACTGGATCTTCTCCTCGAGCAGTTCCATGATTCCCAGCAGGATCTTCGCCTGCTTCTGTCGCTCGCGCAGTTGGAAACGGTGGTTCCGGATCGTCGAGGTGCTGCCCGTTCCCAGCGCTGCCGCCGCCTCTCCATCCGACCGGCCCGCATGGAACAGCTCCAGCAGCTTCTTCTGGTGGTCGGTCAGTCCCGTCAGCTTCCGGTCGAGCGAGAGCAGGAACGTGAAGACCGGGCCGTGCGCTTCCGCGATATGCCGTTCGACCGCCTTCCGCGCCTCATACAGGATTTCCCCGATGCGGTGAATGACCCCGTCCTCGAACGCTTTGCCGCAGATCAGGCAAACGTACGTTCCCGTGTCGGGCAGCCGCCTGAACCCGCGTTTCATCTCCTCGAGCGAGGATTTCCAAAACAACTCCGAAAGGTCAGCCATCTGTAGCTCCTGTGTGTTTATTATTGTCATAAACAATATAACAAATTGTCTATGAAAAAGCAAGATGCGCGACCGGGCGCACAACGAGCGAGTGCCCTGCAATACAGAAGTCTTAGATTCTGCCTCGGTGCCTCGGTGTCTCTGTGGTTCGGTGGTGATGGAGTCGCCGGTGGCCTCCGGAGAGGGGGTGGTGGCCGGGCCGCTTGCCGGAGCTGTGGCAGGGGGGAGGAGGCTGTGGTAAACTTGGTTCATGCGGTTCCATCCATCGCGATGCGATCGAGAGGGGCGTCTTGGGAACGGGCATGAGAACGGGAGGAACGGTGCGGATCACGACGGGAAGGCGGGCGTTCACGCTGCCCGAGATTCTGATCACGATCCTGCTGATCTCGATCCTGTTCTCGCTCGGCATCGTCTTTTCGATGGGCATGCGCCAGTCGCGGAAAGTCCGCGATTACGAGACGGCGATCGGGCTTGCCCAGCAGGCGGTCGATGCCCTGCGGGCCGTCCCCTTCAACACGCTCGACGACGAGGATGCCGGCGATTTCAGCGCCGAAACCGATTTCAACACGTCGGGAAGCCCGGCCAGCGGCTCGGCCGACCTGTTCGAGCCGACGTTCAAGGCGGGAGGCAGCGTCTACGAGCGCAAGGTGGAGATCACCGGCGCCCCGGCCCCCGGCGGACCCCTGGGAACGCCCCTCAAGATCAAGTTCCTGAAAGTCTCGGTGAAATGGAAAACCCCCGATGGCGACGAGCCCGAGCCCTACGTCATCTCGACCGCGATCGCGGATCTGAACTGAGCCGGCCATGCGCATGAAACGAAAACCCGCATCCGTCGGCTTCACGTTCGTGGAGCTGCTGATCGTCCTGTTCCTCGTGACCCTGATCGTGTTCGCCGCGTACAAGGTGTTCTTCCAGCAGACGCGCATGGTGCGCCAGTCGCTCGAAGAGATCAAGGTGAACGATGATTTCCGCAAGATTCTCGCCTTCATGGGCAACGATATCCGGGAATCGACGCGCATCGAGGAGCCGGCCCCGGTCCGGATCGAGGACGCGCGCAGCCTCGCCACGAAGCCGGGGCTGCTGTTGCGGATCGCCAAGGAAGAACAGGATCCCACGCTGGAGCGCGAAGACAGCCTCGGCCAGATTGCCGTCCGGCGCACGATCGCCTACGAACTCGAGGACAATCCCAACCCGCAGGAGCCCTCGATTCCGCGGTACCGCCTCGTCCGGATCGAAACGATCGACGAGCACGGCGGCGGCCGGCCGGGTGACTCGGCCTCGCAGCGCCACGTGATCTGCGACGATGTTCGCGACCTCGTCGTGTTCCGGACGATCAGGAAGCCGCTTCCCCCCCGGAACGTCGATGCCCTGGGCGACCGGCTGCTCCAGCCGCAGCCCGCCTCGATCTCGGGCACCGGCAACGACGTGGTGCATCTGCGCGTCACGCTCGAACGTCTCCGGACCGGCGGCGAGCGGGGGGAGGTCTACCGGTTCCCGATGCAGACCTGTTTCTACAAGCGCGGCAAGGAGATATGGAAGCATCCATGAACGCAACATCCCGGAGGGGCTCGGGGCTGCTGATCGTCGTCGTGCTGATGGTGCTGATGGCGCTGTTCTTCGTCACCATCGGCCGCCTGCGCTCGGGGGCCGAGACGCTCCGGTCGAAATCCGCGCGGGACTACGTCGCCACGACGATCGCCGAAGCGGGTCTCAACTGCATGATCGCCGAGCTGAACTACAACCGCACGGCCTATACGCACTGGTATTTCGACGGGAAGAAGAAATTCGAGAATCCCGATGCGTGGCAGTCCCCCGTGAAGTCCAAGCCCAGCAACATCGGCACCATCGGCGAGCTCGGCATCGATGGTGTGAAGACCGGCGTGTACACCGGTCGCTCCGCGCTGGGCGAGTTCAAGGTGAAGTGCGCGCCGTTCCGCGGCGCCAAGGGCTTCCGCGACACCGACACGCTCAAGGAACAGAGCATCTACGTCGCCTACGATGTCGTGGCCCGCGCGGGTGCCGATTCCAAAGCCGACAACAACTCGTACCGCCGCATCACCGGCCTCATCGAACGCCGCTTCCCGACCGCCGAGCACGTGCTGTTCGACGGCGAGATGCTCGACACCGCGTTCGGCCCCTACAACGACGCCCCCAACGTCCTGAAGCGGGGCCGTCTCTACGGCTACCAGTGGCTCGTGCTGAACACGACGGGCGGCGCCGATCGGGGAAGTATACTAGACGAAATAGAAAAGGTCGAGACGCCCGGCATGATCCGGGCGATCATCCCGACCGATGTCACGTTCATTGACAAGAAAAAGGCCGTGATCGACCGCACCAACGACTCGATGGCGTTCGCGAAGTTCAAGGCGCACGACGGGTTCCTGCTCGACGGGGCTCACGGAGCCCATCCGATCAAGCTTTCCCACCTCCAGATGGAGCGCCTCAGGGAGACCGCGGCCGGCCTCAAGTCCGGCGGTCTCGTCGTCGACGAGAAGACGTTCCCGGTCAGCGCCTGGAAGAACCCCTACGACAAGAGCTCGACCTACTACGATGTCGATTTCGGCGAATACAACGTCGCGCTGATCGCCTCGGGCACGAGCGATGCCAATGCGCCGCCGCCCAAGGGCTGCGACGACCCCGGGCCGCTCGCCAAAATGCGCGGCCGCGAGTACCTGATCTACTCCAAGGTGCCCCTGCGCATCTGGGGCTGCCCCGACCGGACCGTCACCATCTGCGGCGAAAAGGATATTGTGATCGGGGGCGATTTCAACCAGAACCCGGCCACCCCGCACGACTATCCGGACCTGCGCTACCAGGACTACACGACCAGGCTCAAGAACGGCAAGAACTCGCAGGGCGGCGATTTCCACAAGGTCAACGCCCTCATCATGTCGCGAGAGCGCGTTTTGATCGACATCTCCCGGCCGTCCCTGTTCGTCCGGAACGAGGCGGCGGCGGCCCTGCGCCTCGCGATCGGCCTCGCCCTGCACCCCGTGAACGCCGAACAGGAGAAGCTGGTGCGGGAGAACTTCTGTCCGGCCGACGGCAAGCCCAAGAGCATCATCGGCGAAGGCCCGGCCGACCCGACCACCGGCGTGCCGATCGCCCTCTTCGCCGCGATCTCCTGGCTCCGCCAGAACGAGAGCGCCGACCCGTTCGGGCCGCTCGCCCAGACCCAGATGAGCGACCTGATCGCCCTGTTCACCCCCGGCGGCAGCGATGACGGGAAGCCCCATTTCGGCATCCGCAGCGAGGATGTGCGCACCGCGCTGATCACCCAGCTCGTCGACGACTGCCGCGACGACGGCATCCTCGATCCGTCCGAGATCAGCCAGGCCGTCGATCTGGCGATGCTCCAGTCCGCGAAGGAGGAGGCCGAAAAGCCTTCGGCCGACGCGGGCGTGATGTCGATGATGTCGTTCCTGTTCGACGAGGCGAAGAAAAGTCCGACGGACGGCCTCTGGCCCCCCGAGATCACGATCAACGGCATGCTCGTCAGCTCGACCCGGCGCGCCTCCCGCTGGCGGATCGGAATGGCCCTTCCCAAGGTGTTTGACGAGATCGGCAACGCCCCGGGCGGCGAGAGCGACGGGGTCGTCCAGTATCTGAAACGCCCCCGCTTCGTCATCCAGCGGGTCTACGGCTCGGAAATCCGACTCGCGACCAACGAGCCCCGCTACTTCATCGACGGGAAATACACGGGCGATGCCGTGCTGCGCCGCAGGCTGTGGGACACGAGTTTGTATTCCGAAGAATATATGGCTCTTGAAATGCCCGAATCCTTCAACCTGCTGACCTATGCCGAAACATCGGTTCCCAAAGAGTTTTTCGACAAGTTCTGACCGGCCGCCCCGTCACCGGACGGTGAAGAGCCAGCCGTGCTGCGCCGTGACGCCGGTCCGCAGATTCCGCAGGTAGATGTCGATGAACCGGTGGCCGACCGGAAGCGGGGCCTTCGGCCGTGCCTGGAGCTCCCGGGTCGCGGGATCGAACCGGAAATCCAGCGAGCCGCCGGTGACCTTGGCGTTCAGCACATACGTGTCGGGGGCGTAGTCGGCAAGCGCGGGAAGGCGGCAGCCGACGGTCGCGAGCTCTTCGAGCACCTCGCCGGGCCGCGGATGCTGGTCGGTCACCTCGACGGCGGCCATGCCGAGACGGATCAGGAACTTTTCACGCGAGTCACTGCGATACACCACCTGGCGCTTGACCCGGAACGGATCGAGGCCGGGATAGTTGCCGCCCCCGTCGACCGTCATCGCGCCCGCATATCCGGCATCCCGCGCGGCCTGTTCCGCGACATCGGTGTAGATGCCGTAGGGCCACACCATGAACAACACGGGCGCACCGATCTGCTTCTCGATCAGGTGGCGCGAGCCCGCGACCTCGTGCTCGAGCATCTTCGCATACGAGGGCGTGCCGTATCCCTGCGCCAGGTTCGCGTGGCTCATCGCGTGCGACTCGATCGACCAGCCCGTCTCGGCCATTTCGCGGAGTTGGTCCCAGGAGAGGGCATTGCTCGAGCCGATGAAACTCGGATAGATGCAGGCGATGCCCGTGAAGCCGAACTCCTCCATGATCGGATACGCGTAATCGTAGACCGAGGCGTAGCCGTCGTCGAACGTGATCAGGATGGGGCGGCCGGTCGGCTGGGAGCCGTCGCGCAGCAGCATGAGCAGCTCTTTCGAGGAGATGCTTCGGTAGCCCTGGGCCTTGAGGATGCCGAGCTGCTCCCGGAATGTCTCGGGGGTGATCTCGAACTGGCCCTTTGCGCCGGGCCGTACCTGATGGTAACAGAGGCCCGTGATCGTGACGGCCGCAGCGGGAAGCCCCCCGGCAAGAACGAGGGCGATGAGGAGGAGAAGGAATGGAACGATCGGTCGGTTCTTCGCAGTCATGATTCCAAACTCTACCATATCCTTGGCCAGCCGCGCCGCTGTGCCGGGGATGGGCGATTCAGAACGAGAAGCGCATCCGCAGATGACGCTGATGGCGCAGATGAAGTGCGGATGCGTTCTTGAACCCGAGGGAAATTTCAACGGAGTCTCTCTGTGAAACACATCTTCTGGAATCAATCTGTGGAGGTGCCGGCGGAATCCGGGCAAAAAAAAAGCTGCACTTTCATGCAGCTCAATCAAGGAAAGGAATGATTGAAGACAACTGACGAATGATCGTTCAGTGCTCAAGAAGATATAATGCAACATTCATGCCAGGCCGTTTCCCGCGAAATATGCCAAAAAAATGCTCATTGGAGGCGGTGTTGCGCAGGGTCTGCAAAAAAAATCAACACCAATGCTATGGTTCTGCTCAATCCTTGATCATTGCCGGGTCTGCGTGGTGACGCAAAAACACCCCGCCTCGGATCGGGACGGGGTGTTTTTACCACAACGTTGGATGCCCTGCGAAAGAACCTTCTCAGGCCTCGTTCGCGTGGGGCATGACGAAATCGTCAGGCAACTGGATGGTGGAGACGGCGTGCTTGTAGATCAGCTGCCGCTTGCCTTCCGCCTCGAGCAGAATGACGAAGGTGTCGAAGTCGAGGACGGTTCCCTGAATCTGGAAGCCCTTCATCAGGAAGATCTTCACGGGCTCGGCCCGCTTCTTCAAAACCTGCAGAATCGTGTCCTGGATGTTGATCGCCGGCATGCGGGTTCCTCCTGATGCCTTGGTTATTTCTTTCGGGCGGCGGGCCGGGGATGCGCAGAGCAGCCGACCGTGCCGTCCGGGTTCAGCGTGTAACTGCCACTCGCGGGGCAGGGACTCATATTGTAATCCAACACCACTCTATTTATCAACCCCTCCTTCGGAAGATGCTTCCGGACCGCCGACCCGAACGAGGCGAGAATGGCTTCCAGGCGGGCGCGGGTGAAGGCGCACCGGTCTTCTCCCGAGGTGATGAACGGGAAGAGGCCGTAGACCGGGTGTTTCGTGCAGCGCAGGCTGCCGCTGGGCCCGTCGATCGTGACCGTGCCGCTGCCCGGGCAGAGGGTTGCCAGTTCGGCGGGATCGCGGCTGAACAGGAGCCGGCGTGCCACGCATTCCAGGGCCTCGAGGCGGGGCTGAATGAGCCAGGAAAAAGGCTTCCAGGACTCGAGCCACCGGCCGAGCCAGCGGCCGAAGCCCCGGTAGCTGGCTTCGAGTTCGACGCAGGCATCGTTGGCGCTGACCCGCACTTCGACCGGGATGCCCCATTCGAGCATGCGGCGCTTGAACCCGAACAGGGAGTCGGCCAGGTGTTTCATGAACTTCTGATCGACCGGGGTCTGGGGAACGAGCCGCACGATCTCGGTCACATCGCTGCCTTCGAGGATATGGCGCGCGTGGAGGGCGGTGTAGGGGGCGATCGGACTTTCGATCCAGGGGCGGAAGAGGATCGGAATCTCGCTTTCCCACCGCTTCCAGTCGAGGAGGATGCCGAAGAGGGTGGTGGCTTGCGGCGGGAAGGTGCCGCTCATCGCCCGGATCTCATCCGCCGACGGCTCGCGGCCGGTTCCCAGGAACAGCCGGTCGTCCGCCTGGAGGGCCCAGAGGGTCCAGCGGCCCATGCGGGCGCGAAATGCCGGGAAGCCAGCGATCGTCGTTGCGGCATCGATGGGGGGGCAGCCGAGCAGGCCGAGGTGGTGGCGAAGCGGGGCGAGGGCATCGTGCGTCGCGAGGCCCGGGAACGTCACGAGCAGCGTGGAGTGGCGCGCCGGCCGCGCGAGCCGCTCGACGAACAGGGTGATCGACAGGCTGCCGAATTCAGGGAAGGCGAGCAGATGGTCCGCCGCGATCGTGGCCGCCGCCGGTCCCATGTGCAGGGCAAGCGGAACCGAGGCCGTGACGGGGAAAACCGGCTCCTCGAGGCCGCCGGCGGCTGCGCTTTCGGGAGCCGTTTCGGAGGTGGCCGATGCGGTTTCGTCGAGCTCCTCGGCGTCCTGCAACAGGAGCTGCTCTTCGGCAGTCTCGGTTTCTCCGGGAATGACGGCATCGGCGGAGGGCGCCGTGGCGGCCGTTGCCGTGGCCGTTCCCGAGGCGGTCTCGATCGTGTAATAGTCGAACAGGGGCTTCGAAAGGTCGATCTCGCCCTTCTTGAGCCGCTCACACAGGCGCGTCATCTCGATGGCCCGCTCGAACATGCCCTCTTCCTGGAAGATGCGGACGAGCTGGAGGAGGATGCGGTTCAGATGCACCGGCTCGGCCTTCGCACCGAACACGCCGTGATACTCGGCGATGGCCCGATACTGCGCCCGGAGCACGATCGCCTGATACAATTCCCGCTGCATGTTCTCGAGGCCCGGATCCGCCTTGAGCGCCTGCCGGAAATACTCGAGGGCCGTCTCGAACTGGGCGATGTGCAGATAGGCCTTGCCCAGGTGCATCAGGATCTCGCCGACGTCGGGAGCCAGGCTTGCGGCCTTGCGCAGCGTGCGGATCGCCTCTTCGACCTTGCCCTGTTTGAACAGAACCCATCCATATGTGTCGATATAGGAAGCATTGTTCGGCTCGATTTTGACGGCGCGGACGGCCATCTTCTCGGCTTTGTCGATGTCACGTTCGATCTCGGTCAGAAGATAGGCGTAATTATTCAACGCCTCGGCAGAGGTCGGCCGCAGCTCGACGGCCTTTTCATACATCCGAATCGCTTTCTCATGCCGCTTCGTGACGTAATACACCGTCCCGAGATGGTAATGCGGCTCGTAGACGTCGGGAGACATGTTGACGGCCTTTTCCAGCTCCTGGACGGCCTTGTCGAACTGGGTGTTCTTGAATGCCGCCCAGCCGAGACTGTCGCGGAACCCGGGATTGTCGGGGATCTGATCAACCGCCCGCTGGACAAGCGACTGGGCGAGCTCGCGATGGACGCCATACTCGGCGTACAGGAACCCGAGATTGTTCAGGGCGTGGGGGTTGTTGGGCGAAAGGGTGAGGATCTTCTTGTAGACGGCCTCCTGCAGCCAGAACGGCTCCTCCTTGGCCTGAGCCTGATACGATTCATGCAACCCCATATAGATCCCGAGCAGCGAGTGCTGGAGCTTGCCGTTCCCGGGGGCGAGCGACGAGGCTTTCTCGAACGAGGCGATGGCGAGAAACAGGGCCGGCTCCTCGCTTCCCAGAAGCCGGAACGCCTGGCCGAGAGCGTAGTAATACCCGGCCTCGGCCGGGGCGAGCGCCGCGGCCCGCTTGAGATCCTCGAACGGCTTCATCGGCGAGAAATACCCGTTGGGGCGGTTGCGGAGCAGCTGGAACAGAATACCCTTCACGAGATGATACTCGGGGGTGCGCTCGAACGGCTCCTCGCCCTTCAGCAGCAGCTCCTCGAAGGCGTGATCACGGGCGTTCTTCGGGTCGTCTTCGCGGTTCGCGGCCAGCATCAGCCCGCGCAGATAGAGATACCGCAGGGCTTCCGCCTTCCGGTCGGCGGTGAACGATTTCGTCTCGAGGAAGGCGATGGCGATCTTTTCGAGCTCGGCGGCGCGCGGGGTGTCCGACAGCTTCATCAGCGTGACCCACTGGGACATCGCATGGAGCTGGGCGAGCGTGTTCTTCTGCTGCTCCGACAGGTATTTCTTCAACAGGGACAGGTTGAAATCGGGCGCCTTGGTCTTCTCGAGGCGGAGCTCCTCGACGTTGAAGAGGGGAAGGCCGAAATCGATCTCCGCTGCCCATGCGGAACCGGCGGGAAGCAGCAGGGCTGCCGTCAGGATCAGCAGGCCGAGAACGGGCACCAGCGGGCGGAGTCGGGCGGAAATGGCGGATGTCATGGATGTGGCCTCCGGGAGCAGTTTCTGGAACGCATTATAGGCCGGATGAGGGCTGAGGGCAAATAGCGGTGTTCAGCGGCCGGCCTGATCGACCTCGTCGGCCCATGTGAGCGCCGGATCGATCAGGCGGCGGCGCAGTTCGGCAGAGAACTGTTCCTCGACGGATCCGGTGAGGCCCTCGAGGGCGCAGCTCTGGCGCGACAGCCAGAAACCGGCCTGGAGATGGCAGACCAGCCAGAACAGCAGGCCGCCCCCGATGAACATGCCCGCGGCAGGATCATGCGCGGCCATCAGAGCCGTCAGGAAATACCGGACGAGCAGCAGGATGATCAGGAGCGGCAGGGCGTTCAGCAGCAGCGTCACGGCCCGGCCGGGTTCGGGGACCTCGAGAAAGGCGCGGATCCGCTCTGCGATGCGGCCGGTCGTCAGGGCACGCGGCGGGGTTGCCTCGAGCCGTGCGTTCAGCGGGGCCGGGTCGAGCCCCGCGCGGTCGAGGAGCTCGGTGAGGTGCCGGCGTCCCTGGAGCAGCAGGGCGTCGGCGGCCGTGCCGGCGTCGGCGGAAAGCCGCTCGGCAAGCGGAGTCACCGGATCCGAGAACGGGGAAATGACGAGGCTCTGCAGCCGGGTGGCGAGGGTCGAGATGGCGAGCGAAGTGCGGACGTAGGCGCCGAATGGCCCGCCCAGCCGCGCGGCCGCCTCGGATTCGCGTCGGCGCACCAGGTCGGCCGACATCGTTCCGACGGCCGATGCCGCGGCATTCCGGAGGGTGTCGCGGCTCTGGCGGGCGAACGCCTCGCTCCAGCTCCGCAGCTCGGCAGTCACCCCGCGGGCGGGCTCCAGCCGGCAAACGCGCTCGATCCAGGCGGCCGTTTCCGAGGCGCGTTCAGCCTGGTTTTCGGCATTGATACGGGCGGCGACTGTCTGGTCGAGCCGGGCGCGGAGATACTCCTCCAGTTTCGGGAAATCCCAGCGGGGGCCGCCTCCCTGGCCGGTTTTCGCGAGAAAGGCGTTGTGGGCCGAGATCCGGAAAACGGGCAGCTCCTCGCCGAGCGGCGTGCGGAGTGGCAGGGCGCCGATCTTCTTGCGCAGATCCGCGATCACATCGTCCTGCTCGCGGGGCGTCAGCATGCCCTCGTCGATGCGGTTCAAAACGAAAACGGCCCGCCGGAAGCCCATCGAGGAGCCCAGCACGGCATACAGATCGAGCGAGTCGTATTTCTGGGTCGTGACGACGCAGAGAACCAGGTCGGCCCGCTCGAGAAGCCGGGCGAACACCTGCCGGTTCTCCTCGCGGATCCCGTCCAGGTCCGGGGTGTCGACGAGGATGAGATGTTCGAGCGCGGCTTCATCGTGGCTGAAGAAGGCATCCGACGGCTCGAGGATGCCCTCCAGGAGCCGGCGGGCCATGCCGGCGCGCCGCTGGTGCGCATAGACCGACGGTCGCAGCGTCGAACAGGCCCGGGCTGAGGCGGAGCTGATCTCCCGGCCGGCCAGGGCGTTGATGAGCGTCGTCTTGCCGACCTTCGTGCCGCCTGCGATAACGGTCAGCAGACAGTCGCAGACGCTTTTCTCACGCTTTTCCAGGAGTGCGAGCAGGCGGTGCGCCTCGGCTGCGTCGGCCGCAGCCGGGCGGCCCCACAGCGACTGCGCGGTGCCGATGAGGCTGCGAAGGCCGGCGGCCGTGACCTGGCCGGCCGGGGCGGATGACGTGGCGGATTCCATGCAGACGAGAGCATACCCCACGCCCGCGCTTCATGGCAATCGCTCCGCCCCCCGTGCTATGATCCCCGGCGAACGACCATGCCTGTCTCGACCGCTTTTCTGACGCATCTCTCCGGCGCGGCTGCCGCGGTGGCCCTGCTGGTCCTCGTCGCCGTCTCGGCGTTCGCAGCCGCCGCACGCCTGCTGCCGGGGACAACGACGGCATGCCGCCTTTCCGGCGCCGTCATCCTGGCGCATGCCCTTCAGATCCTCATCTTCCAGGTTCTCGCCCCCTTCGGCCTCTTCCGCCTTCCCGCGGTTCTCGCCTGCACGGCGCTTGCGGCGGGCGCGGCAGCTCTCCTCTGGCGCGGCCGGCCGGCCGGCACGCCGTCTCTCGCCGAGATGGCCGCCCGGGATCTCGAACATCTCCGGAGCCGGGTGAACCAGGCGCTTGCCACCCCAGCCCGGCGTCTCGTCCTGTTCCTTCTCGGGGCCGTCGCGCTCGGCGCGCTTCGGGGAATCGTGAATCTCGCGGTCACGACGGATTCTCTGACATATCATTTGATATATATAGGTGGGTTCATCCGGAACGGGGGCTGGTTCGAGCTCGACGCGCCGGGCGACTGGGGCGTCCTATGCCGCTTCTATGCCGATGGCGGCGAGATTCTGACGGCCTGGTGGCTGCTGCCGTTCCACGGGGACCTGGTGGCGGGCCTGTCGGGACTGCCCGGCTGGGGGCTTGCGATGGCGGCGGTGTACGAGCTCGCCCGCCGGCTGGGACTGCCGGCCCGCCGGGCGGCTCTTCCGGCCCTGATCGTCGGCTTCATGCCGGCGGTGTTCGCGTTCATCGCCTCGGTCTACGTCGACATCCACCTCTTGGGCAATCTGCTGGGCGGCTCGCTGTTCTTTCTCGCCGCCTGGACCTCGTTCGAGGGAGCCGATCCGCAGGCGGCGACACAGGGACCGTCGGCGCCCGCCTTCCTGCTGTGTGGATTGGCCATGGGAAACGCGCTTGCGATCAAAATTCTCAGCCTCTCCGGCGTCGGTGCCGCCTTCCTGCTGCTGGGGCTCCGAGCTCTCTGGAGCGGCGGGAAGGGCCGGAACCTCGTTCTCTGGCTGCTCGGTATCGCCGCCCTCGCCGCCGTCGGAGTGCGCCACTACGCCGTTTCGTTCGCCGCCTGGGGTTCGCCGTCCTGGCCGTTTCCCCTGAATCTGCCGGGAATCCCGCTGTTTCCGGGAAGCCCGGCGCGTGCCGCCTACATGCAGTATCTGAGCGGCCTGACCGAAATCCTGTTCGCCGGAAGTCCCCCGGGGTTCGAACTCGGCTGGATGGCCAAATGGCTGTTCGGCATCACTCCCGTCTCGATCGGCCCCGTCGGGCTTCTGGCTTTCGCCCTTGCACCGGCCGGCTTCCGATTCGCCTGGGGGCGAAGTCGCGGATTCGCCGCTTTTTCCCTCCTCGTGCTTGCCGCCTCGGCCGCCTCGCTCCTGGGGCCGGATATGTGGCACTTCCATCTGTTGTTCTGCCGTGTGAACGCCCGTCTCTACACGTTTCCCATGGCCCTGCTGATCCTGCTTGCGGTCTTGGCGCTCGAACGCTGGCCCGAAGCGCCCCGCCGTCTGGGGCTCATCCTCATGGCGGGCCTGGCCGCCATCGCCTCGGGATACTCTCTGTTCGTCACCTGGACGACCGGCCATCCCCGTCTCGACCTTCTCCTGGCCGCGATCCCCCCGATTGCCGCTCTGCTGCCGCTCCGGGAACTACCCCGATTCTCCTGCGGCCGCAACCGCGCCATCCTGTTCGGCTTGCTGCTCGTTGCCGCGCTCACGGCTCTTCCCGTCGTCAAAGACCGGCTCCGGGAAGGACAGCTCCTCTCTGCTCATGAGGGCCACGAACTCGACCGCTCCACGTCTCCCGCCTGGGTGCTTTGCGACGATCCCGGTCGGCCGCGGCGGATCGCCTTTTCGACCGGTTGGGACGGGGTTCTCGGGTATGCCTGGTACTGGGGGGCTCTTCTCGGGCGTCATCTCCAGAATCACGTCACCTATATTCCCATCACCAAGACGGGCGATATCATCGAATACCGTGACCCCGACCAGGTCGCGCGCGCCGCCGATGCCGAAGCCTGGCTCCGTCGGCTGAGGGAAGAACGGATCGACACCGTCGTCCTGTTCCCGCCCCAGCCTCCCGAACACGCCTGGGTGACCGCCCGCCCCGATCTGTTCCGGCCCGAGGGAACGGCTTCCCCGGCAATGGTGTTCCGCCACCTCGCGGTGGCTCCGGAACGATAACCATGATGAATTATAACATTAGCGATATAATAGGCTGGACGGCCTGCGCCTCCTGGGCTATGATTCTGCTGACGACGATCGGGGCTTCATCCTGGGCGCTGGCGGCCTGGCTCGTGCCGCAGGGTTCGGCGGCCCGAAGATGGTCGGCGGCCGTCGTCGTGGCGAACGGGTTCCAGATCGGCTCGTTTCAGATCCTGGCCGGTTTCGGCGCGTTCCGTCTCCTTCCCGCGGTCCTGCTGAGCTGCCTGTTCGCTCTGACGGCCGCGGGACTGCATCGCTGGCTTCCGCGTGGCGATCATTCCCTGACGGGGCTGCTGCTGCGGGATCTGAGGCATGCGCTTGCCCGGCTCGACCAGGCCCTCGCCACGCCGGCCCGGCCTCTGGTGTTGGCGGTTCTCGCGACGATCCTGATACTCGTGGCCCGGGGCTTTCTGAACATCCCCGTCACGACGGATTCGCTGACCTATCACCTCTATTACGCGGGGATGTTCGTTCAGACCGGAGGCTGGTTCGACATCGATACGCCCGGCGCCTGGGGGGTGACCTACCGGTTCTATCCGACCGGCGGGGAGATGCTCACGGCGTGGCTGATGCTGCCGTTCCACGGCGATCTGGTGGCAGGTCTTGTCTCGCTACCATCCTGGGGTCTGCTGCTGGCCGCTCTCTATGAACTCGGGCGGCAGCTTGGTCTGGCTCCCCGCCGGGCCGCCCTTGCCGCGGGCCTGGCCGGGTTCATGCCGGCCGTCTTCGGCTTCGCCGCATCCGTCTACGTCGATATCCCCCTGATCGCCTGTCTCGTCGCAGCCTCGCTGTTCTTCCTCGATGCGTGGCGCACCGACGCGGCCGCCCCGGCGTTCCTCTGCGGGATTGCCCTCGGCTGCGGCCTCGCGATCAAGATCTTCGCCCTTGCCGGTGTCGGAGCCGTAGCGGTGGTGTTCCTGCTGCGATGGATCCGGCCGGGACCCAGGCCCCTTTGGCCGCTGGCCGCGCTGCTGACGGGGATGGCCGCTCTCGGATTCCGCCATTACGGGCTGCTGTATGCCCGGTTCGGCTCGCCTACCTGGCCTCTGCCCCTGGGTCTGCCCGGACTTCCGATCTTCGCCGGCAGTGCAGCCTGGGCCGAAAAACTCCGGCATCTCGCCGAAACCACGGATGCCACGATCTCCGGCGGCTCCCTGTGGCGGGAGATCGCCTGGTATATCACCTGGTATTTCGGTTTCAAACCCGTCTCGATCGGGCCGACCGGCTTCGTCGCCCTCGTGCTGGCACCGGCCGGACTTGTCACCGTCTGGAAACGGGTGAGCCGGGGTTTCGCGATCTACCTCTCGCTTGTGCTTGCCGCCTCCGCCGCCGCGCTGTTCGGCTCGGGGATGTGGAAGTTCCATGTCATCTTCGCCAGTGTGAACGCGCGCCTCAATACCCTGCCGTTCGCCCTTCTCATCCTGCTTGCCTTCCTTTCCCTCGAGCGCTGGGAAGCCGCGCCGCGTCGCCTCGTCACGGGCCTGCTCGTCCTGTTGTCGGTCATCGCCGCAACCGGTTCCCTCGTCTCGACCTGGACGACCGGATTTCCCACCCTCGACGGGGTTCTGCTCCTTCTGCCCCCGCTCGCCGCCCTGCTGCCCATCAGAAAGATATCTATAAATATATCTGCCAGGCTGCTGGCGGTCGCCGCCTGCGGCCTTTTCCTCCTTCTGATCCTGCTCCAGCCGGCCAAGGCGGCCATGCGGCCGCGTCAGCTTCTTGCCGCCCATGAAGGATACGAACTCGGCCGGGAAGCGTCCCGCGCGTGGGTGGTGTGCGACGATCCGGCCCGGCCGCGCCGCATCGCTTTCTCGGCGGGCTGGGGGCCGATCGGGTATGACTGGTCCTGGGCCCCGCTGCTGGGGCGGAATCTCCAAAACCACGTCACCTATCTTCCGATCACGGCTTCGGGCGCGGTCATCGAATACGACGATCCGGCCCGCCTTGCCCGTGAAGCCAGCTTCGATGCATGGCTGGGCCGGCTTCGAGAGCGGCGGATCGATACCGTCGTCCTGTTTCCGCCGTTTCCCCCGGAACACGGCTGGGTGAATGCCCACCCCAACCTGTTCCTGGCGGAGGATACGGCGTCCCCGCCGCTCGTGTTCCGCCTGTCGCCGGCCCGCTGAGAGGCGGTTTTGATTTTCGGGGCTTCCGGGTATACCTTTGAAGAGAGGGGAATACCCCGAATGCATCGAGGGAGGATCTCAAGATGAAAAAGCTGGTGCTGTTCGTCTGCTTCTGTCTGTTCTGTACGGCGTCCGCTTGGGCGGCCTACTGCTCGGGGTGCGGCGCGAAACTGCTCGACGATGTCCGGTTCTGCTCGAGCTGCGGGACGAAGGTCGAGGTGCCCGAGCCGGCGAAAAAACCGGTGAAACCCGAGCCGGCTTCACCCGAACAGCCGAAGGCCTCTGAGCCGGACCGCACGTCGGTGTACCGGGTGAAAACGGATCTGTATGTCTACCAGCGCCGGGGTGACGAGCACGATATCCTGAAAAAGAACTTCCTGTTCAAACCCCGCCGGTACAAGATCAAGGCCGGTTCGGAACTGCGCATCCTCGAGATCGTCGGCGACACGCTGCTCGTCGAATCCGTCCCCGGCCCTGACGGAAAGAGCCAGCGCGGCTGGGTCACCGAAGAGGAGCTTGCGCTGCGCTCGACCTGGGCGAAATGAGCCTCACCACTCGGCCCGGACGGCATCCCAGTCGGTTCTGAGCTGCTCGAGCAGCAGCGGAACGTCGCGACGCTCGAGATCGACCGGCAGGAGCAGGGCTTCGACCGGCTTCGAGAGCCATTCGGTCGTTTCGAGGAACACCGCCCGCCGGGTCTTCGAGAAGGCATCGTAGGTGCGGGCGATGAACGGCTCCCGGGAAAGCTGGTCGACCAGGCCCAGCAGATTGCCGGGAAGCCATTCTTCGAAGCGCTTGTAGATCGGAAGACCGATGCCTCCGAGCAGATACTCGGTCACCCCGGGCAGGATGACCGTCGTCTTGATCGCGATGACGGCAGCGGCCAGCCCGGCAAGAGCCGACAGTCCGGGAACCATGGCACGCATCGTCTGGATCATTTCGGGATTCCGGTCGCAGAACGCTTCCAGATCGTGCTCGAATCGGTCGATCACGGGACGTATCCGCTCCATCCGGCCGGCGTCGAAATGCTCACGGAGCCGCTCGCGCAGCGCCTCCGGCTCCGGCCACGCGAGCTGCCGGAGTTCTTCATGAAACCGTGCCGCCACGGCTCTGCCCTGCTCCGATGCGACCCGACTGCGGTCGAGCAGATCGGCCCGGGCCGATTCCAGGAGCCGAGCCGTCGCTTCGATATCGCGCCGGTCCCGCTCCGAGACAGGATCGACGGGATCTCCGGGCGCCTGCGCGCCGAGCATGCTTCCGATGCCGAAGAGGGAAACGCCCTTGCGCAGGGCATTGCCGGCGGTGCGGGTGATCGAGGTGACGAGATCGCCGACGGAGGTTTTGAGCCGGGGCTGGAGCACCCGGATCACCGCGTTCTGGAGCTCGAAGGGCGCCTCGTGTCCGGGGAGATCCCGGAGAGGTTGCTGCAGTCCCGCCTCGAACCGCAGCCGATACTCTCGGATCATGCCGGCGCACTCGTCCTGCCGGGACAGGATCATGCCCGCCGAGCCGGCAAGGGCGTTTCCGGCGCCGGCCAGCCCGTGCGAGAGCGCCTCGATGCGCCGGCCACGGGCATCGGCGGCCGCCTCGACGAGATGCCGGCGAAGCTCGGCGACGGCCGAGACGGGAAGTCGGCCTTCCCCGGCGGGGGACTGTTCCGGGATCGCGAGGACGGCGCGGCGATGGTCTGGCCACCGCTCCCCATAGCTCGTGGTCAGATCCTCGAGGGCTTCCTGGTGGCGGGGCAGATACTGGTTGAACACGTCGATGCGGCGCGGCAAAAGAAGCATTGCCTCGTCGAGAAAGCTGATGCCCGCCAGATCCTTGTACTTCTGCTGGGTCGTCACCCAGACGAGCAGATCCGCCAGCCCGAGCCCAAGCCGGGCAGCGGCGCGGCAGGCCGGGTCTGAACTGTCGACGTCGGGAGAGTCGAGCAGCACCGGCAGCCCGACCGGCCAGTCGGGGCGATGATCCGCGTAGATCGCACGCCGGCGCGGCCGATGGGCCGAGAGTTCCGATGTGGGAACGAGATGGAAATCGGCGTGGGCGGCCGTAATCGCTTTCAGATCCTCCTCACGGCCCGCTCCGACGAGACGTTTGGTAAAACTCGCCGTGCTGCCGGAAGGCGAAACTATGCATTCTGATATTGTATTGATAAGTGTAGATTTGCCCGTGTTGGTGCCCCCGCACAGGATGACGACGGGCGGAAGCCTCCCCCCGGTCTTGACGTGCGGAATCAGCCGTCGGCGCAGGAAGGTGATGCCCACCTCGAGCCCCGCTACATCGAGATCCCCGAACTGGTTCCGATGGGCACGGATTGCCTCGAGAGTCGTCTCGCACCAGCGAAGCAGGGCGCCGGCGTGCTCGAGCAGGGCCTTCACCGCGGGGGAACAGGATTCCGTCGCTTCCCCGTCGATCTCGTGACGCTTCATCCGAACGCCTCGTCTCTGGTGTCGCGTGCCGCGCTGACGCTGTCCGTCACCGGCTGCGCTGCAGACGGGTTCCGTTCGCGTTCAGCGTGATCGAGACCGAAAGGGGCAGGTTCACGTCTGTCGGGAGGGACACTTCGGCGACCTGGACGTTGTTCACGATCTTCGCGATCTTGGGAAACCAGGTCGTGAGCTGGCTGCTGTCGGGCACATAGACGTAGTAGCCGTCCGTCTCCTCGGAGATCTGCTTGAGGATGTTGACATTGAGCCAGCCGAAACCGAGCACGAAGCCCGAAACGAAGTGCTGCCGGGCCCGGGTGATCACTTCTTCCAGCGTGTGGCCCGAGGCGTTGTCGTTGCCGTCCGTCGTCAGCAGCAGAAACCGCATCCACCGCCGCGCCTGGATATCCGCGATGCCCTTGTCGATGCCGGAGTAGAACGCCGTGTTTTCGAGGGGGACCGGCTTTTTCACTGCCGCCTCGATCTCGCTCTTGCTCGTCGTGAGCGGGTTCATCGTGTTCACGGTGTTGTTGAACTTGATGATGCTGCCCGAGAAGGGCAGCACGACCGCGTTCAGGAAGGCCGTGTAGTTCGATTCGATGGCCGAGATGTCCTCGGGAAACATGCTGCCCGAGTAGTCCATGACCCCGGCGAAGGCGACGGAGTCCGGCTGGTTCATCATGTGGAGCGGGGCGACCCGGTCGACGAGCGCCCGCTGCCTGGCCGCCGCGTCGGCTCCGAGCTGGATCTCGACATCCGC
Organism: Candidatus Ozemibacteraceae bacterium; assembly: GCA_035388825.1. Classification (GTDB taxonomy): domain Bacteria; phylum Muiribacteriota; class Ozemobacteria; order Ozemobacterales; family Ozemobacteraceae; genus MWAR01. The sequence goes on from DAOOQQ010000012.1 coordinate 53,866, forward strand.
CACCCGCACCGTCGTCAACGGATCGCCGTTCGCATCGGTAGCCGTGAACAATACGGCATACCGCTTCTCGCCCAGCTTCTCGATGCCGTGCAGCCGCAGGGCGTTCGCGAGGTTGTCTTCCGGCTTGGCGTTCGGCCGGAACCGGTTCGCCAGGGAGAGATACTTGCGCAGCCACTCGGCGAACGGATTGCTCGCCCCCCACGAGGAGGAATACATCGTCCAGACGGTGCCGAGCCCGAGCAGGGCCAGCAGAACCAGAAACGCGATGTACCGCCAGTAATTGATCTTTATCTCACCCGTTCGCGGTGCTACTTCGACCATGACCGTTCAGCCTCTCGTGTGGTATCCGGTGCCGCGGGCCGGCGTTCAGTACAAGTGGAGCCAGAATCCCAGGCCGGCGAGCAGGCATCCCAAAAAGATGATCATCAGTCCCGGGGCGTGGAAAAACCACCAGTCGGCGGCGAGAGCCAGAGCCACGAGGCCCCACACGACGCCGGCCGTCACCCCGGTGGGGACGGCGAATTTGAATATCAGGGCAAATATGATCGCCGCGACGGCCGTGAAGACCATCCAGCCGGACTGGATCTTGATCTCGGTTTTACCCGGGTTCACTTCGACCATGGGTGGGGCTCCTTGTCAGGGGTTCTGCGCGCCGGCCTGGGCGGCCACGCCGGACGGCCGCTGGCTGAAGATCGCTTCGTGCTGCTCGTGGATATCCGTCAGCACGCGCAGGATGCCGCGCTTGATCGACAGCAGCTCGTCGCTGGCCGCCGACACCTCGTGGTTCGTGCGGATCTCCTGTTCGATGCCGGCCTCGAGCTGCTTGACCTTGTCTGTGAATATTGGAAGATATTTTTTGATGATTGCATTCTGCTGCGGAAGCGGCAGGGTCAGCCAGCCTTCCTTGTAGACGGTGTTGATCAGGTAGATGCCCATCGTGTTGTTCTTCAGGTAGTCGAACAGCTCGGTGATGGTGCGGCCCATCGGGACCGGCTTTTCCTGCTGATAATGCAGCTCGAACTGGACCAGCTCGGGGTTGTATTCGATGCCGTGCACGGTCTTCGCCGGATCGGCGTGGATCTCGTATCGCAGCAGGGTATAGACCATGTACAGATTCTCGAGCGTCTTGGCCGGAATCAGGCCGTAACTGGACCAGAGCACGGGATACGCATCGTTCGTCAGCATCGCGTGGCAGTTGATCTTCGCCGTGTTCTTCCGGTACAGGGCCTGCCACTGGGTGATCGCGCTGAGGTTGTAGGGGCACATCCCGTGCAGGGTCTGGAGCAGGCTGATCTCGAACCGGTTCCTCGTCGGGGCGATCGTGACGCCGATCTCGCCCTTCCGCAGGCTCTCCCGGATCTCCTCGGCCAGCTTGCTGTTCTCCTCGGCGATGCCCAGCGTGACGATGTTCATGCGGGCCGGCTGGTTGTTGCCGCGGTCGTTGATCGTCATCAGCGGCGCCGACTGGTTCATCAGGCTCTCGATCAGGCTCTTCTTGAAGCCCGGCTTGGCCGAATCCTTCCAGTGGATGAACTCCTCGATCCCGCCCAGCATGCGCTTGCCGATCAGGCCGCGGCAATAGCGGACGATATCGTTCTCGAGCGAGTCGCTCTGCGGGTTCGTGTAGGCGTCCCAGTTCTTCGCGAGGTCGATCGTGACCAGGAACTCCTTCTCGATGTCGTTGTTCGAGAGATCCCCCAGCAGATACTTGTAGAACGGCTCCACGTCGCGCTCCTCGAAGATGAACGTGCGCACGTAGGCCTGAACCTTCGAGTAGGGCTTGATCTTGTCGAGACACGACTCGTAGCTGCGCTCGATCATCCCGTTCTTCGTCACGGCGTCGAGCTTGCGGGCGAACTCCTCGACCTGCTTGCGCAGGTTCTGGGCATGGCCGGCGAGATACTTCAGGAAATCCGCCGCGCAGCCGAGGCAGAACCGCTCGTATTCCATCTCGACCGCTTCCTGCGCCTCTTTCTCGAGCTTCGCGAACTCCTCTCGGATGTTCGACACCGAAAGCAGCGTGCCCAGCTCGAGGAACTTCCCGCCCAGCCCGAACATCGAGTTCAGGCGGCTGGAAAGGGCGTCGCGGGCCGCGACATACTCGCGCTGCTCCTTCAGCTGGCGGTTGCGCAGCTCCTCGTCCTTGCGGCCCAGCACGTCCCGCGGGAAGCGCGACAGATACTTTTCGAACGCCGTGAGGAAATCGATCGCGATCAGGGCGCCCTGGTCGGGGTTGTCGATGATCTCGATCACCTTCTCCTTCAGCACCTTCCCGCCTTCGATGGCGGCCTTCTCGAAATCGACCCGCACCCGGCCCTTGATCTCGTCCTTCTTGACCTTCACCCGGTCCATCTCATCTATTTTGCGAAGAATATAAGCGCTCGCCGACTCGCCCGGCTGCTGCTGCGGCTCGGTGCGCATCGTGTGGAACATCGGGTTGTCCCAATACTGGGCCCGCGGGATCAGCTTCTTGGAAAGCGCGAACACCCCGTCGGGGGTCAGGTCGAACCGGTCGGTGTTCGTCTCGGCGAACTCGTGAACCATCCCGTCGATCGTGATCTTGTCGCTCGACAGCTTGAGCCACCGCGTCACGTCCATCGACAATTTATAGGTGTACAGATCCATGATCACGTCGAGGGGGTAGTAGAAGCTCTTGTACCCCGCCGTGCTCAGGCATTTGAGCTGCTTGCCCTCGAGGTCGGAGCTCAGCTGCCCGAGCACCTGCGACGCGTTGTCGAGCATCGAGTTCTGCGCCTGGCGCAGGTTCGTCGCGAGCTTGGTGAAGACGAACTCGGCGGCGATCGTGTCATACGTCGCGATATCGTCGAGGCCGCTGGTGCCGAGCAGATACAGCTGGTCGAACGGCGCTTCCTCGCAGGTCGAACCGAACGTCGTCGCATCGTGACTCCGGCCGATCGGGCCGTAGTTCACCATCAGCTTGTTCCGGCGGTCCTGCGTGAGGATGTCCTTCGCGCTCTTGGTGGGCGGGAACTTCTCCTTGTTCATGAAGTAGAACGCCTCGACCAGCGAGGCGTAGCCGTTCGCCTCGAGCCGGCCCGTCGCGTTCACATTCGGATCGATCGCGATCTGCGTGAACGCCTCGGGGGTGAGCTGGATGCCGACCATGCTCGGCTTGCCCTTGCCGCCCGAAAGCTGGTAATACGCCATCTTGAGCAGGTAGGCGATATCCATGAACATGCCGGCGCCCGAACCGCCGCACAGCGAGCCGACGACGTAGAATTCCGGCGTCAGGATCTGGCCCTGCTTGTTCGTCAGCGGCACGATCTGGTCGTCCTGGTTCACGTTCTTGCGGGAGATGATGCGGCTGATCTTCGCCTTGAGCTGCTGGTAGATCCGCTGCGCGTCGACGAACAGCCCGAACCGGCCCGTGAACCGGAACTGGTGGGCGCCCTGGCTGATCTGGCCCAGGTGATGCTTCAGCTTCGCCGGGAACCACTCGTTGAGATACCCGTAGGTGTCGGTGTCGAGATTCCCGGTGATCTGGTTGGCGTTCTGGATGTTGATCTGGTGATACTCTTCCTCTTTCAGCTTGGCGCCTTCAACCTTCTCGTGCGCCCGGGAGTCGAAGAGGTCCGTGTCGATGCAGAAGAGGTCGATGAAATCGGGAAGCGTGGGCCGCGGGTCGGCGGCGTGGCGGAACGCCTCGCGGATCTGCGGGCTGTTGAGGAACGCCTCCTTGAACTTCATGAGGACGCGCTTGCCGGTGCCCCCCAGGCCGATGATGAGGGCGGGGTTGAGGGCCAGCCGATTCTCGAAATTGCTGCTCATGAACACCTCTCCTGATGCGCGCGGCGATTGTCTTCAGACAAGCCCCCAGTATAGGCACCCGCTTTCCGGCCTGTCAAGGAATTCCCATAGGGAGAAGAGCGGGATCGCCCGTCCATCCCGCAGCCCTCCGTTTGCAGCGGGGTCCAGGACGTTAGAGTATATGCTATAGTATAAAATGAGAGTCCGGCAGGAAAGAAGGTTGCCTTCCCTGGCCGGGGAGGGGTATGCTGTCCGGAAGACATCACGATGGGGATACTGGATGACCCGCCCCGGGAGGACAGGAAGATGAAGCCGCTCGAACTCAGCTCGATCTCGGAAGTCTGGAAAACCGTTCTGACGGATCTCAAAAAGGCCCTCGAAGCGACCGGCAGCAATCTCCAGGTCTGGTTCCCCTGGGGGCGCACCTGGCGCGGCCAGGACAGCCGAGGCTCCCTGCCCCCGACCGAACTGCCCCCGGAACTGGCCGCCTCGCCGTCGGGCATGCACTTCGCCAGCCGCTGGTGGAGGCCCATCTCCGCCGCCGGGATGACCTGGCTGATCAGTTTCACCCCCGCCGGGAATGCCGAGAACTCTCTGGCGGCCTGGCAGCCGGGACCGGAAGTCGTCTCGGCACTCGCTCTCCTGGGCGAGTTCGTGAGGCTCGAATCGCTTCTCGGCCTCTTCCTCAAGGTGCTCGAAAACCGGGCCAGTGAAGAGTTCGGCCACTGGGACCGCGTGCGCAACTACTGCGTCGCGATCGGCCGAAACATGGGCCTCTCCCACCGCGAACTCATCGATATCGAGCTGGCGGGCCTGCTGCACGACATCGGCAAGGTCTCCCTGCCCCCGGCCCTCCTGGAAGAACGCCGCCCGCTCTCCGCGGCCGAACGCCGCCAGGTCGAGTCCCACGCCGTCGTCGGCGCCGCCATGATCCGCGAGATTCCCGGCCTCGACCGCGTTGCCGATGCCGTCCTCTCCCACCACGAGAACCCCGACGGATCCGGCTATCCCCGTGGCCTGCGCGACCCCGAAATCCCTCTCGCCGGCCTCATCGTCTCGGTGGCCGACTCGTTCGATGCCATGACCCATTACCGTCCCTATGCGGCCGAACGCACCTACCGGGAGTCGATCGACGAGATGGCGCGCCAGCAGGGCAGATACGACGAGCGGGTCCTCTGGTCCCTGCAACAGGTCCTCAAACAGCTCGGCATCCTCGAAGTGCGCCCGATCGCGGCTCCGGCAGCATAAACGCGGTCCGCCCAACCCCCACACATCCCCTGGAGGAGTCATCCATGCGGCTTTCGATCGTCTTCTTGATGATGGTGTTCCTGGCATGCACGGCGGTGCAGGCGGCCCCGGCGGCGAAGGATGTTTCCGTGGCGCCGAAGATGCTCCGCATCGGAATCGTCCTCTCGGTGGGCGGCCTCGGCGACCACGCGTTCAACGACGCCGCCTATGCCGGCGTGCAGAACCTGCGCCGACTGCCCGACTGCGTCGTCGACGTCATCGAGCCCGGCGATGTCGCGGCGATGGAGTCCAGCCTCGAGTTCCTGGCCGGCCGCAATGCCGATCTGGTCGCAGCCGTCGGGATCTTCGCGAACGAGGCGGTCCGGCGCGTTGCGACGAAGTTTCCCCAGACCCGCTTCGTCCTGCTCGATTCGGTCGTCGAGCTGCCCAACGTCCTGTCGGTGCTGTTCAACGAAGAAGAAGGCTCGTTCTACGCCGGGGCTTTCGCCGGCCTCCTGACGAAAACCCAGACGATCGGCTTTCTGGGCGGCATGACCTCACCCGTGATCGCCTCGTTCGAAAAGGGATTCCGCAACGGCATCGCCTTCGTGAACCCCCAGGCGAAGCTGCTCGTCCGCTATGCCGGGGAAACCCCCGAAGCATTCAATGACCCCGAAGCCGGCAAGAAGATCGGCCTCGAACTCGCCGCTGCCGGTGCCGATTTCATCTACCACGCCGCGGGCCGCACCGGCCTCGGGCTGATCGATGCCTCCCGCCGGGCCCCCTTCCTGGTGATCGGCGTCGATGGCGACCAGTCCGGCATTGCCCCGGGAAAAGTGGCCGCGAGTATGATCAAGCGTCTCGATGTGGCCCTCGACAACGCCGTTCGCTCCATCCGGGAATCGCGGTTCAAGGCTGGCGTGCTCACGCTGGGCCTCGCCGATGCCGGCATCGAACTCGACGTTTCCCGCTTCAACTCCGGCCTCGTCACCCCCCTCGTCCAGCAGCGGCTCCAGGAGGTCGAGGCGTTCCTGCTCCATCGCACGCCCGATGTCGGAAGCCTTTCGGCCCCGGTTCCGGCCGGGAATTGAGATAACAGCAGGCTTCCGGGCCTGAAATTTCCGTGAGGAGGTCTCTATGAACCATCGGGTTGTTCTGTGGGCGGTCCTGGCTGTTGTGTTCGCATTCGGCGCCGGTCAGGCCGTGTCGGCGGCCGAACTCGACCGGAAACTGTCGATCGATTTCACCAATGCCGACATCCGCGACGTTTTCAAACTGCTTGGAGAAAAAGCGGGCTGCAACGTCATCACCGAGAAGGCCGTGCGGGGAAATGTGACCGTGAAGGCGAAGGATGTTCCCGTGCAGCGGCTCGCCCGCCAGATCGCCGAAGCCAACGGCTTCTTCCTTCAGATCGAGGGAAACACGATGCTGCTGACCGACGAGCGGAAGCTGCCGGTGATCCGTGTCACCCGGCAGTTGCGCCACATGAGTGCCGGCGAAGCCGCGAAGGCGGTGATCTCGGCCATGACCAAGGACGTGCGCGTCGCCGTTGTCGAGGATACCAACCGCCTGATCATCAGTGCCCGGGCACATGTCGTGCAGGACGTCGAGAAGCTGCTTGCCTCGATCGACCAGCCCCGGCCCGATATGCGCGCACTCGTCCAACTGAAGCAGGGCGGGGCCGTGATCCGGGAGTTCGCGTGCGGGGTGATGATCGGTCGCGAGAGCCAGATGGAGTGGGTCGTGAAGCAGATTGCCCGCAAGGAAGGCGACAAGCCTCTCCGCATGGCGCCCGACACTTCCAGTATCGCCCTGCTGCCCGATTTCATCGATGAGAAAGGGCGTGTTCACGGGGCCCTGACCTGCAAGCTGAATCTGCCGGCCGGCACGGATGCCCGGACCGCCCAGGTCGTCCGGACAGGCTTCGTGGCCGAACCCGGAACAGCCGTGACGGTTGCCCGGCTCGGCGGCTCCCGGGAAGGCTTTTCGATCGTTCTCACGGTGTCCCGATAAGGCCGGTGGGCGGTTTTCCCCGAGCCTTTGCCGGGGTACCTTCCGGCCCCCGGGTTCCGTGCGTATAATAGAAGAAATCTTCACCGACGACTGTCTTCCGCTGGAGGTCATCATATGGTTATGAGCATCGCGTATCGCCGCCGCCAGGATGTTTCGATCCTGCTGGTGCTGTCGATGGTCCTCTCCCTCTGGGTTGCCCTGCCTCAGCCCGCCAACGCCGGCTTCCTCCAGTCCGTCGGCAAGGCGATCCGCTGGACCACCGTCACGGCCGGCAGCCTCGCCGGCGCCTTCATGGGCGGCGTCATCGGCATGGCCGTCGGCGGAGGCCCCATCGGCATGGTTGCCGGGGCCGTCGGCGGGTACATCGTTTCGAAGAAGCTCATGACCTGGGCGACCTCCAGCTTCGCGAATATCGCGATGGTGCTCGGCGCCATCGGCGGCGGCCTGCTGATGGCCGGAATGGGAGCGCCGATGCTCGCGATCGGTATCATCGGCGGCGGTCTCATCGCCCGTGCCATCGCGGCCCTGATCAAGAAAGTGACGGGCAAGAGCGCGATCATGGTGAACAAGGAAAATCTGGAAAGCGTCAAGGTGCAGCTCGAGCGCTCCCAGTCGATCATCGAACGCCGGTTCTCGGGAAGCTCGGTCGGTGCCGCCGCTGCGGCCGTCGAATCCACAGCCCAGGCTGCCGGCGCGGCCGTCGTGAAGACCTCCCAGCAGGTGTATGACCAGTATCTCGATGCCTACCGGGCTTACATGGATGCCACCCAGAAGGGCGACGCGGCCGCCGCGAAATCCTCCTACACCGATTATCAGAAATATCTTGCCGAATACAACCAGATGCTCAAGGAAGGCAAGTAACCGGTTCATTTGTTTCCAGGGACGCCCGGCGCACGACCGCCGGGCGGCTTTTTTTGACGGTTCCGCACGCCTGGTGGGAGAATCCCGGCGGGGTGTGGTATTGTCGATGGGGCGCCGGTCCGGCGCGCGAGCGACATGGGAAGAGGAGCATGACATGACGATCCAGGAACGGCCGCGGGCCGACATCGGGGTGTTTGGCGGGAGCGGGTTCTACTCCTTCGTCACGAAAACCGAAGAGGTGAAGATCAACACCCCCTACGGCTCACCCAGCGACACCATCTCGATCGGCGAGGTCGACGGCACCCGTGTCGCCTTCATCCCGCGCCACGGACGCGGCCACAGCATCCCGCCCCATGCCGTGAACTACCGCGCCAACCTCTGGGCGATGAAAGAGCTCGGGGTGAGCCGCGTCATCTCCCCCTGCGCCTGTGGCTCGCTTCAGGCTGATATCAAGCCGGGCGAGTTCGTCGTCTCGGACCAGTTCGTCGACCGGACGAACGGCCGGAAGGACACGTTCTGCGAGGGGCCCTCGGTCATGCACATCTCCTCCGCCGAGCCCTACTGTCCCGAGTTGCGGGAAACGGCCGTCCGCGTCATCCGGGAAAGCGGCATCCGGGTCCACGACGGCGGCACGATCGTCGTCATCCAGGGACCGCGCTTCTCGACCCGGGCCGAGAGCCAGTGGTTCACCCGGATGGGCTGGCATACGATCAATATGACCCAGTATCCGGAAGTCGTTCTTGCCCAGGAGCTCGGCATCTGCATCGTGAATATCGCCCTCGTGACGGATTTCGACGCGGGCCTGGTCGGCAACGTCCCCGAAGTCACCGCGGCCGAGGTCATGGAGGTGTTCAAGCACAATGCCGAAAACCTGCGTCGCATCATGGAGCCCCTGATTCGCGCCATCCCGCGCGAGCGGACCCGATGCCGGTGCGCGCAGAAACCCGCCGAAGCCGTGATCTCCTGAACGAGCCGGAACGAACGACCCGGGGTGCGGTCCACGCACCCCGGGTCGTATATTTTAGGGTATAGATCAGGAGACGGCGATCATCTCCCGGATGGCGCGGAACCGCTCGTCGATCTGGGCGCGGGTCAGGGTTTCGTAGGTGTCGAGGCTGAACTTCTCGACGGTGAACGAGCCCATCGTCGCCCCATACAGCATCGAGCGCCGGAACCCGTTCTCGGAGATGTCCCCGTGCTCGGCGAGGCAGCCCATGAAGCCGCCCGCGAACGAGTCGCCGGCCCCCGTCGGGTCGGTGATCTCCCGGCAGGGGAAGGCGGGAGCGAAGAACCGGCCGGCTTCGGTGACGGTGAAGGCGCCGAGCTCCCCGAGCTTGATGACGAGACGCTTCGGGCCCATCGCCAGCAGTTTCGCGACGGCGCCCGACAGCTTCTTCTCCCCGCTCAGCATCAGGGCTTCCTGCTGGTTGAGGAACAGGACGTCGATGTGGCCGAGCACCTTCTTCAGGTCGGCAAGGGCCGAGGTGATCCAGAAGTTCATCGTATCGAGGGCGATCAGCTTCGGCCGCTTCACCTTCTCGATCACGCGCATCTGGAGCGCCGGATGGATGTTCGCCAGGAACAGGAAATCGACGTTCTGATACTCCGTCGGAAGTTTCGGATCGAACTTCTCGAACACGTTCAGGCAGGTGGAATGCGTCGTGGCGTCGCCAAAATCCTCGCCGTACGAGCCCGACCAGTGGAACGTGTCGCCCTCGACCCGCTCGAATCCGGCGAGATCGACGCCGTGTCGCTTCAGGAACTCGACGTGCGCGGCTTCGAAATCCGAACCGGCGACGCCGACGAGGCCGACCTTCGTGAAGTAGCTCGCGACCGTCGAAAAATACGTCGCGGAGCCGCCCAGAGCGCGCTCACGCCGGCCTTTCGGGGTCTGCAGCGTATCATAGGCGATGGAACCGACCACGATCATCTTGACGCTCATCGTATCATCCTCCGTCTTGGTGCGGGTTTGAGGACGCCGTATCTTAGCAGGAAACGCGATCCGGCGCAATCATTTTGAACCCTCGCGGGCCGCTTCCTGCCGGCGAGGATCTATTTTGCTGAATATACTTCCAAGGGCGAGGACGATGATGACGGAAAAACTCATCGTCGCGACGATCGTGACGTCGACCCAGGGCCCGGCTCCCCAGACGCCGAGGCCCCACAGCAGCAGCACCGAGGAAAGACCGTCGCCGGCGCGGAACACCAGGGTGTCGATGAACCCCTTTCCCTGATACTTCTCGTCGTGGGTCAGGGGGGTGAAGAACAGCTCCCGCACGGCGCGGCCGGTCGAGTAGTTGAGCGCATACCGGATGACGCCGACGGCCGCGGCCATGTCCAGCAGCGGGAGACGGATCAGGAGCAGCGAGCCGAAGATCTGCGAGAATGGCAGCAGCAGCAGCCCGACCGCGGGGTAGGAGCCGCGCATCACCAGCCGCGTCACGAAGAACTGGGTGAGGAGCGAGAGGCCGTTGATCATGTTGTAGATATTTGCCCAGTAGATCGTGCGGGCGTCGGAGGAGAGGCGGGCGGCTTCCATCAGGGCATTGAGCTGGTAGGAATACATGCTGCTGGCGAAGGTGTACAGGAACATCTCGAGCGCCATCAGCGTCAGATACGCCGAGGTGAACGTGATCGTGAAGCCGTCCCACGGACTCGGGCCGCGCCCGTCGTCGGCGGCCGGCCGCGGCGCGGGATCCGGCTGCGGCATCGCTGCGGGCTGGATCGGCCGGCAGCGGCGGTCGATGAACCGCATGCACCAGATGGTCGGTTCGAGCAGCAGCGCCGCGACCAGGAACATGTTCGCCGTCCCCAGGAGCTTGGTGAGCGCCACGGTGATGATGCCGCCGCACAGCCCGCCGATCAGCCCGCCATACCCGACCGTGGTGTACAGCCGCTTGCCCTGGTCGGTGGTGAACGAGTCATTGATGAACGACCAGAACATGCTGGGCGAGAACAGGCCGAACAGGTTCACCCAGATGAAATACGCCGTGATCGCCAGGGCCCGGGACGTGGGCACGGGAAGCCAGTCCGGAAACCAGGCCGGCAGCGCTGCCGGGGCGAGCCAGACGGCCGTGCCCGCCATCGGCTGGTCCGTGAACCGGAAGATCACCCAGAAGATCACGAGGCAGACGCTGCATGCGCGTGTGATCCAGGTGATGAACCGGTCGCGGCTGTACCGGCCGACCAGCCAGCTGTACCCGGCATTTGCCGCAATCAGCGACAGCATCGACAGGATATTCAGGGCCGGGATGCGCTGCGAGCCCAGCTCGATCGCGAGCCCCTCGCGGATCGGCTTCAGGACATAATACGAGGTGATGATGAAGAAAAAATACAGCAGTGCCACGGCGGCGACCGGGCCCTCCCCGGCGCGGGCGCCCAGCCACGACTCCCAGCGGGAGGGGGCGGTGTTCTGCGGGGCTGTGGGCGATGCGGCTTCCGACATGGGCGCCATTATAGGGGCATTCGTGGCGAAAGGGAAGGAATTTTATCGCAGTGCAAAACGGCCCCGTGCTTCTCGCACGGGGCCGTTTCTGGAAACCGTTCTGATTACTGGGGCATCGCCGGGTCCAGCGGGGGCAGGGGCTGACCGCCGGAAATCGGGGCCGGAGCCTGGCTGGGGGTGCCGCAGCCGCCGGAATGCTTGTGGCTGCGCTTCACACGGCGCCAGTGACCCTTGGTGTGCTTCTTGTTGTGGGTCTTGTAGTGGCCCTTGACCCAGACGCGCTTCGGCTTCTTGCCGGTGATCGCGGATTTGGCCTTTGTGGCACCGTCGTGGATGCGATTCGAGATGGCGCAGCCGGTTTTCACGATCGCCCGGCGGGTTTTCTTGACCGTCATCTTGACCTTGTGCTTGATGGCGCGCTTCATGCGCGTGAAGAATCCGACCTTCTTATGGCATTTCGCCTCGGCCTGGCTGGCTTCGCCGCCGCCGAACAGAACGCCAAGGGCCAGGAGCGCCACGCTGATGATCTTCGAGTACCGGCTTGTCATCTTATTGATTCCTCCGTGTTCTTTCGAATACGTTGTGGAACTATGTTTCAGATTGTACAGACCGAACCGGGGGTGTGGGGTATTTTGGCCGTTATTTTTCGAAAAAACTTCCGTGAACGCCGCACGTAATATATCCCCCCTTGCCCAAATCTCCTTCCGAGGAATAGGAGCATTCGGGAGTGGGGAGGTGGAGCCCGTCGCTCAGATACCCCTTGAGCAGCAGAATGCCGGCTGGACCGTAATCCTCGGGGGAAAGCGACGTCTTGGGCGTTGTATTGTCGAGGTTATAGATATCGATCGCGCTCAGCAGGATGCGCTGGTTGGCGAAACAGGCATTTTTCTGCGCCATGGTTCGCGCCCGATGGAAATTCGGGATCGCGATCGCCGCGAGCACGCTGACGGTCGAGGTGACGAGCAGCGGGTTCGCCCCATTGATCGCATCGGGGAGCCGCATCGTGATCGTGAGACCGGTTGCGGATTTTTCGATCGAGACCCGTTTGAGAAGCGCCGTGCCGATCGCGAGCATCGTCTTGCGGATCCGCCATTCGGACAAGAGAGCAGACGGCTCCATGGTCGCAACCTTCTGATCGAGAGAAGCCGACTCCTCCTGGAGTTTGGCGAGGCCGATGCTTCGGAACGAGTCGAACAGCGACGCGCCGACCTCCACCCCGTTCGAACTTGCAAAATCGAGCCCAAGCCGCATCACACCGCTTTCGAGGGTGAATCTGCCCTGCCTGAGCGCGTTCAGCATCAGCCGGATCCCTTCGGGGGTGGTCTGGATTTTCGCCTTCAACTCGGGGTCGCGTTCGAGGAGGCGGGCGATATCGACATGCAGAAACAGCGGGGAGTTCGTCGCTCCGGCCGGCAGTTCGAGGCCTGCTTCCATCGACACGCCGCGTTCGACCAGAGCGGTGGCGGTTTTGTGCGTCGCGAGGCAGAGGGTGTCGGATGCCGCGAAAAACGCCGTCATGCGCGCACCCCGGACGAGACTCCGGTTGCCGGCGCGCACGATTCCCTCACCCCTCGAGCCCTTTTCGAGCGTGAAGAGGAGCTGGGGAAGCTGCGGAAGCAGGGCTGCCTCGTCGAACCGGCCTTTCACCGCGAACAGAAACGACTCATCCGTCAGGCTGCCCGGGGTGCCGCCGTCCAGGAGATACACGCGGAATTCGCTCAGATCGCGATCGGGCAGGAACCGGGCATGTTTCCGCACCACGTCCTCGATGTTCCGGAGCTCGTCTTTCAGCTCGGGAAACGCCGCTACGACCAGATCGGATCCGATGGCGTCCGGGGGAAACGCCACGTGCAGTGCGGCGAGAGGGGGGAGTGGCGTCCGGGAGGGGGCTTCGGCTGCGACTCCGGTGACGGACAGAAAGGCAAATGCCGCGCACAGAGCGAAGGGAAACAGGACGTTGGTGAACCGTTTCATGGGCGACTCCTTTGATGTCGAACCAGAACAGCGAACCCCCGTGCATTGCACGGGGGCTCGATCCGTATGGCTATCCCACTTACATCGGCATCGCCGGATCCGAGGGCATCGGGGCCGGAGCCGGGGTCTGGCTGGCGCCGCCGTTCGGCTTGTGATGGCGCTTCACACGAGCGAAGTGACCCTTGGTGTGCTTCTTGTTGTGGGTCTTGTAGTGGCCCTTGACCCAGACGCGCTTGGCTTTCTTGCCGGTGATCGCGGACTTGGCCTTGGTGGCGGAGTCATGAATACCATTCGATATATTGCAGCCGGCCTTCACGACGGCGCGGCGGGTCTTCTTCACGGTCATCTTGGCCTTGTGCTTCACGGCGCGCTTCACGCGGGTGAAGAAACCGACTTTCTTCTTCGAGCGGGCTTCGGCCTGGTCGGGAGCGGCGGGAATGAGAAGACCGATGGCGATCAGGGCCCCGAACAGAACCTTGGCGGTGGTCTTCAACATATTCTTATTCTCCTTGTTCGTTGTGTCGGTCGCGTGGATCGATATTCCGATTATACGAACCGACCGGGGGGTGTGGGGAAATTCGGAAAAAAATTGTGTACCGATTCGCCGACCGGCTCAGAGGCGGTTTGGTTGCGGTCCGCCCAGGATCCGGTCGACCGCTCCGGCGAGGTCGGGAACGCAGGGAACGGATTCCGGAAGATCGCGGGGCCGTTCCTGCATGATCAACACGGGGGCCACACCTGCGGCGAGAGCCATCCGCACGTCGGTCATCCGGTCGCCGACGGCCCAGGACGCCGCCGGATCGATGCCGAGCTCGGCGATGGCCCTCAGCACGAGGCCCGGTTCGGGTTTGCGGCAGCCGCAGGATGTTCCGGCAGGCTGGCCTGCGGGGGGATGATCGGGATGATGGGGACAGATATAGATGGCATCCGGGGCAGCACCGGACCGGGACAGTTCCCGGCTCATCTTGTCATGGATTCTTTCCAGGGCATCGGGGGGGATGATCCCCCGGGCCACCCCGGACTGGTTCGTCACCACGACGAGAAGATACCCGGCCGCGCGGAGGCGGGCCAGCGCCTCGCCGGTGCCGGGAAACAGTTCGAAATCCTCGGGCCGTGAGATATAGCCCGGATCGGGGTTCAGCGTGCCGTCCCGGTCGAGAAATATGGCGGGCCGCCCGCTCATCTATCCCCTCCATGCGGAAACAGCGAGGAATACTTCTCCCGGATGGCGCTCCAGACCAAGGCTGGGGTCAGCTCCGTCATGCAGCGGCCGTCGTCACAGGTTTCGCGGTGGCACTGGAGACACTCGAGCGTGGGGTGGTGCAGGGAGAGATGCTGGCTGCCTGTCGGAGCCACGGCGCTGCGGGTCGTCGGCCCGAACAGGGCGACCGTCGGCACGCCCAGCGCCCAGGCCAGGTTCATCGGCCCCGTGTCGCCCGTGACGAACAGGTCGAGACGCGCCAGCAACTCGATGAACGCGCGGATCGAAAGGCTCTCATGCGTGAAAGCGAGATCCGGGCCGAGCCGCTCGAGAAGTCGCTCCGTGGCGGGCTTTTCGCCCGGACCCCAGAACAGGAGCGCTTTTCTGCCGGTCGCCGCGTGCCAGCACCGGATCAGCTCCTCGAAATGTTCCGGCGGCCAGGCTTTCGACGGGTAGGTGGCGTGTGGATTGACGCCCAGCAGCGGCCCGTCCGACAGGTGGCTCCGAACGAGGGCGCCGGCCCCATCAGCGAGGGAGGGAGTCCTCGCGAGGCGCGGATGGCCGATGTCCCCCCGGATGCCGAAGCGGGCGAAGAAATCCTGGAAGAGCAGGGTGAGATGCTTGTTCGGATCGGGCGGGAGCCATGTCTCGTGGTAAGCGTAGCGCCGCCCCCGGTGATCGAATGCCAGACGCCTTGGGATCCCGCTCAGGAAGCTGATCAGAGCCGTGCGCGGATTCGCGAACAGGTCGAACAGCCGGTCGAACCGCCGTTTCCGCAGGCGCCGGAGCAGGGTGACGGTCTGGAACGCCGTGGCATGGGCCGGCAGCGGGACCACTTCGACGCCCATATCATCCGGCACGATGTCGCCAAACGGGGCCTGGCACAGCAGGGAAACGGGGCGCAGTTCTTCCCGGCCCGCCAGCATCTCGAGCGACGGCAGAAGATGCACGATATCGCCCATTCCCTTGAGACGGATGATCAGCGTTCCCGGCATCGGCTTCCCGTTCTCCCGTGTATGACTTGCACCCGTCAGGGCGCTTCCCATGCGCCACTATATCAGATCCGTGCCCCCGGCGCATCTGCAGTGGACCCTGATCCCGCGGATTCCTCGAAAAAACAGGATCGAAGAGAATCTGCGTCATTGGCGAACTTGGGGGGGCTGTTTTCGGCCGTTCTCCCCCGGCGGCCGTTGTGGTGGCTTGAATTTTTGATGTCGGGCGACTATACTGGGGCCCACGTTCTCGGACCCTGGAGAGGAGCCTCTCATGCCGATCAAGAAAGAACTTCTCGAGATTCTCGCGTGCCCGGCCTGCCGCGGCGACATCTCGTACGATGACGCGAAGGATACGCTCAACTGCAACGCATGCCACCGGCGATACCCGATCCGGGACGACATCCCGGTGATGCTCGTCGACGAGGCGACGATTCCCGACGAAGGGGAGAAGCCCAACAAATCATGACTGCCCCCGCACTCTACGTCAATCTCGCTTACCGCCACATGAACGCGGAAGAGCTCGATTTTCTCGCCATCCAGAATCTCCAGCCCGAGCTGTATTTCTCCGGGGACGAGATCGACCGGCTCTCTCCGGCAGATTTCGAAACGCTTCGCAAGGATGTTTCCTCCCGCGGATTCCGGCCGATCCTGCATGCGCCCTTCTACGACCTGAACCTTGGCGCTCACGATCCCAGGGTGCGTGCCGTCAGCCTCGAGCGGCTTCTCTGGGCCGTCGATACCGCGAAATCCTTCGGGGCGGGCCAGCTCGTCGTCCATCCCGGGTACGGACCGTTCGTTTTCGGGAAGAATTTCCCCCACTGGTTCGGCCGCGCGAAGCCGCAGATCGACCGCCTGGTCGACCATGCCCGCTCGGCCGGCGTCAAGCTCGCCTTCGAGAATATCTACGATGCCACCCCCGACGATCTGGCCGCCCTGGTCGAACCGTATCCGGAAACGGTTGCCGGCATCTGTTTCGACACGGGACATTTCAACCTGTTTTCCGAGGTGTCCCTGAAAAACTGGCTCGAGATGCTCGGGACGCGGCTTTTCGAGCTGCACCTCCACGACAATCTCGGCTCGGATGACGACCACATCGCCGTCGGCGACGGTACCGTCAAATACGGGCCGCTGATCGCCTGGCTGAACGCCCGTGATGCCGCCAAACGGCCTCTGCTCACCCTGGAAATGGAGCAGAAGACCCACGTCATCAAATCCGTTCCGCGGGTGCGCGGCTGGTTCGAAGCTCCTCCCGAAACCCTCTGAAACGCCGTTTCTCCCGGGATGTTTCGCATGAAACACCCCGGAGCTTTTCAGCGCCGGGTGATTCGCTCGGTCCGCAGGGTCCGGACCGTGTCGATGTTCACGGGTTTTCCCGTTCGGCCGGCATACTCGGCATGCGCCTTGATCTGGAGAACCTCCACGTTCCACCGGTTGTCCGTCATCAGGCGCATCTCGGTGAGCCAGAGCCTGATCGGCCGTTCATTGAACGAGGAGCGGGAGGCGGCGAAGCCGTTCGTCTTATACTCGATGAACTCCGGGGCGGCGATCGAAAATTCGGACAGCGGGCCGGTCGTGTCCTGCCAGAAGGACAGGTTCGTCGAGGAGGATGCCTGGAACCTCCAGGAGTTGTAGAAATCCGCCGGAAACTTCTGGAACTTGAGCAGGGCGATCTCGGTGAGCCCCGTCGAGAGGTAATGCAGCCGGACGCGCTCGTCGATGATATCGGTCTGGGGGCGGGACTTCCCGACCAGGCCGCTGTACGCGATCGCGAACTGGAGGAGAAGGACGCCGAAAACGAGCGCCAGGATGATCGCCGTTCCCCGGCGGTTATGACTCGAATGATATATATGTGAAATCATATATCAACTCCTCAGATCGGCCCGGAAGGTGACGAGGGTGTAGAACCGTCGCGCCGTCCCGCCCTTGTCGATCCAGCTCACCTCGAGAGTGTAGGTGTGAACGAGGTTGTTGTAGGCGACATTCCGGTTCGTGAATGTCCAGGTCTTCGGGTCCGCCGGATTCCCGACGGCCAGGTTCCGGACGGGGACGCGAAAGATCCCGGGCCGGTCGGACACGGTGAGGACGGAGGTATACGTCACCCCCTCGATGGTTTCGGGGCCGAGGGTGAGGCTGACGCCCGGGGTGGCGATGGGGACGTCGATGGGCGTTCCGAGATTCGGGACGAAGAATTCGAAGGGGAAATGGAGGCTGGTGTTGAGCTTTTCCTGGCACAGGTTCATGGCTCTCACCACCGTGTCCTCCTTGACCGTCGCCTTGACCGACGTGCCCAGGGCGCCCATGATCGGCATGAAGGAAATGGCGATGATGAACATCGCGATCATGATCTCGGTGAGGGTCACGCCCCGTTGGCGGGCGGCAGGAGGGTGCGGCATCACAGGCCTCCCGCGGAGAAGGATGCCGTCTGGACTTCGAGCCGGCTGACGATCTTCTGGATGACATGGGTTTTGTCGTGGTGGGGATTGGGATGCTTGAACTCCAGGGTGAGGCTGAGAAGGCTCTCCGAGGCGACGCCGCCGGTGTGTGAAATGACCAGGTTCGAGCATTCGGTGACTTCCATGATGTCGGGATCCCCGCCGAGACGGAAGGTGCCGGGGGTGGGCCCGCCCGCCTGGTTGAAGCGGGACAGGGTCGGTGCCCCGTTCGGGAAGAAGGGAAAGGATGTGCCGGCGAAAAACGTGTGGTTGACGTTCGTCGTCGAAATCATCTGCAGGTTGAAGAGGCCTGCCTGGCCGGGCGTGGGAATGGCGCGGAGCCCCTGGTAGGCCAGGAGGCCGGGCGTCGTGCCGATGCTGGGCTTGCAGATCACGAACAGCAGCAGTCGGGTCGTGGCGTTTCCGATCGTGGACCGGTTGATGGTGCCGTTGACGAACCCGAGCCGGGACAGGGACTCGGTCAGTTGGGGCGAGCCGGTCGGATCGACCACGGCCGCATGGGAAGCCTGTTCCAGCCGCTCCTTGAGGATGGCCAGGAATCGTTCGCCGTCCTTCTGTTTCTGGAATTTCCAGCTGCCGGCCTGAAACATGCCGCTGCCCATGCGGTACAGCGTGAAAAGCCCCCCGAGGAACAGGGAAAAGACGGCCGCTGCGACGAGGACTTCGACGAGAGTGAAGCCTGTGCGGCTGTTGGTCGGACGTTCCGTGTTCATGTGGCTGCTCCGGATGTCTGCCGTCGCCCGGGAAAAAGCTCGAAAGCCTGGGCCCCTCCGGTACTGTACTCCGGAAGGGCCCGCCTTGTCGAGAACACGATCAGTTCCCGGGAGAGCGGACGCCGCGCTCGATCGTCCGGATGTTCAGCTCGGAGCCGAAGACCGGCAGCGTGGTGCGGAACGTGCGCTTGTTCGGGGCGCTGGAGCCCTTGGTCGGCGTCGCCGGGTTCCAGCTCCAGGTGCCGTTGGGGGCGTATGTGCAGCCCGTGTAGCTGTCCCAGTTGAGGGCGTTGTCCGATGCCTCGATCAGGATCGGGATGGCCATCGGGAACCGCACGCTCGATCCCTCGCGGAAGACCGCCCGCACGGAGGAGGTGGTCGTGGTGACGGCTCCGGTCCCGGTGCCGGGCAGGGAGAAGCTGGAGGAACCGGTGCTCGCGGACTTTTCCGTCCGGTCGATGTCGAAATATCGGAACGTCAGTTTGGCCGTCGCCGCCCCGGCGTTGTCGCCGGCACCGACCTCGAACAGCAGTTCGACGTTGTCTTCGACCTGGAGATTGCCGGGCGTCGTGGTGAGCTTGCCCATCGTTTCGGGCAGGGCTGCGATCGTGTCGTTGACCGGCCAGAGCGCCGTCAGGCCGGTGTTGAAGCCCCCCGTCCAGATCTGGCCGACCCGGCCGGAGTCGGCATCCCCGGGCAGCCAGTTGCCGCGCGAGATGAAGCTCGGGGAGTGGGATGTCTGGTTGAGGAACTGCGCATCCGAGGTGATGGCGGCGTTCCCGGGGAAGCGGGCCGTGCGGTTCCCCTTGTATTCGCGCGCGAAGCCCCACGGATCGGGCGGGATGTCGTCTTTCACGTGGAGGACCAGGTTGAGCAGCATCTCGGAAGACTCGTTGCCGGAGGCATCGCGGGCCTTGAGCCAGAACTCGTAGGGTTTATAGCCGGGAGTATTGTTCGCGTAGAATTTCGACAGTTGGATGGGACCGCCGTTGTTCAGGGTCGACAAGGCAACGGTGTAGTCCAGCGTGGCCCGGAAGGTTTTGTTCGAGGTGTCCTCGCTCCAGGAAACCACCGGCGCCGGGAGCCCGGTGCCCGGAGGGAACGCTCCGTAGCTGGGCTTGTAGGCGTTGCGGGCGAGCGTCACCTTGCGGCTCGCGGCGTCGATCCCGGCAACGTCATAGGAGAGCTGAGCCCCCCGGTTGGCCAGGTTGAAGACGGGCTTGAGGTTGTAATTGGCCGATCCGGCCTTGCCGTAATTGTTGTCGATGATCGTTTTATTCGTCGCAATATTTCCCGTCGTATACGCGACGTGGGGGGTGATGCCGGGAACGCCGTCCCAGGGATCGTTGTCCTCCACGCGGAACCGGATGCCGGTCGGATTGCCGTTGGTGCCGCTCGTCAGGGCGGCGCCGGCCAGGCCATACAACTGGACCGGGTTCGTCGATTTGAACGCGATCGACGGGGCGAGCGTGTCGGTGATGAGAACCTTGGCGCTGGCCGTGATCGTCAGCTTCTTGGGCAGGTTCGGCACCTTGCCGAGCAGCCGCTCGTTGCCGTTCGTGATGTGGAAAATCCGCATGTCATACAGGAACAGACGGCTCATCTCGATGACCAGCTCGGCCTCGAACGGGTCGGTCGGCGGCAGGCTGCTCGAGGTCGTGAAGTAGGCGAACCCCTTCGTCGGAACCTTCGTCATGTCCGAACCCAGGTCGACCTGGACGATCTTGGGCTTCCCGCCCGACAGGGGCGGGACGGGATACTTCAGGTAGGCCTCGATCGCATACGTCGAGTTCGGCGCCCACCGGATGTCGTCGCCCGACCGGATGAACCGGAACTCGGGATCCTGGTTCACGAAGTAGGAAAGCTCCTTGGGATCCATTAATTTATTCGCAAGCATATTATAATCAATGGCATTCTTGGCCAGGCTCAGGTCCTCGTGGAAGAAGATCGACTGCGAGGCGATATCCATGCGCCACCGGTACGGCGTGCCGACACGGATCCCGTGGAAGCCGCCGGACGGGTTCATCACGCCCTGACCCTGGGGATACCAGTTCAGCTCGCTCAGCGGGTCGTTGCCGGCCACGTCGCACCGCTGGATGCGGGCGATTTCCTTCGTGGGCGGCGGCGGCGGCTGGTCATCGCCGGTGACGACGACGGGCTCGACGGCATAGTATTCGCGGTTTTCCCCGCTTCCGAGAATGGTGCCGATGTACGTCGAGGCCGACGCGGTCATGAATTTGAAATCCGGCAGCGCCATGATATCGCCCAGGCGGCTTGTCGAAAGGTGGTGCATGGTTCCGGAGATGCTGGGGACGGCCTTCGTCTTCAGCTTGTAGGCCGCGCCGGGGTTGGCCATGAACTGGGTGATCGTCGTGCCGAACGGCAGAAGGCTGTAGTCATACCAGTCGTAATCCACCCGGCAGGTGACGATGAACTTGCCCTTGATCGGGGTGTAGAACCAGTGGAAATACGAGCCCGCGGCCCCCTGCTCCGACATCGGTTCGGGGGGGCAGACCGGGTGCTTGTCCTTGTCCTCGACCATCCAGGTCTGCCAGTAATACCGCACACTGCCGCCGACCGGCGTGGCCGTCGAGGGGTTCGGATCCTTGAGGGTCGAGACGAAGCCGCTCTGCCGGCCGTCCCCGTCGTAATCGGGATTCACGGTGGGGTTCTGGGCGCCCGTGGGAACGGGGTAGTTCTCGACCATGTAGAAATACAGAACGCGCGTCGACAGCGGCGATCCGTGACGTGTCGCGGTGTTCTGGTTCGTCGAGCGCTCGTTGGGGTCGTAAACGGGGATCTTGTCCCGGTAGGCGCCGATGATGTCGAGGAAGGACAACTTGTCCCGCAGGCTGTTCACATCCGGCGGCTTGGGGATGTTGATGACGGCGATCCGGCACTGACCTGGATCGTTGCCGGCGGCGTATTCCGAGAGAACGAAGGGGCCGATCGAGCCGCTCGCCGGGCTGGTCGTCCAGGAGGCGACGATCGGGGCGATGCCGGCATTCGGCATCGGGCCGGACTCCTTGAGCTGCTTCCAGCCTTCGGGGGTGATGCTGAGCTCGCGTGAGAAGATCTGGGTCGCGAACACGATGCCGCCCTTCGTGCCTTCCTCGCGGGGGGGCTCGCCTTCGGAGCTGATGCGGAACACGGTTTTCCGGTAATCCTGACGGAAGAAGAGACGGCCGGTCTGGAAGCCCTCGTCATTGACGTTGTCGGCCACCTCATAGGTGAACGCATCGTTGTTGGTCCATTTGGCGGTGATCTCGGCGGGAGTCAGCTTCGTGCCCGGGTAGGTCAGCCCGATGTACAGGTTGCCGTCGCCGTCCGCCTTGATGTCTTCGATCTTGCTGTTGGCGCTGGCGCCGATTGCCCCGAGAATCGAACTGATCGGAAACGCCGAGTTCTTGTGGGAACCCATCTCGTCGCGCTCGAACTTGTACACCATCTTCTCGGTCTCGTCGAAGGCGAACACGATGCCGCCCTTCTGGCTCCACTGGTTCGACACGGCGACGGCGGAGACCTTGACGCCCGCATCGTTGCCGCCTCCCGTCTTGATCCAGTTCTTGATGACCGAGTTGCCGAGACAGTAGAGGTAATCGCTGTTGGCATCCCGCATCGAAACGCCGAGCCACTGGGAGTCGGGCGCTTCCGCCCCGAACCCGACCGGATCCCCCTTGAGCACGTAATTGGTGCTTCCGGGGCCGGTCGTCGAGATGCTGTACCCGGACTTGCCCTCGGGCCGCGAGTAGAAGTAGGTGCGCGAGGTCGTGTTGCCGAACTTGTCGACGACGGGCATGAATGCGGAGCTGAACACCATCTTGTCGGATTTGATCGCCTCGTTGCCCGACGCGCCGCCGCACCCGTCGAGACAGCCGGCCAGCGTCGCGCGCTTGATGCTCATGTCATACGTCGTGGCGAACGTGTTCCCCGCCTGCTGCGAATACACCGTCGCCGTGGTGTTGGGCGCCCACTTGTAGAGCGTCCAGTCATACTGCGTGCCGGTCACCAGATCGGCGAACACCTGGTAGAACCAGCCGCAGCCCTTCACGTATTTCCAGCTCGAGTACCAGGCGCCGTTCGGAATCTCGTACCACTTTTTGCCGGGATAATACTCGAGCTGGAGTTTCGTGTTTTTATAGGCGGGCAGATACGATGTCGGGTTCGGGGGCTCCGATGTGAGAACCCCGGGGCCTGCTGATTTGAAACCGGACCAGGTGGAGCCGCCGCCGCCGCTGAGGATGCCTCGGCCCACGGGGCCTGTTCTATATACGTCGGTATTGTATCCCCAATACGCGCCGCGGTGATCCATGTGGATATACGAATGGCAGCCGCGATCGGCGGCCTGCTTGGTGACGGAGTCGTCGAGCACCTGCCGCTTGATCTTGAACCCCGCGCCGATCGTGTTCTGGTTCGGGGCCGAGAGCGTGAAGATGTTGCGCTGCAGATCGACCGAGATGTCCTGGATGTCGACCTTGCCGATCAGATACTGGGGAAACGACCCCTTGTTGAAAATCCCCTCCGGGTCGCTCAGCCGCCAGACGCCGCGGTAGTCTTTCTGCCCGGGAACCGGTGTGGCCGAGTTCTTGCCGATCAGCAGATACACCTCGCCGTCCCGCTTGTAGCGAGGATCCGAATCGGCCGTTTCGGCCCGGACGGCGGTTGTGAGGCTTCCCGCGATCACGAGAAGCACCGCCAGCCCCAGAGATTTCAGCAGATTCGTGTTCATGCGCTCTCTCCTCACTCACGGCTTCACCACGCCGGCACGACGGGCAGAACCCGGCCCGTACCATACGGCGCAAAGGACATGCCAGATTCGACGATGGACGGAATCACGGCTCCAGGGCCGCCTTGATGACGGCCGCCGCGATGTTCTGGTTGACGTTGTACCCGGCGAACAGCGCTGATAGCGCTTCTCCGGTCAGATCGACACCGCCGACGAGAATGTCGGTGTCCAGAAGCGCCGACTGAACGGGGGCGAGGATCCGGTCCCCATGCGCGAGCCAGTCCCGCGCCATCCCGGCGATGTTCTCGTAATACCCCGCCACGAAATCGTGGCTTCCCTGGATCTCCCGGGTGAAGGGCGTCGTAAAAATTTTCTGATAGCTCAGATCCGGGGAGAGGGGCGACTCGTCCACCCGCTTCAGGCTCCGCAGGCTTCGCTGAAAACCGGAGTTCAGCACGACCTGGAGGCCGCGCTGGGCGGCGATGCGCTGGACGGTCTGCCGGACCTCGTTCATGATCGAGGCGAACCGGGCTGCCGTTTCCTCGGGGGTCGTGTATCCCGGATGCAGAGCGAGATTGCGAAGGGTCTCGAGCTCCTCGGTCGCCACCGCCAGTTCCCCGCTGAGGGCGGTCAGCTTCGCCTGGTGCGATGTCTCCATCCGCATCCGGTCGATCTCGAACTGTTGCTGCTTCATCCCGGCCGGGCCGGTCGCGAGACCCACGAGACTGGCGAGATACCGGTCGTTGAGTTCGCCCATCGCACGGGAGTTGTTCCGGTGCAGCTCCGTCACTTTCGCCCGCAGCTCCCGCGTCTTGTCCTCGAGCTGCCGGACGCGCGTCTGCTGCTCCTGAAGCCGCTTCTGAACGGCAGCCGGATCACCCTTGCCCTTCTCGAGCTGGAATGCCCCCTTCTGGGCGTCATATCCCATCATCAGGGGGTGCAGCAGCACCAACACGCGGAAATCGACCTTGCCGATGACGGCACCGGCCCCGGGACGGGGCTGCCCAGGCGCGCTGCGCACCGGCACCAGCAGAGCGGCGATCAGCAGGCAGACGCAGAGGAATCTGACGGTTGGGTTCATGGTTCCACTCCTGGGTAGCTTCTCGTTCATTTAGCCATACTTCCGCGGAATGCTCAATGCTTTATCTCGAATCCATACTCGACAGCCGCGGAGGCGACGGCTGCCGTGATCGATGCCGGAACACCGTGTCGTTCATACAGCCGCCGGATCACCTCGGGAGTGATATCATCGCCGCCCGTGAGAACGAGGGGCCACGGCCGCACGGGAAGCAGCGGCTGGACCTCCGATCGCTGCGTCATCCGGATCCAGCGGCGGCTTCGCTCGTCAGGCGTCTGCGGATCGAGTTCCTCCTCCCGGCGGGTCAGCAGCCCGTTCAACACCTGCTGGTCGAGCTCCCGAAGCCCGTTGCCGAACGCCTGCCCCGAACGGTAGGAGATCGGGAACCCGAACGGCACCGGGATCGTGGTATTCAAGATCAATCGGTATTTCCCTTCGCGTCCCATGTCCTGAACCAGGCTCATGACCTCGTCGTCGATCTCCCCGAGCATTCGCCGGGTTTCTTCCGGGGGGGTGAGATCGGGGTGGGAAAGGGCGAACTCCGTCTCCAGCCGTGCATTTTCGAGATCGCGCGCCAGACGGTCCAGCTCGGCCAGCCGGTTCCGGAGGAGCGTTCCCGAGGCCGTTGCCTCGAACCGGACGTCGAGCTGCTGGAAACACTCCTGTTTCTGCCGGGTGACCTCGGTCGCCTGCCGGTCGAGCTCTTCGATGCGGGAACGCAGCTCCCGGCTCTGCGTGGAAGCAGTCCCGGACGACCGGATGAAGCCGAGCCGCTGGAAGTCGAACGCAGCCATGCGGGGATGAAGGCTGGCGGCCAGGCCGAGATTCACCTTGCCGATCCTGTCCGAAGCGGGCTCCATCGCAGGGAGTGCCGAGCAGGAGGCGAGACAGAGAGCGAGCAACAGACGGAATGACCTGTTCACGGGTGAGGAGCCTCCCCGGAATAGAGAATCGGTCGCTCCGTCGAAGGAAACAGCGGCCCAAGCAGCGGCGCCGACCGGATGACCTCCCGAAGGCGCATCAGGTCAGGCTGAATCGGATCATTCGGACCGTCTTTTTCGCCGGGCGGACGGATCTCCACGACCGGAGGGGCGGCCGGAAACCGGGGAAACCGGTTGAGGAGAATCGTGTCCGGAGCGCGGGAGCAGGAGGCAAGGAGATCCTGCACGAGGCCGCTGACCAGGGGAGTCAGGGAGTCGGCGTCCGGCGCGCCCCCGATGCGCATCAACCCCGTAAGAGCGTCGCGGCGTTTTTGAAGTTCCGCGATTCCAGCATCCGCTTCGCGAACCTCGTTCCAACCCGAAAAATCCGCACCGAGCGGATCCGAGGCGAGCAGAAGGGCCCCCGCCATTTCGCTCCGCCGACGCTCCACCGACGCCAGATCACGGTCAAGCGAGGCGATTTCGGATGCGATGGAGGCAGCCTCCCGCACTTCGCTCGGCGTCCCTTTGAATCTTCCGGTCTCCTCGTCGAACTGGCTCATCAGCGGGTGTTCCCGAAGCAGCCTGTCAAACTCCACGACGGAAAAATCCCCCGGGACACCGGGGAAGGGGAGAAGAATGTAAAAAATCAACGACATCTGTAAAAAAAGTGTACCGCGCTTCTTCATCATTCGGGCATCTCCGGGATCTCTCGCGACTCCGGAACATAGGCCGACGCCGGTCGGAGCTGGAGACGCCGTTGGGCGATCAGCGACTCGACGAGTTCCGGGTTGGAATACACCTCTCGGATCTGGCCCTCGATCGGATACGCGGAGAGCGAGAGAATCCGCCCGGGCACCGGATACTCGTAGAAGACCAGCGAGATCCAGGCCTTGCCGTCGGCTTCCCGGGCCCATGGCTGCGAAGCGAGACCGTGGATGGCCCGGATGCGCTTGGTTTCGTAAACGACGAGCTGGTGGCACCGGTTTCCCGATCGTCGATCCGAGAACAGGACCACGCGGAGGTTCTGGAGATCCGTTCCGAGAAGCAGCGGGGCCGACCCGCACGACGCGGGAAGTGGGCCGGCGGCGCCCGGATGGCGCAGTTCAGCCGAACCCGTTCCCGAGGCCGGTGACAGAAAGAGCGGCCGGACGATCTGCGGAGAAGAGATGACCTGCCATCCCGCTTCCGGCAGGAGGAGCGCGGGTATCAGGGTGAGAAGGCCGGTCAGAAGCGTCGGATCGGCCACCTGGAACACGCGGCTGACGGTTCCCTCTCGCACCTTTTCGCGGGCGATGTCCAGCTCGCTCAGCAACAGCAACGGGAATGACGGGGTGAACGAAAGGCGGGCACGGGGCTGCCATTCGTGCAGGGCCAGACTGCAGGCGACGGCCGCCTGAGAAGCCCACAGGAGGCTGATCAGGAAAACTCCGGCGATCCAACGGGTGCGTCGCATCGGGGGCGTCGTGTCCATTCTTTCTGGATGATATCCGAAACGAGCTGCAAGATGCATTCCAGCAAAATTCGAGAAGATCGATACACGAATGAAACCGGGGTGGTATAAATGGCATAGTACACGTATGGACAGATATTCCGAACGAGGACAACGCTTGCATCGATGGCTGGGAGGGATCCTCGCCGGACTGCTTGTCTGTGTTCTTTGCCGATGTCATGCGGCCCAGCCGGTGACGAATCCGGCCGGTCGGGCCTGGGAGGCGATCGAACGGGGGAACCCCCTCCATTACCCTGAGCCGGAGCGGAATTCGACCGCGACGGCGCCGGTCGAGCTGATTCCGGGGATGAAGATCGTGACGGCCCGCGGGAGCTGGGGGGTGATCGACACGGTGGGTGGCCTGATTGCGCTGTTTCCCGGGACGACCCTTCGCAGGAGCATCGATGAATACGATCTGGAGTCGGGCATGGTGCGGCTGATCGTGCGGCGCCGGCGGCTGCCGGTCGTCCTCGCGGCCGGCCCCTCTCGGATCCGGATCCGTGAGGGAAGCTGCCTTGCGACGGTTTCCGGCGGGCGGATGCTGTCGGGAACGGCAGAGCTCGCCGTCGGGAATGGTCCGGTGCGGCCGTTGTCCTCCGCAACCGTCTGGGGTGTGCCGCCGGCTTCGGAAACGCCCTCCATTCTTGCGCTTACCGCCATAGAGCGGGTCTGGTACTGCGCTGGCGCCCGGTTCTGGCGGGAAGCCGCAATGGCCGCGCTCGAAGCGGAGCGGCTGCTGGCGGTTGGTCCCGGCTCGATTGCCCTGCGAAGCCGGATGATCCAGGAGGCGATGATCGCGCTGGCGCATCTGGATGATGCCGCCGGAACCGGTCTGGCCCGGCGTGTCGCGGAGGCCGTCGGCCGTTTGCCGGAAGCCTGGTATGATGCGTTCGAACGGTGTCTGAGACTGGATGAAACCGTGATCGCCGGCCGGATGTACCAGATCTTTGCCTCCCTGAAAACACGACCGGCAATTGAAGACGTGCGTGATCTGATCCTGCGGCGGTTGATCGTCGGGAACCATGCCGAGCCGCTGCCGGATGCGGCCGGAACCGCTTCGGCCGTAGCTTCCCTGGCCCCGTTCTGGCAGGATTCCTGGACCTATCTGAGCCTGGTCTCGTGCTCGCTTCCGGTCGAGCCCGGACGCGTAACCGCCTATCTCGCCCCCGACCGGATCGACACCCTGGGGCCGCGGCTGTCCAGGCAACGAATCGAGTCCGTGGCACGCGGCTCGATCGATCGGCTCGAGCCGCAGGGGCTCTACCATTTGATCCGCGGCCTCTGGAACATCGGCCAGACCGATCGGGCCGCCCGGCTCTGCGACTGGTTCAACGCTCATCATGCTGCCACGCCATGGCTCGACCGTGCCCGCCGGTTTCTCGGCGTCGGCCGGTGACGACCGGCTGAGCGCATGGGACACGGCAGTGGGGATCTCGACCGGGACCTGATCATCCAGGTCCGGGAGGGGCGCACCGAGGCGTTCCGGCCCCTGGTGGAGCGCTACTGGGTGCGGGTGCGGGGAATCGCGCGGCGGATGCTCCGGGACGAACCCACGATCGAGGATATCTGCCAGGAAACGTTTCTGAAGGCCTTTGAAAAGCTGCATCAGTTCGATGCGAACCGGGAGTTCGCCCCCTGGCTGCTGCGCATCGCCGTGAACCTGATCGGTGAGCACTACCGGCGGCTCGGGCGCAGTCTGCGGTTGGTGCCCCTCGACGACGAGGCGCTGCCCGCCGCCCTGCCCGAACCCGGGGAGTGCGCCGTCAACCGGGTGACGATCGACCGGTGCATCGAAGGGCTGCCGCCCGGGTACCGCCTCCTGTTCGTTCTGAGGCATGGGCTGATGTTGAGTTACGAAGAGATCGCGCTGCTGCTGGACGAGCCCGTCGGCACGGTCAAGGTCGGGCTGTTCCGGGCCCGCGAACAGCTGCGACGGCTGTTCACCGATGCCGCCGAGGCCGGCGATGAAGGGGGAGACCGATGAACCCGAATCCGAAACCCTGCCATGAGCAGATCGACTTCCAGGCCTACTTCGACCAGCAGGCCACGCTGCCCGAGCGAACGCGCATCGAGCGCCACATCCGTCAGTGCGCCGCGTGCCGGGTCGAGTTCGACGTCTGGCGCGACCTGTTCGCCCGCCTGGGCGAGAGCTACGCTCTGAATGCCGCGGACCGGCCGGATGCGACCCGGCTCCAGGCCCTGTTCGACCGGCTTGCGGCCCGCAACAGCCCTTCCGGTATCCCGCCTCTGCCCGCCCAGACGCAGGCGGCCCAGAACTCGGTGTTCGGCGTCGTGGCCGAACTGATCCGTATGCAGCGCTGGCTCGCGGGGGGCCTTGCCCTCTGTTTCGTGCTGATGCTGGCGCTCGTCTTCCGCGATCGTGGTCTCCCGCATGCCCCTGCCGCCGCCCCGTCGGATGGCCTCGTCCGGCCCGCTCCGGCGCCGGCACCGGCGACCCGGGGCTTTTACACCTATCGCCTCTCCGCCCCGCCCGGGCAGACGCTGAGCCGTCTGGAACCGGCCGGCAGCGGACCCGACCCGCACGACGCGGGAAGTGGGCCGGCGGCGCCCGGATGGCGCGGTTCAGCCGGACCCGCCCTGCCATCCGAAGGTGCCCTCGAGCCCGGCGTCACCTACCGGGTGCCGCCCCTCGGCATCCTGTTCGTCGAGTTCCACGGGGAAAACCGCATCCAGTTCACCTCCCAGGCCCGATTCCTGCTGACGGCCACGGGAACCCGTCTCCTGAGCGGCCAGGTGACGTGCGATCTCCGCTCCAGCGGCAACGGCTTCGAAGTCACGACCCGGGCCGGCACGGTCATGGGGCTCGGCGGCCAGTTCCTCGTCGAGGAGCGGCCCGCCTCCAGCCGGATCACCCTCGACGCGGGCGCAGTCCGGATCGGAACCCGGCGGCTGAGCGTCACGATGGACTCGCCCGGCTCCCGGTTCCTCATGGCCGACGGCTCGATCCGCCTCGATGCCGGCGACAACCAGCCCCGGCCCATCGCCGGCGCCGCCGGCCTCACCCCGGCCGAGTAGCTTCCCAAAACCACCGGAAAAGAAACGCAGGTGCGGGCCGGGGGCTCGCACCTGCGTGGGATGACGGGAAACGACTCAGGCCGTCTTTTCCTCGGCCATTTTATATATCGTTTGATATGGTTCTTTGCGCTCGACCGTCCGCTCGGTGATGATGACCTTCTCGATCTCGGGGTTCGACGGAACCTCGTACATCAGGTCGAGCATCATCTCCTCGAAGATGCGGCGCAGGCCGCGCGCGCCGGTGTTCTGCTTGATCGCCTTGCGCGCGATCGCCTGCAGGGCCGGCGGGGTGACCTCGAGATCGACGCCTTCCATCCGGAGCAGGCGCTGGAACTGCTTGGTCAGGGCATTCTTCGGCTCGGTGAGAATCCGGACGAGATCCTCCTCGATGAGCTGGTCGAACGTCGCAACGATCGGGACGCGGCCGATGAACTCGGGGATCATGCCGAACTTGAGCAGGTCTTCGGGCATGATCTGCGCGAGCAGATTGTTGATGCGCTTGTCGCGCCGGGCTATCGGCGTGCTGCCGAACCCCAGGGACTTGGTCCGGGTGCGCCCCTCGACGATCTTCTCGATCCCTTCGAACGAGCCGCCCATCAGGAACAGGATGTCCTTGGTGTTGATCTGGATGAACTCCGAGTGCGGATGCTTGCGGCCGCCTTGGGGCGGCACGTGCGCGATCTTGCCCTCGAGCATCTTCAGAAGCGCCTGCTGGACCCCTTCCCCCGAGACATCGCGGGTGATCGACAGGTTTTCGCTCTTGCGCGCGATCTTGTCGATCTCGTCGATGTAGATGATGCCCTTCTCGGCCTTCTGCACGTCGTAGTCGGCGGCGCGCAGCAGGTTCAGCAGGATGCTCTCGACGTCCTCGCCGACGTACCCGGCCTCGGTGAGGGTGGTCGCGTCGGCGATGCAGAACGGCACGTTCAGGAGCTGGGCGAGCGTCTGGGCGATGTGGGTCTTGCCTGAGCCGGTGGGGCCGAGGAACAGGATGTTCGACTTCTGCACCTCGACGTCGTCCCGTCGGCCGGGCGTCTTCGCCAGCGCCAGCCGCTTGTAGTGGTTGTAGACGGCAACCGCCACGATCTTCTTCGCGCGCTGCTGACCGACGACGTACTGGTCGAGCACGTCGACGATCTCCCGGGGCTTGATGATGCCCTTCAGCTCGTGCGTCTGGTCGTCATCGACCTCTTCCACGATGATGTCGTTGCACAACCCGATGCACTCATCGCAGATGTACACCTCAGGACCCGCGATCAGCTTGCGGACCTGGTCCTGGCTCTTCCCGCAGAAAGAACACCGGAACTGGGGGCTCTTAGACAGCATGCTTACTCTCCGGCCGTTTTGGCGGTTACTGGCTTGCGTTGTACGACTTCGTCGATAATGCCGTATTCCTTGGCTTCCATGGCCGACATGAAGAAGTCACGGTCGGTGTCTTTCTTCACGCGCTTGAGAGGCTGGCCCGAGTGGTGCGCCAGCATGTCGTTGAGCTTTTCCTTGATGCGCAGGATTTCGCCGGCCTGGATCTCGATGTCGCTGGCCTGGCCCTGCGCACCGCCGAGCGGCTGGTGGATCATGATGCGCGAGTTGGGGAGCGCATACCGCTTACCGGCAGTGCCCGCCGCGAGCAGAACCGCGCCCATGCTCGCCGCCTGCCCGATGCAGATCGTGCTGACGTCGGGCTTGATGTACTGCATCGTGTCGTAGATCGCCAGACCGGCCGTGACCACGCCGCCGGGGCTGTTGATATACACCGAGATATCCTTCTCCGGGTCTTCCGACTCGAGGAAGAGCAGCTCGGCGATGATCAGGTTGGCCATGTGGTCCTCGATCTCGCCACCGATGAAGATGATGCGGTCCTTCAGAAGACGCGAGTAGATGTCGTAAGCGCGTTCGCCCCGACTGCTCTGCTCAATGACGATTGGTACCAGCGTCACTGTGCGTTATCCCCCTTGTTGAATTCGGCTTCCTTGACCATATCGTAATGAACCGTGTTGTTCTTTAGCAAAAACTCGCGAATCTGGCGATCCCGGACGGTATGGCGGAGATTTTCCTCGCCGTCACCCTTGGAAAGATGCTCCATCAGCTTGTCGACGGTCATGCCGTAATCCGACGCCCGCTTTTCGACTTCGGCCCGGAACTCGGCATCCGAGACTTCGATCTTCTCACGCTCGCCGATCTCGTCGACGACCAGCATCACCTTCGTCTCGAACTCGGCCTTCTCGCGGAACTCCTCGCGGAACGCCTTGTAATCCTTGTTCGACCGCTTCAAAAACTCGCTCAGGCTGCTGTTGAACTGGCGCCACCGGCGGTCGATGTTCGACACGAAGTAATCGATCGTGCGTTCGACCATCGCGGACGGCAGATCGACGTGGGTTTTGGCGACGACTTCCTTCAGGATCTCGTCGACCGCGCGCTCCTCGCCGTCCTTCACCGCATGTTCCTCGAGATCCTTGCGGATCTTCGCCTTCAGCTCGTCGAGCGTCGCGAAGTCGCCGACTTCCTTGGCGAACTCGTCGTTCAGCGCCGGAAGAGTGGGGCGGGAGATGCGCTCGAGCGTCACGTTGATGTCGAGGGTCTTTCCGAAATACTTCGAATCCTTGTCGGCATCGGTGTTCGCTTCATACGTGAAGGAACGGGTTTCGCCCGGCTTCATGCCCTTCATCGGCAGGTACATGCGGCCGTCTTCCGTGAACTTGTGGTAGCCCTTTTCCTCGGAAAGCTCGGCATCCTCGACGCCGTCGCAGGAAACGGCGACCTTGCCCATGAAATAATCGTTGAACTGGAGCTCGCCGTCCTCGACCGGAACGGTCTTGCCGAACTGCTCGCGGCGCTGCTCGAGCACCTTGCCGATCAGCTCGTCGTCGACGTCGAGCCGCTTCACGGTCACGGTGTGGCCGCGGTAGTTGATGTCGCCGAGCTTCGGCCGGACATCGAACGTCGCCTTGAAGGTGAAGCACTCACCTTCCGCGAGGTTCGACTCTTCGACGGAAAAATCGCTGACCGGATGCAGCTTGGTCTGGCGGATGGCATCGGGGTACACCTGGTTGACGAGCTCTTCCTCGACCTGCTCGCGGATCGCGTCGGGGCCGATGAACTTCGCCAGAACCGGCCGGGGAGCCTTGCCGGGGCGGAAGCCGGGAATCTTGATCGTGCGGGCGGCCCGCTGGAAGAAATGATCGTAGGCCGCGGAAACCTGTTCTTTGCCCACTTCGACGGTCAGGGCCACCTTGTTGGGGCCGATTTCCTGAACCTGTGTCTTGAGCTGCATGGACATGGATCTGTAACTCCTTCGGCGATGGAATACCTGAGAACCAAGAGAAATAAAAAAGAGCGGGAGACGGGACTCGAACCCGCGACCTCCTGCTTGGAAGGCAGGAGCTCTACCAACTGAGCTACTCCCGCTTGCATGCTTGCTATGCGAAGGGCGGGACTTGAACCCGCACGGTATAACCACCAGATCCTAAGTCTGGCGCGTCTGCCAGTTCCGCCACCCTCGCTTGCTGTTGCGCACGCGCGCTACGGCATAATACCAGAAGAGAGAAAAGAAGGCAAGACCCCCCTGCCGATCACCCTCCGTGAGTCTCCCCGTCGAAAATCAACGTCTCTGGTGGATGAATGATAAAATCAGGATGATGAGGAACACGCTCATCACAGAGGACACGAAGAACACAGAGGCTGCACGGAGAATATACCGATCCTCCGTGAATTCTTTGTGTCCTCTGTGTTCTCTGTGCTGAAGCTGTTGTTCGGCGTGTTCCTTCCGTCTTTTCACGAACGATTGTCGGGAAGAGCCTCACATACCAGACATCGAGGCAACGAGAATTCTTTCATCAACAAGACCCCAAAACACAAAGAACACTGGCAGCCTCATCGAAGGATTCTTTGTGGCTTCGTGTCTCGGTGGTGAACCGTTCTCGAAGCCCCTTTTACGGCCGCTTAGGGCTTTTTGGGGGCGGATTTCTCGGGAGGAACCGGGGGGACCGGGGCGTAGGGAAGCGTCAGGCGGAACGTCGATCCTTTTCCCGGCTCGGATTCGACCCCGGCCTCGCCCTGATGTACATGGGCGATCTGCCGGACGAGCGCCAGTCCCAGCCCGGTGCCGCCGACGTCACGGTTGAGGGTGCTCTCGACCCGGAAGAATTTGCTGAACAGCTGCTTCTGGTCCTCGCGGGAGATGCCGGGGCCGGTGTCCGTCACGGCAATGGTGTAGTTGTTGATATCGTATGTCAGGGCGAGGGTGACCCGGCCGCCCTCGGGGGTGTACTTCACGGCATTGCTGAGCAGGTTCAACACGCACTGGTGCACGAGGTCCGCGTCGCAGATGGCGGTTTTGTCCGTGTCCGGCAGCCGGACGTCCAGGGTGTGCCCCTTCTTCTGCACATCCGCCGCGATCACCGATGCGGCTTTCTTCATCAGTCCGTGCAGGCCGATCGTGGCGAACTTGTACGCCTTGCGGCCGGCCTCCATCTTCGACAGGTCCAGGATATCGTTGATCAGGTTCGTCAGCCGCACGGCCTCGTCGAGCACGATCTGGAGATAGTCGCGCCGGGTCTGCACGTCATCCGTCTCGTCGTCGAGCAGCATCTCGGTGTAGGCCCGGATCGAGGTGAGCGGGGTGCGCAGCTCGTGGCTGACGTTGCTGACGAACTCGGTTTTCATCTGGTCGATCTCGCGTTCGAGGGTGATGTCGCGCGAGAGGCCCATGCAGGCGATCACCTCACCCTGGGCGTTCGTGATCCGCTTGGCGTAAAACGCGAGTCGCCGCTTGATCCCGCCGCGCGGGTCGGTGATCGTGACCTCGCCCCGCCGGGGCCGGGCCGAGCCGTTCTGCGCGCCGTCCGGGTCGATGCTCGCGCCGTCGGTGCAGACCGCGATGCCGGGCCGCTCGAAAATCCCCGGCCACTTCTTCCCCAGCCACGCGTCGCGGTCGATCTCGTAGAACGAGCAGTAGGCCGGGTTCATATAGAGAATGATATCGTTCTCGTCGAACAGGATGATGCCTTCGTTGGTGTTCTCGAACAGCGCCCGGAACTTGATCCGCTCGTCATCGAGGTCGCGCGCGGCCTGGGCGGCATCGTGCGCCGCCTTTTCCAGACGGCCCCGCGTCTCCTTCAGGGCCTCGTCGGCGTCCTTGAGCTTGCCCTCGAGAATGCCGGCAAGCCCCTTGATGCGTTCGGAGACCAATGGATAGAAAATGCTATAGAATCCGAAGAAGAGGAACCACGAAAGCGCGAGGTTGATGCTTTCGCCTGCCAGGGCGCGCGGCAGATGGGTGATGTGGCCGCCCGAGGCGACGAGAACCGAGTTGCAGGCCTGCATGAACATGAAAAACGTCACGCCGAGCCCGAGCGCCCCCGCCCACATCGCCCGGCGCCGGATCCCGACGCCGAGAACGAGGAAACACGCCCCGACGGCCATCGGGATCAGATTGAAGGTGGCGGCACCCGGCGCGGCCGTTCCGGCCCCGAGGGCGATCGTGCCGCTGCCGCTGTCGTAGTTCGCCCGGACGTTCACGGCAAGGCCGATCAGCGGCCCGATGCTGCCGAGGCCGAGAAACAGGATGCCGAGGATGATCAGCAGCAGCCCGAACCAGTCGACCCACCGGTCGGCGTTGATGTCCGTGAACCGCTCGACGACGAGCCTCCAGACGACCTTGACGGGTTCGGTGCCCGCGAGCGCCCAGCCGAGCAGTACGAGCGGCAGCGGGGTGGTGCACCAGCTCAACACCATGCCGATGCCGCCCGTCAGATACGCCAGCCAGCCCAGCTTCTCCCGCAGCGTGATCTTGTCGGGCCAGTCGGGCCCCTGGAGCAGCTCGAGAACCCGTTCGGTCGAGACGAGCGCCGCGCCGGTCCCGATCCAGTTCAGGCCGTGCCACACCCCGTCGACATTTCCCACCGACAGCAGCCGGAACATGCCGTAGACGAACGCGGTCAGGCCTGCCAC
>DAOOQQ010000013.1:0-87850 GCA_035388825.1 Candidatus Ozemibacteraceae bacterium
ACCGAGAATTCTCTGAGAATCCTGAATGCCAGAAGGACGATCAAGAAGGACTCGATTGCGGCCAGACTGAAGGAGTTCCGGCCGATCATCGCCGTCATCCCGTGCCGGAAAAACTATGATTTTTATCCGGATCTCTGGCGTGAGAACATCCTCGAGGATTCTCTCCTGGAGCACGCCATCAAAAGCTGCATGAGCTCCCCGATCTTCGATCACATCGTGGTGACCTCGGACAATCCGGACGCCCGAGAGACCCTGGAGAAGTTTTCGGACCCGAGGCTCCTGTTCATGGGACGAAACATCGAGCACACCATCCCGTCGTGCAGCATCGTCGCATCCCTCGAGCCGATCGTTCGCTCGCTGGACGCCCGTCGGTCCGGAATCACCGTCCTCTCCTACATCCAATCGCCCTTCATAAGCAGGCATATTCTCGAAGAGGCGGTTCATACGTTGTTGGTCAACGATGCGGATTCGGCATTCGCTGTCCAGGAAATCCACGACCCGCTGCTGAAAAGGACGCCAAACGGGCTTGTCCCCATCAATTACTCCAGGGGAATCAGAACGGATTTCGACACGATCTACCTGCAGGCAAGAACCGCTTCGGCGACAAAGAATATTAATTTGAAGACCGGAAGTCTCACGGGCTCTAAAATCGTGAATTTTGTCGTTCCCAAGGAAGAATCGTTTTTCATCGAAAACAAAAAAGATCTCGAAATAGCCAGACTCCTGAGTGTAAGGAGTGTAAAATAAGATATGAAATTCGGAGCAATACTCGCTGCACGAACCGGTTCGCAACGTCTTCCGGGGAAAGTTCTTTTCCCTTTCATGGGAGTGCCCGTCGTCTCCTTCATCATTCGACGACTCAAAACGTCCAGGCTCCTCAGTGAAATCGTCCTGGCCACCACCGTGCTGCCGGAGGATGACAGGGTCGCCGAAATAGGAAGGCAGGAAGCGATCGGCGTTTACCGCGGTTCCTCAGAAGATGTTTTGGGAAGATATGTAAAGGCCGCGGAAAACAGGGGATTCGATCATGCCGTGAGGGTGACCGGGGACTGCCCGTTCGTCGACGGGGAAACTCTGGACTATGTCCTCGAATCCTGCCTTCGAGAGAAAACGTTCGATCTGATGACCACCAAGCCGGCATTTCCTCATGGGGTCGATTATGAGGTGTATCCCACACGGGTTTTGAAGGAAATCGATGCCATGCCGGCACTTCCATCCAGCGAGCGGGAGCACATCCTGAACCATGTGTATGACAACGCTGCCGAATACCGGATCAAGCGCCTGACCCCGCCTCCCGACCTGGTCCTGGATGAGACGATTTTCCTGCTCGACACCCGGGAAGATTACGACCGGATGCAGCTTCTGCTTGCAGGAGAGACCGATCCTCTGGTCAGGCCATCCCACCTGATACGAAAGCATCTCCATTCGCGAAACTCCTGATATCATGAAAACGTTCCGCCAACGTCTGACCGATATCTGCACGGCCACGCCGGATGTAGAGTGGATCACTTTTTTCGGTCTCACCGCCTCGACGTCATCCACCTATCGTGAGCTTTTCAGCCGGATCCACG
The DNA here is from genome assembly GCA_035388825.1 of Candidatus Ozemibacteraceae bacterium. Taxonomy (GTDB): domain Bacteria; phylum Muiribacteriota; class Ozemobacteria; order Ozemobacterales; family Ozemobacteraceae; genus MWAR01. Next base: position 1,572 of record DAOOQQ010000013.1, read on the forward strand.
ACTACCAGGCCTTCTTTCGGGAGAAAGGGCTTGCCGAAGGGGATTCCGTCCTCATCATCCTCAAGGAGTCCCTCGATCTGTTCGCAGGCTTCTTCGCAGGAATCGTGCATGGGGCTTTGCCGGCCTATTTCGCCTATCCCTCGCCCAAGCAATCAATAGAATCATTTATAGAATCCATCGAAAATCTGCTTCGCTATAACCACATCAAAATCGTTATCGGCTTTCGGGAAATCGTGGAAATCCTTTCCCGGGTCGAGCCGCTGAAGGCCTCCCCCTGGTTCCTGGGCGCCGTTTGTCACGAGGACATTCCCCGGAGGAACGCTCCCCTGTCCTCCGAGTTTCCGGCGGTCGCAAAAGAGGCTTTTCTTCAATTTTCCTCAGGGACGACCGGCGCCAAAAAAGGGGTCAAGATTTCGATTCCCGCGCTTTTCAACCAGATTGAAGCCTATGCGGAGTGCGTGAATTTCTCCGGGGATTCAAAGGTCGTTTCCTGGCTGCCCCACTATCACGACATGGGCCTCATCGCCTGCATGCTCATTCCCTTCCTGATGAAGGTGCCCATCATCATGATGTCCCCGTTCGAATGGGTGAAAAATCCCCGTTTGCTTCTGGATGCCGTTGTCAGGCATCGCGGAACCCATCTGTGGCTTCCGAATTTTGCCCTGGGACATCTTGCCAAAAGCATTCCGGACGGAGACCTCAGCGGTCTGGACCTGTCTTCCATCCAACAGATCGTGTGTTGTTCCGAGCCGTTGCTCGCGAACACCCTCGAGCCATTTCTTCGAAAATTCGCCGGCACAGGCCTGAAAGAAGAAGTCATCAGGAACTGTTACGCCATGGCAGAGAATACCTTCGCCATGTGCTCGTCCGGAAAGGGGCCTGCCCGATTTCTCGGCATTGATATCGAGGCATTCTCGAAGGAACACAGGATCATTCCATCCCCCCAGGGGAGAAAGATCGCTTCTGCCGGGACACCTCTGTCCAACATCGACATCAGAATCATCGATGATTCCGGGAATATCCTCCCGGAAGACCGGGTTGGCGAAGTGACGATCAACAGCAACTGCATGCTCGAAGGGTATTTCAACAACCCAGAAGCCACTTCCAGCGCATTTCTCGGCGAATATTTCAAAACCGGGGACCTGGGGTTCTTCCATGCCGGTGAATTGTATATCACGGGCCGCAAGAAGGATCTCATCATCGTTGGTGGGGAAAATGTGTATCCGCAGGACATCGAGGCGATCCTCAACGAGGAGCCGTATCTGATCCCGGGGAGGAACCTTGCGTTCGGTGTCGATGATGCACGCGTCGGTACCGAGCGCGTCGTCGTGCTGGCCGAGGTTGGTGAAGATGTCGATCCGGCCGGAGTAGATCTGCTGCCGTTGAGAAAGAAGATCTTCGATCTGCTGAACATCTCTATTTCCGAATTTCTCCTGCTTCCCCATATGACCCTGAAAAAGGGGACAGCCGGAAAGATATCCCGTTCCCTGAACAAGGCTGAATATTTGAAGACCGGTTTCCTCCAGAGGGTATCCGCCGCGCCCCCCCTCGAGGGGGGCTCTTCGGGCCGGCTCGAGGATGATGTCAGAAATATTGTCATGAAGATATTACCTCGTCAGCCGGCGGGAAGCATTTCGGCGCGAACGTCCCTGCTCCGATCCGGTCTGCTCGATTCATTTTCGTTTCTCGACCTGGTCCGTTCCCTGGAGGAACGGTTCCAGACCGAGATTCCCAAGGAACTGTGGAATGAAGAACGGTTTGATTCCATCGAAATGATCGCGAAGACCGTTTCGGGAGTCGCGAAAGCCCCCGATCCCGCGCTGCTCGAAGCTGCCAGGATTTCTCTGGAAACAAACAGGAACACGAGTCTGGCCGTGTTGCAGAGATCTCATGCGGGGGGCGGTTCGAGCGAATCTTCCGTCCTCGAGCGGCTGATCAACAACCTTCCGATTGCCAGTTCGGGGATATATACGTTTTTGCTCCGATGTGCCGGGGTCAGGGTCGGCAAAAACGTGCGCTTTCTCGGAAGGGTCAACGTGAAATTCCGGGGCAGGCCCGGCAACATCATCATCGGGAACAACGTCACTCTCGGAGGGAACATTGATCTGAGAAATCGGGAAGAAGGGCGGATCCATCTTCACGATCATGTTTACGTCGAAGAGGAGGTCAGGATCGTCGCGGCCAGGGACGGGGGCGTTGAAATTCACGAAGGGGCGAAGATCGGCCCCTATACGATGATCCATTCCGGGGGCACCGTGACCATCGGCCGCTATGCGCTGCTGGCCCCATTCGTTCAGATCAATTCGTCCGAATGGACGATGGATCGGAACCGGTATATTCAGGAACAGGGTTTTCGCCATGGCATCATCGATATCGGCGAGGATGTCTGGTTGGGCGTGTGCACCTCGGTTCTGATAAACTCGAAGATCAACCGTGGCGCGATCATCGGTTCCAATTCCGTCGTTCACGGGGAAATTCCGGCCTTTGCGGTGTGTGCGGGCATTCCCGCCGTTGTCCTGCGATACCGGTAGAATGATCAGAAAGACAGGCTACTCGCCATGACCAACTCTCAGGAACGACCTGCACAGACATCCGACCCATTCGCGATCAGTGACGAGCAGTTCCGGAGCATTTGCTCGGATGCCGATACGTTGCTGCGCGAACTCTTTCCTGTCCCCAGAAGCATCACCGGCGACGGAGTTCGGGCCACCCTTTCGCGCCTGCAACGGGTGACCTCTTTTTCTGTCGGGGAGATCCCGTCGGGAACCGTGTGCTACGACTGGACCGTGCCGGACGAATGGCATGTCCGGTCCGCCTTCATTCGCGACCTGCAGGGGAACACCATCGTCGATTTCGCCGACAACAATGTGCATCTGGTGGGTTACAGCGTTCCGACGGACCGGATCATGAGTTTTGACGAGCTGAAGCCTCATCTGCACACGATCCCGGAGATGCCGGACGCAATTCCATATCGGACCAGTTATTATGCCAAGGATTGGGGATTCTGTTTGTCGCACTCCGAGTTCCAGAGGATGGACCGGTCCGGACGGTATCATGTCAGGATCGATGCCGACCTGCAGCCGGGCAGTCTGACCTATGGCGAATCCCTGCTGCCGGGGGAATCAACCCGGGAGATCCTGATCTCCACCTATTGCTGCCATCCTTCCCTTGCCAACGATAACCTGTCGGGAATCATTCTCTGGACGCTGCTTCTGCGATACCTGAAGCAGATACCGTTGCGTCACTCCTATCGCTTCGTGATCGTTCCGGAAACCATCGGCGCAATCGCCTATCTGGCTGCAAACGCGGAGGCCATGAAGCTGATACGCTGTGGGTTTGTCGTGACGACCGTCGGCGGCCCCGGATCGTTCGGATACAAGAAAACGTTTCTCGGCACACACGAACTGGATCTTCTGGTGGAACTTGCGTTCCGGGAGCAGGAGCTCGAGTTCGTCTCCTATCCCTTTTCCGTGAATGGCAGTGACGAAAGGCAGTACTCGTCCCCCTATTTCAGAATCCCGGTCGGAACCATTTGCAAGGACAAGTATTACGAATACAAGGAGTATCATACTTCCCTGGATAATCTGGATTTCATCAGTGCTGAGAACCTGTGCCGAACGTTGCGCCTCTATCTTCGGGCTATTGGCAATCTGGAACGAAATCTCACCTTCCGCTCTCTTCACCCCTGGTGCGAGCCGATGCTCGGCAAACGTGGCCTGATCGCAAACAGCGGTGGAGCCTTTCTGCCCGAACGCCTGGGGGGGCAGAGGACCAGGGAAATCATCGGATGGCTCCTGTTCCATGCTGACGGGAAAACACCTTTGTTGGAGATTTCACGGCAGACAAAAATCCCTTTGAACGATCTGTACGACGTTGCCCTGGCGCTCCAGAAGGGAAAACTCTTACAAAGAATCGAGGAATCACCATGAACATCGCCTTCGTAAACCCATCTCTCCGGCCAGGCGCGAAACGGCGGCAACTGCCGGTGGGGCTTGCCTACGTGGTTTCGGCCGTGAAGCGGGCCGGGATCCCCTTCGACCTCGTCGACATGGATATCAACCAGTATAATCTGAACGATCTGCGTGAGATTCTGGGGAAGAAGCCGTATGACGTCGTGGCCGTCGGCTGTATCGTCACGGGCTACAAGCATGTCCTTGGGATAGCCGACGTTGCCAAGGAGTGCAATCCCGCCTGTGTCGTCATTGCAGGAAACTCTGTCGCCACCTCCATTCCGGAAATTCTCCTGAACAATTCCCGGGTGGATATCGCCGTGATGGGCGAGGGGGATGTGACGATCGTCGAACTTCTCCAGGCATTGGCAAACCGTCGGGATATCGCAGAGGTGAAGGGGATCATCTTCAAAAAAGACGGAAGACTGCACGCCACGGACAAGCGGAATGTCATTCCCTGCCTCGATAATGTCGAGTTTCCCGACTGGGAAATTTTCGACCTCGAAAAATACAGCGCGTTCACCCAGGTGAATGTGAACTACTTCTCTGATAAACCCATCGTCTCTTTTCCCCTGAACTCCGCCCGCGGCTGCCCTTTCAACTGTACGTTCTGCTACCACGTTTTCAAACGCGAGAAGTATCGCAAGTATTCGGAAGACGTCGTGATGAAGGAAATCAGGAGATTGCACGATCGGTATGGCTGCAATTTCATCAATTTCTGGGACGAACTCACGTTTGAAAATGTCGCCAGCGCCGAACGCATGGTATCCAAGCTCAATAACCTCGATTTCAAGATTTTCTGGACCGGCTCCATCCGGGGAAACCTTTTCAAGAGTCAACATCTTGATCTGGTGCGGGAGATGAAACGAAGCGGTTGCGACAATATCGAATACTCCCTGGAAAACGCCAGCCCGGAAATTCTCAAGGCCATCGACAAAAAGATCAGCGTCGATGATTTCATCGAACAGTCGAACGTGCTCTGGAAAGGCGGTGTGGTTCCTCTGACGAGCGTGATTTTTGGTTATCCTCAAGAGACCCCGGAGAGCATCCGCCTGACGCTCGAGGTCTGCGAAAAATGCAATATATTCCCTTCCGTCGGGTTCCTGCTGCCCCTTCCCGGGACGCCGATCTATCAATGGGCGAAGGATAACGGCCGGATCACAGACGAAATCGAGTATCTCATGAACAGTGGCGACAGACAGGATTTCCATGTGAACCTGACCAGCATGTCGGACCACGAACTGGTCGACACCGTCACCGTCCATCTCGAAAAACTTGCGGCAAAACTCGGATTGAAGCTGGATTCAGTTTTCAAAACCACGACATATCAGAAGCCCAAGTCGAAAGACGAAACCCTGGGCTGAAAGGGAATGCTTCTCTTTCTGCTCGTCCCCATTCTCATGCCGGAGGTTTGAAATGGCTTCCTGTCCTCTCTGCGAATCGACGGATTTTACGTTGTCCCACTTGGGCCCGACACGGATCCAGAAGTGTTCGAACTGCCACCTCTGGTTCATTCCGGCGCCGGAGATCGAGGGCAATTACGACAAGACCTATTATGCCGCCACCAGGGCGGACAATCACGATCTGAACGCTCTGAGAACCACACAGTATGAAATTGACGCCAGACATCTGCATCGTCATATCCAGAGCGGAAACCTCATCGATGCCGGCTGCTCGATAGGAGCCTTCATCGACGCGCTCGATGCGGTCGGAAGGTATACGCTTCTGGGGATCGATCCCGATCTGTCCGCCATCGAAGTGGCCAGGAAGAGGACCGGCTCATCGCATATTTCCTTTGAGTGCTGCGACTGCATGAGCCTGGAACCTCGGCAGGAGGCAGATGCGCTCATATTCCGGGGCTCCTTCCAGTTCCTGGGGGCAAATCTGGCAAAGACCCTGGCTCGGGTGAAGACACTGTTGAAAAAAGGCGGCCTGCTTTTCATTTACGTGCTTCCAAACTCAGATTCCTTTGTGTTTCGTCTCCTTGGCGAAAAATGGAGCCTGTTCGATCCCGTCTACCACCGGTTGATATTCAATTCGAAATCGATCGAGCAGATGTGCAGACTTTTCGATTTCGAAATCGTGGAACTGTCATACCCCTATCTGGAAACGGTTTATGCCGATATCGAAAAGGATTACAACTCCGTGATCGGTCTCGTCAGAGGAGAAGGGCACTCCAGTCCGCCTTTCTGGGGCAATATCATCCAGCTCGTGCTGAGGAATCGATAGAGTGGCCGGAAAAGCCGTTATCATCCATTCGCCGGAAGAGGCCGAGCATTTCGTCCGGCAACATGGTACAAACGCAGACAGGGAGTTTCGGCTTTTTACGACCAGCGCTGCGGTGGACGGTTTCCTGGCGCAGAGACACTCTCTTCGAAGTGAATGTTTGAGCTGTTATATAACGCATGATGAAGTCGTCGAACATATTCAGGTGTCCGAAGCCTTTGTCATCACCCTCATGGACGCTCTCGACGAGAAAATTTCCCCGGATTTCAACCGCAAGGTGGGCTGTCGGGGAATGAGGTTTTTCCAGCCTCTCTACTCCTATTACGGCTTCATTCGTTTCAATGCCTGTCTGAATTTCCTCATCGGTCTTCAGCGTGCTCTCGCCCGGCATGACATTTCCGAACTTCACTATTACGAATACGCATTTCGCGAAGGATTTCGGTCCGAAATGAGCATAGCCAAGCTTATTTCCGGAGTGCTTCCCGAAAAGATCGAGCGATTTCCCATCGGGCTGCCTGCGAATGACGGCGTGGTTGCCGAACGTGGAAGATCGCTCTTCCAGGCGGGCTTCGGGCTCGTTTCTGACTTCAGGCGGCTGGCCGGCATATGCCACCCCGGATTCTTGGGCCGGCTCCTTCACAGATGCAAAACCCTCCTGTGTTTGATGGCACCCGCGAGCCGCCGTCCGGCGGTGTTCATCCACGACCCTCCCGGAAAACTCTCCTTCTACCAACGAGCACTGAAACGATACAATCTTTTTTCCGAAGAGCTTGTCATGCGGTGTTCAGCCGCCAAGAGCGAGGAGAAAAAGAGTATTCGGCTCGATATCGACATGCCCCGGCAGGATCGTTTCGGCATAGGCCGGTTGATCCTGGACGACATGGAAGCCGACTGGAATGGCAACAACTATATTGACGCGCTGATCGCTTTTTCCGCGGCCGTGCGAAGCCATGACATAAGGCTCGGTGTCTGGGGAACACCGCCGGTCAGCGGCTCGCGCGATCTTCTTCACTCGCTCCTGTTCGAATATCTTCTGGTCTCGGGAATCCCCGTCATTGGCCATCAGCATGGAGGGCCTTATATCGGTGATCAGAAGAACTACACGGTTGCATTCATGGATTTTTCCCGGTGCAGTCATTATGTCAGCTATGGGTTCACCAAAGAGGATTTCAAACATGCCTATCCCCAGGCGGCCGAACCCTGCGTCGAACTGTTCCGTTATGGGAATGCGTCCGTGAAATCCGGAAACCGTCAGCCCCCGGTGACGAAAGAGGCGGTCGACATCCTTTTCCCGATCACCAATACCATTTCCCTGTTCGATGGTGGCATGAAACGGGACAAGCCGGACTTCATCATGGCGAAGCAGGTTGCATTGCTGACCCACCTGGAGTCGAAAACCGGTTACAACATCGTCGTCAAACCATTCAAGCGGAGCAATTCCAATAATCTGTGCATGTTTTCCTACTTGAAAGGATGCAAAAACATCCGAATTGCCGATGACCTTGCTTTTTCCGAAGCCATGCGGATCTACGATGTCAAATGCGTCGTCATTGAACATATTTCCAGTCCTCTCTACGAGTCACTCGGTGAGGATGTCGAGATTCTCGTGTGGGCAGGCAAGGTGGCTCCACTGGAAGACGGTGCCCTGGAGCTGCTGAAAAAAAGGGTTTACTTTCTCGAGACGGAGCGGGATATGTTGGATCACATTGACCTGTTTTTGAAGAACGAACTGCCGAAAAAGCGTGACTCGTCCTATTTCGACCATTATGTACGCGGCTGTACCGACGGCAGACATCGTGAAATCAGGCTCGCAGAGCGTCTCGCACGGTCCCATATCAGGAGAGACGATGAGGCCGGCAGTGACAGGAACGGGAAGCAGCGAACTCGTCATGAATCCTGATTCCAAAGGCGCCGAAGGCCCGGCGACCGGGCAGGCGGCGCCGGACTCGCTTGCGAAGCGGTATCTCTTCAAGGTTTCCACGAATGTTCTGGGCCTGATCATCAGCCTCGGCTCCCAGGTGATCATCCCGCGAAGTCTTGGCCCCGTCGCGTTTGGAGATTTCAACTTCCTGACGAACTTTTTCAATCAGTTCATCGGATTCTTCGATCTCGGAACGTCTCTTGCCTTTTTCACCAAGCTTTCCCAGCGCCCCAAGGACAGCGGCCTCATCGGCTTTTATCTGATTTTCATGGGGATCATGACCCTGCTGACGCTCGGATTCGTGGGGTTGCTCCATGGCTTTGGACTCTTTCCGCTTCTCCTCCCGGACCAGAAGCCATTTTTCATCATCCTGGCCGCGATTCTCGGCCTCGCCGGCTGGATGGGCCAGGTTGGAGCCGGCATGGGCGACGCGTTTGGTCTCACCGTTCCAATGGAAAAAATCCGGATGGTGCAGAAGATCGTGGGGTTTGGACTCGTCGTCGGTCTCTTTTTCTCGAATCTCCTCGACCTCGAAACTTTTTTCTATTACAACCTGATCCTGGTATTTCTGTTTCTGGCGCCGCTGTGTTCCCTTCTCGCAAAAAACGGCATGGCGTTTCGATACTGCCTGAGGCATGCCTGGAGAGCGTTTGGCAAGTATCTTCAGGAATTCTGGACCTATTGTCACCCTCTGTTGGTCTACTCACTGGCAAGCATGATCATCAACATGATGGACAGATGGCTGCTGCAACGATTTGCGGGAAGCGAACAACAGGGCTTTTTCGGGCTTTCGGCCTCCATCGGCGCCATTTGTTTCCTGTTTTCGAGTGCGATGACCCCCCTTCTGACGCGGGAGTTCTCCATCGCTTTCCATCGGAACGACAAGCCTATGATGGCAAGCCTGTTCCGAAGGCATATCCCCCTCCTTTTCTCGATAACCGCGTTCTTTTCTTGTTTCGTCGTGGTTCAGGCACCCAATGTGGTGGCCATTTTCGGTGGCAGCCGGTTCGCTGACGCCGCCGTTCCCGTTGCGATCATGGCCTTCTATCCCGTTTATCAGACCTATGGCCAACTGGTCGGAGCGGTCTTCTATGCAACCGGCAATACCGGGTTGTACCGAAACATTGGCCTGACCGTCATGCTGCTCGGCATGCCCGCCACCATCCTCCTGGTGGGGCCGTCCGCCGTGTTCGGGCTGGATCTGGGAGCCACGGGGCTGGCCCTGAAAAGTGTCCTGATCAATTTCATTGCGGTCAATGCCCTTCTGTTCTTCATTGCCCGGGTTCTGGAATTCCGGTATTCGAAATACCTTCTCCACCAGGCTGGATGCCTGGCTCTGTTTCTCCTGGTGGGTCATGGCTGCCGTCTGATGGCGAACGTCCTTCTCCCAGGCGCTTCCAGAGGTGTTCTGTTCGTTGTCGCAGGCGCGGCATATTCCGTTTCGGCTCTCGTCATTCTGCTCACCGTCCCCCTTGCCTACGGTCTCGACCGGGGGCATACCGACAAACTTCGGAAGCTGTTGGCACCATATTTGGGGATGCATCGGTGACCTTGTTCGCTTTCCTGTGTTATCCGGTGGGTGCCGGCCGCTCTTCGGATTTTCCCTGCCTTGGGAACGTCTGGCGGTTGACAGCCTTTTTGCGGAAATATCGAAAACTATCCTTTACAGGACACGGGCATTCTGCTAGTTTCATATCACTCTTTTCAACCGGGACGCAGGAATGAACACGGAGTTCTGGATTCAACCTCCCAGCGGCGAATTCCTCGAAAACGACTACTGGAATGACGAGGAACAAGAGAAATCCAAAGAGTTTTTCATCCTGGACGGGGATTTCGGCAAGCTCGAGCGTTTTCTGGAAAAGACGGGGCTTGGCAGGGATCTCGAGCGCTGTCTCGAACTCCTGAAACGACAGTTCGACATCACCCTTGGGGGCGCGGGAATCGATCTGGCTGGAGGAAATCTCTGGGCGGTTCCCTACCTGCTGAAGTCCGGGCGGGTGACGCATCTTCACTGCCTGGAGCGGAGCCATCACCGGCTGTTCAAGCTCGGCCCCAATCTCATCAGGCATTATGGAATTGATGAAAGCCGGATCACGCTGGTGTACGGGGATTTTCATGATATCCACCTGCCGGATGGCTCCCTCGATTTCGTCTTCCTGTCAGCCGCCTTTCATCATGCCGCCGAACCAAAAAAACTGCTTCGCGAAATACGCCGCGTCCTGAAAGATCGTGGAGTCGCCATCATCATTGGCGAGCATCATGTCGACTTCCAAAAGGCGTGGTTGAAAAACCTGGGCAAGCTGATTCTCCAGGCCCTTCTTCCTGCGCATGTTCAGACCCTCATGTTCGGGAAGCAGCTTGCGCCGCGCCCTCTCTGGGCGAAGACCTGTGATCTTTTTCCGCCCGATCCCCTTCTCGGGGACCACTTCTACTCGCTTCGGGAATACCGCAGGATGTTCACCGGCTTCGACATGTGTGACTTTCACAACCCGTCGAATCGGTTCCGGTCATTCGTTCTCGTCAAGCGGTAGTCCCCGTGAGGTCGTCCGGCGAATGCCTTCGCCGGCATGCTGAGATTTCCCGGGAAGCCTGACGCCGCACTGTATCTTGTCAGGGGAGAGGAGTATACTACTGCGGCATTGATGTCATCTCACAGGGGGAACACGGATCCCCCCCAGGAAGGAGCTCTCCACACCATGGCCAGGAACTTTCGCGTCCTGTTCATTTACCCGAATACGGAAATGGCCACCCTCGTTCCGATCAATCTGTCCCTCCTCTCGGCGTGTCTGAAACAGGCTTCGATCGATGTCGAATTGTTCGATACGACGTACTATCATTCGGAAGAGGTGAATTTCGAACAGAAGAAGGTGGAGCTTCTCCAGCTGAAGCCGTTCAGTTATTCCGACAAGGGGGTTTCCTACCTTGAAACGGATATGTTCCAGGATCTGAAGAAGCGGGTGAACGACTTCCAGCCGGATCTCATCGGGATCACCCTCGTCGAAGACACGTGGGAGCTGGGAAAATCCCTCGTTGCTGCCATTGCCGATTATCAGCGCCCGGTTATCGCCGGCGGGGTATTCGTCTCGTTTTCTCCCGAAGAGACGATTCAGAACCCCAATATCGACATGATCTGCATTGGCGAGGGCGAGGGGGCTCTCGTCGAGCTGTGCCAGAAAATGCGGGCAGGGGAGGATACGACCGGGATACGGAACTTGTGGGTGAAGAAAAATGGCCAGCTGTTCAAGAATCCGATGCGGCCTGTCACCGATCTTGCGACCCTGCCCGTCATCGATTACGATATTTTCGACCGGAAACGCTTGTATCGGCCGATGCAGGGCAAAGTCTATTCGATGATCCATGTGGAACTGGACCGGGGCTGTCCGTATTCCTGCACGTATTGCGAAGCCCCCCAGCTCCGAAAACTCTTCCAGGAAAACGGATGCGGAAACTATTACCGTCGAAAGACCCCCGATCAGATATTCGCCGAACTCAGGCAGTTGATAGATAAATATAAGCCTGACTATATCAATTTCAATGCCGAATCGTTTCTTGCCAAGCCCCTGGGCGAACTCCAGGAGCTTGCGTCGCGTTACGCATCGATTCGAATTCCGTTCTGGTGTCAGTCCCGTCCCGAGACGGTGACCGAGGAGAAGATCCGGATCCTGAAAGAGATGAATTGCCAGAATATGCAGTTCGGAATCGAGCATGGGAACGAAGAGTTCCGGGAGAGGATGCTGAACCGAACATACACCAATGCCCAGATGATCGAAGGATTCAGGATTGTCGAGGATGTTGGAATTGCCTATACGGTCAACAATATCATCGGATTCCCGGAGGAAACCCGGGAGCTGGTGTTCGATACGATTGCCGTCAACCGGGAGATCAAGCCAGCAACCGCGAATGTATATCTATTCACGCCCTACAAGGGCACGACTCTCTATCAATACTGCCTGGAGAAGGGATACATATCCAGCGAGGACCGTGTTCACCAGGTGCTGGATTCCGTGCCCTTGAGACATCAGAGCATTTCCTACCAAGAGCTCAAGGGGCTCCAGAGGACGTTTCCGTTGTATTCTCGGTTTCCCGAGAGCCGGTTTCCCGAAATCCGGCGGGCGGAAATTTTCGATGAGGAGGGAAATCGTTCTTTCGAACGATTGCGCAACGAATACATGGAGAAGTTCTTCGGGATCCCCCACAAATAGATACAGCTCCGCGGCAGGCTCCTGTGGGGCGTCCTGGAGCTCTGAAGAGCACGAATCGCAGCATTTCGGCAGGAGGAACGTTGGGTGTCCAAGATACTCATATCAACTACATCTTTTGATATTGAACGACAGGAGCTCTTGAAATCGATCGTGAGCCAGGGATTCCAGCTCGTCACGAATCCTTACGGCAGGCGCTTGAAGGAAACGGAGGCGGCGGAGCTGCTGACGGATGACATCGTTGGCATGATTGCCGGAGTCGAGCCTCTCACGCGCCCCGTGCTGGAGGGTGCGAAGTCGCTGAAAGTGATTTCCCGTTGCGGTGTTGGCCTGGACAGCGTCGATCTCATGGCCGCCCGGGAGCGGAGCATTGAAGTTTTCAACACGCCCGGCGCCCCGGTTGTCTCCGTCGCGGAGCTGACCCTGTCGCTCATCCTGAACATGCTGCGCAAGGTGGCGCAAGCCGACCGGAGCATTCGGGCCGGGGAATGGAAGCCTCTCATGGGCGGCCTCCTGGCCGCTCAGACCATCGGAGTCATCGGCTACGGCCGCATCGGAAAGCGGGTGTGCCAGCTTCTGCATGCCTTCGGAGCCAAGGTGCTTGTCTATGATAAAATGGAAACCTCCGTAGAAGCCAATCTGCAGTTTCTGCCCATGCGGGAACTCATCAGAAAATCGGATGTCATTGCGCTCCATCTTCCCTACGACGAAGAGACCCGCCATCTCATCGATACCGAGATGCTCGAGCTCATGAAACCGAATGCCATCCTTGTCAACACCTCCCGTGGCGGAATCATCGACGAGGTGGCCCTTCACCGCGCGCTCTCCGAAAAGAGGATCGCCGGTGCCGCCCTGGATGTATTCGAGGAAGAGCCTTACAAGGGGCCGCTTCGGGAACTTCCGAATGTCCTGCTGACTGCCCATATGGGTTCATATGCTCAGGAGGCTCGGCGGCAGATGGAGGACGAGGCAGTCGAGAACTTGTACAAGGGACTTGTGGGAGCTGGAATCCTGGCCAGGTGACAACAAATGAGTAAAAAAAAGGAACATGTCGTCGTTTTCGGTGGAAGCGGGTTTCTCGGAAGCCATGTTGCCGATGCCCTGTCCGAATCCGGTTTTCATGTCCGCCTCTTCGACTGCAATTCATCCCCCTATCGGAAACCCGATCAGGAGATGATCGTCGGCGACATCATGGATCCCGATGCCGTCGCCCGAGCGGCCAGCGGATGCCGGTATGTCTACAACTTCGCTGCGCTGGCGGACATGGATGACGCAAAAAACAAACCGTTGCAAACGGCGAAGCTGAACATCATCGGCAATCTCCACGCGCTCGAAGCTGCCCGCATGGCGAAGGCCGAGCGGTTCGTTTTCGCCAGCTCGGTGTATGTCTATTCTGCGGCAGGCTCCTTTTACCGAGTCAGCAAGCAATCCGCCGAGAGCTTCGTGGAAGCGTATCAGGAACGTTATGGCCTGCCTTACACCATCCTTCGATACGGATCGCTCTACGGCCGCCGTGCCGACAAGCGCAACGCGATCTTCAATTTCTTGAAAACGGCTCTCACCGAAGGAGCCATTTCCTACAAAGGCAGCCCGGATTCGATGCGGGAATACATCCACGTCGCCGACGCGGCACGGCTGAGCGTTCAGATCCTCGACGCGGGCTTCGAGAACCGCCACATCATTCTAACCGGCCATGAACGCATGCCCGTCAGAAATCTCCTGAAAATGATCTCGGAAATGATCTCCAAGCCGGGCCAGGAGTCTGTCAAGATCCATTTCAGCACGGAACGGGAATACTGGCATTACGAAATGACCCCTTATGCATTCCATCCGAAAATTGGGCACAAGCTCGTTGCGAATGATTACGTGGACCTGGGCCAGGGGTTACTCGACTGCATCGCCGAGATTCACGAAGCCGAGTGTCGGAATGGGCAAACCAGCGACGGTGACTGGATCGTGGACAAAAGCGACGAAACATGATGGCGGCTTTCCATTTCGATGCAATTGTTTTCGACTTCGACGGGGTCATTCTCGAATCCGTCGACGTGAAGACGCGGGCATTTGCCGCCTTGTATGCCGAATACGGTCCGGAAGTCGTCCGACAGGTGGTGGAATATCACCTTCGGCATGGTGGAATTTCTCGGTTCATCAAGTTCCGTTACTACCATGAAACGCTCCTCGGTAAAGTTCTTTCTCCCGATGACGAACAGGTGTTGTCCGAGCGATTTTCCAGCCTGGTCTTGAGTGAAATTCTGGCTTCGCCCTGGGTTGCGGGCGCCGAAGCTTTCCTCCGGAAGTATTGCCGCATTCTTCCGTTGTTCGTTGCGTCCGGAACGCCCCAGGAGGAACTGGAGATGATCATCGAGAGACGGGGGATCACCAGGTGCTTCGTTTCCTGCCATGGCACTCCTTCGTCCAAAGGCCAGATCATTGCATCGATCGTGAAGCGGCACGGATTCAATCCTGGACGTGTTTTGATGATCGGAGACGCCATGGCCGACTACGAGGGAGCCCGGGAAGCTGGAGTGCGGTTCCTTGGGCGTCTTGGAACCGGCAGCACCGTGTTTCCGCCGGATGTCGCCACGGTCCGCGACCTTGACACCCTGGAGACCTTCATCACTGCCACCTGACGTCCGGTGCCTTTACTTCGAATGCTTCTTTTTATAAAATACCGCGCGAAAAGGAGTCTCTCATGATTGCTGCGTTGCTGCTTGGACGGAAAGGAAGTGTCGGATTTCCGGGGAAGAATCTTTTTCCCCTTCTCGGCCGGCCGTTGTGCTCCTACCCCCTGATGGCAGCAAAGAATTCGCCCTCTGTCGACAGGACCTACGTATCGACGGATGACGAGCGAATCATGGAGATCGGCAGGGGGCACGGAGCGGAAATCATCGTCCGTCCTCCCGAGCTCGCCTCAAAAACCGCTCTGGGTGAGCATGCCTATGTTCACGGATACAAGGTCATCCGGGAGCTGGCGATGAAAGAAGGGAAAGAGCTCGAACTGATGGTGCTTCTCTTCTGTAATGCGGCAACTATTATACCACAGGCTATTGAAGAAGGCATTGCGGCCCTCCGGAAAAATCCCGAATATGACTCGGCCGTCACGGTGTCCTGCTACAACATGTGGAGCCCCCTGCGCGCCAGGAAGATAGGCGTGGACGGTCTTCTGCATCCGTTTGTGCCCTTCGAGACGTTCGGAGACCCGAAAACGCTCAACTGCGATCGTGATTCGCAGGGGGACGTCTGGTTCGCCGACATGAGCGTTTCGATCGTTCGGCCCCGATGTCTCGAACACCTCGAAGACGGCTTGCTGCCCCAAAAATGGATGGGACAGAAGATTTTCCCCGTGAAACAGTGGGGGGGCTGCGACGTCGACTATGAATGGCAGATGCCCACCGTGGAGTATTGGCTGAAGAAGCAGGGCTTCACCGAAACCGCGACGCCTTATGAAAAAGGCGGCGTGGCCGCCAGGGGAGTCGCTTCCCATGGCTAATCGTGATCGAGAAACGAGCGGGGGCGTTCGTTTTGGGATTGTCGGCTGCGGGCGCATTGCGTATCGCCACATGGAAGCGATCGCTGCCAATCCACAGGCCAGGCTTGTAGCCATCTGCGATCTGAATCTCCAGCGGGCTGAGGAGCGCAATGCCGGAGTCGGGGTGAAGATCTACCGTGACTATCATGAAATGCTGCGCCGGGAGGCGATCGATGTCGTCTGTCTGATGACTCCCAGCGGCATGCATGCCGAACATGCCATGGACATCATCAGGAATCATCAAAAACACCTGGTGATAGAGAAGCCCATGGCCCTGCGGACGGAAGACGGGGAAAAGCTCATCGAAACTGCCGAAAAATGTGGGGTTCGGCTGTTCGTGGTGCATCAGAACCGCTTCAACAAAGCGATTCAGAAAATCAAAACGGCGATTGACGATGGCTCGTTCGGGAAGATCGTTCTCGGCACGATCCGCATCCGGTGGTCGCGAGGCCAGAGCTATTACGACCGTGACCCGTGGCGCGGGACCTGGGCATTGGACGGCGGGGCGCTGACCAACCAGTCCGTCCATCATATCGATCTTCTTCAATGGCTCCTCGGGGAGGTCGAGTCCGTTTCGGCCTCTGCGGCGACACAACTCGTGAATGTCGAAGTCGAGGATACGGCGACCGCCTGGCTCCGTTTCAAAAGCGGGGCACTTGGTGCCATCGAGGCAACAACGGCAACCCGGCCTCTCAACCAGGATCTCGAGGCATCCATTTCTATTCTCGGAGAAAAAGGCACCGCCATCGTTGAGGGCGCTTCGGTCAATCGGCTTACGACGTGGACGTTCGGCGATATCGATCTGAACGCTCATTCCGAAGCGCCGCCGAACGTCTATGGTTTTGGTCACAATGTCATCATCGACAATGTCGTCGATGTCCTCCTCCGGGGGGGCGCGCCTCTCGTCTCGGGCCAGGAAGGCCTCGCTGCGGTCCGCATTCTGCATGCTCTGTATGCCTCCATCGAACGCAACGGCGAAGTGGTTCGACTCGACGATCATCCGGTTTCCCGCCGATTCGGCCTTCTGGACGAGAAAAGTCGCCCGATCGCGGATCTGTACAGGACTTCAAGCGTATTGGGCGGCAAGAGCCAATGACGACCTATCTCATAACCGGCGGGGCGGGTTTCATCGGTTCGAATTTGGCCAGGAAGCTGGTCGAGACCGGCAACACGGTCTTCGTTCTCGACGACCTTTCCACGGGATTCGAGCGGAACGTTCCCGCCGGCGCGACCCTTCTCCGGGCGGATATCAGAGACGCCCGCATGCTCGAACGCCTGCCGTTACCGGCAAAGCTCGATGTCGTGTACCATTTTGCGGCGCAGTCTTCGGGAGAGGCATCGTTCGACGATCCGTCGCGAGATATCGAAATCAACTATCATGGAACGTGGAACATTCTCGAGATGGCGCGCAGGCACAAGGCCACCCGGTTCATGTATGCCAGCTCCATGAGCGTTTACGGCGAGGCTCCTTCGGATCATTCCCGGTTATCCGAGGAGTATCCCTGCAAGCCGGTTTCCTATTACGGATGCAACAAGCTGGCTTCCGAACACCTGATCCGCCTTCATGCGGCGCGCGAAGGAATTCACGCAACCATGCTGCGTTTCTTCAGCGTATATGGGCCGGGCCAGAATCTCCACAATATGAAACAAGGTATCGTGAGCATCTACCTCGCGTATGCGATGCAAAACCAGCCGATCTGGGTGAAGGGCGCCCTCGACCGGTTCCGCGATCTGACCTTCGTCGGAGATGTCGTGGAAGCCTGCAGGAGAAGCGAGGTCAACCCGGCGACCCATGGCGGTGTGTTCAATATCGGAACCGGCGTCCCGACCACGGTCGAACAGATGGTCAAGGCGATTCTGCAAGCCTTCGGCCGAACGGATTTCCAGAAGTGGGTCCGAGTGGAAGGCAATACCCCCGGCGACATCAAGGGTTGTACGGCTGACATCTCACGACTGGAGGCGGCTCTGGGATGGCGCCCGACGATGACGATTGAGCAGGGGATCCGGCTGATGAAGCAATGGGTGGATGAAACCCGAGATTGGTGGAAAACAGATGAATGACACACATCCCGAATGCAATCTGTGCCGCTCTGGGGCGGTTCGCCTCCGCAAGAGCGGGGTATACGGCAATCCGGCGCAGAGTATCCATATCTGCGAGTCATGCGGCCATACATTCCTGTGGCCGCTCTTGACGGATGCAGAAGAAGAAGAATTCTATATTCAGGACTATCCTGCTTTTCTTCTGAAGCGTGGCGATGTCAAGTGCACATCTCCGGAAGAGCATTTTCGCAGAAATGGCGGGGAAGCCAGGCGCCGCTTCCCTTTCATTCGGCCGTTGCTGTCGCCGACGGCACGCGTCCTGGAAATAGGCTCGGCGAGCGGTTTTTTTCTCGATTTTCTCCGGCCGCATGTCGGCGAGCTGCTGGGAGTTGAGCCCAACGCCGATCATGCTGCCCATGCAAACGCGAAAAACATTCCGACCGTTGGAGACCTGCGGGAAGTGAAGGACCGCAGGTTCGATCTGATTTTTTCCTACTACGTTCTGGAGCATGTCAAGGATCCATCGGGATTCGTGAACGTCATGGCGCAATTGCTGGCCTCTCCCGAAAGCATTCTGGTGACGGAAATTCCGAACGGTCAGGAGGCACTGGTCTCATTCTACAAGTCGAAGGCCTATGATGAGTTCGTCTGGCAGCGGGCTCATTGCAGCTATTTTTCCGTGCCTGTCCTGAAGCACCTGTTCGAGAACGCGGGGTTTGAATCCGAATTCATCCCGGTTCAGCGCTACGACATTTCGAACCACATGCACTGGCTGATCGAGGGAAAACCCGGCGGCCAGGCGAAATATACCGAAGTGTATTCAGAAGCATTGAACCAGGAATACCAGAAATGTCTTTGTAACAACTGGCTGTGCGATAGCATCCTTGTGTTTTCCCGCCCGACAAGGAGGACAAAATGATACATCCGCGGCCGGTTGTCGAAAACCTGCATCGGACTTCCCAGGAGAGTCGCAAAGGGTATTTGCGGCTCGAAATGAACGAGTGCCCTGACGGTCTGCCTGCGGATTTCGTGGAGAGTTGCCTGCGGGAGATCACCCCCGAGTTCCTTGCGACCTATCCCGAATACGATGAGCTGATGGCTCTGATCTCCCGGCACGAGGGCTTGGTCTCTTCCGGGCAGATATTTCTCTCCAACGGCTCGGATTCGGCAATCAAGCATGTGTTTGAGGCGTTTGTCGCCCCTGGCGACAGCATCCTTCTGGCGAATCCCTGTTTCGCCATGTATCCCGTCTATGCACAGCTATACCAGGCCAAATTGATCGGCGTGGAATACCAGCCGGACCTTGCCTTTCCGACGGAAGCCTTCCTGGAACGCATGGGAAAAGACGTCCGACTTGCGGTCGTCGTTAATCCCAACAACCCCTGTGGATCTCACGTTCCCAGCGAAGCTCTCCTGCAGATCCTGACGAAAGCGGCACAGAACGGGACGCTTGTGATCGTCGACGAGGCCTATCATTACTTTTTCCCGGAAACGGCAATTCCGTTGATCGCGAAATTTCCCAACCTTCTCGTGACGAGAACGTTCTCGAAACTGTGCGCTCTTGCCGCAGCGAGAATCGGATTCGCCGCCGGCCACCCGGATATCGTTGGCGCTTTGCGAAAAGTCCGGCCAACATATGATGTCAACGGGATCGGCGTCCTGCTTGCCAAGCGCTTTCTCGAACAGCCCGATCTTATCCGGAAAGCCCTCCTTGGGGTCCAGCAGGGGCGTGACTGGCTTGCGAGCCGGCTTCGCGAGAAGGAAATTCCCTTCCGGACGACGGATGCAAACTTCCTGCTGATCGATGCCGGAGACCGTGTTACCCGGATCATGCAGGCGCTGCGCAACGAAAAAGTGCTCGTTGGAGGGGGATTTCCCTATCCCTTCCTGAAAAACTACATCCGGGTCAGCATCGCACATAAAGCCACCATGCAGGCTTTTTGGAACATTTTCGAACGGGTTTGGGACGAACATGCCAGGTCTCATTGAGCGTTTCTTCAAACGGGTGCTTGCCTGCGTTCGGCCCGATGACAAACGTCGTCTGGCAGAACGATGGAAGCTGTTTCAGCTGAACCAGGCCTTGCGGCAACAGCGGCTTTCCGAAACGGTGGCGAGATTGCGTGAGATCGTTCCCGACATTCGCAACCAGGAATCTCGCCAGATCGAAGAAACCGATTTTCTGGAACTGAAACGCCGGGGTCTCCAGGCGTTCCAGTGCGATCTCATGCTCGAGGCCCTCCGGGATGCCCCGTCATCCGGCTTCTTCGTCGTGGATATCGGGGATTCGGCCGGAACCCATATGCGGTATCTGCGCGGCCTTCTCCCGGATCATGTGGGATTGGAAACGTTGAGCGTGAATCTGGACCCCAGAGCCGTCGAGAAGATCCGGGAACGTGGTCTTCCCGCCTTGTTGTGCCGGGCCGAGGAGTTGAGCCTCGACCATCCGATCCATCTGTTCGTCTCTTTTGAGATGCTCGAACACCTGCACAATCCAGCCATCTTTTTCCGGCGATTGTCCCGAGACGGGAAGGGGCGCCGCCTGGCGTTGACGGTTCCCTACCTCCGCCAGAGCAGAGTGGGCTTGCATCATGTGAGGAGCAAGGACAATTCGAGGATCTATGCAGAAGACGAGCATATCTTTGAACTGTCACCGGCAGACTGGACTCTCCTGATTGAACACTCGGGATGGAAGGTCGTTCAAGAGCGCATTTACTATCAATATCCTCGCGGAATTCCTGTCGTGAGTTCCCTGATGGCCTCCTATTGGCGATGGTTCGACTTTGAAGGATTCTGGGGTGTGATTCTCGAGCCGGATCCGACGTATGCTGATTCATATCTGGACTGGGAAGGCTGATATACCCATCCGTGGGCGTTGTCGGAACACACCGTTTTGTCATGCCGAGCCAGATGAAATCGGAACTCTTTCCATGCCACGGCTCGAGTCGCGGTATCCGGAACGCCGGAGTTGCCAGACACCGCCGGCTTTCTGAAGAATAGGCATGCGAATATAATTTCTGGAGCCTTCCGTTACGGGCCCAGGACTTCGTGAAATCTCCAATGGAAGTCAATCTCCATCTGTTCTTGGTATCTGGAACGAAAGACGTTGTAAATCTGATCTGGGAAACAATCTGAATGAACAGTCAAGGCAATAGGGAGATTCCTGAATCGGGATGGAAATTTGATTTTTCCCCGCAGGGAGTGCTTCCGACGTATTGGCGCCAGAAGTTTGATTCTGTTGTTTCTCACTGCAGAATGCGTTTTACCACCCTGACGGACGAAGTCTCTGAAACGTATGGCAATGATATCTCCTGGTGGGTTTCAGAGCTGGCCTGCCGGAATTCGCTCACCAACGAGTTTTTCCTTGAATATTGCCGGATACATTTTATTCGGGAATTGATGAGCAATGGGGTTGAGATCGCCGAAATTCGGACCGATTCGCCAGAAGTTGCTTCCATTCTTACGGGTTTTCTCGAGGGGCATCGGACGAACGTCACGATCATACGCAAAACATGGTGGCAACGGCTGTATGCTTGTTTGCCGCGAGTGAAAGACTTTTTCCTTCTTTTTATCAGAGAGCTCCTTTATGCAGCGCTTGCCAAATGGTTTTATCCCATGCAAAAAGGAGGCTTTTCAGCAAAAACCGTCCTCATCGATACATTCGTCTTTGCGGAAAGCTTTTCTGACAATACCTTCATCGACCGGTATTACGGCCGATTGGATGCGTTTTTCCGCCCTGAAGAACGAGAAAAAATTGTTTATGCCCCGATGATCATGGGTGGTATCAAAGATCTTATTCCCATGTTCCAGAAATTACGCCATGTGCAAAACCAATTCCTGCTGAAAGAAGATCTCCTGACGTGGAGAGATATCTTTTGGGCCTTCGGATTTCCTTTCCGGATCTTCCGGAGAAAGCCGCGAAGATGGGTCGAAAACGGAATAGATTTCACATCCCTTGCACGGAAAATATGGATTGAACATCTGTTTTCTGCGAATTCCGTCTTGGGGCTGATGAATTATCGCTTTGCGCAGCGGGTGCGGGAAGAAAAAATTCCCCTATGCCTCGTCATCGACTGGTTCGAAAACCAAATCATTGACAAAGGCTTCAACGCCGGATTCCGGAAATATTTTCCGGACATAGCGCATATAGGATACGAGGGCTTCATAGCTCCTCCGACGTATCTGTGTGTCGTTCCTAGCAAAAAGGAGTATGAATACAAGGTTGTTCCCAAAACCATTGCCGTTACGGGGCCGGGGTTGATCGGAAAAATGAAGGAATTTTGTTCCGATCTGGATGTCATTGCAGCCCCTGGCTTCAGATTTTCATGGCTGTGGAAGGACTTTTTGCCCGAACCGGATTCTTCCTACCATACCATTCTGATTGCATTGGACAGCACCATTGAAGCATCCCGGGATATCTTGCATTGTGCCATCACGGCATTGGAGCATGATCTCCCTCCCAATGTTCGATTCTGGGTCAAGCCCCACCCGGCATCGATGCCCATCGAAAATCTCCTGGCAACATTGGACATGAAACTTCCCCGGAATTTCACCGTCATGAAAGGGGATTTTTCATCCATCCTCCGGAAATGCGACATGATTCTCACCAACACCTCCTCAACATGCATGGAAGCGATCGTCCTGGGAATCCCCGCTCTTATCGCCGTGAGTCAGGCCAGTTTCAGCCGCAATCCCATCCCTTCGGAGATTCCGGGCGAGTTGTGGCGCATGTGCTTTACTTCCGAGGATACTGCGCGGGCTATAGGGTATTTCTCAACGCATCCCCTGGATTGCAGGACAAGGAAAGCGCTTGGACAAAAAATCCGAAGCGACTATTTCACGGAAGTGACTTTCAGAACGGTACGTGACTTTCTCAGGATCACCACGACGTGAAGACGTGCCCATGGATCCGCCCCCCCTCGCGTTGGACTACCGGGAAACGGGCGTGATCGCCCGCGTTTGGGATGCTGGACCCGAGGAGGGGGCTGTACAGAACGGTTCCGGTGAGGTATTCTGGGGACGATCGTTTCACCGGCATGAAAACGAGCGGTATGGCCGGGCCTGTTGGCGAACGGTGTGAACACCTACTCCCCTCGAGGAGGTTCCGAAATGAAGGTTGTCATTCTGTGTGGCGGGCAGGGGACACGCATCCGTGATGTGGCCGATGATATCCCCAAGCCGATGATCCCCCTGGGACGGTATCCGATCCTATGGCATATCATGAAGTATTATTCTTCCTGGAACCATCATGATTTCATTCTTTGCCTCGGTTACAAGGGGCAGGTGGTGAAGGATTTCTTCCTCAATTACGAGACCCATACGCGTGATTTCACCATCGATTTCTCGACATCCCGGGGAATCACCTTTCACGACGACCACGCGGAAAGCAACTGGCGGATCACCTGCGCCGACACGGGGCTGAAAGCCATGACCGGTGCCCGTGTGAGGAACATCCGGAAGTATCTCGGGGACGAGAAGGAGTTTTTCCTGACCTATGGGGATGGGGTCGGCGATGTCGACCTCGACCGCCTTCTGGCGTTTCATCGTTCCCATGGCCGCATCATGACCGTAACGGGTGTCCGGCCGCCGGGGCGGTTCGGGGAAATCATGTGTGAAACCGGGGGGAAGGTGACCGAGTTCAATGAGAAGCCCCAGGCGAGCGGCGGCCGGATTTCCGGTGGCTTTTTCGTTTGCCGGCGGGAGCTCTTCGAATACCTCCCGGAGGGGGATGACCTGGTATTCGAGGTGGAGCCCATGCGGGCTCTGGTGCGTGCGGGGCAGATGATGGTGTATGAGCACGATGGGTTCTGGCAGCCGATGGACACGGCCCGGGACTTCCAGTTGCTGAACGGGCTCGTTGCCCAAGGGAAAGCCCCATGGATCCGATGGTGAAAAACAGACGGGTTTTGGTCACCGGCAGCACCGGCTTCAAGGGCTCCTGGCTCTCTCTCTGGCTTCTCGAGCTGGGAGCGGAAGTCGCCGGCTTTGCCCTTCCCCCGGAGCGGCCGAACGACTTGTATCACATGCTCGGATTGGAGCCGCGCATGAAACAGGTCTACGGGGATATCCGCAATCCGGATGCCTTGTCGACACTCTTTCGCGAGTTCCGGCCGGAAATCGTGTTTCATCTCGCTGCGCAGCCCCTCGTTCGCCTTTCGTATGCCGACCCCGTCGGCACGTATTCCACCAACGTCCTCGGCTCGATTCATCTCCTCGAGGCGGTCCGGCATTGCCCGGAAACCAGGGCATTGATATATATCACTTCAGATAAATGTTATCGCAACCGCGAATGGCTATGGGGATATCGGGAAAATGACGAGCTGGGCGGCCACGATCCGTACAGTGCCTCCAAGGCTTGCGCCGAGGTGGTGTTTTTCTCGTATCTCGACTCGTTTTTCCGCTCCCGTAAACGGTTTGGAGCTGCCTCGGCCCGCGCCGGCAACGTGATCGGCGGGGGGGACTGGGCGGCCGACCGTCTCGTGCCCGACTGTATACGGGCCCTTCAGGCTGGAAACCCGATCATCATCCGTAATCCGCACTCGATCCGCCCGTGGCAGCATGTTCTGGAGCCCCTGTCCGGCTATCTCTTGCTGGCGGAGCGTCTGATGGCCGATCCGGAAACGGTTTCCGGCGCCTGGAACTTCGGCCCCGACGCCGAAGCGGTCCGTACCGTCCGGGATCTGTCGGAGCGTATCGTTGGCCAGTGGGGCTCGGGAGCCATCGAAATTCACTCGCCGCCCGATGCCCCCCATGAAAGCAAGCTTCTTCAGTTGAACTGCGACAAAGCCCGCCGGCTTCTCGGATGGAAGCCCTCGTGGGACTTCGAGCGCGGCCTGAGCGAAACCGTCGCCTGGTATCTCGGGGTTCACCGGGGAGAAAACCCTCTGGAACTGGCCAAAGCACAAATCAAAGCCTTTGGAGGCCTCTCATGATCGACGGAGTCGTCATCACCCCGTTGCGGCAGATTCCCGACGAGCGCGGCAAGATCATGCACATGCTCCGGGCGGATGCCCCGCATTTCAAGGGATTTGGCGAGATCTACTTTTCCTGTGTTCATCCGGGCGCAATCAAGGGGTGGCATATCCACACCCGGATGACCCTGAATTATGCGGTTCCCTTTGGAAAGATCAAGTTTGTCCTGTATGACGAGCGTCCCGACAGCAAAACCCGTGGCGAAATTCAGGAGATCTTTCTCGGACCCGAGAACTACTGCCTCGTCACCGTTCCGCCCCATGTCTGGAACGGCTTCAAGGGCGTGGGCACAGAAACCTCCATCGTTGCAAACTGCGCCTCGATCCCGCACGATCCGTCGGAAATCCAGCGCAGGGATCCGTTCGATCCCTCGATCCCCTACTCGTGGGACATCCGGCACCAATGACGACCAACGTCCTGATCACCGGGGGATTCGGCTATCTCGGGGCGCGCATGGCGAGCCACCTTCTGCGCCTGCCGGAACATCATGTGTGCCTCGGGGGACGAACCCTTCCTTCGCCAATCCCTGCGGAGCTTGAAGGGGCCACGGCCCTCCGCATGGATGTTCTCGACGATGCGGACGTGCGTAAGGCATGCGAAGGGATGACGCATGTCATTCACCTGGCAGCGTTGAATGAGATCGATTCCGCGAAGAATCCGGAGCAGGCTGTCGCGGTCAATATCCAGGGAACGCTCAGAATGCTCCGGGCGGCCCGTTCCGCGGGGGTCAGGCGGTTCATCTTCCTCTCCACCGCCCATGTGTACGGTGCACCGCTTGCGGGGACGATCACGGAAACCACGCCCTGCAGGCCGATCCACCCGTATGCCATCACCCACCGGGCTGCCGAAGATTTCGTTCTGGCCGCTCACAAGGCTGGGGAAATCGAGGGAATCGTCATTCGTCTCTCGAACGGAATCGGGGCGCCACTTCATGTGGGAGTGAACCGGTGGACGTTGATCGGAAACGATTTGTGCCGTCAGGCCGTGGAAAAGGGAGAGCTGGTTCTCAACTCCCCCGGTCTGCAGAGGCGCGATTTCATCACGCTTCAGGACGTCTCCCGGGCCATGGGACACGTTATGGCGATGCCCGCCTCTGAAATATCTGGTGCTATATTCAATCTCGGCGGGGAATGCGTGCTGCAGATGATCGATATTGCGGAGCTCGTCGCAGATCGCTGCTCGGCCGTTCTCGGCTTCAGGCCGCCCATACGCCGTCCCCAGCCTGCGCCCGGGGAGCTCGCCCCCCAGCTCGAATACCGGATCGACGCGCTGAAGGCGACGGGATTCCGGCTTGCCGGCGGCCTGGCGGAGGAAATCGACCGGACATTGGTGTTGTGCCGCGATGGAAAGGGGCATGGTGCGCATGCCTGATTCCCCCGCCCCCCTGGTGTCGGTCGTCATGCCGACTTACAATCATGCGGCTTTCATCAGGGAAAGTCTCGAATCGGTGAGGGCGCAGACGATGCCTTCCTGGGAAGCCATCGTGGTCAACAATTTCTCCGAAGACGACACCGTCGAAATCGTGAACGGTCTCGGCGACCCGCGGATCCGCCTCGTGAATTATCACAACAACGGCATCATCGGTGCTTCCCGGAATCAGGGTATGCGGCTCGCGAAAGGCCGCTTTCTGGCATTCCTGGACTCGGATGACATCTGGCTTCCCGGAAAACTCGCCCGGCAACTGGATGAACTACAGGCTCATCCCGACGACGACTGGTGCTATTCGGATGCCGAGTGCTTCGATTCGCGGAGCGGCGCGGCATTGGAGAAGTTCAGCGAACTCTATGCCTCGCTTCCGCAGGGATGGGTAGGTTCCTCGCTGTTGCAGGAAGGGAATTTCATCGCCTCGCCGACGGTTCTTGCGCGGCGGGATGTCGTCGTCGCGGCTGGGGGATTCAACGAATCACCCCTCGTGCGCTGTCGGGAGGATTGGGAACTCTGGCTTCGCCTTGCTGCCTGCCACCGGATCGCCTTCGTTCCCGAGGTTCTTGCCCGCTATCGGGAACATCCGGCGAATGTGACGCGGAATGAGGATCTGGAAAGAGTTCGAAAGAGCAATCTGCAGGTCATCCGGAACGTCGTCGAAGCGTTGCCCGCGGTGTATGCCCCGATACGAGGTCGGGCGGAGGCCCTGCAGTATCTGAATTCGGGTGCGTCCTATGCGATGCGCGGGGAGTTCGGACGTGCCCGACGTCTCTTTGCCCGTGCCATCGGGAAATATCCCCTGTTCCGGCATGCCTGGGCCTGGTTGTTCCTGAGCTTTCTCGGAAAAACGGGAGTTGCGCTCAAGGAACGCATCTTCCCGCTGCCCCGGCGGGTCACGACGCTGGCTCATCGGTGAAGAACAGGATCAGGGTCGCCTGGGTCTGCACCCCCCTGCTGTATGGCATCGGGGGGACCTGGAAGCATCTCACGAACTGGGCTGCTTCGCTCGACCAGAACCGATTCGAGGCCGCCCTGTTTTTCGGACCGGTTCGCGCCGACCAGGCGGCGCCGATTCGCGAACATTTCCAACGCTTCCGGAATCTCACGGTCCGTGCCGTCGAGGGATTGTTCCCCGTCCGCCACTGGCCGATCGTGGGAGTGAAAAACCTTCGTTCGGCCCTTGAAGGATGGCGGCCGGATATCATCCACTCAATATATATACAAAGCGATTTTTTAGGGGCGCTCGCCCGGCCCGCCTCCACTCGTGCGCATATCTCTTCCTGGGAGAGCGATCCTGAACTGTGGCTGACGAAAGGATGGAAAAAACCCTTTTACAAACTCGGGTTCGAAATCTGTCGGAAGTATATCGACCACTTCGTCGTTTTGTCGAGCCATCTGCGCGAGGCGGGCATCAGAGATCTGCATATCCCCACGAGTCGGATTTCTGTCATTCCCATCGGACTCCCCGCGAAGGAGTTCCCCCCGAGAGCCTATCCCGAACTGCTTCTGCCACTCACAACTCCCAGGATCGGTGTTATTTCCCGGCTCGACCCCGGAAAACTCGTGCACATGACCGTTCAGGCTGCCACGCAGATTCTGAAGGAGTTTCCGGACGCCCGTTTCATCATCGTCGGGGATGGGACGGAACGAGAGCGACTGCAGCGGATGGCGGAAGAGTTGGGAATCGCCGGAAAAATGGAGTTCCCGGGGTGGCGGAACGATGTGCCGCGGCTCCTTGCCGGAATGGACGTTTTCGTTTTCACGTCCACCTCTGAGGGATTGCCCGTAGCGGTTCTCGAAGCCCAGGCGGCCATGGTGCCGACGGTCTCGACAAGAATCGGCGGCGTGCCCGATGTCATCACTCACGGAGACAACGGCCTGATCCTCGAAGAGACGACGCCGAAATCGATTGCTGAAAGTGTTTTACGCCTCTTGCGTGATCCTGTGCTTGCCCGCAGCCTGGCCGTGCATGGCCGGCACAAATTCGAACGAACCTATACCATCGAACATGAAATGGGAGCCTTGCAGGATCTCTATCAGAGATTCTGTGATACCCAAGGCCGGCGGTGATTCCGGAATACCGGTTCAGTTCGGAAAGATCAGCTTTCGGAGCATTGCCGGGCCCTTCGCGAGCCGGTCACGGATTTTCCGGAAAACGGCGCCCGGTTCCTGGCAGAATTTCCTCAGGGTGGCGAAGAAATACTTCTTTCGATGCATTCTGAACGCATGTCCGACCATTTCCCGGATCGTTTTTTCCCACTCGGCATCGCCCATCGTGTCGGAAAAATTCATGAATGGACTTCCCTGGTGAAAGCGCTTCCAATCGAGATTGGGGAGGACGATTTTTCCGGAGTCTCGTAGGGATTGAAACAGCGGTGTCCCTGGAAGGGGCGTGACGATACTCAGATAGAAAAGATCGAGCGGGATGGTCCGCATGAGATTGATGGTCTTTTTCATTTCGGCGTGGGTTTCCCAGGGGAAGCCGACCATGAAATACCCTGTCACGAGCAGGTGATGCCTGCGCAACAGGGAGATCGCCTCCCGGACGCGGGCAAGGGTGATTTTTTTCGATATCGCAATGAGGGTCTTTTCTGAGCCGGTTTCGATCCCGATTGCAACGCCCACGCAGCCTGCCTGCTTCATTGCGCTGACGATCGACTCGTCGAGCAGATCGACCCGCGTGTTGCAGATCCAGGTGACGTTTTCGGTCTTCAGAACCGCGCAGAGTTTGAGAAGCCGTTCCTTGTTGAGCGAGAACGAATCATCCTCGAAGCAGAATCGTGTGATCCCGTATTTTTGCTTCACCTGGCGGACTTCATCGCCCACGCTCTCCGGACTGCGGAACCGGACGATCTTGTCGCTTGCGCAGTAGAGACACTGGAAGGGGCAGCCGCGTGCGCTGACCATGATCCATGTATAGATAGCCGGATTGTCGGTATTCTGAAAGCTATACTTCTGGAGGGATGATTCGAAAATCGGCAGCGGGAGAGTGTTGATATCCCGAATATAGGGCCGCGGCTCGGTGATCCGGACTGCTCCCGCCCTGTCTTTGAAGGCGATTCCCCGGATGGCGTCGGGATTCTGGACGTTCTCCAGCAACTCCCGGAGTGTCTCTTCGCCTTCACCGATGACGACGAAATCGACGCTCTCATTTGCGGCCGTTTCGGCCGGCAGAGCCGTGGGATGCTTCCCGCCCATGATCGTGATGATCGAAGAGTTCACCTTCTTGGCGATTCTGCTGACCATGACGGCGGAAATGTAGGAGGCCGTCATCGAGCTGATGCCGACGACGTCCGGGCGATACTCCGCGATCACCCGCTCGATTTCGGCCCAGATCGGATCCTGGGGATCTGTCAGGCGTCGAACATACTGTTCGTGTTTTTCCGTGAAGAGGTAGTTTGAAAGAGTTGGGACCTGATCTGGGGCGAAATCGGCATTGTAAATTTCGATTTCGTGCTCTGGAAGATGTTTCTGAATATAGACGGCAAGGTAGTTCAAGGCTACCGGCGGGGCGATCAGCGTCGAACCGAAAAATCTCATCCAAGGCGGGTGAATCAACAGAATTTTCACGGAACGGCTCCTCCAAACAGGTGAAACACACTATCGCATGAAACGGCTTCGTTTTCCAGGGAGTGTGTGAAAACAGAACGTTCATCGACCGTCGGGCGTGCCGATCGGCTCGTCGGGGGCGTAGTCACGGTGGGCTTTGTGGCCGAGGCAGGACCAGTAGTCCATCGGAGAGATGCCCGTGCCGGGCCGCTTGGCGGTGAGATTCTCCGGGGTGAAGGGCTCGCCGGCCTTGATTGGAAGGGCGGCGACGAGGCTCTTGCGGGCGATACACCGGTTCTTGCGCTCTGACGGGGCGGGTTGCTTCAGGCCGGTGCCGAGGGCCCGCTCGATCTGCCGGATCCCCGCAACCATCGCCGTCAGCTCCTGGGGCTCGAGCGAAGCTTTGTGATCGGGGCCGGGAAGCGTTTTATCGAGGGTGAAATGTTTCTCGATGACGCTCGCCCCGCGTGCCACGGCGGCCAGCGGGACGGCAATTCCCGTCGTGTGGTCCGAGAGGCCGACCGGAAGGTCGAAGGTGTCGCGCAGCGTATCCATCGCGCGCAGGTTCACGTCGTCGAACGGGGCCGGGTACTCGGTCGTGCAGTGCATCAGCGTGACATTGGTCTGAAGGTGGGCCTGCCCGGCTCCCGTGCCGAAGGCATCGCGGAACAGGTCGCGGGAAGGCGGCTCGCGCCGGCCTGCGTAGCCGAACGCCAGCACGCCGAGCGCTTCCTCAACTTCCTGCGTCGTCGACATGCCGGTCGAGAGGATCACCGGCAGCCCGGTGCGGGCGATGTGCAGCAGAAGCGGGCCGTTCGTGATCTCTCCGGAGGGCACCTTGAGCCGCTTCACACCCAGCCGGACGAGCAGATCGACGCTTTCCCCGTCGAACGGGGTCGAGAGAAACCCGATGCCGAACTCCTGACAGCGGGCGATGAGTCGTCGGTGGGTCTCCTCGCCGAGTTCGAGCTTCCGGACCATCTCGAGCTGGGATTCCCGGGCATCCGTTGTCTTCGTCTGATACTCGGCCTTTGGGGCGAACCGGCTGATCACCCGCTCCGCCCGGAACGTCTGGAACTTGACAATGTCGGCTCCGGCCCGTGCTGCGATCTCGACCAGTTCCAGCGCCAGGTCGGGTGAGCCGTTGTGGTTGACGCCGGCTTCGGCAATGATCAGGGTGCGCGGGATGCGGTCCGTCATGGAAACTCTCCTCTCGTCTTCGAAATCCGGGTGAAATCAGCCGGCCGTCGGAAGGTCGATGAACCGCTTCCGCAACAGGGACTCCCAGTCGGGAAGCGAGACCAGATGCGAAACGATGCGGGATGCTGCGTGGCCGTCCCCATAGGGGCTTTCGACGGTCGAGCAGTCCATCCCGAAAGCCCTGGACAACGCCGCGGCGATTGCGTCGCGCGCCGGCGGGCAGTCGATGACAGACGCGGCACGCTCGCGGCCCTGCTGCCGGTCGCCGACATTGACCGCCGGTTTTTTCAGTGCCGGTGCTTCATACAGTCCGCTCGAGGAGTTGCCGACGACGGCATCGCAGTGCCGCATGGCGCTGAGATACAGGAGCTGGCCGAGCGACTCGTGAAGGCAGGCCGAGGGGTGGGTGGCGATGAAAGCATCCAGCCTCGTCCGCAACGGGGCGGCCCCGGGGTCGGCATTGGGTGCCGTGAAGATCAGGCCGGTGTCGGGGTTGAGCGCGCCGAGGGCGGCGAGCAGCTCGTCGAGCTGGTGTTCGCCGGGGGTGGCACCGAGGGTCACGGGATGGAAGGTGACGAGCAGATTGCGCTTCCGAAGCCGGAATCCGAGACGGCGCTCGAGCTCTTCCCGTGAAAGAGGCGGAGTCTCCCGGATCACGTCGATGCCGGTGCTGCCGGAGACGACGATGCGATGGGCTTCTTCGCCGAGCTGGAGGATGCGCCGGGCCGAGGCGGGCGTGGTCGCGAAATGCAGGTGGGACAGCTTCGTCAGGCTGTGGCGGATCGCGTCGTCGAAGGCGCCCTCCGTCACGTCGCCACCCGCGAGGTGGGCGATGGGGATACGCATCAGAAGCGCCGCGAGGGCGGCGGCCAGCATCTCATACCGGTCGCCGAGAAGGACGATCATCCCGGGCCCGAGGCGGGAAAAGGCCTCGGCGAAGCCGGAGACGCCCCGGCCGGCCGCCCGGGCCAGCTCGGCCCCCGAGTCACCGTTGAGGCCGAGGTCCACCCGCTCGTCGATGGCAAACCCGTCCCGGTCGATGGCGCGCCAGGTTTCCCCGTGAGCCGGGCTGAGATGGGTGCCCGTGATGGCAAGCTGCAGGCGCAGCGCGGGCTGATTGCGGATTTCCCGCATGACGGGGGCCAGAAGCCCATACTCGGCCCGGGATCCCGTGACAACACACACCGCACGCGGGTTGCCGACAGTCATCAGATATTATACCTATCGATTTTATAAAGAGAAAGATTTTCGGGCCGGACGAACCAGTCCGCCGTCTCGGTCAGACCGCGTCGGAGGCCGTCGATACCGGCGTATTCCGGGGACCAGCCGAGAAGCGTGCGGGCCTTCGTGTTATCGGCCCGAAGACGTTCGACTTCGCTTCCGGCGGGGCGGAGGCGCTGGGCATCCGTTTCGATCTCGATCGTTGCCCCCATGATGCCGGCGATCAGATGCGCCGTCTCGCCGATCGAAATCTCCTCGTTCCGGCCGAGATTGATGATCTGGCCGAGGGTGCCGGGAGCTTGTGCCGCGGCGATGAAGCCCCGGACGGTATCCGAGACGTGGTTGAAGTCGCGGGTCGGCGTGACGGCGCCAAGTTTGATCCGCCGGTTCCCGGCCGCGATCTGGGTGATGATGGTCGGGATGACGGCACGCGCCGACTGCCTGGGGCCGTAGGTGTTGAACGGACGGACGATGACGACCGGGGTGGCGAAGGAGTGGAAGAACGACAGGGCGATCTGGTCGGCCCCGATCTTCGAGGCGGAGTAGGGCGACTGCGGCTGAAGCGGGTGTTCTTCGGTGATCGGGACGAACCGTGCCGTTCCGTAGACTTCGCTGGTGGAGGTGTGGACAACCCGATTCACGCCCAGTTCGCGGGCGGCCTGGACCACGTTCAGCGTGCCTTTTACATTCGTATCGATATATGTGTCGGGGGAGTGATACGAGTAGGGAATCGCGATCAGGGCCGCCAGGTGAAACACCAGGTCGCAGCCGTCCATGGCCCGGCGCACGCCGTGGGGGTCGCGGATGTCTCCGGCGAACACTTCGAGCTCGCACCGGATTTCGGGCGGGCTTTGGTCCAGCCAGCCCCAGCTGCCGAACGAGTTGTAGAGGACGAAGGCGCGCACGCGGTGTCCCGCGCGGACCAGGGCTTCGGTCAGATGGGAGCCGATGAAGCCGTCGGCGCCGGTGACGAGAATGCGCTTGCCGGTGTCAGGCATGGTGAGTCGCTCCTTGCGGGATCATCCTAGCCCGTTCCCCGCCGCGCCGCAAGGCCGGACGGAGGATAATCCGCCCCGCTTCTTGCGAGCAGCCGGAGATACAGCGACTGCAGGCGGATCCTTTCGTCCTCGATCCGGAACCGGGTTTCGACCGTCCGTTTCCCGGCGGTTGCCATGGCCCGGGCCCGGTTGGGGTGCCCGAGCAGCGTGCGGAGGTGGGTGGCCAGCTCCCCGGGGGTGTTCGACCGGAGAAGCAGGCCGTTTTCCCCGTCGGCGATCACGTCGGGGACCCCGCCGACCGCGGAGGCGATCGTCGGAATGCCGCCCGCAAGGGCCTCGAGAACCGCATGGGGCAACCCCTCCGCCTCGGACGTGAAGACGAACAGATCGAGTCGTGCCAGGAGAGCCGGCACGTCGTGGCACCACCCGGGAAATTCGACGCGATCGGCAATTCCGAGAGAGTGGGCGAGTGCGACGAGCCGATCGCGCTCCGGGCCGTCTCCCGCGACGACGAGGCGCAGTCGCGGATACCCGGCCGCCAGCTCCCGGAAGGCCTGGATGACGACCTCGGGCTTCTTTTCGGGGGACAACCTGCCAAGCGTCCCGATCACGGTTTCCCGACCGCCTCCGCCGCAAAGTGAGATATTTGTATTGATATATATACCTGACGGTATCAGGGAAACGGCCGATGCCGCAATGTCGAACTCGTCCACGGCCTGCCGGCGCATTCGTTCCGTCAGGACGATGAAGTGATCGATCCGGCGTCTGCACAGCCGGAACACGAGACGGTTCAGAGGCGCTTTCCACGAGGCATCGAGCCAGTATCGGGGATCGCTCTCCCAGGAGGAAATATGGACCGGTATACCAAACAGACGGCGCATCAATACGCCGGCGGCATCGCAGGGGAGGAAAAGGGTGTGCAGCAGAGTGGGTTGCACCTGCGCAAGGAGTCTGGCGAGGCTCCGGAGACCTGCGCTCATCCAGTGACGGACGGGATACAGCCCCTCCGCCGGGATGGCGCGAATTCGCCCGAACGATTCGAAATGGCAGCGGATGGCATCCGCTTCGGCTGGATTGCCCGGGGCAAAGATCAGCGTGGTATCGAATCTCTCCGGATCGATGATCCGGGCCCAGTTCGTCAGATGCTTCCACGTGCCCCCAATGCCGAAGTGAAGTGGACCGCAGAGCCACGCGATGCGGTGTCTGGGGTCCGTCTGGCCAATGTGAAAAGAGGCTGTCATGGCGATTCTTCCGCATGCTATCCCGGAACCGGTCCGCGTGCAAACTGCCCTGTGGGCAAGCCCGAGCTTGAAGCTGTCCCGGCATTTGCGCGGGGGCAGGGCTTGAAGTATGGTAGGGAAGTATCGTTCGATGGCGAAAGGGAGAGGGCATGAAACGGTTCGCTCTTGCTGCATGGATGAGTCTGTTCCTGGCCGGTGCCGCCCTGGCGGGGCCGAGGGTCGTGTTCACCGGGGAGATTTCCGCGAATCCCGATCTGTACAGCCTCGACCTGGCAACGGTGCCGGCTGAACCGCGCCATCCGGGCGCCGCCGGCACACTTCCCGCCTCGTACGGGGCGGACAAGGTCGTCAGGCTGACGAACGCCTCCACGGCGGAAATGCAGCCATCCGTGGCGGCCGACGGCAAAACGATCGCGTTCGTTTCCGACGCCGACGGCGCCCCATCACTGTATCTGATGGATGCGGCCGCTCCGCAGGCTCCCTGGCAGCGGGTGAGCCCCGGGATGGGGGCGTATGCCCACCCGGCGTTTTCCCCAGACGGTGGGCAGATTGCCGTCAGCTATGCGCCGGATCCCGAAGCCCCGCTGACCGGCACCTGCATTGCCCTCGTCGATCCGAAGGCGAAGACCCAGGCCGTTCTGATCCGGGGTTCTGATGTGCGGCCCGGCTATGATGCTGCCGACGGGCCGGTTCTGGTTCTGGACCGGCCGCACTGGGTCGATGCGGGGAGCCTTCTGTTCGTCGCCCTCGAATACGCCGATGCCGAGAGCGGTCGTCTGCTCAGTGCGACGATGTACCGGTTCGCCATTGCCGGCAAAACCTTGACGCGCCTTGCCGGTGGGGAATCGTACTTTGACGAGCAGGGTGCGCCGCGCGGTTTCAAGGCTTCGGTGCCTTGGTGCCGGCCTGACGGCGGGCTCGTGACGTTTGCGGCGATCCAGGGCCATTTCGATCGGACGGCCATGGCCATGAAGCCGGATGCGACGGAAAAACGGGTTCTCCCCATCCGCGACCCCGAGTTCTGGGGACCGGCGATTCCCGTCGAGGGCGAGTATCTGTATGGATTCCGCGGCGATGACGGCCGTCTGGGACTTGCTCTGACCACCAAGGCAGGGAAAGGGCCGCGGCGCGTGATCGGCTTCGGCGGCGCCGCTCTCGACCCGATCGTGGTCCCCTGACCGAAAGCGGACGTGCCCGCGATTTCGAGATGACGATCCGCAGATGGCACGGATCGGGTCGTCGGCATCTCGACGTGGACGCCCGTGTGTTCCGAAAAAAATATGAATTGATATATATCATGCCGGTCTCGAAGCGTGCGTTCGTGCGCGTCGGGGAGTGTGTCGCCGGGACAGGGATGAAACGATGGATTTCGCAGCGCTGAGACGGCATGTGGCCGAGACGGCGGCGGCCTGGAAAGAGCGGCCGCCGATCGTCGCGCGTGCCGTCGATCTGGCTCCATCGGGATTCGGTCTGGTGCTGAAAGCCCCGGCGGGGTGGGAATGTTTACAGATCCATCTGAACCCCGATCAACAGGGATTCAGGATCTCGCCGGCCTGGGACGAAGCGCCGGGTGAATCGGCGCTCACCCGGGCCATGGCCCGGCACCTGAAGGATGCCCGCATCGAGCGGATCGAGCTGTTCGAAGCCTCGCCTGAAAGCGCCAACGATCGCATCGTCCGCTGGCGGTTTCTGGTTCGTGACCCGTTTTTCGGGACGGTGAAACGGTTTTCCCTCATCGGGGAGTTCACCGGGCGCATTGCCAACCTGCTGCTGTGCGACGCGGACGGTGCCGTCATCGAACAGGCCCGTGCCACGGGGAACAACCGGCCGCGCGAGGCGTATCGGCCTCCCGCGACTTCGCCCGCCGACCAGGTGAATCCGTCGACGGCCTCGAACGAACTTCTCGGGGAAATCCTCTCGGCACCGCAACAGACATGGCCCGACCGCCTTCGGTGCTTTTCCCCGCTTGCAGCCAAAGAGCTGGCGTTCCGGCGGAATGCCTCTCCGGATCGGAACCCTGTCAGCCTTCTGCTCGATCTGGCCGTGGAAGCTTCCGCGGTCGACGGCCCGGTGCGGGTGTATCTGCAGGCGCGCCGGATGCCCGTTGTCAGTGCGTTCGAAGCCCGGCACCTCGAAGCGCTCGGGGCGGAGGTGCGCGACACTGCAACGGTCAATGCCGCATTGGAGCTGGTCGAGCGGGAGTTGTTGCAGCCCAGGCGGCTCGAGGCCCTGCGGGAACAGGCGGTTGCGGCGTTCGAGCGCGACCTGCGGACGAAAGAGCGGCTGCTCGAAACGCAGAGAGCGCTTCAGGCGGAGTATGCCGATGCCGAAAGCTGGCGCCGATCGGGCGATCTGTTGCTGACCTATGGCGGCGACATTCTCCCGCGGGCTTCGGAAGCGCATCTGACAGATTGGGAAACGGGGCAGGAGGTGACGATTCCGCTTGATCCGTCCCGGACCCCGGCGCAGAACGCACAGAAATGTTTTCATCGCTATAAAAAGGCACTCCGGGGCCGGGAGGAAACCGCCCGACGCATCAGGGAGCTCGGAGCCGATATCGCCTGGATCCGTGAGCAGATCTGGCTGTGCGGCCAGGCCGAGACGGCCGCCGACCTCGTCGCGCTGCCCACGGCCCGACCCCGGAAAGGCCGGCATGCACGCGCCGGCGGCCGGGGCGAGTCGGACCGGGCCCGGGCTGCGGCGAAGCTGATCCGCCCGCTGATCGAGATCGACGGGTGCCGCTTCTATGTCGGCCGGAACGGCCGGCAGAACGATCTGATCACCTTCCAGATCGGTCGTCGCGGCGACATCTGGTTCCACGCGAACGACGTTCCGGGAAGCCATGTCGTGGCTCGGCGGCCGGGCGGAACGCCCGATTCCGAGGACCTGGTGCGGGGTGCGGCGCTCGCGGCCTGGTTCAGCTTCGCCCGCGGCAGTTCGAAAGTACCGGTCGATTACGCCGACATCGCATTTGTGAAGCGCATTCCCGGGGGCGGTGCGGGCCGCGTGAACTACACGAACCAGAAAACCCTGTTCGTCGATCCGGCTTCCGCCCGGCAACTCCTCGAACCCCCCGAAGCCTGACCGGTTGCCCGGCCTCCTCTGCTGCGGATCAGAGTTTCACGAGGATGGCGGTGAGGTCATCCGCGAAGGGAGCGTCGCCGCCGAAGGCGGTGACTTGCTGGAAGAGCCGCTGGAGAAGAAGATCGGGAGCCTCTGCGTGCCCTTCGCGAAGGGTGGCTTCGAGGCCTTCGACGCCGAAAAAGGCGCCGTCGGCGTTCCTGCGGTCGGTGAATCCGTCCGAGTAGAGCAGCACGAGATCGCCGGGGCCGACCGGCTGCACGATCTGGCTGTACGGCCGGAGCTGCGGGAACCCCAGCGGCGGGCTCGAGCCTTTCAGTTGGGTGATGGTGCCGGTC
Organism: Candidatus Ozemibacteraceae bacterium; assembly: GCA_035388825.1. Classification (GTDB taxonomy): domain Bacteria; phylum Muiribacteriota; class Ozemobacteria; order Ozemobacterales; family Ozemobacteraceae; genus MWAR01. The sequence goes on from DAOOQQ010000013.1 coordinate 39,459, forward strand.
CTGGCCGAATAGAGGAGGGTCGGCGTGTGACCCGCTTCGACCCAGGTCATCGTGCCGGCGGCCAGGTCGAAACGTGTGTAGATAAGGGTCGCGAAGCTGCCCAGCTCGAGCAGGTCGCCGCCGAGATCCTCCTGCACCCGTCGCAGGATGCGTTCCGGTTCGGGGAGACGGCAGAGTCCGGTGGTGCAGGCCTCCACGGCGAGACGACCGATGGCCCGGGCGAAAGCGTTTTTCGTGCCGGCGCCGATCATGGCCGAATGCAGCCCCTTGCCCATCACGTCCCCGACGAGAAGATCGAAACAGTCCGGCCGGTAGGCGACGAAGTCGATGAAGTCGCCGTCCACCACCTGCGATGGCAGGCTCATGCTGGCAATCCGGGCGCCTCCCGACTCGGCGGGGATCTTGCCGAGCAGCAACGTCTTCTGGATCTCGCCTGCGATGCGGATTTCCTGTTCCCGGGCGGCCTTCTCGGTCTGGATCAGCTCATACTGGTGCAGCCCGTTCTCGAGGGCGGAGTGCAGCAGCTCGGGCGGGCAGGGCTTCGTCAGGAACCGGTAGATGTTGCCTTCGTTGACGGCCTGCATGGCGACCTTGAAGTCGAGCTCGCCGGTCAGCATGATGCGCGTCGTTTCCGGTGAAATCTCCTTCACCTTCGCCAGGAACGCCGCTCCGTCCATGCGCGGCATCCGGAAATCCGAGACGACGACGGGAAAGGGCTCTCCGTCCATGATGACGCGAAGGCCCGCTTCCCCGTCCGGCGCCGTCGTGACGCTCCACGAGCGGCTCAGGATGCGGCTGTACGAGGAAAGGATGTTCGGTTCGTCATCCACGAGCAGGATCCGGGGCTTCTGGCCGTCGGCGGATTGGTTCATCGGCGCACCTCGTGTAACGCATGGCGGCAGGCTTCGAGCCAGGCCGGAATGCGGGATGTCAGACCGATCGCGTCGGTTGCGGCCCGGTCGAGCACCGGGGCGTCGGGGCATTCGAGGAACGCATTCGCGACGTGGACGGCGATGAGCGGGGCGAATGCCGCCTGCACCTGGCGGGCCGGGCGATGGTGGCCGGCGACGGCCTCCACGACCGTATCCGGCAGGCCCCACAGAGCGAGCAGATAGCCCCCGATCTCGGCGTGCGAAACCGAGAACTCGTCATACTCGGCGTCGGGAAACGAACGCCCGGCCTCCAGCCGGCGCAGCACCGGGCGCAGATACGCGGGAACGTCGAGCATCAGCAGTTTGCCGATGTCGTGCATCATGCCGCCGAGCATCGCTTCCTCCGCCATGCGGCCGCCTCCCCCCTCGGCCCGGACGATCGCGCGTGCGAGAAGGGCCGTCTGCGAACTGTGGGCCCAGATTTCGTCGAGAGAAAGGCCGGGAACGGGCGAATCGGGGGCGGTAAAAAACAGCTTAACATATAAAACCAATGACTTTATGACGTTCGTCCCCAGGAGCTGTGTTGCCTCGGTCGGATTCGTCACCCGGCGTGGGAGACCGAAAAAGGCCGAGTTGACGAGCTGGAGCACGCGGCCGGTCATCGAGATGTCTTTCGCGATGATCGTGCCGATCTGGTCGATCGAGGCGTGCTCGGATTCGAGGGCCCGGACCAGCTCGGTGTAGAGGGGCGGCAGGCTCGGCAGGTGCGGAATGCCGCCGATCACCTTCAACAGCTCCGGCCGCTTGAGAAGACGCCGGAGGCTGACGGCCCGGTTGATGGCCTCGACGAGCTGGGCGGCCTGGCAGGGTTTGGCGAGGAACTGGTGGGCGGCCTGGGTCGACTGGAGCAGCAGCTCCGACTCGTTGTCCGCTTCGGCAGAGAGGACGAGACGGGCGACCTCGGGATGGTGGTTGCGGGTATAGACCAGCAGATGCCCGCCATACACGGGCGGCAGGTTGAGATCGGCCACGAGAGCGTCGAAGGGCTGGCTCGCCAGCAGGGCCGTGGCCTCGGCCGGCGTTTCCACAAACAGGGTCTCCCAGTCGAGGCGCATGCTCCGGATCAGCCGCCGGAGGCCATCCAGCACGTTCCGGTCGCGGTCGACGAACAGAATCACGGGGCGGGTTGCGGTCATGGGGGCGTTCCCCGATCGGATGGGCGCTGCAGGGGCAGGTGGATCGTGAAGACGGTCCGGCCGGGTTCGGATGAAACGCCGATGCTGCCGCCGTGCATGGCTTCGATGACGTGCCGGGCGATGGACAGTCCCTGGCCGGAGCCGGTTCCCGCCGGTTTGGTCGTGAAGAACGGTTCGAAGATCCGCTGCTGGATGGCCGGGGGGATGCCGGGCCCGTCGTCGGTCACCGAGATGAGAATGCCGTCCCCGTCCGGCCGGGTGGAAACGGTGATGCGGCCCCGGTCGCCGCCGCCGGCGGTGATCTTTTCGCGGATCGCCTGCGCGGCATTCACGATCAGATTCAGCAGCGCCTGGTTGATCTCGTCGATCGAGCAGCGCACGAGGGGCAGATCCTGGGCCAGCTCCAGATCGAGATCGGCGTCGTATTTCCATTCGTGGCGCGATATTTCAACGGTGTTCTGGATGCCCCGGTTGATGTCCGACATCACCTGGTCGTGCAGCGCCGGGTGGGAAAAATCCTTCAGCGCCAGGGCGATTTTCGAGACGCGTTCGACCCCCTCGCGGGACTGGTCGATCGCCCGCGGGATCTCGGCTTCGAGCCAGGCCGGGTCGATCGCCCGCTCCTCGGTCTCGATCGCCTGCCAGGCCGCCGGGGTGACGGCCGCGCCGGTGCGGCAGGCTTCGAGCACCTCGCGATACCGGGTCAGCAGGCGCGACAGGTCGGCGAAGGCGTTCCCGAGAAATGCAATATTGTTATTGATATACTGCATGGGAGAGTTGATCTCGTGTGCGATGCCGGCCGCGAGCTTTCCCACCGTCGCGAATTTGCGCGTAAGCTCATCCGGAACGGGGGCACCGTCGGTCGGTCGTTGCATCGTCATCTTCATCCAGCCTCCCGGGCATTATACCAGAACCCTTTGCCGAGGAATCCGCCCTGTCCCCCCGGGCGCCCAACGGATGAAATACCGCTTCTGAGGCTGATCTGACGCGGCTGCTCTCTTGCGGATTCTCGGGCGGGATGCTAGAATGCCCCGGATCATTCATCCCCTCCGGAGGAATACGTGGCCAAAAGCCGTCGACGCGCGACCGAACAGGCTTCCCCCGCTCCCGCCCCGCGAACGACGGGACGGCCGGAGCCGGCGGCCCCGCTTCCACCGGGAGAGGACCAGGCGACGGCGCTCGATCTCCTGCTGCGCGAGATGGCCGTCGACGAGGAGGTCATCCTCGCGAACTTCGCGTTCGAGCCGGTGATCATCGGCCGTCAGCTCCGCGACAAGCGGTTCACCGTCTCGGATTTCCAGGGCGTCGAGGCGAACCGGGCCCTACTCGGCATCTTCCTCGCGACGGTCGAGGCTCAGGAGACGCTGAACCTCGCGAACGTGATGCTGCGCCTCGAAAACGAGCATCGCGCCGGCCGGCCACTGATCGACTGGATCGGCCGCGAACGGGTGCAGAAACTCTTCACCTCCCCGTTCGGCGCGCCCGGTGTCTCCATGGTCGAGGACATCGAGCCTGTCGTCGACCGCATCCGCGACCGCAACGTCCGCGCCCAGGCCCGCCGCCTGATGGTGTTGTATGCCGAGAAGATCGGCCGCTCGTCCGACGACGCCTTCGAGGTGCTCGGCGGCTGCATCCAGGAGCTGCGCACGCTGTTTCTCCAGGGAAGCGCCGGATACATCCGCGACATCGATGCCCATATCACCGAGATGCGCGACCTGGTCCAGGAGAACCGCCAGCGGCGCAAGAGCTACATCGGCTACGAAACCGAGTTCCCGATTCTCCAGGAGCGACTCAACGGCATCCAGAAACAGTTCTACCTGGTCACCGGCGGGGTGGGCATGGGCAAATCCACCTTCGTGACGCAGCTCGCCTGGGATCTCGTCACCTGCAATCCCGAGCTGACGGTGTTGTATTTCAGCCTCGATCTCAATCGCCTCGACATCACCGCGAAGCTGGTCTCTCATGCCGCCGACGTGCCGATCGATTACGTGAAAAACCCGTATCTCGCCAACGTCGTCCATGAGCAGCGGCGTCAGGACGGCCTGGCGAAGGTGGCCGCGATGCGCGAGCGGCTCCTGATCATCGACGAGGGCAACGGGCGCATCTTCCTCGACGATGTCCGAAAACTGGTCAAGCGCACCAAGCTCGAACGCGGCGGAGAGCTGGCCGTCATCATCGACCCGATCTTCAAGGTCCACGTCAAAAACGAGCGGATGAGCTTCCATGAGAAGTGCAACCTGCTCTCGGCCGAACTCAAGACCATCTCGGCCGTCGAAGGCGTCACGCTCATCGCCACCGCCGGCCTGCCGAAGGCGATCAGCAACCGCCGGCCGGTCCGCGAAGACCTCGAGGAGATCATGGGCCTGCTGTACGATCCCTACGTCGTCTTTTTCCTGTACTGTGATTATCTCAACGATTTCGAAACCCCCTTCCTCGAGTGGCAGTGGGGGAAGGATAATTTCATGATCCCGATCAGCGAGCTGATGATCGCCAAAAACAAGATGGGCGGCATCAACACCCGCATCTTTTTCCGGTACTACGAGTCGTATTCGCGGTTCCGCGAGTGCGCACCGCAGGAGGTCGAGAACTACAACGCCATGATCGAGAACCTCGAAAAGTTCAAGGAAGTCAAACGCAAGAACCGCGGGCCGTCCCCGGCTTCCGGTTCCTCTTCTGGTGGCGGTGGCCATGCCGGCGGCCGCGAGGACGAGTTCTGACGTATGGAAACCGCCGCCGAGCTTTTCCAGAAGGGGGTCGAGTATCAGGAGCGGGGCCTGATCGACCATGCCATCTCCGAATACAGCCGCGCTCTCGATCTCGAGCCCGACAGCATCGACGTGCTGATCAACCTGGGCGCCGCGTATCTTCAGAAGGGGCTGCCGGAGCGTTCGATCCAGCTCCTGTCGCGCGTTCTGACGGATCATCCCGAGAATGCCCTTGCCCTGTTCAATCTCGGCAAGGCCTACCTCTACAAGGAAGATGCCGAACACGCTCTTGCCGTCTTCGAGCGGGCGCGCGTTGTGCTTCCCGACGATCTCGCCGTCCGCCGCTCGCTCGTCCAGTCGCTGCTGCTGCTGAACCGGCGTGAGGAAGCGGCGACCCTGCAGCTCGGTATGCTCGACCATCTCACCGGGGATGCTCCGGCCCTGCTCGAGCTCGGCCGCATGTTGTACGAGCAGAAACGGTATCCCGAGGCGCTGGATGTGTACCGGCGGGCCGTCACCGCGGCCGTCGACTCCTCGGCGGCGCTCGAAGGGCTGGTGCGGTGCCAGATCGTGCTCGACATGAAGGACAAGGCGATCACCTCGCTCAAGCGGGCGATGATGATCGACCCCCGCAACCCCTCCCTGCATCTGCTGATGGTCGATCTGCTGATCGCCCAAAACGAGGTGGACGCGGCCGTCGACCAGCTCAAGCGCGGCCTGGAGTTCGATCCGCGGCAGCCGGAACTGCGCGCAAAGCTCGACGAGCTGATGCGCAAGCTTCCCGCCCTGCGCAAGCGGCTCGAGGCGCAGGAGGTCGAGGCGACGAGCAGCCTGTTCGAGGCGGACGTCTACGATATTCTCGACAATCTCTACGACGGCAAGATGGGCGTGGCCGACGCCCTGACCGCCTTCGGCCGCCTGCGATCGAAGGACCCCGCCGATCTGTTCGTCGCGGGCGAGATGGCCAACCTGCTGTTCCAGGCCCGCCGATTCGACGATGCGGCGAATATATATGATGAAATATTCAAGTCGATGCCGCGCGACGTCCGCGCGCGCATCAACCTCGCGAAATCTGTCGCCATGGCGGGCCGGGTTGCGGATGCACGAGCGTTTCTCGAGGAGTCGCTGCGCGATCAGCCCATGGCGGTCGATCTGGCGCTCTCCCTCGTCGAACTCCATCTGCTCAGCCGCGAGTTCCGCGAGGCGTGGCAGATACTCGAAAAGCCTCTCGCCGAGCATCCCGACAACACGCATGCCCTGTTCCTGCACGGGTATCTCGGCGTGCGACTCAACGCCTACGACGAGGCGGAGAAGTCGTTCCGGCGGCTGCTCTCCCTCGCACCGCGCGACGAGGAAACGGCCGTCTGGTTTTCCCGTCTCTGCATCCTGCGCGGCCGGCCGATGGATGCCGCGCCCGTGTGGGAGACCTTCCAGGACGGCATCGAAAGTCTGGCCGAGCTGGTCACCCTGGTGGAGCTGGCCATGTCGGCCGGCAAGGCGACCGAAGTCAAGACGCTGCTCCAGCGGATCGGCGAGATCCGGCCCAATTTCCTCGAAGAGCACATTCTCAACGGCAAGGTCTGCCTGTATTCCGGAGACTTTGCCGAGGCGGTGAAGGAGTTCGACCTCGTTCTCGCCGAGGATCCCGAGAATGCCGAAGCGCTTGCCGCCTCGGCGATGGCGAACCTGGCCCGCAACAAGGTGCCGAAGTTCTGGATGTGCTGGCAGCGGGCCCTCGACAGCGATGCCCTGTATGCCGTCCTCTCGGCACTGACGGTCTGCCGCGCCCTCAACTTCACCCAGCTCGAGCGCCTGCGTGCCGAAACGAAACGCATGCTCGAGATCGCGCTGCCCGACCAGGCCGACCGCCAGCGAGTCCTGGCCCTGCTGGCCGTCCTGTGACCGGCCCTGCTGCCCATACGTAAGGAGAGCGTCCACCCATGCCCGACCGTCACCCTGATGCCCCGACCACCCCTCTCAATCGCGATCTCCGGCGGCTGCGCAGCCGCGTGCGCCGGTTGGGACGCGTTCCCGAGGCGAAACTGGACGATGCGATCTGCGATGTCATCGACCTGAAGGGACTCTCGGTCGCGGTGCTCCTCGCCGGGATGCCCGGCCTCGAGCCCGAGCGGCAGAAGCGGGTTGCGGTGAAGATCGAGGATTTCCTCTTCTTCCATCCCGGACGGGGCCGGAAACTCCTGCCGAGACTTCTCCAGACGATCGGCCGGTGCGATCCCGCGTGCCATCGGCATCTCGTCTCGGCCTTCGCCGACGTGGCGAACCGTGCCGGAACGCGCCGCCGGACCGACGTGCCGGTTCCCGCCGCCGAGGCCGCCGCGATGCTTGCCGGAGAAGTCGATCTGGTGCGCCAGGGCAAGGCCGTCGAGATCCTCGCGATGGGGCATGATCCCGTCCATATTCCCGCCATCCTCGACGTGATGAAGCGGGCGTTGAAAAATATCGATCAGTATGCCGGGTTCCATTTCATCGAAACGGCGCTGTTCGCCCTGCGCCAGATCGGCGGCGACAGCGTTCTCCGGCTGATGGTGAACCCTTCCGCGCCCGCCATCCATACCCAATTCCGTCTCGAGTGGCAGAACCGCTCTCCCGAATTGGCAAAAGCCGCTCTGAATGCGATTCTGGCCCTGGGCGAGGATTTCGCCGGCCTGATTCTCAAGGTCGTCGATCTCGCCGAGTTCAACCTGCCGTTCCTCGCGATGATCCAGGAAGGCATGAATCACCCCGACAAATGGGTGCGCCAGATGGCGGTCGAGTCGATGTCGAAGATCGCCGACGCCGCTTCCCCGGAACAACTTGGCCGCATGCTGAATGACCCGGCCCCCGAGGTGCGCCTGATGGCCGTCTCGTCGCTGGGCGGCTGCCCCGCCGACCGGACCGGGACGATCCTCGCCGAAATCGCCGGCCGCGAGCAGGAAACCTACGAGATCCGCATGAACGCCCTGTATGCGCTGTTCTCCCAGAAAAACCGCGCCGAGCTCGAGAAGCTCGCCGCCAGCACGACGCGGTTCGTCGCCCTCCATGCGACGGGCCTGGCCTCGATGCTGCAGAAGCGGGAAGACGGGCTCGAGCGGCTTCTCGAAACCCTCGGCAGCCGGTCGCCGGAGGAGTTGAAGGATATGGCTCACTATATCCTCGAGCTCGCCCGGCCCGAGGACGTCGCAAAGCTCCTCGAGGCCCGCAAACGCCTGCGGGACGAGCCGCGCGCCGATGCCTTCTTCGCGATTCTCCGGCTGTTCCTCGAGCAGCGCCGAGGTCCCGCGCTCGACAAGGCGCTTGCCGGTCTGCCGGAGTCCGAGCGGCGGGCCCTGAATGTGCTCGAAACCGGCGTCTTCGGCAGTGCCGCGGCCAGGACCCACTGAGCGCGAATCTTCCGGCCCGTTCCCGTCCGTGGATTCACGGGAGGCTTGCGCATGAGGTTGCTGGACCGTTTTTCCCTGGTGATTTCCCTGTCGGGGCTCCTGGCCGGCCTGGGGTGTGGGTTCAGTGCCGGCGGCGATGCCGAGGGGCCTGCCCTGCTCGTCCAGAGCGGAACGATTACCGGCCGCGTGCTGGACAACGGCCTCGTCGCCTCGGTCCGTGCCGCCGCCCCGATGGGCAATCTTATCGTCTCGACGTGGGGCTCGATGATCTCAAAAAAAGCCCGGCAGAATTTCGGCACGACCTGGACGGGTGTCGTCACCGGCGCTGCCTTCCGGTTCATCGAACATGTGCCGTCTGCCGGGTATGCTCAGCCGTTCACGACGCTTTCGATCGAAGATCCCGGCACCGGGAGCTTCACCTTCTCCATCACGCGGATCAGGAACTAGAGACCGCCGGGAGAGCTCGCTTCATCGGGAAACAGGGTTCTCAGAACAGACGCTGCGATGGATTCGACAAGGAACTCTCGTGTCGAGGTTGACAGAATAATTTCTACATCGCGCGGGTTGTCCAGGTATCCCAGCTCGATCGTGACGACGGGAACGCGACTGAATATCGAACCCGTCAGGGCCCCCTGCCGGGCGCCGATGGCCGTCTGTCGGTCGGTGCGAAGGTTTACCGGATATCGTTCCCCGAGACGTTGCCCGAGAGCCTGCTTCAGCCTGTTCGCCAGAATGGCACTCGCCGAGCAGACATTGTCCGGGGGCCCATGGTGTTCCCGGAGTTTTCCGGGAGCGGCCGGATAATACAGGGTCATTCCATGCCCTTTCCCGCTGTCGCAATGAATACGCAGCAGCAGGGAAGCGGAGGCGGCGTTGGCGAGTTCCGCCCGGCGCCGGTTCGTGACCGTTTCCGAGGCAGACCGTTTTGTGAGCAGGCATTCGACACGGGTATCCGAGGCGATGAGCTCGATCAGGCGGGATGACACCGCCCAGTTGATATCGACCTCCCTGACACCCTCACGTGTTTGAGCGCCAATCCCGTTTTCCGATGGATGCCCCGGATCAATGACGAGAACATCCCGACCAGAGCAAGGAAAAGCTAAAATTAGATAGAATATTGATAATATCAATGTTTTTGGAATGATAATAACGCTAGTGTGATTGTTCATGATGGTGAGAAACTTCCCTGGCCCCCTTTAGGAAATCTTAGCAGGTGCGGGGCGTTGGTGTGAGCGCTTTTCCAGGAGATATTGAGTCGGCGCCAGCGCTGTTCACAAGGATCTTTCGGCGCTGCCCGATTGAGGATTTTCGTTCGCCTGCCCGGGCTGCCGCAGGGATGAACTTCGCATGTTGCCGTCGATAGACTGTTTACCGGCTGCCCCGCGGGCGTCAGATAAAGGCGGTGTCGAAGGTGAAGCGGTCCGCATGGCATTGGCGGTGTTTTTTCACGCGCATCGGCAGTCTCTCGCTCGCGCTTTCCGGATGTTACGGTGGGTCGGCGAGCATCCATGCGAATCGCAAGGTCAGAAGAGAAAGAGAGCAAAAAGAAAAACAATCATTATATTGATAAATAGATTTATTTGCAGATAATATTATCAATAATTGCTCTTGAGGCGGTTCCGTCGCCATAGGGGTTGGGGTTTTTAATCATGTTTTGATAATGAAGGGCGTCGGTCAGGAGCTTTCTGGCTTCTTCGAAGATTGTTTCGGTGACGGTTCCGACGAGTTTCAGGCAGCCGCTCTCGATGCCTTCGGGCCGCTCGGTGTGGTCACGAAGCACCAGGACGGGCTTTTTCAGCGACGGGGCTTCCTCCTGAACGCCGCCGGAATCCGAGAGGATGATCGTGGCGGCCTGCATGGCGTGGATGAAATCGAGATAGCCCAGGGGCGCAACCAGGTGAATGCGCGGGTGATTCCCGAGCTGACGGGCCACCTCTGCCCGCACGTTCGGGTTCGGATGCACCGGAAACAGGATGCGGACGTCGGGGAACGCTTCCACCAGTTGCAGAAACGCCTGGAAAACTCGTCGGTGCGGCTCGCCGAAGCTTTCCCGGCGGTGGGTTGTCACGAGAACCAGCCGGCCGGGTGCCGAAAGCATCGGGGCGAGGTCGGCCGGGGCTTCATACGGCATTTCGAGCGCCCACAGAAGGGCGTCGATGACGGTGTTTCCGGTGACGATGATCTTTTCCGCCGGGATGCCTTCCGCCAGGAGATTGTTTTTCGCCCGCGGGGTCGGGGGAAAGTGAAGATCGGCGAGGGCGCCCGCCAGCCGGCGGTTCATCTCCTCGGGGTAGGGGCTCAGTTTGTCATGGGTGCGCAGGCCCGCCTCGACATGGGCGACGCGGGTTTTCGTGTAATACCCGGCGAGAGCGCCCAGAAACGCGGTTGTCGTGTCGCCCTGGACGAGGATCGCGTCGAACCGCCGCTCGCGCAGCACGGCCTCGAGGCCTTCGAGAATCTTCGCCGAGACCGAGAACAGTGTCTGGTTCGGCTGCATCACGGCCAGGTCGATGTCGGGCCGGATGCCGAACAGGTCGAACATCTCGGCAGCCATTTCCCGGTGCTGGCCGGTATGGAGAACGGTGGCCGTCACGCCGCTTCGGGAGCGGGCTTCCCGGATGACCGGGGCGAGTTTCACGACTTCGGGGCGGGTTCCGAGAATGAACAGCAGGTTCGTCGTCATGGGTACGTCATCCTCTGACGCGCAGCCTCACGGCGGTGCGCGTGGTCGTTCCGCGCCGGGTCAGCGGGCGGGTTCGGGGGCGCCGGGCTCGGTCGTGGCCGGCCACGAGGCGTCTTCCGCCGGATCGGTGGGGGTCGGCGTCGGCGTTACTTCGGGCTTGGGCGGCTCTGGGCGCAGCGGGGGCAGCTCTTTCCCGTCGAGCAGATCGTTCAGCTCGGCGCCGGAGATCGTTTCGCGCTGCAAGAGCACGCCGGAGATGCGCTCGAGATCGTCGCGCCGGGTGGTGAGGATCTCGCGGGCCTTCTGATACGACGTGTCGATCAGGCGGCGCACTTCGCTGTCGATCTTTTTCGCCGTTTCCTCGGAGATGTCGCGGCGGCGGTTGAAGTCGCGGCCGAGGAAGATCGCGTGGTCGTCGTCGGTGAGATACAGCGGTCCGATTTCGTCGCTCATGCCGAGCTCGCAGACCATCTTGCGGGCGATCTTGGTGGCCCGTTCGATATCGTTCTTCGCGCCCGAGGTCAGTTCGCCGAACATCAGCTCCTCGGCGATGCGGCCGCCGAGCAGCACGCAGATCTGGTTGGTGAGCTGGGTGCGCGAGACGGTCAGTTTGTCCTCGAGCGGCAGCTGCATTGTCATGCCAAGCGCCATGCCGCGCGGGATGATCGTGACCTTGTGGACGGGGTCGGTGTCGGGAAGCGCGACGGCGACGAGCGCGTGGCCCATCTCGTGGATCGCGGTGTTCTTCTTCTCTTTTTCGGAGATGATGCGGCTCTTGCGCTCCGAGCCGGCGATGACCCGGTCGATCGACTCCTCGAAGTCGTTCATGTGGATGACCCGGCGGCCGTACCGGGCCGCGAGGATTGCCGCCTCGTTCGCGAGGTTGGCCAGGTCGGCGCCCACGAAGCCGGGCGTGCGGCGCGCCAGCACCGACAACTCGACGTCGTCGGCGATCGGCTTGTCGCGGGTGTGGATCTTGAGGATCTCCTCGCGGCCGCGCAGGTCGGGCTGGTCGACGACGATCCGGCGGTCGAACCGGCCGGGCCGCAACAGGGCGGGGTCGAGAACGTCGGGGCGGTTGGTCGCCGCGACGAGGATGATGCCCTTGGTGTTGTCGAAGCCGTCCATCTCGACAAGCAGTTGGTTCAGCGTCTGTTCCCGTTCGTCATGGCCGCCGCCGAGGCCGGCGCCGCGCTGGCGGCCGACCGCGTCGATCTCGTCCATGAACACGATGCAGGGGGCGTTCTTGCGGGCCTGTTCGAACAGGTCGCGGACGCGGCTGGCGCCGACGCCGACGAACATCTCGACGAACTCCGAACCCGAGATGTTGAAGAACGGCACGTTCGCTTCTCCCGCCACGGCCCGCGCGAGCAGGGTCTTGCCCGTTCCGGGGGGGCCGTAGAGCAGCACGCCGCGCGGAATCTTGGCGCCGAGCTCGGTGAACTTCTTCGGCTCCTTCAGAAAATCGACGACTTCCTCGAGATCCTGTTTCGCCTCTTCGGTGCCGGCCACATCCTTGAACATGACGCGCTTCTCGGTCGTGTCGACCATGCGTGCCCGGCTTTTGCCGAAGCTGAGCGCCTTGGCGCCGCCGCCCTGCATCTTCTGCAGGATATACACCCAGGCGCCGATCAGCAGCAGGAAGGGGAACCAGTTGATCAGCAGGTTCAGCCACCACGACATCTGCGCGGGCGGCTCGGCCTCGATCGCGACGCCGCTGTCCCGGATGATCTGCATGATGCCGGGATCGTCGGGGGCGACCGTCTGGAACTGCATCTGGACGGCGCCCTTCTCGGGCGAGAGCAGATTGGAGCTGACGGCCTGGCCGGTGATCTCGCGTTCGTTGATCTTGATGCTCATCACGCGCGGGTTGGCCTTGGGGCCGAGCATTTTCAGGAACTCGGAATACTTGATCTTCTCGACCTTCTTCGTGTTCGAGATACTGGTGAATGCGCTCAGAAAGATGATCAGCAGCAGAACATACAGCGCGATCGTCTTCATTTTCGGGGGTTGTTCTTTCATGCGTGGATCCTGTGCTGCGTGCAAATCGGCCGCAACCGCGGCCGTTATTCATCCATGGTATCACAGAGAGATACGGGGGGCAATCTTTCCCCGGTGCGGGATGCCCTCAGAACAGCCGGCTGGCGATGCGCTGTTGTTTGAGCGACAGCCAGGCAAGCCAGCCGTGCCGGCGGCGGCAGAGCTCCTCGAGGCGATCCAGGAACTGGAGGGCGTAAGGCTTCCCGGGTGGGCTGCCGCGGCTCAGCTCGAGCAGGGGCAGATATGCCGACTGGCCGATCGCATCGATGTGTTCGGCGATCTGGGCGAACTCTTCCCCGTTGCGGCCGGCCAGAAACTCGAGCCACAGAGGCAGACAGGCGGTATCCCGGATGCCGAGAACCGCTTTCCAGGCAATGTTCTGAACCTCGGGGCAGGGGTCGTGCGCCAGGTCCGTCAGCAGGCTCATCCGTTCCTGCACGTCGATGTGCTGCAGGACGAATGCCGCGGAAGCGCGCATCCATCGGCTGGTGTGGCGCGCCATCTCCTGGAGCGCCGTCGTGAGCGCCCGCCGGTCGTGGGTTGACCAGAGCGCCTTGAGTACGTTCGCCCGCACGCGGTTGTCCTCGTCACCCATCAGCGGAAGCAGCATGCGCGTCGTCGTCGGCAGCCGCAGACGCTCGACCACTTCGACGGCATTGGCCCGGACGCGGTTGTCGGGATCGCCCAGGGCGTTCGCGATCAGATCCGCCACGGGGTCGCCCGGCTGGGCCAGGCGGCCGATCGCCGTGAGAATCGAGGCTTTCAGGCGCGGATGCGTCTTGGGGGTGTATTTCGCGGTCAGGGACGGCAGGTTCGTCGTGTCGCCGAGCTTCCCGAGTGTTTCGGCCGCCAGGGCCGCCAGATCGGGGTTCTCGTGATCGAGCAGCGGAAGCACCCGGGAACCGGCCGCCGCGTCTTCCAGGTCGCCGAGGACCTTGAGGGTGTTGTACAGGACATCCGGGTCGTTGCTGGCGAGGTTCGACGCGAAATCATCGATTTTCTGCGGGGTCTGCGGGAGATCCGGCATCAGCCGCCAGACGCGGATGTTTTCGCGTTCGAGGGTGCGGACCCACGATGCGCTGTTATACAGCGTGTACGCGTTGAACTCCCGCTCAGCTTTCTGCTGGGCGGTCTCGCGGTCGGTCGCCTCGATGGTGTACTCGATCTTGAACCGCTTGGCCGGGTTCGACGACTCGGTATACGGCAGGACGACCCGATAGATGTACTGCGTGCCGGGCTGGCTCATGGTGATACCCCGATGGTAACACGCGGGGCCCTCCTCCACAAGGTTCGAAGAAACGGGTTTGACACCTTCGCGTTTGGCTGGTAAGCTGGTAGACGTAATCGTTTTACTGGCGGCTTTCTGCCGAAATTCACCCGGGCCCGTAGGAGGGGCGCCCGAGCCGGCGAGACCGGCGGAAACGGTTACAGACGTCTCAGAAGGAGCCCTCGAGGTCTTTTGAGACACCTCCCGGAGAACCGCGGAGGATGGGTATTACCGGTTGATCCTGGTGGAGATACACGTCCCCAGGTTGACGATCCTCGGACCAATTCTTTAAGGAAGAAAAAGCCAAATGGAAGACAAGACCATCAACTGCCGCAACTGCGGAAAACCCTTCACGTTCACCGTTTCTGAACAGCAGTTCTACAAAGAGAGAGGCTTTGAGCACGAGCCCGTGCGCTGCAAGGGTTGCCGCGACCAGCGCAAGACCACCCGTGGCGGCCCCTCTTCCGGCCCCGGCCCGAAGCAGATGCACACCGTGACGTGCTCCGAGTGCGGCCAGGAGACCCAGGTGCCGTTCAAGCCCACCGGTGAAAAGCCGGTCTACTGCCGCGACTGCTTCAACAAGCGTCGCTCGGGCTACTGATCAACGACCATACCGCCGGCGTCGGGCCTCGTGCCCGGCGCCGGTTTTTCATTCCCCGGAAAGGGGCGGCGTTCCGGTGGCGTCCGTCGGCGCGGTTTCGGATGCCGCTGCCGAGGCGCGCTCCTCCTGGGCGGCCGCGAACTCGGCGGCCCGGGTCAGATCCTCTTGCAGCCGCAGGGCAACGCTGATGTCCGGAAGTTCGTCCTCCCCGTCTTCGGCCGCCGGCTCCTCGACGTCCCGTTCGGCGTCGATCCGTTCGCAGATGCGATGGATCGCCCCGTCCCGGCTCTCGAACCGGTACCGCAGCGTGAAGCTGCCGCCGGGCTGGCGATAGGCCTGGTGCCGGTGAAACGCGGCGGAGTCCCCGGGCCTGGTCACCAGGGTGCGTTCGCGCGGCGGCTCCTGAGCAAATATTCTTGATGATATTATATATATAATGATAATAGCGACGGCGATGCGGAGCCTCATACGGTGCGCTTCCCCGGTTTCCCCGTCGCGAACCAGACGGGCAGATTGTCCATGATGCGGTAATCGGCCTCCCCGTTGCGCTTCAGAGCCGAGAGATATCCCGAAAGCGTGGCCCGGTACAGGAAGTGCTCCCAGCCCGTTTTTTTCAGCTCGAAGCTGCCGAAAAACTGCTTCGCGAGCCGGTCATACGGCTGCGGAACTTCGAGGAGTCGTTTCAGCAGAGCGAAAGCCGAACGAACGGCCGCCGTGTTCTCGACCAGAAGCAGTTCGATCCGGCTTTCCGGCGGGAAATGGCCGCCTACGTAGGTGGTTGCCCGGATCTCATGCAGCCGCTCGAGCGTCTCGAGATGGGCCAGGGGATCGTAGAGAAACGGCAGTCGGTGCTTCCGGAGGGTGTGCAGCGGAAACAGCGTATCCGCCAGGAAGGCGACGCCGTCGACGAGGAACCCGAGCTGGCCGATCGAGTGGCCGCCGAGAGGCAGGACCTCGATCTCCACCCCGTCGAGGTCGAGATTCCCGGCTTCGATCGTGTCGGCTTTCGACGGCTCGGCCATCACCAGCGGGTTCATCAGCTCATCGGGCGGCGCTCCGCCATACAGGGCGATCGCCTGCATGAGCGGATGCGCGGCGGCGGCGGCTTCGGGGGCGCTGGCCAGGATCCGGCACTGGGTGGCGGCCTGGATGAACGCGTTTCCGCCGCAGTGGTCGGCATGCGCGTGGGTGTTCAGGATCACGGACGGCTGCAGCCGGTAGGCATTCAGCAGCTCGAGCACCCGTCGGGCCATCCGACGATCGAGGCCGGAGTCAATGAGCGCGACCCGGTCGCCGTCGAGCATGATCACGCCGATGTTCGCCGGTCCCGGGATCAGCCGGGTGCGTTCCGAGAGAACCTGCAGTTCCATCAGGCTGGTCCGTCAACGGGGTGCGGCTGAACCGCGCGATTCCGGCGTGGCCGAACCCCCCGAACAGTCCGTCTGGGCGTCGCCGATCACCACGATGCCGGTGTGGCAGCCGGTGGACATCTCGATCGTGCAGTCCGGTGTTCCCGTGAACGGAATGGGTGGGGCGATCACCTCGATGTAGAAGGGGTTGTCGCGATAGGGCGAGAACTGGGCGCGGTAGATCCAGGCGCTGACCGGCTCCTGCCCCGCGACCGTCAGGCGGGTGCGCACGAACTGAAACGTCTCGCCGCCTTTCACGATCCGGAAGGCGGGATGCCAGGGAAGCGGCCGGGTCGTGAAATCTGGTGTGATCACGACGAGGGGTTGTTCGAGGAGAATGTTGATCGTGCCGGGCCGACAGGCGGCGACCTCGGGAAAACACTCCCGGAAAAACGGCAGTTGCTCGCGAACCGTGTTCTGGCCTTCCCCCGTTCCCTTCTGGATCTTCCCCTTGATGGCAGGCATGTGGTGCTCCTCTCCTGCGGTCGGCTTCCGATCGCGGGCGTTTCCTTCAGGATAAGCCAAAACCCCCGCCGCAACAACCCGCCGGATTTCTCTTCCCAAGGCTGGCCAGGCACTTCGCAAGGCGTCCATCGATGAACAGGTTGGCCAGCCGGGCGGGATATGATATCTTACTGCCTCTTCGATATCCCCCACAGGAGCAGAACGACGATGGTTGACGAACAAAAGGCCAACGCTCTTCCGGAAGAAGCGAACCGCAAGCGCAAGATGACGAAACGGGAGCGCGACCTCGAAATCGAGGCGATGAAATCCCGCATGTCGCCCGACGAACTGGCCAACGCCCACAAAAAGTTCATGATGATCATGATCGGCCTGTTCGTTCTCGTGCTCGTACTGATGCTGGCCTTCAATCAGCACGTCGATTTCATGTCAGACGGCGGAATGTAACCCGCCCCGCGAAGGAGAAACAGCATGCCCCGCCACGATCAGCGTCGTCCCGACCAGTTGCGCCCGGTTTCGATCGAACCCGGCTTCGTGAAATACCCGCATGGCTCGGCCCTCATCACCTGCGGTGACACCAAGGTCATCTGCACCGTCACGGTCGAAGAGAAAGTGCCCTCGTTCGTCGAATCCCGCGGGAAACCCCAGGGCTGGATCACCGCCGAATACGCGCTGATGCCCGGTTGTGGCCTCTCCCGCAACGCCCGCGCCGGCTATGGGACGACCACCGTCAAAGGCCGCGTCCATGAAATTCAGCGGCTGATCGGAAGAGCTCTCCGGGCCGCTCTCGACCTCGAAAAGCTCGGCCCCCGCACCCTCCAGATCGACTGTGATGTGCTCCAGGCCGACGGCGGCACCCGCACCGCCTCCGTGACCGGCGCGATGGTCGCCCTCGAGATGGCCGTGAAGAAGCTGATGGCCGAGGGAAAGGTCACCGAAAACCCGATCGTGAACCGGCTTGCGGCCGTCAGCGTCGGCATTTTCCAGAATGAAGCCTTGCTCGATCTCGATTATTTCGAGGATTCCCGTGCCGAGACCGACCTGAACCTCGTCATGACGAGAGCCGGGGGGTATATCGAAGTGCAGGGAACCGCCGAACACGGTGTGTTCGACCGTGCGCAGCTCGATGCCATGCTCAAACTCGGGGAACAGGGGATCCGGGATCTCTTCGCAGCCCAGGATGAGGCGATCCGGCGTTTCCCATGAAACTCTGGATCGCGACGGGAAACCGTCACAAGCTTCAGGAGATCGGCGCGATTCTCGGCGACTCCGTGAGCCTCCGGTGTCAGCTCGACCTGCCTGGTATGGCCGATGTCGACGAAACAGGCGCCACCTACCGCGAAAATGCCGAAATCAAGGCTCGCGCGCTCTGGGAGCGTGTTCGGGAACCCGTGTTTGCCGATGATTCGGGCCTGGAGGTCGATGCCCTGGGCGGCCGCCCGGGAATCCACTCCCAGCGCTATTCTGCGCCGAATCCGACGCATGAGAAGAATATCGACAAGCTGTTGAACGAGCTGGCCGACCTGCCGCCGGACAAGCGGTCCGCACGCTTCCGCTGCGTGATCTGCTTCATCGACGATGCCGGGGTGTCGCGGTTTTTCGAAGGCACCCTGGAAGGCCGGATCGGATTCGAACGCCGCGGGAAGGGGGGCTTCGGCTTCGACCCGGTGTTCATGCTGCCGGAGCGTGGTTGTAGCGTCGCCGAGCTGGCCGAGGAGGAAAAAAACCGGATCAGCCATCGGGGCCGTGCCGTCATAGAGTTGAAGAGGTTCCTCCAGCTTCCCTGAAGCCGTTTTGGGCCCACGAACGGGGCGCCACGCACATCTTGCGCGGCGCCCCGTTTTTTCGCCGTTTTTCTGCGATCAGCTTCATTGCGTTTCCTCGAGGACCTCTTCGCCATCGAACAACTCGCATCCCAGGAAATTTGGATGCTTCGAGTTCCCCCCTCACATACGCTTTCCCAGGGAGGTGATTCGCTTTCATTCTCATCCCTCGCGGATTTCCGACATCCGCGAACGGAAGCGGGCAACACAAAATAATCAAATAAATGATTGTTATAATATGATAATGGTATGATGATATTGAATAATGATAAATAATAATATGATAATAATAGTGATTTTGAGATATAAAAGGTCATATTATCAGGATACTATTTGTTTTGTGGAGGGAAAGGAGGGGATCGTAGAAGAGGGTGGAAGAGTCACCAGATCACGAAAGCGTCGCTATCAGAAGCCGCTGTTGTCTGGAATTTCCGAAAAACCGGAGGGGATGTTGGGAAACGCGATCAGGCGAGGTCGATGATGTTCGTTGCCTGATGCCGACCTGCTGTCTCCAGAAGGCCGGGATGGCCGTCCAGGACGTGGCAGGGGGAGCCGGTCGGAGTGGCGGGCCGCCGGAGATCCTTGAAAAAGGGGGATCGCACGGCTTCCTCCAGCGAGTGGTTCGGATAACGGTGGAGGCTCCAGGGGATATGGGGACAGGGGAGGATCCACCCGTCAGCCGACACGGCGATCACCCGACCGCCGGCAGCGCAGGGAGCCGGTTCGAGGCAGGGCGAAAGAAGTTCGATCCCTGCCTGCCTGTCCGATCCCTTGCAGAGGCGGGTCAGTTGCTCCCGATCGCTGGCCGAGAGAGGGGTGAGCGGCCCGGATGATGGGTCGAAGGGAAGAAGCGGAGAAAAGACGGCGAAGGAGCAGCCCTGGGAAGCAAGAAAGGCAGGGAAAGCCGGCGAGGTCGTTTCCAGGAGATTTTCCCGGTAGACGCGCACCGAGGCCCCGAAGGGAATGCCGGAAGCTTTGAGAAGCGTTGCGGCCGAAAGAAACGCCGTCGACGAGTCGGGGCTTCTGAACCTTGCCGAAGCCTCGGGGCCATCCGTGCTGAGCAACACCAGGATGTGGGGAAACGGTTCGAGGGATGCGACGATTTCGCGGGTCAGCAGAAGGCCGTTCGTGACGAACGAAAAGCTGATCTGGGGAAACCGCTCGAGGGCGGAACGGATCGATGCGAGTTCCAGAAGCGGCTCGCCGCCCGTGAACGAGATCCGGGGGATGCCGAGGGCCGCCGCTTCCGCGACGAGGCGGAGAAGGGTTTCCCTGGGCATGCGGCGTTCCGGCCGGTCTGCTTTAATGCAGGAGCAGCCGTGACACCGGAGATTGCAGGCCGACGTCAGCTCGATGATCAGGCCGGGCGGGATCGGTATCGCCGAGAAGCCTGCCCGCAGGCGGCGCAATGCCAGTCGCGCGGCCAGTCGCACCAGGAAAAGGTGCCTGGCGAACCGGGATGGCATCGCTCAGGGAGCCGTGCCGGAGGCTTGAATGGGCGCGGAGGCCGCGGCCGGGGCATGGATCGACGGAGTGGCCGAAGCCGTCGGCGCGGGGCTGGAGGGCGTCAACCCGTACGTCACCAGCACGTGAACGACGATGCCGAACGCGGCGACGAAGCAGAACAGCAGAAACGCCGAGCCGGTTCCCACACCTGGGGGTGTGGGGGTGATGCAATGCCCGCGACGGTTCATGCGAGGACCCGCTTCCAGGCGGCGGTTACTTCCCGTGGCAGGCAGGCGGCATCGATCATTTCGAGGCAGGTGGCCGGCAGATGTGCGGGCAGGGCGGATTCGCGTTCGAGAATGTCGAGCGGAAGCTCCCAGTCGCGCGGGAACACGATGCCGCCCGGGCATTTCCAGGCGGCCAGGGCGCCGCGTTCCCAGACGAGAATGTGATCCATGAAGGAGATGCGGCCGGCCGTGAGAGTGGCGTCGGGCGCGACGATCGAGATGACGTGGGTGTTGTGGAGGCCGATGTGCAGGTAGGCCCGGGCTGTGCGAAATGCTGCGGGGAGCTCCTCGAGGGGGGCCGGCAACTCTTCGAGGGATTGGCCGAGCAGCCGGGGGGCGAGGAAGCGGGCAAACGCGTCGCTGTCGGGAGCATCCAGCTCGAGGCTGCCGCCGATCGTCTGGGGGGTTGCATACAGGATGCGCACGTTCACGGTCAGTGCGGTGCCGCCGAGTTCGAGCAGGCCGGATAGCCGATCACCCCGGCGACCGACCGTGTCGGCGCCCGCCTCGGGGGTCAGGAAGGCGATGCCGCCGGCGCTGAGGTTGGCGACGACGAGCGGCCGATCGACTTGGCCGTCGGGAAGGAAGCGCGGGGCCTGGTCGCCGGCCCGGACGATATATCGCTGATACAGACGGCGTTCCTCCCGGACCAGGTTCGAGAGCATCTGATCGCGCGCATCCGCAGGAAGGGCGGCGCATTCGAGGATCTTGCGACCCATCTGGAGCGCGCGATGTGACGGAATCTTGAAAAAGACGACGGTCGAGGGGTCGATCCGGCCGAATCCCGTCTTGCCCCGCTCGTCGCGCAGCCGGCCGGTCTGGAATGCCTGCGTGTGCTGGTTCCATGTGATGATATAATCTAAAAAATAGTATTCCTGCTTGACGATCTCGCCCTCGAGCGACTGCCAGAGGAAGATCTGCGTGCCTTCGTCCCCCTGGAACCAGCGCATCCGGAGGTTGCCCTCCTGGTTCTGGAGGCGGGAGCCGTCGATCTCGGCGATCGAGGCGCCGAGGATGCGGGGCTTGAGAAAATCGCTCACCAGGTGGGCCGCGGCGGGGGTCAGGCCCGAGAACGAACAGCCGAAAACGGTTCCGACCCGGTTGCAGACCGTCAGGCGCGTCGAGAACCGCGTGTTGCCGAGCTGGATGCGCGCCTCGACGGCCTCCCCTGCCCCGGGGAGGGGGGTGTCGGCGGTTTCGGCCGGAATCTCGAACTTGATGCCGCCGTAGCTGAGGTTCAGCACCGTGAAGGGGCCGGCCTCGTTCAGCCAGACGAGCCCGTCGGAAAGACCGATGCGCTGGAACCGGCGCCGCTCGCTCTGGGCGGGGGCCTGTTCCGGGGCCTGTTCGCCGGCGTCACGGCCGGTGATCCAGTTCAGCAGTTGCCTGAAATCCATTCCTCTCCCTCTGTCTGTCGGTCCTGATACTATATCAGAGTTTGTATTCGCAAGCCTCCCAGGCGAGGACGCAGTCGGTTCCGCAGGGGCGGATCGCGATCCGCCCTTCAGCGCTGCCTTGCGGTGGGGTTGTTTGATCGGGAGAATCTGATACAATAAGGGCCGGAAAGTGAGGCACACAATGGATCTGATCAAGGAATTGAGCGACCATATCCGGGCGCGGTATCCGGTGCTGTATCTCGTGACGGGCGAGGAAGCCCGTGCCATGGCGGCTCTGAGCGATGTCGCAAAAGCCGTCGGCAAGACCCTCTGGATCTGGTCGGCCTCCGACGGGCTGATCGACCCGAAGGGGGCCGAGGTGAAGGATGCCAAAGGCGAGCCACTCGTCAGCCCGCTCAAAGCCCTTCGATACGCGCTCCGCTCGCAGGAAAAGGCGCTGTTCGTGTTCCGCGACCTCCATCTCTTCTTTGAAGACCCGCTTCCGGCCTATCTGAGCGACCCGCTGCAGGTGCGCCGCCTGTTGCGCGACATCGCGATCGCGTTTCGGACGAGCTACAAGAGCCTCGTGCTGGTTTCCCCGATCCTGCGCGTGCCGCACGAACTCGAGAAAGAGATCACCGTGTTCGATTTCCCGATTCCCACCCAGAAGGAGATCGCCGGCCTGCTCGAGAGCGTCATCTCCGAAGTGCAGCGCATCCACGGCGGCAAGGTGCAGATCAGTCTCAACGCCGATGCCCGTGACCGCATCGTGAAATCCGTTTCCGGGCTCACCCAGTCCGAGGTCGAAAACGTGTTCAACCGGGCGATCGTGAACGACCTGAAGTTCGACGAGTCCGACATCCCGTTCATCCTTTCCGAGAAGAAGCAGATCATCCGCAAGAGTGGCCTGCTCGAATACTACGAGGTGCAGGAGCAGCTGGCGAACGTCGGCGGGCTGGAGATCCTGAAAGACTGGCTGGTCAAGCGCGGCGAGGCGTTCACGGCGCGGGCCCGCGAGTTCGGCCTGCCCGAGCCGAAGGGCATCCTGCTGCTGGGCGTTCAGGGCTGCGGCAAGAGCCTGATCTCGAAATCGATCAGTTCGCTCTGGCGGCTGCCCCTGCTGCGGCTCGACGTGGGCTCGATCTTCGGGAAATACGTCGGCGAGTCCGAGGAAAACCTGCGACGCGCGATCCGCATGGCGGAAGCGCTTTCCCCGACGATTCTCTGGCTCGACGAGATCGAGAAGGCGTTCGCCGGGGTCTCGGGCGGAAGCGGCGACGGCGGCGTCAGCAGCCGCATCTTCGGCAGCTTCATCACCTGGCTGCAGGAGAAGACGGTGCCGGTGTTCGTCATCGCGACCTCGAACAATATCCGCGACCTGCCGGCAGAGCTGCTGCGCAAGGGCCGGTTCGACGAGATTTTCTTCGTCGATCTGCCCACCGACGAGGAGCGGCGCGCCATCTTCACCATCCACCTCGCGAAGCGGCGGCGCGATCCGGCGAAGTTCGATCTGGCCGAGCTTTCCGCCGTCAGCGAGGGCTTCTCGGGCGCCGAAATCGAGCAGGCCGTCATCAGCGCGATGTTCGATGCGTTCCATGCCGGTCGCGACCTCGAGACCTCCGATCTGCGCAAGTCCCTCACCGAAACCGTGCCGCTCGCCGTCACGATGCGCGAGCAGATTGCCGGCCTGCGCGACTGGGCCGCGACCCGCGCCAAGCGCGCCTCGATCGGAAAACCCCCGGCCGCCGGCGCCTCGGCACGCCCCGGGGCCTCCCACCCGGCCGGCCTCATCGAACCTGGAGAAAAGAAGCCATGAGCCCCGTTCTTCCCTTCCGCCGCGACTCGGATATCCTCGAACGGATCAAAAAACAGGGGGGCCGGACCGCCGAGGACACCCGGTATCTTCAGCTCGTGACGGTGCGGCTCGGCGGAACCTCGTTCGCGGTCGATGCCCTCGCCGTGGCCGAAATCCTGATCGCTCCCCCCCTGATCGATGTACCGGCCACCGCACCCCTGTTGAGCGGCGTGGTGAATATTCGTGGAAATATTATTCCCGTCTTCGATCCCCGTCCGCGGCTGAATATCGCCCCGGCTGATCCCGGAACGCCGGCAACCGAAGAGGAACGACGGCTGCTCGTCTTCCGGGCCGCCGAGGGGCTTCTCGGAATGATCGTCGACGACGTGACGCTCCGGCTTTCCGACGGACGGGTGCCGCCCAGGCCCCCGGACGGCGTGACCCTCGCCCCCGGCTGCGCACGCATGGCCGAGATCGGCGAAAGCCTGCTTCCGCTCCTCGAGATCGAGGTCGTCCTGACTCCCGATGAACGGCGGGCGCTTTCCGACGTGAAAAATTCGTTTTGATCGAGTTTTTTAATATCACCCTCAAGAGGAGAATCTGACATGGACAAGTATCGATGCATGGTCTGCGGGTATGAGTATGATCCGGCCGTCGGTGATCCGGACGGCGGTATCGCTCCCGGCACCCCGTTCGAGAAGATTCCCGACTCCTGGGTCTGCCCGACCTGCGGCGTCAGCAAGGATCAGTTCGAGAAAATCTGAGGCGTGCGTGCCTGTGCGGGGCTTTCCGGCCGACGGAAGGCCCCGCCGTCCTTTCCGCCGGCTTCGGAAAGGCTTGGAAATCCGGTGTCCGTTTCGCCGAAGGATACAGAAAAGGGAATGAAGCGTGATTTGCAGAAATATATATAAATATATAAATATAGCATTGTTATCTCTGGCGTTCTCGTTCGGCAACGCGTTCTGTCTGTTCGCCGCCGATGAGGCGGGATTGGCCGCATTACGGCACCCGGCGCCGGGCGCCGAGATCCAGATCTGGCGCGATGCCGCCGGGGTGCCGCATGTCGTGGCGAGTTCGACGGCGGGGGCCTACTGGGGATTCGGCTACTGCATCGGCCAGGATCGGATGATGCAGCTTGAGCTGCTGCGTCGTTCCTGCCGGGGTACGCTTGCCGAGCTGTTCGGCCAGGCGTTCCTCGAGGCCGATGCCGCCGCCCGCCGCGACCGCGTTCCGGCCGACGAGCTCAGGGAGGGTCTCGAACGCGCTCCGGCGGCGTTCCGCGAGGCCGTCCAGGCATTCACGGCCGGTCTGAACCGGGCTGTCGAAAAGATGCGCTCCCGCACGATGCCGGCTGATCCGGCCCTGGCGGCCGCCGGTATCGGGGCGACCCCGTTCACCGACCTCGACGTGCTCGAGATCTTCGCCGGCACCATGGGCGCCCGCTACAACGACTTCTCCCTCGAACTCGATAACCTCCACCTCCTCTCGGCGATGGTGAAGCGGTTCGGGGCGCGAAAAGCCTCACGCATCTTCGAGGATGTCGTGTTCCATGAAGATAGAGGTGTCTATACATCTTTGGGGGGTTCCCCCGCCATCATCCAGAAGCTGCGCCAGGCACCGCGGCTTCCTTCCTATCTGCCGGGCACGACCCCCTACGAGTCTCCGACCCTCCGCACCCGCAAGCGGAACCAGCTGCTGAAGACGCTCGGCATTCCCGACAAATCCGGAAGTTACGCCGCCGCCCTTTCCCTGCTCAGGGACGGGAAGCGCGAAGCCCTGCTGTACGGCGGCCCCCAGATGGGCTACTTCTCGCCGTCAGCCGTGTACGAGATCGGCCTCCACACGCCCGAGTTCGATATGGTCGGCACGACCCCGGCCGGGTACCTCGCGCTTCTGTTCGGCGCGAACCGGCAGCTCGGCTTCTCGGCTACGGCCGGCGTCGGCAACATCGTCGACATCGTCACGCTGCGTCGCTCGGCCAGCGATCCCGCGCTCCTGGTTGGTGAGGAGTTTGCCCTGCCGGTCGCCACCCGCACCGAATCGATCCAGGTGAAGGGGCTGAAGAGCCCGGTCGAACGGACGTTCGAGGACACGCCGATCGGCCCCGTGATCGCGGCCGAAGGGCCGGTCGTCTACGTGAAAAACCGCGCCTGGAAGGGCCGTCTGATCGATTCATACGCCGCCTGGTTCGCCTCGAACCACGCGAAGACGCTTGACGAGTGGCTGACAGCCGGGGACGGCATGGCCATCTCCATCAACTGGCTCGGCGCCGACCGCAACGGCCACATCGCCTACACCCACGCCGGATGCGGCAAGAGTCGCCGCAGCTTCGGCGACGACCGGCTTCCGACCACCAAGCCGACCGTGTTCCCGTATCCCGACATCCGGCTGGCCGGTACGGACCCGTCGACCGGCTTCTTCGCGAACTGGAACTGTCCGCCCGTCGATGGATACCGTGACGGCGACATGCAGACCGGCTGGGGCTCCGACCAGCGCACGAAATTCCTCGCCGAACAGCTCGCGGGGAACCGGAGCCGGTGGTCCGTCGCGTATCTCCAGGAGCTCGACCGGGCGATGGCATTCACCGACCTGCGCGCCTGGTTCTTCCGGGACCTTCTGTTGGAACGGATCGACGAGGCGGCTCTGACGCCCGCGGCCGCCGAAGCCCTCGTGCAGCTTCGCGACTGGAACGGTCAGCGCACCGACGAGAACGGCGACGGCCTGCTCGACCACCCTGGCGCCGGCTTGTTCGACACGTTCTGGAACAACCTGTTCGGGGCCGTCTTCGGCGGCACCCTGGATGAGTTTGCCTGGATGGTCGCCTCCGACCCGACCTGGACCCAGACCTCCCTGCTCACGCGGGTTCTGAAGGGGACGGCCGGATACGATTACCTCGGTGGCAAACCCCCGGCCCAGCTCATCACGGCGAGCTTCAACGAGGCGGTTGCGGGCCTGGCATCCGCGGGAAAGCCGCTGCCGCTGCTGCCCTGCCCGGCCATGGAGTTCGCCGGCGTGAACCATGTCGGGGCTCCGACCCTCGCGCCGCCGGCCTCGTTCACCCCCTTCATGAACCGCGGCAGCGACGTGCAGATCATGCGGCTGACCCCCGAAGGCATCAGCATCCTCGGCGTCATGCCTCCCGGCAACGCCGCCTGGGGAAAGCACGCGGCCGATCAGATACCCGCGTTCAAGGCCTTCGAATGGCGCGAACGGCCCCTCACCATCGAGCATCTCCGCCGCCTCGCCACGCGGCTTCAGACCGTCAAACCCTGACCTCTCCGAAACAACAAATCCCCCGCCCGGTCCGGGCGGGGGATTTTCGTTTCGGGGTGACGCCCTATATGATATATCAGAGAGTATACATTATCGGCCTGCCGAAAGAGCGTGGCATTCCGGCGGAATTCGGGTAGAATTTCCATCAGATCAAATGAAGCGCCGGCTGCTTCCGGCCCGGGAGTTTCGCATCCCGGAAGAAAGTGAGAGAGCATGAAGAGCCTGAAAAACCTGTTCGGCATCCGGAGAATCCTGCTGGCTTTGCTGACAGCCGTCGTTCTGGCCTTGTCGGCCTTCGCGCAGTCCGACCTCCCGAAGGCGGGCACCCTGCCGCAAGGCATGGAAAGCTTCGATGACGTCTTCCCACGACTCATGGCCGAGTGGGGGATTCCCGGCGGAGCCGTTGTGGTGGCGAAGGACGGCAGGCTGGTGCTGGCGCGCGGGTATGGCTGGGCCGACCGCGAGCGGCGGATTCCCGTCGATCCGTTCTCGCACGTTTTCCGGCTGGCCAGCCTGTCCAAGGCGATCACGGCCGTGGCCATCCTGAACCTCGTCGAAACGGGAACGCTGAAGCTCGATGCTCTCGTCATCCCCCTGGTGTCGTTTCTGAACGGATCAGACCTCGAAAATGCGGATCCCCGGCTCGGGACGATCACGGTCCGTCACCTTCTGCATCATGCCGGCGGCTGGGATGTCTCGAAAACGTTCGATCCCATGTTCAGCGGCCGGATGATCGCCGGGGAGCTGAAGACCGCGTGCCCGCCGTCGCTCCAGGATACGATCCGATATATGGTGAGGCAGCCTCTCGCGTTTTCCCCCGGAAGCGCGTATGCGTATTCCAACTTCGGATACTGCCTTCTCGGGCGGGTGATCGAAGCCGTGACGGGACAATCCTACGAGACGTTCGTTCAGCAGAAGATCCTGCGGCCGGCCGGGCTCACCGGGTTCTCTCCCGGCAAAACCCTGACCCGGCGGCCGAAGGAAGTGGCCTATTTCCCCGTTCCCTCGAATCCCCGGGGCGACTCGGTCTTCGATTCCCGCCCGGGCAAGGTGGAGTGGCCCTACGGCGGATGGAGCCTGGAGAATATGGATGCCCACGGCGGCTGGACCGCGACCGCCGTCGACATGCTCCGCTTCGTCCTCGCGCTTGACGGCCGCCTGCCTGGGGTGCGCCTCCTGAGCCCCGCTTCATACCGGACGATGCTGGCCCGGCCGCCTGCGCCGCTGTTCGCCGGAGAGCCGTTCTGGTATGCGATGGGGCTCCTGGTGCGGCCGGTGCAGAACGACGTGAACTGGTGGCACCTCGGCTCGCTCGACGGCACGACCAGCATCATGGTGCGCACGCACCACGGCCTGGCCTGGGTCGGGTTGTTCAACGCCCGCCCCGATAGGTTCGACGAGTTCAACGGCGCCCTCGACGAGGCGTTCTGGAAAGCGGTGGAAGGCGTTACGAGCTGGCCCTCCGGCGATCTCTTCCAGCGCCGATGACCCGGATCTTTCCGGAAATGGACCCGAGCCGATGTCGTTTCTGAAATCAATGTTGGTGCTTCTTCTGCCTCTTGCGCTGGTCATCGCCGGCGTGTGGCTGTACATGGAATCCTCCATGGCCCCGGAGAACGCGGTCGTGAAACGTGACGCGAAGCGGCTCAGGGAAATCCTGGTCGACACCCCCGAGCGGGCATATTATAAAGACTACTACGGATACTCGCTCATGCATCTCGCGGCCTTGGAGGATTTTCCCGAAGGCATCGCCCTGCTTGCAGAAGCCGGAGTCAGCGTGAACGCCACGTATTCCCTAAGCGACGCCGAGATTGCAGCTCTCCAGGATCAGGCAACCTATGAGAATCATAGAGCCGACTATGTCGTGGATGCCTACCGTGAGACCGAAGGGATGACCCCCCTCCATCTGGCGGTCATATATCACGCCAACCGGGCCGTGAAAGAGCTTCTGCGGCTCGGGGCCGACGCCAACGCCCTGACGCCCCGCAAGGAATCCCCGCTCTACTGGGCCGCGAAAAGCTGGAACGCCGATGCCGTCACGATGCTGGCCGCTTCCGGAGCGGATCCCCGCGCCCAGACGCAGATTGGCGGCTTTAGCCCGCTTCATGCCGTGTTCAACGATTTTCCCGGGAACCCCTCTCTGGGCTTTGGAGAACACACCACGCAACGATTGCTGGTGCTGTATTACCCGTTGAACTCCGCCCCGGAAGAGTCCAGATGGAAGGTCATCCAGGCCCTCCTCGAGGCCGGAGCCGACCCCAGACAGCCTGATCTCCGGGGACAAACCGCGATCGACCGGTGTCCCCCGGCAGAGCTCGACGCGAATTTCCGCAAAACCGGCCCTGCCGAGCGGGATGAATCGATCTTACACAAGGAGAGGCGCTGATCATGGGCCAGGCCATTCTGAATGCGGTGAAGGTCTTGTTTCTCTTCGTCCTGTTGGTCACCCTGCTCGCCGCGATGGGCGGGCCCACCTGGTTTCTCGGGGATGCGGCCATCCTGTACCGTTACACCGTCCAGAACCGCTCGGGCGAACCCGTGGTCTGCGCCGTGATCGGCTGGTTTCCCAGGGCGGGCACGGATACGGTTGCCTGGCAGCCGGCGCCGAACGTGAAGGGGCCCGGGTACGGCATCGCCCTGAACCCTTGGGAGAGCGCCGAAATCGCCCTGACCACCAGTGACTTTTCTGCCCTTCAGATCCTGGTGCGGGGCAGGAACGCGACCGAAACCCGGACGACGGGCAAGCCTGTCGGATACGGAATCCCCCCGCTGTCGGAGTGCCCGCTCGCATCCGAGGCGCTTCTTCCCTGCTTCAACGGGTACACCGTGACCCTGCCTTACCGGTAGAGGTCAGCCAGGGCCGCTTGGGCTGAGCCATCCGGGCGCCAGCGGCCCGCTTCCTGCGTCGTGCACGCCGGGGCGGTTCATTTCCCCCGGGCCGGTTCCCGGATGTTCCGGAGGAGCCGGTCGCAGAACCGCTCGACGGTTTCCTTGTCGGTATCGCCGACGTATCCGACGAAATCAATTGTGGGCGGGTTGCCGCAGACTCGAGACGTCGCGGAGCGGAGGGGCGCCGAACAGGCGGCTGTACTCGCGGCTGAACTGGGAGGGGCTTTCATACCCGACGTGCAGGGCCGCCGTCGTCGCGTCGAACCGCTCCGTGAGCATAAGCCGCCGCGCCTCGTTCAGCCGCAGGTTTTTCTGGTACTGGAGCGGGCTCATCGCCGTCAGCGCCCGGAAATGGTGATGAAAGGCGGATTTGCTCATGCTGACCTGTGTCGCGAGATCGTCGATGCGCAGAGGCTGGTTGAAGTTCGCTCTCAGCCAGTGAATAGCTTGTGCTATTTGCCGGCTCAGGCTCCCTGCCATCGCCATCTCGCGTAGGCGCATCCCTTGCTCCCCGACGAGCAGGCGGTAGCAGATTTCGCGCTGGATGAGCGGTGCCAGGATCGGGATATCCTTCGGCTCGTCGAGCAGCTCGATCAGCCGCTGGAAGGCGGTCAGCAGGGGCAGGGTGATTTCGCCGGTCGCCATGCCCCGGCTCGACTGACGCTGCTTCGGCAGGGGAAGGTTGCCGTCCACCATCATCTGGGAGATTTCCTTCAGATCGAGCTTCAGGGCGAGGCCCAGATACGGCTTTTCCCTGCTCGCCTCCAGGATCTGCACGATCCCCGGCAGATCGACGGATGTGATCAGATAATGTTTCTGATCATATATATACGAGTCCTCTCCGAGCATGACGCGCTTGGCGCCCTGCGCGACGACGCAGATGCTCGGCTCATACATGCCGCCCGAAGGCTGTGTCGGCTCGTCATACCGGAAGATGGTCAGGCCCGGGATGGCTGTCTCGAGACGGTCCTGATTCTCGGTCCATCGTGCAATGCTGCTTTTGAGGCCAGTAAGAGGAATATCCAGGGGAGTGTGGCCGGGTGTATGGTTTTGATCATTCTTTTTCATATTTGCCTCCAGCCATATTCTAGCACGAAGGGGTGGGATGCAGACTCCGATCGTAGAATGTTCTGGACGATTAGGCAAAAATACGACAGCAATGGTCTACCCGGACCACCGCCCCGAGGATATCCTTTTCTCAGGAACGATGCGAACGATGCGAACGTTCGAACAGAAGATTTTCGAAGGAGGCCCCCATGCAGTTCGAGTTTCAGAATCCCACCCGTCTCGTCTTCGGCGCCGGCGGACTTTCCCGCCTTGGTGAGCTGGTGCGCCCCTACGGGAGCCGGGCTCTGCTCGTGACCGGCGGCGGCAGCGTCAAAAAGAGCGGCGTGTTCGACCGGGCCGTCGCCAGCCTCAAGGCGGCCGGCGTCTCCGTGACCGAATGCTCCGGTATCGAGCCCAATCCCCGCATCTCGTCGGTGATCCGCGGCATGCTGGCCGCACGCGAGGCAAACTGCGACGTCGTTATCGGCATGGGCGGTGGCAGCACGATGGATGCGTCCAAGGTGATTGCCTCGGCAGTCCTGTACGAGGGCGATCCCTGGGATATGATCTACCACGGCCAGGCGGACGTGCGCCCCCCGACGCGCGCCCTTCCCATCATCACCGTTCCGACGCTGGCGGCCACCGGTTCCGAGATGAACTGCGGCGCGGTCATCACCAACGAACAGACGAAGGTGAAGTCGTTCGTTCAGACCGACTGCCTCTATCCGCGCCTCGCGCTGGTCGACCCCGAGCTGACGGTGAGCGTTCCGCGCAACCAGACGGCGTTCGGGGTCTGCGACCTGATCACCCACGTGACCGAGGGATACTTCAACGGCGTCGACGGCACGCCGCTCCAGGACCGCTTCGCCGAAAGTGTCATCCTCACCGCTCTGGAATGGGGCCCGAAAGCCGTGGCCGACGGCCGCGACCTCGAGGCGCGCGCCCAGGTCCAGTGGGCATCCGTGTTTGCGCTCAACGGCTGGGTCCAGGTCGGCACCGATGCCGGCTACCCGGTGCACATGATCGAGCACGTGCTCTCCGCCCACCACGACATCACGCACGGGGCCGGTCTGGCGGTGGTCAACCCGGCCTGGATGCGCTTTGCCGCACGTGCCCGGCCCGCCCGGTTCGTCCAGTTCGCGCAGCGGATCTTCGGTCTCACCCCGAAGCGGCCTGATGATCTCGACTGCGCCCTCGCGGGCATCGACCGGCTCGAGGAGTTCCTGCGCACCATCGGCTGCCCGACGCGGCTGTCGCAGGTCGGAATCGGCGATGCACTGCTTTCCCGGTATGCCCGGGATACGGTCCGCATCATTCACGACGAGAACGGCCGCCTTCCCGGCCGCCCGCCAATGACCGAATCCGAGATCGTCGACGTCCTTCGTTCGGCTCTGAAATGATACGTAAATAGTTATTGGTATATCTGATTTGGTGACGCCCGATACGAAAGGGAGATAGCGATGAACCATGTTTTCGTCAGTCTGGCTGGGGTTGTGGCCGTTCTGTTGTGTGGACTTGCCCCGCTGAGTGCACAGCCCGCTTCGGGGCAGAAAAGGATGCTCGTGCTGTATTTCTCGAAAACGGGAAACACGAAAAAGCTGGCTGCGGCTATCCAGAAGCAGACCGGCGCCGACATGGTCGAGATCGTTCCCGCCGTTGCGTATCCCGAGGATTACGATCAGACCGTGGATATCGCGCGAAAAGAGCAGGACGCTGGCGCCCGCCCCGCCGCGAAGACCCGGGTTGAAAACATCGCTTCCTACGATGTGGTCTTCCTGGGTTACCCGAGCTGGTGGGGAACGATGCCGATGGCCGTGTTCACCTTCCTCGAAGCCCACGATCTTTCCGGCAAGACACTCGTTCCCTTCACGACGCACGAGGGCAGCGGCTTCGGGCGGAGCGTCGCCGACCTCCGGCGCCTGTGCCCGAAATCGACCATCCTCGACGGTCTCGCCATCCGCGGGCGGGACGCGGATACCGCGGAAACCTCCGTGCCGGCCTGGCTGCAGGGACTGAAATTCTGACCTCTCCATTCCCGGCTGTGCCGGCGTGGAGGCTGCCCGAGGCGAGGGTTCTCAGGTGCCGATGTCTGCCCTGATTCCGTTGACTCTCTTTTTTGTAGCGGAATCTGTTCGATGAAATGCCAGTTAGTATAATATGAACAATATTAAATATTGGGAGAACGAACCATGAACGTAATCCGACGAGTGGGTGCCATCGCCCTCATGCTGGGAATGCTCTCCATTCTTGGCGTTCCTGCTTTGGCACAAGACATGGCCAACGGAGCGAATAACTTTTACAAAAGTGAACGGGTGACCTTGCAGAAAGTCTCGTTCAAGAATCAATACCAGATGAAGGTCGTGGGGAATCTGTTCGTCCCCAAGGATGCCGGCGAAAACGCCAAAAGCCCGGCGATCATCGTGGGGCATCCGATGGGTGCGGTGAAAGAACAGAGCGCGAATCTGTATGCCCAGAAAATGGCCGAGCGCGGATTTGTGACCATGTCCCTGGATTTGTCCTTCTGGGGAGAAAGCGAGGGACAGCCGCGCAATGCCGTATCTCCGGATATATATGCCGAGGACTTCAGTGCCGCGGTGGACTTCCTGGGTACCCGGCCGTTCGTCGACCGGAACCGGATCGGTGTCATCGGGATCTGCGGCAGCGGCTGTTTTGCCATCAGTGCCGCCAAGATAGACCCGCGCCTCAAAGCCGTCGCGACCGTCAGCATGTATGACATGGGGGCTGCCAATCGCCATGCACTGAGGCGCTCTCTGACCCTTGAACAGAGAAAGAACATCATTGCCGAGGCGGCCGAACAGCGCTACGTGGAGTTCGCTGGCGGAGAAACGAAATACACCAGCGGCACGGAGCACGAGCTGACCGAGAAATCCCACCCCATTCAGCGTGAATTCTTCGACTTCTATCGCACCTCGCGAGGCGAGTTCACGCCAGAGGGCTCATCTCCGAAGCTGACGACCCATCCCACGCTGACCAGCAACGTCAAGTTCATGAATTTCTACCCCTTCAACGACATCGAGACGATCTCGCCGCGCCCCCTGCTGTTCATCGCCGGTGAAAAGGCGCATTCCATCGAGTTCAGCGAAGACGCATATCGGCTGGCGTCCGAGCCGAAGGAACTCTGCATCGTTCCGGGCGCCGGGCATGTGGATCTCTACGACCGGGTCGGCCTGATTCCCTGGGACAAGCTGACGTCGTTTTTCCGTGAGCATCTGAAATAGGATGCGGTGTGAGAAAGCCGCTGCCCGGGCCATCCGGGAGCGATGGTTGATGGCCCGGGCTGGCTGCCATGCCCGATGAGATAGGGAGGGATTCGACGTGAACCGGTTTCTTGTCGCGGTCTATGCGTGTGTCGCAATGCTGGCCATGGCGGCCATATCGGAGGCGAAAACCATGCACCATCGTCTGAATGAAAAGCAGCGGGCAATCATTCCGATTGCCGCATTCACCGCAAATGGAGATCTGGCCAGGCTGAGAACGGCCCTGGTCGAGGGGCTCGATGCCGGACTGACCGTGAATGAAATCAAGGAACTCCTCGTCCAGCTGTACGCCTACGCGGGCTTTCCCCGGAGCCTGAACGGCCTCGACACGTTCATGGCCGTGATGGATGATCGGAAGCGGCGCGGCGTCGTCGATGAAACGGGCCGCGATGCAACTCCCCTTCCGGCCGATAGGAATAGTCTTGAATATGGTTCGGAAAACCAGGCGAAGCTGGTCGGCCAGGCCGTGAAGGGGCCGCTGTACGAGTTCGCCCCGGCCATCGACCGGTTCCTGAAAGCCCACCTGTTCGGCGATATCTTCCAGCGTGATATTCTGAGCTGGCAGGACCGGGAGCTGGCAACCCTGGCTGCCCTGGCCAGCATCGAGGGTGTTGATCCCCAGCTGCAGGCCCATATTTCGATCGGTATACACAACGGCCTGACACCGGACCATCTTGGTGAGTTCATACTCATTTTGCGGGAAAAGACCGGACCGAAGGTCGCGGAACGTGCCGGCGTCGTTCTCAACCGGGCTCTCGGGTCCGGAACGCAGCGTGTGGCTCGTAAAAATCTGGCTGAAGATACGGATAAAACGAAGAACGACACGGAAGACAAGATGAATCAGCAGAGCAACTATGCGGAAAACGGCGGGGGGTTTCCCCGAGGCCAGAAGAACGAGGCCTATGCCAGGTATTTCACCGGCACCAGCTACCTGAACATGCTGTCGAAGGAACGGGTTGTCATCGGAAATGTGACCTTCGAACCCGGCTGCCGCAACTTTTGGCATATTCACCACAAGGGCGGGCAGATCCTTCTCGTGACCGGCGGCCGTGGCTGGTATCAGGAATGGGGCAAACCCGCCCGGGGGCTGTCCGTCGGTGATGTCGTGAATATCCCCCCCGAGACCAGGCATTGGCACGGAGCCGCAATGGACAGCTTGTTCTCTCATGTGGCCGTGGAAGTCCCGGCGGATGGTGGTTCCACCGAATGGCTCGATCCCGTGTCTGACGAGGAATACAGCCGGTTGCCGTAGTCGTTCCGCCGCACATGCGGAGGGAATGGCTGCCTGCCAACGGGCGAACCCGGACCGAAGAGGAGGCTTCTGGTGCGAAGAGCGGTGTTGTATCTCGTCATGCTCGCCCTGCTGATGACGGTTCTTGCGCGCCCGCTGACGGGGGACTGGGTTCATGAAGCGGCGGGGGTTCTCCTTCTGGCCATGCTGGCCGCGCACACGGTGGCGAAGAGGCGATGGTATCTGGCTCTCAGCAAGGGACCATGGAGTCTGAGGCGCGCAGCTTCCGCAGCGGTCAACCTGTCCCTCATTGCGGCGATGACGACGGTCCTGGTCACCGCCGTGCCGATTTCCCGGTTCGTATTCGGATTTCTCGCCATCGACAACGGGATGTGGGTTGCCCAGCTTCACATCGCGGCGGCTCTGTGGCTGTTCGTACTCGCCTCGGTGCATCTGGGCTTCCATTGGGAACCGGTGAAACGGGTTCTTCCGTTGCCGGCGGATGGAGCCGTGACGAGCGGCGGCCGCGTCGTAGGGTGCGGTCCGGCTGAATTGTGCCGTCCGGGTGTCGCCGGCCCACTTCCCGCCTCAATCAGATCGGGCCTGCTCATCCTGGCCTGCGGCTTCGGCGCGCGGGCTTGTTTCAACAGGAACATTGGCTCCAAGCTGATCATGTACTACTCGTTCGACTTCTTTCGGGCCGGTGATTCCGTCGCAGGATTCATCATCGATTACCTGAACATGATGGTTCTTTTTGCATGCGTGGCGCATTGCGTGATCAACTCGATGCCGGCAAGACCATCTCGCGCTTGAGAACTCTTCCAGCCGCTGAATTGCGGTGTCTGACGCAAGGCAGGTGAAGGACACCGTCGGCGTTTCTTGGACGATCGAGCAATAATCCGGCAGGAATGATCTATCTGGCCGGCTGCTCCGGGGATACTCTTATCAGAGGGACGCCCCCCTCTGATATGGTTCTGACTCTGTGAAGGAGAAGAATATGAAACCATATATCATCTGCCACATGGTCTCGTCGGTGGACGGTAGGATCGATTGTGCCGCCCTCGACGGGATGACGGGCGAGGATGATTACGAAGTCACCGGCTCAAAGCTGGAAGGGGACGCCTGGCTGTGCGGCCGGACCACGATGCAGTTGCATTTCGCGGAAGAGAAGCCGTTCGTGTCGGCGTCGAACAGGCCGGCAGGGCCTCACCCCGTGCATGTCGCCCGCCGGGCGGAATCATACGTCATCTCGGTCGATACCCTCGGAAAACTCCGCTGGCCGTCGGGCGAGATCGACGGAGCACATCTCATCTGCATCGTGAGCGAGCGGGCACCCGAAGACTACCTCGTCATGCTGCGCGACACGGGTATCTCCTATATCGTTTCGGGCAGCCCGGCGATCGATCTCGCGCGAGCGGCGGACCTCCTCGGGGAGCAGTTCGGAATCCGCCGGTTGTTGCTCGAGGGCGGTGGCCACATCAATGGCGCGTTCCTCGAGGCCGGCCTCGTCGATGAGGTGAGCCTGCTGCTCGCCCCGGCCGTCGACGGCCGGCATGGCATCCCCACCGTCTTCGACGGCATCGGTGCCGCGAAGAAGGCCGGATTTCCCCTCAAGCTGAAATCCGTCGAGCGGCTCGAAAGCGATGTGCTCTGGATCAGATATGACGTCGTCCGGCGAGCGGTCTGAACAACAGAAACGCGAACCTGTACAGATATATATTCAGGAGAATACAGAATGAACGGTTTTGGAAAAATGGTGACTCTGGCCGTCCTGGGTGCCCTGTTCTGTGCCGGCGCGAGCCTGGCGCAGGCGTCCGATGCGGACAAGAAGCCGGCACCCGCCGGGAAGGCGACCGTCTATTTCACGCGCGTCATTGGCCCGAGCGCCCTGGTGAAGATCTTCGACAAGATCGGTCAGGAGATCGGCGGCAAGGTCGCCATCAAGATCCATACGGGCGAGCCGAACGGCCCCAACATCCTGCCGCGGCTCCTGGTGAAAACGCTCCAGCAGCATATTCCCAACAGCAATCTGGTCGAGACCAACACGCTGTATCCCGGCGCCCGCAAAACCACGGCCCAGCACCGGGAAACCATCAAGACGAACGGCTGGACGTTCTGCCCGGTCGACATCATGGATGAAGACGGCGCGGTCATGCTTCCCATCAAGGGCGGGAAGCATTTCAAGGAAATGTCGGTCGGCAGGAATCTCCTCAACTACGACTCGATGGTCGTGCTCACCCACTTCAAGGGGCATGCCATGGGCGGTTTCGGGGGCTCGATGAAGAACATCTCGATCGGCTGTGCCGACGGCCCGGTCGGGAAGAAGATGATCCACGCCGCCCCGGACGACCAGAACTTCGACGCCTGGCTGAAGGGCGAGGAGTTCCAGGAAAACATGGTGGAATCTGCGAAAGCAACCATCGATCATTTCGGCAAGCACATCGTCTATATCAACGTCCTGCGCAACATGTCCGTCGACTGCGACTGCGCCGGAATCAAAGCCGCGCCGGTCAAGGCGCGCAACCTGGGCATCCTGGCCTCAACGGACCTCCTGGCGGTCGACCAGGCCTCGATCGACATGGTATACAAACTGCCGGAACACGAGTGCCGCGACCTGAAGGAGCGCATCGAGTCCCGCAAGGGTCTGCGCCAGCTGACATACATGAAAGAGCTGGGCATGGGCAACGACCAGTACGAACTGGTTCCGCTGGATTGAAGAGGAGGATTCCATGTTGTACCGCACATTCGGGAAAACCGGCCTGTCCGTATCAAGTCTGGGTTTCGGCTGCATGCGCCTGCCGCTGACCGATCCGAAGCGGCCGGAGACCATCGACGAGGCTGCTTCCGCCAGGCTGCTGGACATCGCGATCGAGATGGGCGTCAACTACGTCGACACGGCGTATCCGTATCATGCGGCCGTTCCCTTCACGGCGGGCCAGAGCGAACTCTTCGTTGGCAAATATCTCAAAGGCGGGAAGCGGGACAAGGTGTACCTGGCCACCAAGCTTCCGAGCTGGTCGATCCAGACCCGCGAGGACTGCGACAAATACCTGAACGAGCAGCTCACGCGGCTCCAGACCGACCATATCGACTTCTATCTCGTGCACTGCATCATGAAACAGTTCTGGGGCAATCTGAAGAACGCCCGGGTCTTCGAGTTCCTCGATGCGGCGCTCAAGGACGGGCGCATCCGGTATGCCGGCTTTTCCTTCCATGACGAGCTGCCGCTCTTCAATGAGGCCGTCGATGCGTATCCCTGGTCCTTCTGCCAGATCCAGTATAACTTCATGGACGAACAGTATCAGGCCGGCCGCACCGGTCTGGAATACGCCGCCGGCAAAGGGCTCGGCGTCACCATCATGGAGCCGCTGCGGGGCGGCAGCCTGACTTCCAATGTACCGCCTGCGATCCAGAGCATCTGGAGCAAGGCTGAAACCCGCCGGTCCCCTGCCGCGTGGGCGCTCCGCCACGTCTGGAATCATCCGGGTGTGAGCGTGGTGCTGAGCGGCATGAACCAGGAATCGCACCTGCGCGAGAACCTCGAAACCGCCGAAACGGCTCTTCCCGGCTCGCTTTCGGAAAAGGAGCGCGAAATCATCGAGGCTGTCCGGAAGGAATACCGCGCCCGGATCAAGGTGGACTGCACCGGCTGCAAATACTGCATGCCCTGCCCGGTCGGCGTGAATATTCCCGGCTGCTTCAGCCTGCTGAATAACGCCGCCATGTTCGAGGACGTCGGCACGGCCCGGTTCCAGTACGGCATGTATGTCGGCGAGGGAAAGGCCAGCAAGTGCGTCGAATGCGGCGCCTGTGCCGTCAAATGCCCTCAGCGCATCCCCATCCCTGAAAAGCTGAAGGATGTCGTCGCCACCCTCGAACGGTAACCCGGTCATGCACGAGGCGTATGAAATGGGGAGACGCGTTTGACTTCTCTTCCGGTATCGGCTACTTTGCAATGTGATTGCAAAGTAGCCGGTGCTGGACTCGGAGGACATCGATGTATCTGCGGCGGACGCTCGAAACGTATTTTCTGAAAGCGGCGAAGCAGTTTCCCGTCATGCTCGTGACGGGGGCGCGGCAGGTCGGGAAGACGACGTTTCTCCGGCACATCAGCGAAGGAAAACGGCGCTACGTGACGCTCGACGATCCGCTCATCCTGCGGCTGGCGCGAGAAGATCCGGGCCTGTTCATGCAGAGGTTCAGGCCGCCTGTCCTGATCGACGAGATCCAGTATGCGCCGGAACTCCTCCCGTTCATCAAGATGGAGGTCGATGAAAACCGCCGGCCGGGCGCTTTCTGGCTGACCGGTTCCCAGCAGTTCCATCTCATGAAGGGCGTTTCCGAGTCGCTTGCCGGCCGTGCGGGCATCGTCCGGCTTCTCGGGCTTTCCCGCCGCGAGACGGAAGGGCGTGGCACCGATGTCAGGCCCTTTCTCCCCATCCCCGGGGAACTCGGCCGACGCGCACGAACGGCCGCTCCCCTTCCGCTCCGCCGCCTGTATGAAGTGATTCACCGAGGCTCGTTCCCGGGCCTCGTTTCATCGAAAAAAGCCGACTGGAGCCTGTTTTACAGCTCGTTCGTCCAGACATACCTCCAACGGGACCTGAGGGATCTCGCGCGGGTCGGCGACGAGACGGCGTTCATACGCTTTCTTCGTGCCGCGGCGGCCCGTTCCGGGATGCTCCTCAATCTGTCGGATCTGGCCAGGGATGCTGATATCGCGCCGAATACCGCCAAGAGCTGGCTCTCGATCCTCGAGACATCAGGCATCATCCATCTGCTCGAACCCTGGCACACCAACGTCACGAAGCGCCTCGTCAAAACTCCGAAACTCTATTTCCTTGATACCGGGCTCTGCTCGTGGCTCACGGGCTGGACAAGCCCGGAAACACTCGAGGCCGGCGCTGCGGCCGGCCCGATGCTCGAGACCTGGATCGTCGGCGAGTTGCTGAAAAACCGCCTCCACCAGGGCTTGAACGCACCCTTCTTTTTTTATCGCGACAGGGACGGGAAAGAAATCGATCTTCTCATCCACGAGGACGAGATTCTATATCCATTGGAATTCAAGAAAACGGCTTCCCCGGACAAGAACGATATCCGCCACTTTTCCATTCTCGAAAAGCTGAAAGCCCCGATCGGTCCCGGCGGCGTCATCTGCCTGATCGACCAACACCTGCCACTCACCCAAGCCATCTCAGCCATTCCGATTTCACTTCTCTGACACGAGAACCCGTAACACGTTCGATACCTTCGAAGACCGGCTGAAAAGCAGCTCGACGTTAGTTGCCAAAAAGCGATATGATCGAGCCGTTTTCAACAGATAACGATGGAATGCGAGAGGAGCTTCAACGAATGTGGAAACGAATCCCAGCCATCCTGGTGCTTTGCGTCGGCATCGGAATGAGTTGCCTTCCGGCTTTTTCCCTCGATCTGCGCGCCTCCTATCCCAATGCCGGGGCGTGCCCGGCCGAGTTTCAGGCGCATGTGATCGATCTCGGCGCGAAGCAGATAACGCAGATTTTCAAGCACCCGGCCGGGATGACGGCGGTTTCCTTCATCACCGACAACAATGGCTTCCAGGGATGTACCGTTGACGGGCCTTCGATCATTCCCGGAAATTACTGCTTCCTGGCGGGTACGATCTCGGAGATGCCGGATGAAAAGGAAGCCCACGACTATTACCTGGAAAGCCTGAAGGGCATGACCGCGAAGTATTCCGGCGGGAATCTCGTGTCCTTCGCCTGTGGTGACGAGGGAATGAAGGGAACCGCCACCTCTGGAAGCACGAAGGATGCCCAGTTCCTCTGCCGAAAAGGCCGGCGGGTGTTTCAGTATTCTTCCAACGGGGCCAGGGTGATTTCCGATGAGACCTTCCGTAAGGCGGTGATGGGGGAAGCAGCCGCCCCTTCCGGCAATGCGGCGCTGATCGCGTTTCTCCGGAAGGTCAAAGGCGGGATGCTGTCCCCCCTCAACGACGTTTCCGATGCCGCCCTCGATCGGGCGATTCAAGCTCACCCCGGGCCGGCGTTTCGGATCGGCCGGCTGGCAGAGGCCGTCCGCCGGTACGACGAACTCTGCGCCACCCCGCTTCCGCCACGCAAGGAAACCGGCTGGGTCGACTGGGAAAAGCTGATGGCCTACCTCGACGACAAGCTCAACCCGCTGGCCGGTGATACGAACGACAAGGCGACGGATGCCGCGCTGGATCTGGTGGGCAAACTCGTTCCCCAGGCCGCAGCGTTCGTCAGTCACCGGACGTTCTTCAAGGAAGCCCACGACGCGCTGAAGCTCACCCGGGATGCTCTTCTCATGCCGGCGATCGAGGAAAAGGCCTACGAAGCCTACCGGAACGAGCGCGATCAGGGGCAGGGCGAACTCAACGCCTACGACTTCGCCATCGTCAAGAATTCCTACTCGGTTCGCGTCGATCCGTCACGGATTCCCGCGCTGAAGAAAAATCTCGAAGCCCGTTACCAGTATGAAAAACTCGCTGCAAAGCAGCGGGAGATGGTGCAGAACCGCAAGGAAAACCTGAACAGGCTCCTCCCGGAATATCAGCAGGACATCGACCTCATCGTCTACGACGCCGCCGAAAACAAGTGATCTTCCGAAACCACCGATCGCAGGCTCATGAGGCCCATTTCATGGTTAATTTCTTTTTGTTGGACGCGCAGTCCCTCAGATATAAATTGATGAGTTGCTGGTAGGGCAAGCCAATTTCTTCAGCCAGGTTTTTGAAGTATTCGATGACATCGGTTCCAAGGCGAATCGTTACCGTGCGTTTCAACTCCTTGGAGTAAGGGTTCTGCTTTGAATTCGAAAAGTCATATTCTTTTCTCATAAAAACTCCAATACTGATTGGCTTCACTTTTTGTCGCCTTGCGCGCCGAAATAAGGCGTATTACTTTTTCATTTTCTCGGTAACAATGGCAGACCATCAGGAGTTTCTTTTCAATTGAAAAACCGAGAATGACGAATCTGGATTCGAGCTCCGAGTGGTCAGGGTCATCGATGATACGAGCATAATCATCGTTGAACACGGTGCTGGCTTCGTCGAAGGTCACTCCATGCTTTTTCCGGTTCGCTTCTGATTTGTTTTCATCCCACTCGAAAGTGAACATATATTTATAATGTATTTACAGACTCCAGGAAAGTCAAATCCACCAGAAATCCCTTCCAGCCTGTAAAGAACGAGATCCTGGGGCACGAGAATCAGGGATTCTGGAGGGTGATGCCCTGGGGGACGGGGGTCGCGACGATCCAGGTGCGGAGGCGGCGGGTGTTGTTGGGGACGTCGCGCTGGAGGGTGCCGTTCGTCGAGACCTCGTAACCGGCCGGGGTTTCGAGGTTGAGGATCACCTGGTGCGCATCCGATGCGTTCTGGCGCGGGTACCAGAACACGCCGGCCCCGAGATCGAGCACGTTCGTCGAGATCGTGCCGCCCCCGGGGGTGAAGCCGTCGTGGCGCGCCCGATACCGGATCTCGATTTCGCGCGAACCCGCCTTGATATTATATAGCCAAATATATGGCGGCCGGTAGTTCCAGCAGATGTCGCTCTGGTTGCGGCCGATCACCTCGAGCCGGTGGATGTTCCCCTGGCACCGCAGCATGACGGGGTCGGAGCCGTTGCTGGTGAGATACAGAACGGCGACCACGTCGGCAAGATAGCGGTCGGGATCGAAGTCGGCGTACACGTCGGCGAGTTCCAGGTCGAATGTCGGCTCGCTGGCGAGCTGGGCCTGGACGGGGTTCGGCCATGCGAGACAGAGAGCAGCCAGAAACAGGACACGGGCGGCGATGCTCCGGATGATCATCTCTGGGATACCTCCGATGACGATTCCCGGGAAAACGGCGGCGCGTGGCGCGGGCCTTCCGTCGGGGCTTTGCGGCGGTCGAACAGGATGCCGGCCATGATCAGAACCGTGCCGGCCAGGGCGCCCGGGGTGGCCCGTTCCCCCAGCACCAGCCAGGCGAGCAGGATCGCGACGGGCGGCTTGGCGAAGAACAGCAGGCTGGTCCGGCCGGCGGGCAGGTCGTTGAGGATCTTGAAAAACGTGTAGTAGCCGAGGCCCGAGACGATGAAGCCGAGCACCAGCAGCCGCGGCCAGAGGTCCGGGTCGGGCCAGATCCGCACCCCCGCGGCCAGCAGCAGCGGCAGGAAGACCGCAGAGGCCAGGAAAAACGTCGCGACGGTGACGATCAGGCTGCCGAGCCGCCGGACGAATCGCTTCGAAAGCACGGTATAGATGGCGAACGAGGCCATTCCGGTAAGGCCGGCCGCGATGCCGAACGCCGTGTCCTCGCCCGGGGTGGGCTTCGCCGCGATCAGCATCACCCCGCAGAAGCCGAGCACCAGGGTCAGGCCGCGCCGCAGCGTGAGCAGCTCGCCGAGCAGCAGCCAGCCGAAAAGATTGACGGCGATCGGGTTGGCGGCGATGATGATCGCCGCCGTCGAGGCTTTCGCATATTTCACCGACAGCGCATGCGCGCCCATGCCGATGACGACGTTCAGGATCCCGAGCCCGGCCAGCCAGGCAACGACGCGCGGCGAGAACGCCCGTGTCTGCTTCCGGAGCCGGCCCAGCGTTGCCGGCAGCAGGAACAGGCCACCCAGCAGGAACCGCCAGAACGTCATCACGAACGGGTCGATCCGGTGCCGGATCGGGTTCGCCACGACTTCCAGCGCCGAGAATGCCAGCACCGTCGTCACGACCAGCGCCGGCAGCCGGATTTTTTCCCAGACCTCTTTCATCTGCCTCCTGTATCGGCAGCAGGAAGGAAAATAACGACCCGTCAGGTGGCACTCTGGACGAAGAACACGCAGAGCGCAGCTGGCGACGCGCCTTGCTTTGTTGCGGAATCCTGTCCAATTTCGTCTCTCTCGACCAGCCGTCGCGATGACGGATTGCCCTTCTTGACCACGCAGGGACAGGGGCAGGCTGGTTCGTGCTGCCATCGAAACCTTTTGCTCCCGGGAGCGGTAAAGGTAGAATGGTATCGGTGTACCTTCGGGCGGGAAAAACCGGAATCGGATGAGTGTTGCTGGCTTCCGGCCAAGCCGCGTCCGGCGAGGAGAGAGAGTATGAGTGAGATGAGCATGACCGGCCGATTCCCTATCGGCAGATATCTCGTGGTCGCAGGGCTTCTGCTGGTGGCAGGCGTTTCCCCAACCTTCAGCCAGCCCGTTTCGCCGTTCGGCGGGAACGCGCAGGTCACGGTGCAGACCGACACGACGCC
This sequence comes from Candidatus Ozemibacteraceae bacterium, assembly GCA_035388825.1. Lineage (GTDB taxonomy): Bacteria > Muiribacteriota > Ozemobacteria > Ozemobacterales > Ozemobacteraceae > MWAR01. The sequence continues at coordinate 83,757 of DAOOQQ010000013.1, forward strand.
GGATGCGGCGCAGGCGACCCCGGCCTCGCTCGACGAGGTCATAGCTGCCAAGAACGCCATTCCCAACTTCCCCTGGAACTGGAAGAAACGGGACCAGGTTCTCCTGGACGGCGCTGCGAGGCTTTCTTCGCCGGCTGACATCGTTGCCCTGACCAGGGAGTCGGGGTTCAAGAATGTCCGCGAACAGATCATCCTGGCTGGTGTCCACACCCCGAAGGATTTCGCCGGGATCAAAATCTTGTGTGAGGGTGCAAAGAAGCAGGAGACGAAGGACCAGGTCCTTCTCACGAACGCGAACAAGCTGGGCTGGGAAGAGATGCTGACCGCCGCAGGTCTGGCCAGTCCCAGCGTAAAAGACCGGATCATCCGCATGGCCATGTCGAAGCTCTACGCTCTCGCGGGGATGCCGGGCGACAAAGCCGGCGTGACCCTCTGGCTGACCGATCCTGCACGCCCCTGCTACCTCCAGAGGCAGTCGCAACGGGTTCCGTTCGGTGGACTGGCTGTGAATGGCCCCTCCATCGATGTCGACGAGTCCAGCACCTTTCAGGCCATGGATGGCTTTGGCTTTGCCTTGACCGGCGGCAGCGCGAAGCTGCTCAACACGCTGCCGGCGAAAGATCGCACCGAACTTCTGAAGCGGTTCTACCTGCCCGATGCGGGAATTGGCGCGAGCTTTCTCCGGGTGAGCATCGGGGCCTCGGATCTGAGCCCCAGGAGTTTTTCCTACGACGATCTGCAGGCCGGCCGCACCGACACGGAGCTGGGCGGCTTCGATATCTCGGCCGGCGACGCCGACCTCATCCCGGTCCTGAAGGAGATTCTCGCTCTCAACCCGTCGATCAGGATCATCGCCACCCCCTGGTCGGCACCGCCGTGGATGAAGACCAGGCACAGCTTCATCGGCAACCGCCTGAAAACCGAGTATTACGGCTGCTATGCGAAATATTTCGTAAAGTATATCCAGACCATGCGGGACAACGGCATCACGATCACGGCGGTCACGCCGCAGAATGAGCCGCAGAACGACACGAACGAGCCGAGCATGCTGATGGACGCGGGCGAACAGACGGTTTTCATCCGGGACCATCTCGGCCCGGCCCTGAGGGATGCCGGTCTGGGCGAGATCGAGTTGTTCTGCTGGGACCACAACTGCGACAGGAAAGAGTATCCGCTGGCCGTTCTCTCCGATGCGGGCGCCCGGGAATACATCGCCGGCGTGGCCTGGCACCTCTACGCCGGGGATATTTCAGCCCTCGCCGAGGTTCACCAGGCGTTTCCGGACAAGAAAATGTATCTCACCGAACAGTGGACGGGCAAAAAAGGCTCCTTCGCGGGGGATCTCCGCTGGCACCTCAAAACCGTCCTGATCGGTTCTGCCAGGAACTGGGGGCAGGCGGTTCTCGAGTGGAACCTCGCCTCCGATCCCTCCTGCGACCCCCACACGCCCCGCGGCTGCCCGGACTGCAAGGGCGCGGTCACGATCGCCAACGGGGCGGCGAAACAGCCGTTCAATGTCTCCTACTATGTCATCGGCCATGCGGCGAAGTTCGCACGGCCGGGCTCGGTCCGGATCGCCACTTCGCAGGTCGACCGGCTGCCCAATGTCGCGTTCGCGACGGACGACGGGAAGATCGTGCTGATCGTGGTGAATGATACCGACGCCCCGCAGGTGTTCAACATCCGGTGGCGGGGAAAAACGGCTGCTGCGTATCTGAACGCGGGATCGGCCGGCACCTACACCTGGGGAAGATGAGGTGCGGCTCCAGGGCGGAGACGGGTGAGATGATCGAGATCGACGGTTCGGCCGGGGAAGGCGGCGGCCAGGTTCTCCGGTCGGCCCTGGCCCTGTCGGCCTGCACGGGAAAGCCGTTCCGGATCGTGAAGATCCGCGCCAACCGGAAGAAGCCCGGCCTGATGCGCCAGCACCTGACCGCGGTCCAGGCAGCGCAGCAGGTGTGCGGGGCCCAGGTGGATGGGGCGCGGATCGGCGCGTCGGAGCTGACGTTCGTTCCCGGCCCGGTCATGCCCGGCACCTACCGGTTCGCCGTCGGAACGGCGGGCAGCGCGACGCTGGTGCTCCAGACGGTGCTGCCGCCCCTTCTCTGCGCCTCCGGCCCTTCGGTCGTGCGGCTCGAGGGCGGCACGCACAATGCCTGGGCGCCGCCCTATCATTTTCTGGACGAATCCTTCTTTCCGGTGCTTCGTCAAATGGGGGCATGCATCGAAAGCGAACTGGAGACATGGGGGTTCTACCCGGCCGGCGGCGGCAGCTTCCAGGTGCGGATCACACCGGCGGCCGGGGGGCTGCGCCGGATCGACCTGGCCGAGCGGGGAAGCCTGGTGCGGGCCGAAGTGACGGCGGCCGTTTCCCGCATTCCGCGGGATATCGCCGACGACGAAGGGATGCTGATCAGAGGGGGAGCCGAGTTCCCGGTCGCGAAGTGCCGGAGTGAGGTCGTCGAGTCGCCGGGGCCCGGGAACGTGGCGATGCTGCGGCTGGAGTTCGAGCGGTGCACGGCGCTCTTCACCGGGTTCGGGGAGCTGGGCGTGTCACGCCGGACGGTGGCAAAAGAGGTCTGCAAGGCCGCGAACGCGTTCCACCGCTCCGCCGCCGCCGTCGAGGAGCACCTGGCCGATCAGCTCCTGATCCCGATGGCGCTTGCGGGCGGGGGTCGCTTCACGACCATGGCCCCGACCCTGCATACGAAAACGAACAGCGAGATCGTCCGGCGGTTCGTCGATGTGAGCATCCGATCCAGCGAGCTTCGGAAGGGCCTCTGGCGGATCGATGTGGCCGGCACGGCCTCCGGAAAGGAGAGCGACCATGGAATGGGTGAAGGATAAATCCCAGATCTCGAAAGAGGCGCGCGTGCCGCTCAAGTCCTGGTGCCCCGATCCCGAGGCCGAGGCGCTCGCCCAGGCGGCGAACCTGGCGGCGCACCCGGCCGTCGTCTCACACGTGGCCCTGATGCCCGACTGCCACGTGGGATACGGCATGCCGATCGGCGGCGTCATCGCCTGCCGCGACGTGATCATTCCGAACGCCGTCGGGGTCGATATCGGGTGCGGCATGGGCGCCGTGCGCACGACCGCAACGGTCGAACAGCTCCCCGACCTGTCCCGGATCAGAAAAATACTTGATGCTATCAAATCGAGGATCCCGGTCGGGGAGGGCAATGGACATCGCCAGCCCCAGTCCTGGAGGGGCTTCGAGAAGTTCGAAGACGGGCTCGGGCGCGGCGGCCGGCCGGGCTGGATGGACGAGACCGGCCTGCACCGCGACCGGCTGAACCTCGGAACGCTCGGGGGCGGCAACCACTTCATCGAGCTCCAGGCGGACACCGACGGGGTCGTCTGGATGATGCTCCATTCGGGCTCGCGTAACCTCGGCTACCGCGTGGCGAACTTCTACCACCGGCTGGCCCGGGCGCTCAACGAGAAGTGGCGCGCGGCGATTCCCTCGCCCGATCTGGCGTTCCTGCCGCTCGAGGAGCTCGAAGGCGAGGCGTATGTGCGCGACATGAACTTCGCCCTGGCCTATGCCCTCGAGAACCGGCGGCAGATGATGGAGGTGTTCAAAGAGGTTCTGTCCGCGCATCTGCCGGGAATCCGGTTCACCGAGGAGATCAACATCCATCACAACTATGCGGCGGTCGAGAACCACTTCGGCCGCAACGTCTGGGTGCATCGCAAGGGCGCGACCTCGGCCCGTTCCGGAGAACTCGGTATTATACCTGGAAGTATGGGAACATTTTCCTATATCGTCCGCGGCCTGGGCAACCCCGACTCGTTCGCCTCCTGCTCGCACGGGGCGGGCCGGCGCATGGGCCGCAAGGAGGCCGACCGCCGCCTGAGCGTGGAGGAGTGCGACCGGGCCATGGCGGGAATCGTGTTCGACCGCTGGCACCGGGCGGGCGGCCACGGGCGGCGTGGCGGCCGGGGCGGCGCGCTCGACCTGAGCGAGGCCCCGCAGGCCTACAAGGACATCGACACCGTGATCGCCAACCAACGCGACCTCGTCGAGCCCGTCGTCAAACTCCGCCCTCTCGGTGTCATCAAGGGCTGACCGGCTTCCTTCCAGGGCCTGGAAG
>DAOOQQ010000014.1:0-87438 GCA_035388825.1 Candidatus Ozemibacteraceae bacterium
GCAGCACCTCGGCCAGGAGAACGAACCACCGAGTCACAGAGACACAGAGAACGGTCCACCGATAACACAGATGGCGCAGATGAACGCCTGTTGCCTGGAACGTTGAATCGCTTGAAATCACCACAAAGGCACGAAGACACAAAGCCCCGTTTTGGATGCATTTCTGGCTGTTCTTTGTGTCTTTGTGGCTTTGTGGTGAATCGGTCTTTTCTGGCTGAAGGGTTTGGGGCGGGGGATCGGATGAAGGACTATTTGTACATTTGCGACTTCGCCCGATAAGGGGGGAGTATGGCACCCTTTCTCGGCGACGATCCCTTTCTGCCCGTGATGGAGGCGGCTCTCGGCACTCCGGAGGGCGGCTCCCCCACCCTGCTTCTCGACGACCGGGAACTCGGCGAACCCGGTTCGCCCTGGTCATCCCTGGCCGCGGAGCATCTCGACTGCCTGACCGACCGGTCGCGACTGCGGGCTTTCACCCGTTCCTGCGGACTTCCGACGCCCGAAGGCATGACCGCCTCGGCCCTCGACCAGCTCGGCACCTGGATCATGCGTCGGCAGAAGTTTCCGCTGGCGCTCAAAAGCTGCCGCAACGCCTCGAACGGGGCAGGCATCTTCCGCCTCGAGGGATTCCGCGAACTGACGGGGTTCTACGAGAAAATCCAGGCATTCGAGCCAGGCCCCGTGCTGCTCGAGGAATGGATCGAGGCGCGCGCGCTGATCGAGGTCAGCGTGGCCGGCAGCGGAACCACGATGATGACCCAGGTCGGCCTCGACCGGACCCTGTCGGCCAGATGGGCATGGCGCATGTTCCCGCTGAAGCTTCCGCAGGCATACAAACCCGGCGTGGAAGCCATCCTGACGGCATTCGCCCCGATGCTGAGTCGCAAAGGCACGCTGCTGCGGTTCACCATCGCCCTGGCACCCGACGGAAAGGCGGTCCTGATCGCCGTGAGCGGAAGCGCCAACCGGATGGAGTATTATCCCGGCTGGTGCGAAGCCGCCGGCCTTCCGCCGCTCGCCACCTGCCTCGCGACAGCCCCCACCCCGCAGACGGCGCGCCCGATCCAGGCGTTTGGCCGACTCCAGTTTTTCCGGGGGCCGGAGAAAACCTCGCGGTACCCGGCGCAACCACCGGCCAAGTCAAAACCCCTCGGCCTCTCGGCCTACGCGACGGCGGGACGGTATGCGGCAGCCCTGCTGGCCGGAGCGGACCCGAACGCACTTTCCCAGAACGGGAAAATCCTGGCCCGACTCCTCGAGGAGGAGCTGCCCGTCACCGCGAAAACCGGCACGGGATCGCGCTGAGCGTCAGGACCAGGATTTCCGGTAGCCGCGCCAGACGTCGAAGAACAGCTTGTTGCCCTGGAAATGGGGGCAGTATTTGTAGAATGAGTAGCTGGCGGCATTTTTCATCGTGACGCTCTCGCCGTCGATCGTCATCGTGACCTTCTCCCCGCGATCGATCTTCGCCTTCGCGTCGTCGTAGTGCCGGCGGTAGGTCTGGGCGGCCCACTCGATCTGCTTGTCGAGCCCCTTGAATTTCGTGTTCCAGTTGCCCGAGTCGTAGCAGCCGACGCCAAGCGCCCAATCGAGCTGCTTCTGGGTCGCCGTTTTCTTCGAGATGAGCCCCTGCTCGCACTGGAGGCGGGTGAGCAGCACCTGGGGGTTGATCCCGTGTTTCTTCGCGGCGTCATAGATCATCTGCGCGGGCGTGGAGCCGTTGTAGGGCTTGGCCAGGCACGAACCCTTCGCATCGAGGAAGCTCTGGATCTGGGCGACGGTCATCGTATCCGTGTTGGTCAGCACGCGGTCGGAAACGACGTAATCCTTCTGGAAGGTGTCGTCCCAGGACTCGTCGCCGGCCGGGGCCACGGGGTACGCGCCCGGCTTTCCGGTCGTCGGGGTGGTCGTGGCGGGTTTCGTCCCGGTGGCCGGCTTCGTGATGCCGCGCGGCAGGGTGATGAGCTGGCCGGGGAAGATGAGGTTCGGCGTCGCGGCGATGCAGGGGCTCTGGTAGCTGATGATGTGCGCCCACATGCCTTTGTCGCCGTAGTAGCGCTGGCAGATCGATTCGAGCGAGTCGCCCGCGCGCACGGCGTAGTAGTCGAGCGTGACGCCGTCGGGCGTGGTCAGCGGCTTCAGATTCAGCGATGAAGCGGGTCCGCTTCCCGGAGTCGGGAGCGCGACGGGAGGGGACGGGGGACGGTTTCCGGCCGTCGGGGTGGGATCGACCTCGACCTTGCCGCCGGTGAACGGGTTCTTCACGGCGTCGGAAACGGCTCCCGGAAGATCTTCGAACACGGCACCCTTCCAGGCGTCGCGCAGGCGCTTCACCTCGGCCTTTTTCTGCTCGGCGTCGGGCGCGTTGGCGGCACGCGCCTCGGCGTAGGCTTTGCGGGCTTTCTGATACTCGTCCCAGGCGGCGGCTGCGGCGGGATTGGACTTCGCGCCACCGGATTTCGGCGACGAAACGGCGGTCTTCTCGCCGGATTTTTTGCCCTTCACGTTCTTGGCGACTTCGGTACCCACCACGAGCGTGGCGGCCCCGAGAGCTACGCCGAGGGCCAGGGTCACCATGAACCCGATGATGCCTCGTCTGTTGATGCGCTGCATGGGGATACTCCCCCTCTTCCGTTCGGCGGCGACCGCCGTGTGATCATCCGAATGATACAAGTATACCAAACGCAGTCGGGGTGTCCGGGCGAAATTACGAGGTACGGTTGCCGGGGCCACCGGGTTTGACAGAGGGGGGATCGGTACGTATACTCGTAGATAGTATTTGTATCGAGTAGGGGTGTTCCCGCATTACCGGATTGAGTATGTATCAGGGTTTCGAGGCAATAAGCAGAAAAGGATAGAGTATGAATATGCCTACGAGATGGAAAGCCGTTCTCGCCGTTCTTCTGACCGCTGCGCTGTCGCCCTCCGCGTTCGCCGGCCCGCTCGTGCTGTTCGACGAGGGCCACGCCCAGACCGCCGGCAATGCCGACTGGGTCATCGGCGGCGGTTTTTCGGATTTCGCCGACGTGTTCAAGGCCGCCGGCTGCACCCTCAAGGGCGTCAAATCGCTGACTCCCGACGTGCTTCGCGAAGCGGCCGTCGTGGTGCTTCCCGAGCCGAACTCCGCCTACACCCCCACCGAGGAAAAAGCGATCGTCGATTTCGTCAACAACGGCGGCGCCCTCTACGCCATCGGTGACCACAACAACTCGGATCGCAACGGCGACGGCATCGACTCGGTCGGTGTTCTGAACCGGTTCCTCCCGAAACTCGGCGTCCAGCTCGAGATCCGGTATTTCACGGAAGCGCCGGCCGGTGGCGAGTATCGCAAGACCCCGATCACCCAGGGCGTCCGGGCCGTCGGCACCTGGGGCGGCACCTCGGTCAAGGCCCTTTCCTCGAGCGGCGAAGGCCACATCTTCTTCAGCGCGAAAAACGGCGGCGGCGCCTTCATCGTGACGGCCACCGTGGGTTCGAAGGGCGGCCGCGTCGTGGTGATGGGCGACAGCTCCCCCTACGACGACGGCACCGGCGACCCGCGCGACAAGCTGCACAACGGGTTTTCCAACCCGAAGTTCCAGCACGACGTTCTCGCGAAAAACACCGTGAAATGGATCCTCGACGGCTCGCGGCCGAGCGCCCGAAGCCGGCTCCATGCCCTCGTTTCCGACCTGAAAACCGTCGACGGCAGCCTGCGCGCCCGTTCCGACGAGGCCCTGCTGATGTATGCCGAAAGCTGTGAGCAGTCTCTCACCGGCCTCCTGGGCACGAATCCGGCGCTTCGCGACGAGTTCAAGCGGTTGAGCGGCGGCAACGAAGCTTTCCTGAGCATCGAGAAGTCGCTCTCGATGCAGGATTCCTTCAACACCCTGCACGGCAACTGATCACACGTTTTTCACCGACGGCGCCTCCCGGTTGCGGGGGGCGCCGCTGTTTTGTGGTATAGTGTCGTCACATCATGGCCTCGCTATCGCAACGCAACTCCATCTTTTCGGGCATCCTCCTGCTGCTGCTGGCGGGCGTGCTCGCGATGGTCGGCATTCTCTGGGGCAGTTTCATCGATTTCACGACTCCAACGGGCATCCAGGAGGTCTTCGCCGGTCTTTCCTCCTCCCCGGCGCCGCGGCTGACCGCCGGATTCGGCAACTGGCGCGAGCTGCCGATCTGCTACACCATTCCCCAGGGGGACCTGTTCCGGTTTTTCGAACTGGTCAGCCCGCGCCTCCAGACGATCGCCTCGCGAATGGCCTTCCGCGCAAAGATCGACATCGCCCTCGATTCGGCCGATGTCGTGTACCGCGTTTCGACGGGAAAAGCCGTCATGGGAGCCGTCTCGGCGGTCGCCTACGCGAAACTGCGCCGCCAGTATCCGATCATCGCCGTCTTCGAACGGGCCGGGCGTGTGCCCAAGACCTCGCTGTTCGTGGTTCGCTCCGACGACCCGGTCTCCTCGCTCGCCGATCTGCGCGGCAAGCGGATCTGCTTCCGGGCCAAGGATTCGATGAGCGGCTATTACATCCCGCTTCAGGAGCTGAAAGCCGCGGGAATCGATCCCGAGACCTTTTTCAGCCAGATCAGCTACAACGACAACCTCGCGAACTCGACCCTCGGCCTGATCAGTGGCGAGTTCGACGTCATCCTGCTTTCGAACACCTTTTACGAGGAGCTCCCGCCGGAACAGCGCGAGAAACTTCGCATCCTGTATGCCTCGAAGCCGATCCCAGGCGGGGTCTACATCTCGACCGCCTCGGCCTCGGCACAACTCCAGACCTTTTTCGCGGAGTTCCAGGCCTATGGGGAAACCGTTGCCGCGACGGCGCCTCTCGCGGGGCTGTTCCAGGTGAAGCCGGCCGTTCCGGCGGCATACGACGTTCTCGAGGGGGCGAGCATCGATGACGAGTAACGGTTCCCCGATGCCGGCCGCTCTCCAGCAGGAAGCCCTCGGGCTGCGCCAGAAGCTGGCGGCGGCGTTCGGCCTGCTGATCATCCTGCTGATGCTGCTGAGCATCTATGTCATCACCTGGTTCGAGTGGGATACCGGTCTCGACCGGGCCCGCGCCGAGGGCCAGATGCTCGGCCGGGTGATCGCCGTCGGCATGGCCGAGCAGCTCGCGCGCAACAATTTCCAGGGCATCGAGTTCGCGCTGAAGGAGTATGCGAAGTTCGGCCTCCTGCGCTACTGCGTGATCGTCTCGAAGGCGGGTAAGATCATCGCAGGCACCGACAGCGGGCTGAACGGCAGGTTCCTGCACGACGACTGGAGCATCGACAGCCTCACCTCGGGCGAGCCCATGGTGCGTCGCGCTTCCTACCGCGGGGAACTGGTCTACGACACCGCCGTTCCGATCATCATCGGCGCCGAGCGGTTCGGCTCGATCCGGCTCGGGTTCCCGCTTCAGGCCGAGATCGAGAACATCCGCAAGTTGCTGCTGTTCAACCTCTGCCTGGGCCTCGTCTTCCTGCTGATCGCGCTGTTCGTGGCCTACAGCCTGTCCCACGCGGTCACGGGGCGCCTCGCGGAGCTCGCGAGCGAGATCCGCAACGGCTCAACCCCCTCCTGACTCAGCTTCCGGAACGCGGCTGAAGGCGGTCGGCAAGCACCTCTCCGAGAAGAACACCTGCGAAGCCGGTGAAGAACTGGATGCCGGTGATCCCTCCCAGGAGCAGCCGGACTTCGGGCGGCCAACCCATCGAGCCCGCGAGCAGAATGCCGCCGACACCGATGAGAAGTGCCTTCGCGCCCGACGCGGCAAGGGCTTCGACCAGACGCGACCACCGCCGGGTGGCAGACGCGATCGCGATGTAGACGATGTTTCCCGGGACGATGACGGGCGCCAGCAGGATCAGGGGCGCGGGCAGATGCCCTGTCAGAAGCGCGCCGACCGGGGTGAGTCCGGCAAGAAGCAGGGCGCACCGGAGGCTTCCGCGGGCGAGGGTGACGAGGAAGATCGCGTTGACGAGGATCCCCGTGACGGGGTTCGGCAGGCGAAAATTCTGTACCCCCAGGGCCAGGGCGAGCATGATTCCGGCCATGACGGCGTCGGTCAGAAGCGAGGGTCGATGAAGTTCCGGACTGGTCGGCATATCCGGGATGGTACTTCCGGAAGATCCGAATTGACAAGAGTTTGAACCTCTGCGATAATTTTCGGTTCTGCGGTTACTGGTTTCAAAGCAACTCCCCGAAAGCGGGGAACGTCAGAGGAGGTTCCGTGGACATCCAACTCTTGTTCTGGTTTGCCCCGGTGGGCGCCGTCCTGGCCCTGGTTTTCGCGTACATCTTCTATTCCGAGATGATGGCGTCGGATCCGGGTTCCGAGCGGTCCCAGGAGATCGCGGGGTACGTTCGTGAAGGCGCCATGTCGTATCTGTGGCAGCAGTATCGGATCGTGGCGATGTTCTTCGTCGTCGCGTTCGCGTTTTTCGCGTTCCTGGCTTTCGTCCTGAAGGTTCAGAGCGCCTGGACGCCGATCGCCTTCCTTACCGGCGGTTTCTTCAGCGGCCTGTCGGGCTATCTCGGCATGAAGACCGCGACGAACGCCAGCAGCAGAACCACCGCGGCGGCTTCCAAGTCGCTGAACCAGGGCCTGACCGTCGCGTTCCGCAGCGGCGCCGTCATGGGCTTCGTGGTTGTCGGTCTCGGCCTCCTCGACATTTCGATCTGGTGGAAGATCCTGAACTACGTCATGTCGATCAAGGACAGCATGAAAGACTCCTGGATGGCGATCTTTGCCGTGCATGACTACGCCGAGATCACCACGATCATGCTGACCTTCGGCATGGGCGCGAGCTCTCAGGCGCTGTTCGCCCGCGTCGGCGGCGGCATCTTCACCAAGGCGGCCGACGTCGGCGCCGATCTGGTCGGCAAGACCGAAGCCGGCATTCCCGAAGACGATCCGCGCAATCCCGCCGTCATCGCCGACAACGTCGGTGACAACGTCGGTGACGTGGCCGGCATGGGTGCCGATCTGTATGAATCCTACTGCGGCTCGATCCTCGCCACGGCCGCGCTGGGCGCCTCGGCGTTCGGCATGGGCCAGTATGCGAATCTGCAGCTCAACGCGATCCTCCTTCCGATGGCCATCTCCGGCGTCGGTATCATCGCCTCGCTCGTCGGCGTCTACTTCGTGAAGACCCACGAGGATGCCTCCCAGAAAGACCTGCTCGGCGCGCTCGGCTGGGGCATCAATGTCGCGGCCGTTCTGACCGGCATCGCGGCCGGCGTGCTGACCTACGTCATGCTGCCGGGCCACTTCAACATCTTCGGTTCGATTCTGGCGGGCCTGATCGCCGGCATCATCGTCGGCTGGGCCACGGAATACTATACCGCCAGCGATTATGAACCGACCCAGGAAGTCGCGGGCCAGTCGACCACCGGCCCGGCCACCGTCATCATCGCGGGCCTGGCCAACGGCATGATGTCGACCGGCATCCCGGTCGTCACGGTCGGCGTCGCGGTTCTGTTCGCCTACGGCTTCGCCGGCGGCTTCGAGAACTCTGCCCTCGGCCTCTACGGCATCGGTATCGGCGCGGTCGGCATGCTCGCCACCCTCGGCATCACGCTCGCCACCGACGCCTACGGCCCGATCGCGGACAACGCCGGCGGCAACGCCGAGATGTGCCATATGAACCCCGAAGTGCGCAAGCGCACCGACGCCCTCGACTCGCTGGGCAACACGACCGCCGCGACGGGCAAGGGCTACGCCATCGGTTCTGCCGCCCTCACCGCCATGGCCCTGCTCGGCGCCTACGTCGAAGAGCTGCGCGTCGGCCTGATGCGCGTTGCCAACACCTCCGGTGAGTTGATCGACAAGTTCATCTTCGTCGAGAAGAAGCCGGTTCCGGTCCAGTTCGCCACCATGCATGACTTCATGACGTTCTACGACGTCAACCTGATGAATCCCCAGGTGCTCGTCGGCGTGTTCTTCGGCTCGATGCTCGTCTTCGTGTTCTGCGCGATGACGATGAAGGCCGTCGGCCGCGCCGCCCACAGCATGGTCGAGGAAGTCCGGCGCCAGTTCAAGGAGATCCCCGGCCTGCTCAAGGGCGATCCGGGTGCCAAGGCTGACTACGCCGCCTGCGTCGCGATCTCGACCCAGGGTGCCCAGAAGGAAATGATCACGCCCAGCCTCATGGCGATCATCGTTCCGATCGTCATCGGCCTGCTCCTCGGGCCCAGCGGCATCATGGGCCTGCTGATTGGCGGCCTCGCGACCGGGTTCGCAGTGGCCATCATGATGGCGAATGCCGGCGGCAGCTGGGACAACGCGAAGAAGTACGTCGAGTCCGGCCAGTTCGGCGGCAAGGGTTCCGACTGTCACAAGGCGACCGTCGTCGGCGACACCGTCGGCGATCCCTTCAAGGATACGTCGGGTCCGTCGCTCAACATCCTGATCAAGCTGATGAGCATGGTGGCCGTCGTCGTGGCGGGTCTCACCGTCAGCTACGCCCCCGAGATCCAGTATGTGCTCGGCTTCAACCCGACCGAACGCCGGTTCAAGGAAGAAGCCCGCATCGCCTACAAGGAAGGCACGCTCAAACTGCCCGATCCGAAGACCGGCGGCATCGCCTCCGGCACGGCCGGCATGTTCGAGGAAGACGATCCTCTGATGGGCTCGGATGACACGATCCTGCCCGAAGACGAGGAAGGCCTGCTCGGCGACGATCTCGCGACCGACACCGTCCTTCAGGATAGGCCCGCCGAGGCCCCGGACATGACGACCCCGCAACCGCCCGCCACTCCGGCTCCGGCGACCCCCGCCCCGGCCAACACCGGGTTCGGCGGCTTCGATGAGAAGCCCGCGGCCCCGGCTCCGGCGGCCACCCCGGCCCCGGCCAACTCGGGCTTCGGCGGCTTCGATGAGAAACCCGCCACTCCGGCTCCGGCTGCTCAGCCTGAACCCGCCCCGGCCGCTGCCCCGGCCCCGGCTGCTGCCCCGGCCCCGGCCGCTCAGCCTGAACCCGCTCCGACGGCTGCTCCGGCCCCGGCTGCTGCTCCGGCGACGGCTTCCCCGGCCGCCGGCGGTTTCGGCGACCTGTAATCGTTCTCAAAACGCCCCTTCCGCAAGGAAGGGGCGTTTTTCTTTCTGCTGAAAGAAGAACGCACCAGAGAGGAACGAACGCCTGGCCCCCCTTGTTTCCCGGGTGCGACGCAACCTCCATCGTTGAAGACGTTCAGGATTTCATCTGCGTCATCTGTGCCATCTGCGGATCGGTTCTTTTGACGAAACCCACATACCAGACACCGAGGCACAGAGAATAGTGTATGCGGGCGGGTTTGGAACCCGCCCAGACGTATGGCGGCGAGGTTGTGCCATTGATCGTAGGGACGGATCGCGATCCGCCCCTACAGAATTGGACGAGAATGTTCCGTTGCTCACAGAGAACGGTTCGTGATCCAATCATCGTTCTGTTCGCGGACATTGGCAGAGGGGAGACTCACCCATGGAACATCGGGATCTGATCGTCGTCGGGGCCGGGCCTTCGGGCATGATGGCCGCCATCACCGCAGCGCGGAACGGCCGACGGGTGCTGCTCCTCGAGAAGCTGGCCCGGCCGGGCGCCAAGCTGCGCGCAACGGGGGGCGGCCGATGCAACCTCACCAACACGCTCGACACCGAAGCCTTTATCAACTCCTTCGGCCGGTCCGGCCGGTTCATGCTGCCGGCCCTGACCGCCTTCGACCGCCACGCCCTCCTCGCCTTTCTCACGGAAATCGGCGTTCAGACCCATGCGCCCGACGGCCTGCGGGTGTTTCCGGTCACGCACGATTCTTCCACGGTCACGAACGCGCTCGAGTCGGAGTTGCGCCGGCTCGGCGTCGAGCTGATGACCGGTCGGAGGGCGCAGGAACTGCGCTGCGCCGACGGATATATTCTCGGAATAATACTTGACACTGTATTATATCAATCAGATTTCGTCGTCATCGCCACGGGCGGGCTCGGTTACCCGGCGCTGGGCGCGGAAGGGGACGGCTACGCCCTCGCCCGGATGGCCGGCCACACGGTGACGGAGCTGCACCCCGCGATGCTGCCGCTGAAAACGAAGGAGTCCTGGGTGAAACACTGCCGGGCCGACACGGTCGGCAAAGCCGAGCTGCGCATCGACCTCCCCAAGGCAAAACACCTGCGGGCCGTGGGGGATCTCATCTTCACCTCCGATGGCATCCGCGGCCCCGTCGTCCTGGACTTCGCCCGCGAGATCACCCCGCTACTCGCCCGCCACGGCGAAGTGCCGCTGCTCGTGAATCTCACCAAGGGCCGGAACGAAGAGGAGATCCGGGAGCACCTGAAGCGGGAAGCCGCATCGGGCACGCTTCCCACGATCATGGATGCCGTCGCCACGCTCGTTCCCGGCCCTCTATCCCGGGAACTCTGCCTCCAGGCCGGGATCGACCCTGCCAGCCCGCCGGGCCGCGTCCCGCCGCCGGCTCGGGATCGGCTTATCAAGCTTCTCGCGTGGACACCGCTGACCGTGACCGGCCACGGCGGTTTCGATCAGGCGATGATGACGCGGGGCGGGGTTTCCCTGAAGGAAGTCCATCCCGAGACGCTCGGAAGCCGCCGCGTCAAAGGGCTGTATTTCTGCGGAGAACTCCTCGATCTCGACGGCCCATGCGGCGGATTCAATCTCCAGTGGGCCTTCTCCAGCGGGTATCTCGCCGGCCTGCTCAGATGATCCGGATGGCGAAGGCGGGACAGCCGGGCGCGCAGTAGCCGCAGACGACACATTTCCCTGCGTCGACGGCGGGCGCATTCCGCCCCTCGACGTAGGCAAGGGCTTGCTGCTGACACGTCTGGATGCAGTGACCGCAATGGCGGCAGAGCGCCTCGTTGATGAACAGACGACGCTTCTGGCCCCGGGCGCGTTTCTCGATCTCGGGATCGACAGGCGCGTGGGAAGCGATGGAGAGGTTCATCCGAAGCTCGTCGGCGCTGGTCATACCAACCGCTATGGCATCCACTTCGTCACGGCCGAGCACCCATTCGAGAGCCTGGCGGGCTTCGTTCCGCAGATGGCCGCCCCCGAGGGGTTTCATCGCGTAGATGCCTTTTCCGCAGCGTTTCGCCCCGGCAAGCACCCCGAGCATCGCGTCCAGGGGCTCGTCGATGATGCCGAAGCCGTCGCGATTCAGCATGGGGTGGAGCACGTCGAGACGGGGATCTTCGGCCAGAAGCCGCATTGTTCCGACGAAGTGGGAGCTGGCCCCGATCGCGCGCACGCGGCCCGCGGCCTTCGCGGCAAGCAGCGCCCCGATGGCGCCTTCCCGTGCGGCGAAATCGGCGGCGTCACGCACGGCATGGAGGAGGAACACATCGATCACGGGCAGGCCGAGCGTGGCATGGGCCTCGTCGAGGGCCTGGCGCATCGCCTCTTCGGTTTTCGCCGCCGACTTCGTGGCCACGGTGACGTGATCGCCCTTCCAGCGGCACAGGGCCGATGCCACCTGCGGATACGAACCGTACATCTGAGCCGTGTCGATGAACCGGACCCCCGCCTCGAGAGCCGCCAGCAGGAGGTCGCCACCGGCCTCCACGGAAAGCCCGCGCTGCATCGGGCTCATGGTGAGCGTCCCGAAGCCCAGACGCGTCACGTCGATTCCGGTCGTTCCAAGGCATCTCCGTTCCAGCATCATTCATCCCCCTCCGTCGCGGTTTCCTGCACTATACTCCCTTCCCGCAGATCCGGGAACCAGGAGTGTTTCAGACCAATCCCGCCCTGATCACCGCGAGGGTCGCCAGGCTCACCGTCACCCAGAGCCCCAGGCCCTGGATCATCGGCCGCATGCCGGCGCGCGCCATCGTCTCGCGGGAAAGTCCGGCCCCCACCAGGAAGAGCGTGACGACGAGCAGCCGGCGCCCGACGCCGGCAAGCATGTCCCATGCGGCATTCCCCGCCGGAAAGGCGGAACGGATGATGGCGGCGGCGATGAAACCGATGATGAAGAGCGGAACCGACGCCGTCCCCTCGGAACGGGTCAGCCAGCCGGCCACGAGGACGCAGGGGGTGATCCAGAGGGCCCGGGCAAGCTTCACGGATGTCGCGACGGCGAGGGCCGCTGCCCCATAACTGCTTGCTGCGCCGACCACACTGCTCGTGTCGTGGATGGCCAGCCCCGCCCAGATGCCGAAGGCGTGTTCGGTGAGACCGAGCATCCGGCCGACGAACGGGAACACGACCAGCGCGACGGCGTTCAGGAGGAAGACGGTCACGAGGGAAACGGCGATTTCGTCGTTTTTGGCCTTGATGGTCGGTGCCATGGCGGCAATGGCACTGCCCCCGCAGATGGCCGTTCCGAACGAGACGAGCGCGGCCGTATTCCGCCCGACGCCGAGCAGGGTTCCCAGCTTCATCCCAAGGAGGATGGTCAGGGTAATCCCGGCGATGGTGACGGGCAGGGTATCCCACGCCTGTGTCAGGATGCGGGAGAGAGGGATGCCGAATCCGAGCGCGACCACCGAGAACTGCAGCAGCCCCTTGCTCCAGCGGGCCGTTTCCCCGGGATAGGGATTGTCGAGCGTCAGGCTGAACAGGATGCCGGCGGCAAGCGCCATCGCCGGCGTGACCCCCGGAATGAGACATAACACGGGAAGCGCGACGAACGCCACCCGGCGCAAGGCTGGAGGAATCATGCCATTCTCCTTTGCCGGCGGCTCGTTCAAGACGCTGCCGCCGTGACACCACCCTACCCCGACTCTTTCCATAAATGGAAATTGCAATTATCAATCATATCCATTAGTATTTCTTATCATTATGGAGCTCACCCTTCGGCAACTGGAGATCTTCGTCACGACCGCCCGGCTCGAGCATGCGACCGGGGCGGGTGAAGCGCTCGGCCTGACCCAGCCTGCGGTCAGCCTTGCCCTCGCCGAGATCGAAAAGCAGTGTCACGGCTCCCTGTTCCGCCGGGTCGGGCGGAACCTGATGCTCAATGACCGTGGCAGGCTGCTGCTGCCCGAAGCCGAGGCCGTTCTCGGCCGGATGCGGCTTCTGTATGAGCGGATGGAGAGCCGGAAGGGCGATCCCGCAGGGATGCTTCGGCTGGGCGCCAGCACGACCATCGGGAACTATCTTCTGCCGGCGATCATCGGTGCGTTCACCCGGCGGAGGCCCCGCGCCCAGATCGAGCTGATGGTCGGCAACACCCACCAGGTCGAAGACGGCGTCGAGAGCGGCCATCTCGATCTCGGCTTCATCGAGGGACCGGGGCACCGGCCCAGCCTTCTCCTGACTCCCTGGCGTGACGACGAGCTGGTCATCGTCGTCGCCCCCCGTCATCCCTGGAGTCGACGTGCGGCGGTGAAGCGCGCCGAGCTGGGGAAAGCCGCCTGGCTCGGCCGGGAGCGCGGCTCCGGCACGCGTGAGGTGTTCGAGCGGGCGATGGCCGAGGCAGGCCTGAGGCCCCGCATGAAGCTCGAACTGGGCCACACCGAGGCCATCAAGCAGGCAACGGCGGCGAATCTCGGGGTCGCCTGTCTGTCCCGGCTCGCCGTGGCCGGGGAGATCGCAGCGGGGAGACTCGTGGAAGTCGCGACGGAGCTGGATCTGACGAGAAGCCTGTCCCTCGTTTCCCGGCCGGAACGGGACCGGACGCCGCTGCTGGAAGAATTTTCCGCCTTTCTGCGGGGAAAACGCCACCGCTGAGCCTCTCCAGGAGAGAGATTCCCGGTCCGGATCCGCCGTTGCGGGAGCCGGGCGGGCGTCGTATAGTGGAACCATTCTGCACGAAATCGGGGTGGCCCATGTCGATCGAAAAACTCGAGCAAGCGATTCGCTGTGATGTCAAGGCGGCCTGCGGGTGTACCGAGCCCGTCACCATCGCGCTGGCGGCCTGCCATGCGGCGCGCCAGGCAGGGGGAACGGTCCGCCGGCTCCGGCTGAACGTTTCCACGAACCTGTTCAAGAACGCGATGGAAGTGGGCATTCCGGGAACGGGCGGCGCGCACGGGATTCCGCTCGCAGCGGCGCTGGGCATTCACGCCCCCCACCCCACCCCGGATCTGCGCCTGTTGTCGGACATCGACGCCGCCTGGCTGGACAAGGCCCGCCGGATGGTCTCAAAGGGAGCGATCGAGCTTCATATCGACCAGGAACAGGCAGGGCTTCGAATCGAGGCGGCCGCCGAGAGCGACGCCGGCACGGGCCGGGCGATCATCGCCGACAGTCATGAAAACCTGACGCTGCTGGAGAAGAACGGCCGCGTCGTCCACAAGACCGAACCGAAGCCGGGATCGGCCTCGAGCGAGGTCATCGAGCGGCGCCGGGCCATCGCCGAACTTCCATTCGTTGAATTATACAACGCTCTTCCGAAGCTCGACCGGGCCACGCGCGACTTCCTGCTCGAAGGGGTCGTGACGAACCGGAAGGTCGCCGAAGCCGGGCTGCAGGGGGAAGGCAGCCTCAACATCGGCCTGGCCTACCGGAAGCTTCTCGAAAACGGCTGGATGGGCAACGATCTGATCAATCGGGCGAAGCTGCTCACCTCGGCGGCGGTCGATGCACGCATGTCCGGCTGCAGCCTGCCGGTGATGACCTCGGCCGGTTCGGGCAACCAGGGCCTCACCGTGACGCTCCCCCTCTCGATCCTGGCCGAGCAGCTCCGAAGCACGCAGGACCAGCTCACCGAAGCGCTCGCGCTCGCGCACGCGGTGACCTCGATCCTGAAGTATCACACCGGCACCCTCTCGGCGATGTGCGGCTGCGTGGTCTGCGCCGGGAGCGGCCTGACCGCGGGGGCGGCGCACCTCCTGGGCGGCGGGCTCGACACGATCGGGGCCGCGATCAACAATATGGTCGCAAGTATAACCGGCATTATATGCGACGGCGCCAAGGTCGGGTGCGCCGTCAAGCTCGTCTGCGCCGTGGACGCGGCGTTTCAGGGAGCCTTCATGGCGATGGAGGGGCTGCGGCTGCCCGTCAGCAACGGCGTCATCGGGAACACGATCGAGGAGAGCCTGAAGAACATCGGGCGGATCGCCGCCCCGGGGATGCTCGAAACCGACGAGCAGATTCTCGCGATCATGGTCGGCAAGCCCTCGTGACCCGGCTGTTCGAGATCCCGCGCGCGACGCGCCTGACCGGCGAGGTCCGGCTGCCCGGCGACAAATCGATCTCACACCGCACCCTGCTGCTCGGCGCCCTTGCCGACGGCCCCTGTCGCGTACGGCATCTCGGCCGGGGCTGGGACATCGCGGCGACGGTCGGGGTGCTCCGTGCGCTCGGCGTGGAGGTTGCGTATCACGGCGAGACGGAGGCCAGGATCCACGGCCCGGGCGGCCCATCCAGGCTCCAGGAGCCGTCACGCATCCTGAACTGCCTCAATTCCGGGACGACGACGCGCCTCCTCGCGGGGGTGCTGGCCGGCGCGCCGGTGTATTCCGTGCTGACGGGGGACGAGTCGCTCCGGAGCCGGCCGATGCGCCGGATCGTCGAGCCGCTGCGGGCGATGGGCGCCTCGATCGACGGACGGGAAGGGGGCGCGCGGCTTCCCCTCGCGATTCGCGGCCGCGAACGGCTTCAGACCATCGACTGGACGCTCGAGGTCGCTTCGGCGCAGGCCAAGTCGGCCCTTCTTCTCGCCGGTCTCTCGGCTGACGGGGAGACGACCGTCCGGGAGCCCCGCCCGACGCGCGATCACACGGAGCGGCTGCTGCGGTTGATGGACATTCCCGTCCGGTCGGACGGCGGCGCGCATACTATACCCGGCGGTATCATTCCTCGCCCGTTCGACCTCGTCATTCCCGGCGACCCGAGCAGCGCGGCATTCATCGCCGTGGCGGCATGCTGCCTGCCGGGAAGCCAGGTCGCCTTCCGCGATCTGGCGCTGAATCCGTGCCGGATCGCGTATCTGGACATCCTGCGCCGGATGGGGGCGAACATCGGGGTCGGCCCCTCGCCCAACGATGACTGGGAGCCCCGGGGCGACGTGACGGTGGGCGCCGCCGCCCTGCGCGGCATCACGATCGAACCGGAGGAGGTTCCGGCCCTGATCGACGAGCTTCCCGTCCTTGCCGTGGCGATGGCCGTTGCGGAAGGCCCCTCGGAAGTGCGGGGGGCTTCGGAGCTGCGCCGCAAGGAAAGCGACCGGATCGCCGGGATGGCCTCGGAGCTGCGCGGGTTCGGGGTCGAGATCACCGAACTCGAGGACGGGTTCCGGATCGCGGGCGGCAAGCGGCTGACCGCCCCCGCCGTGAGCGACGCCCACGGAGATCACCGGCTGGCGATGAGCCTCGCCGTTGCCGGCCTCGTGGCGGACGGCACGACACGGCTCCGCGGAGCCGAGCACATCGACGTTTCGTTTCCCGATTTCGAGCGGCTGATCCGGACGCTCGCCCGTTGACACGGTCCCGTCTGGAATCCGCCCGGGACGGGGATCTGGGACGGATAATTTCCCTCTTGCATTACGCCGTGAAATGGTGTACATTGTCGGCCACCAATCTTCGTCTTTCTCTCAAAAGGCGAGAATATTGAGGAGTCGTCGTGATGACAGATCGCAGCCATGATGTTCGCACCGCGAGCGTCATTGCGATCGATGGGCCGGCCGGTGCCGGAAAAAGCACGGTCGCCAAGCGGGTTGCAGAAAAGCTGGGGTGGTCCTATCTGGACACGGGCGCCATGTATCGCGCCATCACCTTCAAGGCTTTGAGCAACAAGATCGATTTTGCCGATCAGCAGCGGTTATTCACCTGTGCTCGTTCCTCGAGCATCCGGTTCGTCGAGCGGAAGGGTTCGGCCCTTCCGGCAGTGTATCTCGACAATCACGACGTCACGGAAGCGATTCGCGATCCCGAGGTTTCGCGGAACGTTTCCCACGTGGCCAAAGACGCGAAGGTCCGCGACTGCATGACGCGCATGCAGCGCGAAATCGGGGCGAAGGGCCACTGGGTCGTGGACGGGCGTGATATCGGGACGGTCGTGTTCCCTGAAGCCGCCACCAAGATATTCCTCACCGCTTCCATCCGGGAGCGGGCCCGCAGACGCCTCGAAGAGCTCCAGGCGAAGGGGTTTGCCGGCAGTCTCGAAAGCCTCATGGACGAGATCTCCAAGCGTGACGAGATCGATTCCAATCGTGAGGTCGCCCCGCTGAAACAGGCGGACGGTGCCGTTCTCGTGGATACAACCGACCTTACCATCGAACAGGTGGTGGACCGGATCATTTCAATCGCAACAGTCAAGGATGCCCTTATCCAGACGGAGGAACGTATGTCAGACAAGACCGCTACACCCAAGCAGGAAACCCCCATGGACGATTCCAACATGACCATGGAAGAACTCGAACGGGAGATGAGCGGTGAGTTCAAAACGATCCGCAACGGCGCCATCGTGACGGGAACGATCATCGAGATCACCCCGACCGGCGTCTATGTCGATCTCGGCTACAAGAGCGACGGCGTCATTTCCTCCGACGAGTTCGAGGGCAGCACGAAGGACCTGAAGGTCGGCGAAAAGATTCGCGTGTATGTGAAGCGCGTCGACGACGGCAACGGCCAGCTCACGCTGAGCCACCGCCGCGCCAAGGAAGTGGACGCCTGGGAAGACATCCAGACGGCGTTCAACAACAAGACCCCGATCGAGGGCGTTCTGAAGGAGCGCATCAAGGGCGGCTACAACGTCGACATCGGCGGCGTCCGCGCCTTCCTGCCCCAGAGCCAGCTTTCGCATGGCAAGAACACCAAGGAGTTCATGGGCCAGTCGTTCCCGATGGCCGTGACCGAGTTCGACCGCCGGCGGAAGAACGTCGTCGTGTCGGAGCGCGCGATCGTCGAGGGTTCCCGCAACAAGCGGCGTGAAGAGCTGTTCTCGAAGTATCAGGCCGGCGACATGATCAAGGGGACCGTTTCCCGGATCGTCGAGTACGGCGCGTTCATCGACCTCGGCGACGGCGTCGAAGGCCTGATTCACCGCAACGACCTGAGCTGGTCCGTCATCACGGATCCGAAGGAAGTCGTGCAGGTCGGCCAGGAGCTCGAAGCCAAGATCCTCAAGATCGACACCGAGAAGGGCAAGATCGGCCTCGGTCTCAAGCAGAAGAAGGACGATCCGTGGGCGACCGTCGACCAGCGGTATGAGTCCGGCCGCCGCTACCAGGGCAAGGTCAAGAACCTGATGGATTTCGGCGCGTTCGTCGAGCTGGAAGAGGGCGTCGAAGGCCTGGTGCACATTTCCGACCTGTCGTGGGCCCGCAATGTCCGGCACCCCGGCGACATCGTGAAGTCGGGTGAGACGATCGCGGTCGTCGTGAAGGAAATCGACAAGACCAAGAAGCGCATTTCCCTCTCTTACAAGGACACCCAGGCTCATCCGTGGGACGGCATTGAGAGCAAGTTCAAGATCGGCGACACCGTCAGCGGCAAGGTCAACAACCTGACCGACTTCGGCGCGTTCGTCGAAATCACCGACGGGATCGAAGGCCTGCTGCACATCTCCGACATGGATTGGGTGAAGAAGATCAACCATCCGAAGGAAGTGCTCGAGAAGGGCCAGCAGATCCAGGTCAAGATCCTGAACATCGATGTCAAGAACCGCCGCCTGTCCCTGGGCCTCAAGCAGACCATGACGGATCCGTGGGATGCCGTCGACAACACCTACAACATCGGCGATGTCGTGACGGGCGTGGTGAAGAACCTCGTCTCCTACGGCGCGTTCGTCCAGCTCGAGAACGGCCTCGAAGGCCTGCTGCACATTTCCGAATTCTCGTGGCTCAACGACGTGAAGGATCCTTCGCAGATGCTCAAGGTCGGCGATCAGGTCACGGTGACGGTGTACGAAGTGGACAAGTCGAAGCAGAAGATCGGCCTGTCGCTGCGCCGCATGTCGGATGATCCGTGGAAGGGCATCGAGAAGCGTTATCCGTCGAACTCGATCCAGAGCGGCACGGTCAAGGCGATCGACAACAACGGCGTCGAGATCGAGCTGTGCGAGGGCGTTACCGGCTTCATCCACGTCTCCCAGATTGCCCAGCACCGCGTGCAGCATCCGAGCGAGGCCGTGAAGGAAGGCGACAAGGTCACCTTCAAGATCCTCGAGATCGACCGCAAGAACCGCCGGCTCAAGTGCTCGATCAAGGAAGCCGCTTTCGACAACGACGAGCGCGAGCTCCGCAAGTTCCAGGCGCAGGCCTCGCAGGGCTTCTCCGACACGATCGGCGATCTCCTCCGCGACAAGCTCGCGTCGTTCAAAGAGCAGTTGAAGGATTGAGATTCGCACCCGGTGCGCATCTCCGTCGACATTGATTCATGATGGACAGCCCCTCCGTTGCGCGGGGGGGCTGTCGATTTCTTTTGCGGGAACAACTCATCCACCAAGGAGGCTTTCACAACAATGGCGAAGAAGATCGGTATCAACGGTTTCGGCCGCATCGGCCGCATGGTGTTCCAGGCGATTTGTGATCAGGGGCTCCTCGGCAAGACACTGGACGTCGTCGCCGTCGTCGACGTCTCGACGGATGCGGACTACTTTGCATATCAGATGAAATATGACTCGGTGCAGGGCAAGTTCAAACACCCGATCACCACCGAGAAGAGCGACTCCTCCAAGACCGAGAACGACGTGATCGTCGTGAACGGCCACAAGGTGCGCTGCGTGGCCGCGACGAAGAGCCCGGCCGAGTTGCCGTGGAAGGCGCTGGGCGTCGAGTATGTGATCGAGGCGACCGGCCTGTTCACCGACTCCGAGAAGGCCAAGGGCCACCTCGAGGCCGGCGCGAAGAAGGTCATCATCTCGGCCCCCGGCAAGGGCGACGTGAAGACGATCGTGATGGGCGTCAACGAGCAGGAGTATGACGGCGCCAAGCACAACATCGTCAGCAACGCCAGCTGCACCACGAACTGCCTGGCCCCGGTGGTTCACGTGCTGCTCAAGGAAGGCATCGGCATCGAGACCGGCCTGATGACCACGATCCACTCGTACACCGCGACCCAGAAGACCGTCGACGGCCCCTCGAAGAAAGACTGGCGCGGCGGCCGCGCGGCGGCGATCAACATCATCCCCTCCACCACCGGCGCCGCCAAGGCCGTCGGCGAAGTGCTTCCCGCCACCAAGGGCAAGCTGACCGGCATGTCGTTCCGCGTGCCGACCCCGACCGTCTCGGTCGTCGACCTCACCTTCCGCACCACCCGCGACACCTCGATCGAGGAGATCGACGGGATGATGAAAAAGGCCGCCGACAGTTATCTGAAGGGCATCCTCGGCGTGACGAGCGAAGAACTGGTCTCGACCGACTTCATCCACGACCAGCGCTCCTCGATCTACGACTCGCTGGCCACCCTGCAGAACAACCTCAAGGGCGAGAAGCGCTTCTTCAAGGTCGTGTCCTGGTATGACAACGAGTGGGGCTACAGCAACCGCGTGTGCGACCTGCTCCAGTACATGATGAAGCACGACAAATAATATTCCGGCGTATTGAATTATCGGAAGGAGGGTTTCCACTCCATGTTTAGAACGATCCGCGACATCCAGTTCAAGGGCAAGCGCGCCCTGGTTCGCGTCGACTTCAACGTTCCCCTCGACAAGTCCCTGAACATCACGGACGACACCCGCATGCGGGCCGCCGTTCCGACGCTGAAGCACATCATCGACCAGGGCGGGCGGCTCGTGATCATGAGCCACCTCGGCCGGCCCAAGGGCGGCCCGGATCCCAAGTATTCGCTCAAGCCGCTCGTCAAGCACCTGAGCGACCTGCTCGGCAAACCCGTCTCCTTCGCCACCGACTGCATCGGGGACGAAGCGGCGAAGCTCGCGAAGCACCTGAAGGACGGCGAGGTCCTGATGCTCGAGAATCTGCGGTTCCACGCAGAGGAAGAGAAGAACGACCCGGCGTTCAGCAAGGCGCTCGCGAGCCTCGGCGAGATCTACGTCAGCGACGCGTTCGGCACGGCCCACCGGGCCCACGCATCGACGGCGGGTGTCGCGGATATCCTGCCGGCGTTCGCCGGCTTCCTGATGGAGAAGGAAATCACCTACCTCAACAAGGTGACCCAGTCCCCCGAGCGGCCGATGGTCGCGATCATGGGCGGGGCCAAGGTCAGCGACAAGATCCTCGTCATCGAGAATCTGCTGTCCAAGGTCGACTCGCTGCTGATCGGCGGCGGCATGGCCTTCACCTTCCTCAAGGCCCAGGGGAAGCAGATCGGCAAGTCGCTGTGCGAGGCCGACAAGCTCGACGTCGCCCTCAAGATCCTCGAGACCGCGAAGAAGCTGGGCAAGACGATCCTGCTTCCGGTCGACGTGGTCGTGGCCGCCGAGATCAAGGAAGGCGTCGCCGTGCAGACGGTCGGGGCCGACGCGATCCCGGCCGACCAGCTCGGCCTCGACATCGGCCCGAAGACGGTCGCCGCGTTCGATGCGGAGCTGAAGAAGGCCAAGACGGTTCTCTGGAACGGCCCGATGGGCGTGTTCGAGACGAAGCCGTTCGACGCCGGAACCCGCGCGATTGCCGGTACGATGGCCTCGCTGAAGGCCGTCACGGTCGTCGGCGGCGGGGATTCGGTCGCCGCGATCGAGCAGATGGGCGCCGCCGAAAAGGTGTCGCACGTCTCGACCGGCGGCGGAGCCTGCCTCGAGTATCTCGAAGGCAAGACCCTGCCCGGCATCGAGATCTTCTCGCGCGACATCAAAAACATGGTCGGAGGAGCCTGACATGCCTACGTCCCGACGTCCCCTGATCGCCGCCAACTGGAAGATGCACAAGGTGACCGGCGAAGCGAAGAACTTCGTCGCCGCCCTGCAGCCGAAAATCGCGAACGTCCGCGAACGCGACGTCCTGATCTGCCCGCCGTTTCCCCTGATCCATGCGGTCGACCTGGCCCGCAAGGAAACCAAGATCCTGCTCGGTGCCCAGAACATGTATTTCGAGGAGAAGGGCGCCTTCACCGGCGAGGTTTCGGCCTCGATGCTGAAGGACCTCCACTGCGAGTTCGTGATTCTTGGCCACTCGGAGCGCCGGTGGGTGTTCGGCGAGTCCGACGAGCTGATCAACCGCAAGGTGCTCGCCGCCGTGAAGAACGGGCTCATCCCGATTCTCTGCGTGGGTGAGAAGCTGGAGGAGCGCGAGAAGAACCTGACCGAGCAGGTCATCCTGAACCAGATGGACCGGAATCTGAAGGATGTCCCCGAGAACGCGATCGGCACGATGGTCGTGGCGTACGAACCGGTCTGGGCCATCGGCACCGGCAAGAACGCTTCGACGAAGGACGCGCACGACGCGATCGCCCTGATCCGCGAGTTCCTGCACAGCCGGTACGGCAGCTCGTCCGCCGACAAGACCCGCATTCTCTACGGCGGCTCGGTGAAGCCGGACAACATGAAGACCTACATGAGCCAGCCCGGCATCGACGGGGCCCTCGTCGGGGGCGCCAGCCTCGAGCCCGACTCGTTCGCCCAGCTGATCAACTACTGACCCCGGTTCCCAACGGCCCCGTCGCTGCAACGCGGCGGGGCCGTTTTCTGTATCAGGCATGCTATAAAACAACGGACCACAGAGTCCCAGAGACACAGAGAAGATTTTTGTTCGAACTCTGTGCCTCTGTGTCTCTGCGGTGAAGAGGTTTTTCTGTCCCAATGCCTTCGTTGCGGATCATGGGCTCGGAGCTCTTTCCCCTTCTTTGCGTTTTGTGCGATGATAGGGGCAACATCCCCAGCCTCGGCTGAGAAACGGAGCAAGCGTGAGCATCCGCGTGAAAATCGGGATCGGGTTCGCCCTGATGATCGTGGCCCTGACCGGCCTGATCATCACATGGGGAGCGCGCACGCTCGGCTTGCAGCTCGAAGAAGCGGACCTGGGCAAGCTCACCTCGCTGCGCGAAACGACGCTGGATCAGTGGCGCAGGGAACGGGCCGCTCTCGCCCGTATCGCGTCGGAGCTCGTCCCTGTTCTCGCTGCCTCGAACGGCGCAGATGCCGACGATGAGCGACGCTTGTCGACCGTCGAACTGCTCAAGCGGCAGCTCCGCCTCGACTGGCTGGACATCCGCAGGGAAGGCAGAAGCCTGCTCTACCGGCTTCAGGAGCCGGCCCCGCTGGTACATGACCTTGCCGTTCCGCAACGGATCACCCTCTCGGGTCCGTTGGCAGCCACCGGCCTCATCACCTGTCAGGTGCAGCTCTCCACCGGCACCGAGCTGCTCCTGGCGCGGCGGCCGGCCAGTTCCCCGGTTCCCCTTGCGGCGCTCTGGGACGGCCGGGGCATGCTGTACGGCGATCCCGGGGTCTGGCCGACCGGGCTTCTGAGCGAGTACACGGCCCGGGAAGCGACGTTCCAGAGGCTGATGCAGGGCCGTCTGCACCGGCTTCGTGCAAGCGTGGTTCCCGGTACCGACCTGAAGCTCCTCGTCGGGTATGCCGCCGACTCGGCCACACTGACGCGGACCGGCGTCGACGAGCTGATGCTGCGGCTGGCCCTGCTCGAGATCCTCGGCCTGCTCGTTCTCGGATATTTCCTGGGCCGGCGGCTGTTCGGGCCGCTCGAGCGGCTGAAACAGGCCATCGACCGGGTCGGGGCGGGCCACTGGCAGGAGATCCCGCCGGCCGAACTTCCGGACGGGGAGGACGAGGTCGGCATGCTCGGCCGCAGCTTCAACCACATGGTGCAGGAGCTTTCCACGGCGCGGGATCGCCTGATCGAGGTGCAGCAGGAGCTGATGAGCAAGGAAAAAATGGCCGTTCTGGGCCGGTTCTCGGCCGGCCTCGCCCACGAGATCAACAACCCCCTCGGAACGATCCTCGTCAGCGCCGGCCTCGCCGACGACGCGATCGCCCACGGTCGCCCGGTCGAGGCCGACGACATCCGCGCCATCATCGAGGAGACGCGGAGATGTCGCCGGATCGTCGAGTCGCTGCTGGAGTACGCGCACAACCGGCCGCCCCGGCTTGGGCGAGAATCTATAGCAGAAATCATAGAATGCGCCGTCCGGCTTCCCCTCTCAGAGCCGCCCTGGCGGGGTCTCGGGATCGAAACCGAGGTGCCCTCGGATATCCATGTTCTCATCGACCGGACAGGGATCGGCCAGGTCCTGGCCAATCTCCTCCGAAACGCCGCCGAAGCCCTTCAGGCGAATCTCGATGCCGGCAAACCGGCAATGATCCGGGTCACGGCACGAAGGCTGGACAGGGAGTTCGCCGTCGTCACGGTTTCGGACAACGGGCCCGGACTTGGCGAGGCGGCCGATCATCTGTTCGAGCCCCTGATGACGACGAAACAGCAGGGAACCGGCCTCGGGCTGGCCATCTGCCAATCGATCGTCGAAGGGCATGGAGGCCGGATCCGCGCCGTGCGCCTGCCGGAGGAACGGACGGAATTTTCTTTCACCCTGCGCCTGGCTGATACGGACGAGGGGCGCGCGCCCTGATGACGGAGGAATCAACGCATGCCGAACCGAATCGTTCTGATCGATGACGAAGCCAAGCTCCTCCGGGCGCTGAAAAAGGCCCTGGAGCTCGATGGGCACGAGGTGTGCGAGTTCACCTCGCCCGACCAGGCCCTTGCGTTCATCTTCGAGCGCCACCCGGCCCTCGTGATTTCGGACATCCGGATGCCCGGCATGTCGGGGCTCGATCTGCTGGCGAAGCTTGGCGAACTGCACCCGCGCCCCCCCTGCATTCTCATGACCGCCTACTCCTCGGTGGAGACGGCCGTGACCGCCGTCCGGCTGGGTGCGCGGGATTATCTGCTCAAACCGTTCGAGATCGAGGAGCTCCGGGCCGCGGTGCGGCGGGTGCTCGAAACCGCTGTGCCCGGCCCCGATATGACAGCCGCAGAGGCCGTCGGCCGGCCGGCCGGCCGGTCCGCGGCGATCTGCAACGTCCTCGACCTGATCGGGCGGGTCGCCGACACCGAGAGCACCGTTCTTCTCCAGGGGGAAAGCGGCACCGGCAAGGAGCTGGCGGCACGCACGCTTCACGCCCGTTCCCGGCGCGCGAAAGGGCCGTTCATCCCGGTGAACTGCAGCGCCATTCCCGAAGCCCTTGTCGAGAGCGAGTTGTTCGGCCATCTGAAGGGCAGCTTCACCGGGGCGTTCGCCGACAAGGACGGCCTGTTCCATGAGGCCACGGGAGGCACCCTGTTCCTCGACGAGATCGGCGACCTCGCGGCGGCCAGCCAGGCGAAGCTGCTGCGCGTGCTCCAGGACGGTTCGGTGCGAAAAGTCGGGGACACGCGCGGATACCCGGTCGACGTGCGCATCGTCGCGGCCAGCAACCGGGATCTGCGGGCCGAATGCCTCGCCGGGCGGTTCCGCGAGGACCTGCTGTACCGGCTGAGCGTCGTGGAGATCCGCATGCCGTCGCTGCGGGAGCGGCTCGAGGACATTCCCGACCTGGTCGACGTCTTTCTGAAGCGGTTCGCGGAACGGCATCGCCGGCCGATTCTCGAGCCGTCGGAGGCCGCGCTGGCGAAGCTCGCGCGGCACGCCTGGCCGGGGAACGTGCGCGAGCTCGAGAACGTGATCGAACGCGCCGTCATCCTGAAGCGACAGGGCCGGGAACTGCTCCCGGATGATCTTCCCCTGCCCGAGCCCGGAATCGGCACCGGAACGGCGGCGATCCCGCAGGGTGTCCAACTGGACGAGGCGCGCGAGCGACTCGAAGTGGATCTGATCCGGCGGGCGCTCGAGGCGAGCGGCTACAACTACTCCCAGGCCGCCGAACGACTCGGGCTGACGCGCCAGAACCTGCATTACAAGCTCAAAAAATACGGGCTCCGGAAGAGCTTCCCCCCCTCCTGAGCGATTGATAAAGTTATGAGTGTAGAATCAAATCGGCCACACCTGATCCTCGTCCTGCTCTGGCTGCTGGCCGGAATCGGTCCGGCGGAGGGCTCCTGGGAGATCACCGGCGCGGTCCGGCGGCTCGCCGACGGGGGCTGCCGGATCACGTTCGCCATTCCGATGGCCGTCGATCTCGTCGTCGTCCCGACCGAGGCACGCGAGGTGTTCGGCGAAGGGAGCCGCGGCTCCGCCCTGCTGGTGCGCGGCGAACATGCGATGACGGTGGTCAGGCTGGCCGATCCGGCCGATGAAACCTTCCGGATCGAACCGAAGGAGTCTTCCACCGGCTGGCTGGAGCTCGTTCCCGTAATCGCCTCCCCGACCCACAGGATGGGGGAAGTGGGCCGACAGCGCCCAGATGGCGCCGTCCAGCCTGCTCCGACCCAGTCCCTCTATCTCGTGGGCGTCGAGGCCCGGCTGCGGGCGCTCGAAACCGAACTGGCCGCGATCACGCGGACCACGCTGGATCTCCAGAATCGCGACCGGTGCTTCCGGTGCCATATCGCCCTTCCCCTCGCCTGGACCGCCACCCTGGCGGAGTATCGGTGTCTCCAGACGCCGCGCGAACTTCTCGCTTCAATAGCTAGTAATATTATATCTACACAAAACACGGATGGATCGTTTTCCGCGGCGGGTCATTCGGAGTATGGCGTCGTGACCCCTTCGCTGGTCGCAGCGGCCACCCTCTCCGGCCTGCAGAAGTTCTGCGGGGACGACACGGCCCTGGAGGCGGTGAAGAACGCGGCAGGCTTCCTGCTGCAACAGCCACAGGCGGACGGAATTCCGGCCCTCGACTTCACCTTCCCGCCGCTGTTTCTGGGCAAACCCTTCGCGGCCCGTCTGTTCGCAGATCTCCTCGATGGCCTGAACGCGGCGGCCCTCGAACGGGGCATGCAGCCGGATCCCGCATTTCTCGAGCCTTCCGCCCGGGCGAAGGCGTATCTCGAAGCCGAGGGGGATGGTGTCGAAAAGCAGCTCTGGCGCCTGTTCGCGATCTCGCTCCCGGGGGTTCCTGGGGAAGAACGCGGGGCAAGCGCGGCGCTGCCCCTGCCCGGGCCGTTCCTTGCCGGGCTTTCCGCGGAACGGGATCCGGAGCTTCTGGCCCTCCGCGAAGGGGTGCTCCGGGAGCACGGCCTCGCGCCGATAGCCGAGACCATTCAAGCCGGGCAGACGGCACCGGACGGCCCGTTCCCGGACAGGAGCCTGAAGAGGCGCATCTGGCGGCTCTACCAGCTGCTCTGCCGGGAGCCCTATCAGCGGTAAAGGAAACCGCGACATCTGCCGATGGGTGGTGCCGACCGGAGGTCGAATCGCATGCATCATCGATGGTTCCTGACCCTCTGCGCGCTGCTGCTGCTCTGCATCGCGGGTTCTGCGCACGGAGCGGTTTCGGACCCGCCCCCCACGATGGGGGAAGTGGGCCGACGGCGCCCGGATGGCGCAGTCCAGTCGGACCCCTCGACCCCGCCGGATCTGATGAAGGATTTCGAAGTGCTTCGCCAGCAGCTCGAGCAGAACCCGCGCGACGTGGGCGTGCTCAACTCGATGGGCATCATCTATGCGCGGGCGGGGCGGCTGCCGGACGCCATGGTGCTGTGGCAGCGGGGCCTGGCGATCGATCCGAAGTATGTCCATCTCTACAACAATCTCGGCTCGGCGCTGAAAACGCAGAAACGGTATGACGAGGCTCTGCGCGTCTTCGCGGCCGGCCTGCGGGTCGAGCCGTCCTACTGGCTGTATCACAATCTCGGCCTGTTGTACAAGGAGACGGGGCGGCGGAATGAAGCGATCACGTCGTTCCAGGCGGCGCTGCGCACGAACCCGCGGTTCGAACCGGCGGCCCGGAAGCTGGCCGAGCTGGGTGTCCAGGTTCCGCCCACGACGGCCTGGGCGCACGTTCCCGGCATTCCGCAGCTTCCGCTTCCGGGGGAGTTCAAGCCGCCGGTCATGGATGGGAATCTCGGGCTGGACGATTCGGTCGCGCTCGGCCGCCGGGATGCACCGGTGCCGCCGGACCGGCTCCCGCCCCCCGCCGGAGCCCCGGAGAGAACGGCGGTCGTGCGGCGGCCTTCCCCGCCGGCCCGGATCGAGCCTGCGGAACCCTACACGATCGACACATGCGCGGCGGCCATCAGCCGTCTTTCGGGCGGGGGCGGAGCGAAATTGGTCGCGTTGACATTCGATGACGGCCCGCATGCCGCCTATACGCGGCAGTTGCTCGATTACTTCCGGGCCCAGGGCGTCAAGGCGACGTTCTTCGTGCTCGGTTCGCGCGCCGAGGCGTATCCGGACCTGATCACCCGCATGTCGGAGGAAGGCCACGAGATCGCGAACCATACCTGGAGCCATAAATCCCTGGTGAACCAGGGCTCGGGGGCCGGGCTCGGCGAGCTGCGCCGGACGTCAGACATGATCGCGATGCTGACCGGATCATCGCCCCGGCTGGTGCGCCCCCCCTACGGGCATACGAACGCGCGGGTGCGCGGGATGATCCAGGGCCAGGGCTGGCGCGAAGTCATGTGGGATGCGGACAGCCGGGACTGGGCCGGCGGAAGCAGCGATCGGATGCTGGCGCGCGTGGTGCGCTCGTTTTCCCCCGAGTGCATCGTGCTGTTCCACGACATCCACCCCGGCGCCCTGCGCGTGCTTCCGGTGCTGGTGCCCGCCCTCAAGAAGTGCGGGTACCGCTTCGTCACCGTCTCCCAGCTCCTCGGCTCCCCCAACCACGCCGGCTGACGGCTCACCTTCGATTGCCGCCCTTCCCTACTCCGGAAAGGTTGCACAAGATCGTTCTGAAGCCTAGAATGAAAGAGCATGAACCCTCATGACCGACCTCACCCATGCCTGAAATAAGCAGATTTTTCGGTATCATCATCACGATGAATTATGAGGATCATTCGCCTCCGCATTTCCATGTGCGTTATGGCGATCAAAAGGCAATGATCGAGATCAGAACGATGAGGCTTCTCGAAGGCTTACTGTCACCACGGGTGTTTGGAATGGTCATGGAATGGGGTTTGCTTCATCAGGCCGAGCTTCAACGTTCATGGGACATGGCGCAACAGCATTGCGCGCTTACGAAAATATCGCCCTTGGAGTGAAACTATGCTGCCTGATATAACAGTCGTTGAAGTCCTTGGAGAGTATCGGTTACGCCTGACCTTTGATGATGGAAATATCGGCGTCGTCGATCTGGCAAGCCGACTATGTTTTTCAGGCATTTTTGCCCCTCTCCAGGATCCGGATTTTTTCAACAAGGTCCGTGTCGATCCAGAGCTGGGTACCATCTGCTGGCCGAATGGGGCAGACCTTGATCCGGTCGTTCTCTATTCCTGGGCTTTCAACACCCCCATTCCGGACTATTCCGGCAAGCCTGCCCAGCCGAAAGGCAAGGTCGCGTAACCCGTCATGTGGGTCGGGCTGTTTTTCTTTTGTCTGTTTCTGCTGTTTCTGGGCTTTTTCCTCTACGGCCTGGACCAGTGGGACCAGTTGTTCGCCCCTCCCGACGAAACGGCCGCCACCACCGAGGAAGCGCATGCTCAGCCGGACCGCCCGGGGCAGCGGGCTGCGCTGTGGTTTCTGGTGATCGGCCTCGGCGTGATCGCGGTGATGACCGATCTCTCCGATTTTTTCAGCCGCCCCTTCAGCTGACCCAGAATCAACGAACCACAGAGACACCGAGCAACAGCTTCATCACGGAGAACACAGAGGACACAAAGAATTCACAGAGAATCGGAACATTCTCCGTGCAGCCTCTGTGTTCTTCGTGTCCTCTGTGATGAGCGTTTTCCTCGTCTTCTGTTCCGAAATTTGTGTGGTTTTTCAGCGGTTCTTCGTGCCTCGGGCGGGTTTCAAACCCGCCCCTGCGGATGATGGGCGAAATCCCGACAGGGCGCTATGACTCTGTGTCGCCGTGGCGAAACGGGTTTCGTGTCGTGGTGACGCGGTGGTGTGTTTTTCGGTCAGTCGTTCAGGCGCAGGACGGTGCAGGCGATCGAGGCGCCCGTCTGCTGGCCCGAAACGTCGACGGCCTGCATGTAGAGGGCTGAGGAATCGGCCGTGTAACCGGCCGGTGGACCGATGACGAACATCGACATCGCCCCGGCACTGATGCTGCCCTGGAATCCGCCGCCAAACGAGTGCGTAGCCGACGTCACAGCGATATCAAAGTCGGCCGTATACTTCTGATGCGCGGGAATGGCGCTCCATGCCTCACCTGCCAACCTGTTCCGGTTCAGCTCGGCAAACACGGTTTTCTTCCAGTTGGCCTGGATATCGGAAAAACTGCGTAGCTGGGAATTCGAATGATTCGCAAAGGCCGCGTTGATATTTGCCGCTCCCTGCAGGCCGGAGGTGACGAGACTCCGGATGCGATCCGCACCGCCCTGCTCATAGAGATAATGCGCAAACAGTCCTACACAGCCGTATTCCCAAAGCTCGTTGGAGAAAATGGTCAGTTGCGTCTTTGAAATATAGCTCACATAATCATTATATCTGCCTTCACCTGCGAGATCACCAACCAAAAGCCGGTATCTGATTTCCGCCCCCATCGACAACGCCTCGTCGAGCCAGACTTCCTCATCGACGACGCTGCCCATCCGATAATTCACTTTTTTCAGACGATCGGAATAATTGATCAGGTGCTGAAACTCGTGAGCAATCGTCTCGCAGGTCGCATCGAGCCAGGCTTCATCCTTCCAGGAAGCATCGGGCGTCCACATGCAGAACATATCCCGCTGATTGCTGTCGGAAGAAGTTGTAAAGTTTTCGGGATCGAAAAATCCCGCATATCTCTTCCGTGTCACCAGAGGGGACAGGAACACGGCCACCTTGCCATCCCCGTCCAGATCATAGGAGGGGCCATATCCGACCGTCATCAGGGGATATATTTTTTTGTCGAAATTATCCACCATCTCATCGAGCTGGGCATCCGTGATGGCATAGGCTCCTGCCACGGCGCTGAGACCGCCGTATTCGACAGGATCGACGAACAGCTTGCAATAGGTGCCGATCCGGCGCAGCACGCCCGTGCGGCTCGAGTAAGTCGGAAATTCCAAGGTTCCCCCCGAGTAAATCCGGAAGGGGACGGTCTGGCCGAGCTGCTCGGTGGTGGTGAGGGGCTTCACCGAAGCGGCGATATTCGCCCGAATCGAACCCCGCTGTGAGAGCTTCCGCGCTTTCTTCAGGAACGGCGTTCCGCAGAGGGGGCGGGAAGCGGGCTGGATCGCGGCTTCGCTGGCGCGGATGTCGGCCAGGCCCGGGGAGCCGCCGCCGTTCACCTTTATCGTGGTGGCAGCGCCGCCGTTCACGAGGAGGACGGCGTATTTTTCGTTCCGGGTCGCGGTCGGAAGGCCGAGGGCGAGAGCACCCTGGGTGAACGAGCTCTCGACGCTCTTGCCGGCAGCCGAAAGTTGGGCGGTCGTCAGGGGGACGAGCGGAGTGTCGGGCAGCGACGGCGCGGTTCCGACGGGATTGCCCCCCCCTCCGCCGCCGCAGCCGGCGAGAGAGAGAATGATGAAAGATATAGCACAAGCAATACAAGCGCCTCGGATAAGGCCGGCGGAATGTGGCATCTGTTCGAACGACTCCTTCGAGGCCCGGCCATCTGACGCGCCCGGGCAGCCCTTCATTCTACCCCGCCACAAGCCGGGTTTCAACGCCC
This sequence comes from Candidatus Ozemibacteraceae bacterium, assembly GCA_035388825.1. GTDB lineage: Bacteria > Muiribacteriota > Ozemobacteria > Ozemobacterales > Ozemobacteraceae > MWAR01. The sequence continues at coordinate 31,420 of DAOOQQ010000014.1, forward strand.
GAAGAGGCGATCAGGGGCGGGGCGGTCGTTTCGAATACGGGGCAAAGGCATCTTGGGTCATGGGAAAGTGTTTCACCTTCAAACTTGCCAGGGAAAGCCCAAATTCCTTTGCCGTTGCTGCAATCAGGGCATCCGCCAAACTCACGGAATGGCTTTTCCCAAAGGCGCGCCTGAACAAGCCGGCGATGATCGCGATATTCATCGTAACATCGATGACATGGCACGCATTGAGGGCGCTTTCGAGGGTGCGTCGCTCGGCCCCTTCGCGTATTCCCGAATAGAGTTCGCCGACGGTTATGGCAGAAATGTGGACACGCGGAAACTTCGAGCGAATGAACTCGACGGCTTCCGATCGACCTCTCAGAAAGTCGATGAAAACATCTGTATCAACGAGACAATCGCTCTTCATCGACGCTTCCGATGCGTGTTCGACGGAAGCGGTCTTGCATCCCACTCACGACGAAGTATTTTCGTGTCGGGAAGGTCCTCACGATCTTTCCACAGTCCGGCTGCGGCCATGAGATCGCTCAGCTTTCGGTGTTCTTCGGCAGACTCGAGATACCGCTCCAATGCCTCATTGATGAGCTCACCCTCGTTTTTCCCCGTGCGAGCGGCCAACAACTGGAGCACTTCCAACTGTTCTTCAGAAATTCGGATCTGCTTTCGCGGCATGGGCAACTCCCTGTCATGCGGTTTCCGCTCGATGGTTCATCTCCACTGTATCACAGGTGAAAGTCCGTCTACGAGCCTGGCGTATTCGTTCCTCCACTCTTCAAGGTCACGAGGGTGGCGCCCCAGGAGCCGGCGTCGAGGTCGGCGAGACGGAACCCGGCGACGGCGGGGTGGCGTTCGAGCAGGGCGTGGACGGTGCGGCGGAGGTTGCCGATTCCCTTGCCGTGGATGATGCGCAGATGCAGGATGCCGCGTTCGAGGCAGGCGTCGATGTAATCCGCCACGACCCCCTTCACCTCGGCCGGCCGGAAGGTGTGGAGATCGAGCGTGCCGTCGATGGGCAGCTCGACAGGCTCGTCATCGGGAGGCAAAGCCCCGTTTCGATCGCGCTTCATCCCGCTCAGAATAGGCCCCACACCCCTTCCCGCGCAAGCACCTGCACCCCGGCAGGGAAGGGGATTTGACCGCCTGCTGCGCCAAAATATTTGCCGCATGCGCGCACAGCGATGGGCGCGTACGCTATCATGGGGGGAGCAATCATCATTGCATGGGAGGAAGGATATGGGTTTTTTCACCAATCAGCTCCGTTCGGTCATCGAGTGGAAGGATCCATCGCCGGACGTTTTGATCTGGCGCTGGGATGGAGCCAACGACGAGTTGAAGAACGCCTCGAAGCTGCTCGTGAATCCCGGTCAGGCAGCCATTTTTGTGTATCAGGGTCAGGTTCAGGCCATCCACGATTATCCGGGCCTGTTCGAGCTGCACACCGCGAACATCCCGTTCTGGACGACGATCAGCAAGATCATGCAGGGCTTCACGTCCGAGCACAAGGCGAACATCTATTTCGTGCGCATGACCGAGTTCATGAACCAGAAGTGGGGCACGAAGGCCCCGATCAAGTATGACGACCCGAAGTACAAGTTCCCTGTCGGACTGCGCGCGTTCGGGAACTTCTCGTTCCGTCTGGTGAACCCGCGCGGGTTCTTCACGGAAGTGACCAGCAACCGAGATGTCTACACGATCACCGAGATCCGGAACATCATCGTCGACCGGCTTCTGACGCCGCTCACCGATCTGTTCGCGGAGTCCGGCTTCAGCTACTCCGAGATCGACCGCAACCGGGTCGAACTGTCCGAGAAGCTGCAGAAGATGGTCGGGCCGGTCTTGACGCCGCTCGGCTTCGAACTGACCGACTTTCGCATCGAGAACACCGATTTCGACGAGGACACCAAGAAGCGCATCGACAAGATCTCGGACAAGATCGCCGACGCGCACGCCATCAATGCCCTGGGCGGCGTCGATCAGGGCAGCATGCGCAACTACGCGACCGTCGAGCAGCTCAAGGCCGTCAACACGGCGGCCGGGAACCAGGGCGGCGGCGCGGGGCTCGGCATGGGCCTCGGTGCGGGTATGGGCCTCGGCCAGGGGCTTGCCGCCGGCATGATGAACCCCGGCATGGGTGCCCCTGCGGCCCCCGCCACCATCGCCTGCGCCGGCTGTCGCGCCCCGATGGATCCGAACGCGAAGTTCTGCCCCTCGTGCGGCAAGCCGAACACCCCGGCCACGGCCGTCACGGCGAACTGCGTGAGCTGCGGCAAGCCGATGGCCGCCGGCCAGAAGTTCTGCCCCGAGTGCGGCGCCCCCCAGAGCCGCTCCTGCCCGCAATGCAAAGCTGCCATCGCCCCCGGAGCCAAGTTCTGCCCCGAGTGCGGTCAGAAAACGCAATGATATAATACCTATTCAGACACAAAACCCCGCCGTCCGGCGGGGTTTTGTGTTTCTGGGAAAGGCGAAAGTTCAGGAGGGATTCTTTTTGCTCTCGGCGATGGCCTTTTTCGCTTCGGCGTAGATACGGCTGCGCTCCTGCGAGACGAGCAGCTTCACGTCGGCAGGCGACAGGCCGAACCGGGAGGCGAAGCCCTGCAGGGCGGCCAGTTCGTCGTTCGAGAGGCGGCCGTCCGCCAGGGCCATGGCGGCCATGTTGCGCAGCAGACTGCGCGCTGCGACGGGATCGTTCGGGACGGGCAGCGTCGAGACATCGCCAGCTCCGGCCTGACGGGCATTCTGGATCATCGCGTCGAGGATCGCACCGTCCACCCGGCATCGGATCGCGAAATCGCGCAGGCATCGTTCCTCGCGATCGTCGATGACGCCGTCCGACATCATCACGTGAATCATGCAGGCAAGAGCGACGTCGGGCGAGGTTGCGGACAGACTGCCTGAGTCTGCCACGACCGGAGAAGCCGACGGGCCGGGGAGATCCGGGAGCGGGCGGTCGGGGGCAACCGTGGAGACGGGCGGGATCGAAGCGGGGCGTTGCTGCCGCTTCAGGGCGAGGGTGTTCCGGTGTTCGGGGCTAGACGGCAGGATCGATTCGAGCACCCAGCCCTTCGATCCGTCGTTACGGACGGTCTGGCAGTAGGGGCAAACGGGATCGGCGACGTTCTGTTCCGGTGCCCCGCAGTTCGGGCAGTGGGCACTGCTCAGGGAGAGGCGGGTATCGGTGACGACGCCGTGGCGCCGCACGAACACGTGGAAGTGACGACGGGGCGGCGACATCGCGCCGATAACCTCGCGACCATCGGGCAGCCTGCGGGTGTTCTTCCCGCTCCAGGTGATCTCCACCCAGACCCGGTCGAAGGGCTCTCCGGCCTCGACGAGCTTGGCCTCGACACTCCCGATCGCACCGTCGGTGTCGTACATGCGGGTTCCATCGCCGGGACCGCGCAGGGATTCGGCCAGACCGGTCACGAAGGAGTCGAGGGCGAACTTCGCCACCGGCTCCACAGAGCCGCTCCTCATGGCGACGGCATGCCGGTAGAACACGACCGAGGCGAGATCCTCCATCTGCTGGATGCTGAAACCCGGATCGAGCGTGCGGAACGCCGCGAGCCCCGGCACGTCGGCCGCTTCGGCCCCGGTCCAGGCCGAGGCCTGGGTGATTTCGGACAGCACCCAGTCATACTCACCGGATCGAAGGAAGGAGTTGCAGACACCGCATGTCGAAGCCCTGTTCAGGCTGACCGGAGCGCTGCAGTTGGGGCAATAACCTTCGATAAGTCCCTTTCCCACGAGACTCTTCGCACCGGGCCGACGGAGGAACGACCAGTATTCCTCGAACGGCCCCGAATCGTCGGAAAGCTGCCTTCCCGTCGCCGCATCGATCTTGACATTTTTTGTATAGGCTTTGAAATAGATATGCAGCGTGTCGAACGCCTCGTCGGATTCGAGCTGGGCGATGCGGGCGTCGTGAAGCGTGATGCTGTCGATCCGATCGATGATCCCGCGCGCCTTCAGGTCGGCGAGCTGGACGGAGAACTTCTCGAAGATGGCATCGGAAAGAAACGCCTGGGCTTTTTCGAGCTTGTTTTCCGACCAGGCTTCCTGGATCAGGGCAAATGCCGCTTTGGCGCGGGTGATCATCGCTGCCGAGTTCCACGCCGGGTCGCGCTTCTTCAATGTGTCTTCGGCCCTGCGTCGCCGGAGTCCATCCTGCGCAACGACACCGCGCCGGATCGTGTGATCGACGTACCGTTCGCCGCCCTCACGGGATCCGGCGAAGACGAGCGCGATGATGAACAGGCAGAGGGGAATGCCGATCATCGGATACTCGATGACAAGTCGGACGAGCAGATACACGACCTCCGCATCCCCGGAACTCCCACCCCCATGCCGGGAGCTGCCTCCCCCGCTCCAGCCGCTGCCCGAGGAGCCGCCCGAGTATCCGCCGGAGTAGCCCTCGCCGCCGCCGGCTCTCGCGAACACCTCGACCGCATCCAGCGCGAGAAACAGACAGAGCCCGAGAATCAAGGCACCCTTCCACCCCGGGCGAAGGCCTGAGCCGCGAAGACACCGGCTCCCCGCGTCGAATCTCGTCCGTCTGACCTTGTTCATCAATTCCCTCGTTCCATCGTCGTTCCTTCGTCTTCGAGCGGAGGCGGAGCCGGCGGTCGCAGGCCGAACCGGCCAAAAAAGCGGGCCGCCGCCTCGAGGCGCCGCTCCATCCCGCCCTCGAGAAAGACGGTGACACAGCGGGTCTCCCCGCCCGGAAACCGTCCGAACCCGGTGAACCAGACGGCTTGACGCATGGTTCCGGATTTGCCGAACACCCGAACCGTCCCGGTGCCGCAGGGCCACTCGATCGAGGCTGTCAGAACGTGGTTCACAGAGGCTGCTCCGACTTCCCCGGCCGCGATTCGGCGCGTGAACGCGTGCAGACGCGCGGGCGTCGTGTTCAGCATACCACCCCACACGGCGCTGCGCATTCCATTCTCGAGCCAGCGGTCGGGAACCGGCTCCCGGAAAAGCCCGCTCCGATGGACATATTCCGTCAGCCGGCCTTCGCCCAGCCGCCCCGCGACAGCCTCGAAAAAGGTGTTGCTCGAACGCAGCAGGGCATCCCGCATGCCGATCGCGACAGGGGATGATGCGACGCGCGGTTCGTTGCAGACAATGCGCGTCCCGGTTGTCAACACTCCGGCTTCAAGGCCTGCCCAGGCGATGACGAGTTTGAACACGGAAGCCGGGCATGCCCATCTCTCGACCAGATGCGGATCGCCGGACACGATCCGAACCGGCTCGCTTCCGACCGACTCGAGCAGCACCCCCCGCACCGGCTGCCCAGCCGGGCCGACGCCGGCTGCCACAACGGCGGACGAAGAAACCACCAGCACCAGAATATATATTATTTCATATACACGTTTCATTATATCCAAGGGGCCGAACCGATAGATACAACGAGACAGAGCGGTTGTCCGGATACAGAGGGGATGGACGGAAGAGGCTCAAGGAGCCGCACCCGGGCCGAGGCCTTCGCATCTGCTATACTCATCGGTGGTTCACCCTCAGGATACCGATTTTCAGGGCGGGAGACAAATTTCCCTTGATCGAAGCGATCTTCTGGATGCTGGCCTGGTGGCAGCTCTGGGCAACGAGCGCGCCATGGGACGAGGGGGCGTTCGTCCGGCGGCAGGTCTGGTATTTCCCCGACGAAGGCGGCCGGTGGTTCGAGGCCCGGACCGGCCTCCCCCACCGTAACGATGCGGCGACGCTGCTGCTCGAACGCACCGGCCCGTCGGGCCGCCCGATCGGCCGGCGGCTCCTCCCGCCCCTGTTCCGCCTCCACCTCGCGGATATCGATGCGGACGGATCGTGCGAGCTGATCGCAGGCATCGAACGAACGATCCGGAAAAAAACCTGGCGGCGGGTGTATGTCTACCGGGCCCGACGCCCGGATTTTCCCCCGCTCTGGCTCGGCTCCCGCCTCTCGTTCGTGTTGCGCGACTTCACCGTGACGCCGGTGCGAGGCAGGACCGGCCTGCGCGCTTCGGAGCTCCGGTTCGGCCGGCCCGTCGTCTCGACGTATCTGTGGTATACTTTCGGCTTCAGAACCGTGTCTGCAAGGGAGGATCACCGACCATGAGAACCGTTGTTGCCGTCGCCCTGATTTTCTGTCTCGCCCTTCTTCCGTTCGGAGGCTCGCCGGCCGAAGCCGCGGTAGAGACACTCTTCACGAACGCCGGAGAAATCGGGGAGCCGGTGTTTTCCCCGGACGGCACGGCCCTCGCTTTCACCGTCACGGCGGATGGGAAACGGACGATCTGGCTCTACGAGTTCGCGAAGAAGGCCGCCGCCCGCCTCATCGAGGAAAAAGGCGACCTCGTTTCGCCGAGCTTCTCCCCCGACGGCCGCACCCTGTATTACTGTGCAAAGCTCGACGGAAACTACGATCTGATGGCCTGGTCCTTCTCCGGGAACGCCCCGAGGCGCATCACGACGACCTCCGAGGACGAGTTCCGCGTCGAGTGCGCCCGGGCCGTCTTCGCCGAGACCGACGACGGCGGGGCGACGTATGACAAGCTCTTCTTCCTCCAGGGCAAGGACGGTGCGGGCCGGCTCTGCTCGATCCGGGCCGACGGCAAGCCCACCCCCACCCTTGCCGATCTTCTGAAACCGCCGGCCAATGCATCGGATGACCACGACGAAACGACCCGGGCCCGCATCAAAGCCCAGGCGGACGGCTCCCTGATCCTCGAACTCCTTCCGGGTGCCTGGTCGGACCTGGCCCTCAAAGGCGAGCCGGACACCCTGTTCGTCGCGGGTCCGGCCGGGCTCGGGTGGGCGCGGTATACCGATACCGATCAGAGCCGTGCAGAAATCGGCATTCTGATGCCTCCCGGCGAAGCGGTCATGGCCACGGACGCCGCCGGCCTGAGCCGGCTCTGCTGGGCGCCGGATTGTCTCCATCTGACCGCGATCGGACCGAACGGGCCTGTCGTGCGCGACATCAGGACCGGCGCAACCGAGCTGTTCGGCCCCGCCGGCCGCCTCTCCCGGTTCGCCGCCGACGCGATCCATCGGCGTCTGGCCTGGGTCGAGCGAGGCGATAATGGCTACCGGCTCTGCACCGGGCTCGACACACCCGATCCCCTCTGGTATACGGGGAATCTCTCCCACCCCCTCGTCGATCTCGCCACCCCCGCCCTGGAGCTCGTCCGCACGCAGCGGTTCGTCGCACGCCCCGCGACGCATATGCAGTTTTTCCATATCTACGAGGGGAACCGGTACCGCTGGCTCGATTCCTATATAACCGTCGATACGGTATGGTTCCTGTTCCATCTCTATTACGATTATATCCTGAAAGATATCGAGCGCAGCGCGTTCCGGGACCGCATCATCGAGATCAGCCGGGCAATGGCCGGAACGGCGAGGAAAGCCGGTGAGGGAGCCACGGGCACGGACCGGAAACACCTCCAGACGGTCTGGGGATTGTTCGAACTGGTGACCCTGCTCGGACACGAAACCTCCGAAGCCGCCCTCCGGGAGGCGAAGAAGAAACCGGCTCCGATTCGCGATTCCCTGGTCTCGGATCTCGGGCGGATCTTCGAGGCTTCCGGGGAAGCGCGCTCCGAACTGCTCGACACCTCGATCGATTTCAGCCAGTTCCGGCCGCGCGGCCATTACGAGAACGACCCGCGCCTGCAGAGCTATTTCCGGATGATGATGGCCCTATCGAAGTTTTCCCTGAGGGTGTTCGCGGATGACGGGAAGAGCCCGGGCAAAGACATGCCGGTGATCGCCTCTCTCGTCGGGGTCGCGGCGAAAGCGCGGGTCGGGAAGAAAACCGTCGCCGAGGCGGCCGCGGAGATCTGCCGCCCCCTCTCCTTCCTGGTCGGCGACACCGAAGACATCGGCGTGACCGAGATGGCAACGCTGACAGACGGCCTGACGCTTCCCGCCCTCTCGAAGATCGCCGGGGATGCGGCGTTCCAGAAGGCGCTGTTCGAGCGTCTCGCCGCCTGGCCCAAGCCCCGCATCGATCCGAAGACGGACACCCAGGTCGTGTTCTTCCCGCAGCGGGTCACGCTCGACAGCGAGATCATGCAGCGGCTGGTCTACAAGGCCGTCGGGACGGAGGACAACAAGCGCCTGCTGCCGAAGCTGCTCGACGTGATGGCCGGGCTCGGCTCGGCGCGCGCCGAGAAGCTGCTGACCGAGTTTCACAAGGAAACCCGGTTCGCGAACTACGCGGAAAAGCTGGCCGAGACGAAGCGCGCCGTCGCCGCCCTCCCCGCGGCCGAATGGACCAGGAACGTGTATCGCGGCTGGCTGAGCGGTTTCACGGCGCTGCTGAAGGATGACGGGCGTGACCTTCCCGAGTTCACGAAGAGCGAGGCATGGACGGACCGGCTGCTCAATGCGGCGCTGGGAAGCCTGACGACGCTTCGCCACGACACCCTCCTGTACAACAAGATGGGCGGGGCGGAAGCCGGTGAGGGAGGCGAGTTCGAAGACTGGATGATCCGGCAACTGCCCTCGGTCGTCGTCGATCCGTATCCCGAGGTGTTCGGCGGACTCCGGCGGATGACCCTCGAATTATATGGCATGCTATCCGCCCAGGGATTTCTGCCGAAGAACGAACGGGATGAGGGGTCGGACGAATCGTATGACGAGATCCTGCCGCTGACCTCGAAGGGGCTGACCCTGAAACTGATCGAGATCTTCGGGCTGCTCGAGACCTGCGCGCGCAAGCAGGCGGCCGGCGAGCCCCTTTCCCCGGAAGAGCACGTGAAACTCTGGAAGTTCGGTATCTGGACCGAACATCTGACGATCGCCCTGATCCGGCCGGACAAGGAGTTCTACAACATCGTCCAGGAGGAGACCTCGCTGGTGGCCGACGTGTTCACGGGCGACCAGACCTGTCTCGAGGTCGCGATCGGCCGCGTGTTCGAGCTGTGGGTGCGGTGCATGGGGCCGCGCGGCGAGCGGCTGCACCGGGGCGGGATCTTCTCGTTCTACGAGTTCGAGCAGCCGGTTGCCGACCGTCTCACCGATTCCGCCTGGCGCAAGATGCTGCGCGACGGGAAAGCGCCGGCGCTGCCGGGCTGGACCGCCTCGTTCATCTCGGGCGATCCGTCGAAGCTCGATTTCAAGGAAGGCTGGTATGAAGAGGAAGAAGAGCCCGCACCGGCCGACGAAGGGAACTGAGGGAAGCGGCGCGGCTCGATGAATATCTGGCTCGCGTGGCTGGTGTTCGGCCTGATCGAGCATCTGTGGCTTCGGGTCGAGTTCGGCGGCGATGTCGCGCTTGGCCGGCGCATTGCCGCCGCCGTCGAGCACGCGGGGCCACGGGCGTATTTTGCCTCGCTTCGCACCCATCTGGAGAACGTCGATCTCGTGGTCGCCAACCTCGAAGGATCGGTCCGGTTGCCGGCACGTCGGGCGGCAGGGAGGCGGTTCGACCTCTCGTTCGAGGAGGCGGCGCTGTCCTGCCTGGTCCCGAGCGGCATCCGTCATTTCGGCCTGTCGAACAACCATGCATCCGACGGCGGTCCCCGAAGCCGCGCCCGCACGATCGCCGCCCTCGCCCACCGCGGGCTGCACGGGTTTCACGGCGTCTGCCGGGTCACCCGCAAGGGGATTCCGCTGTCGATCATCGCCTGCGATCTCACGGCCACGCACGGCGGAAGGGCGATCGGCATCATCCGGCAGGAGGCGGTTGATCGGCTGACCTTCGTCTTTCCCCATCTGGGAGCCGAGGACACCGACCGCATCGACATCGCGGATCGGGCGTTCCTGAGGGCCTGTCTCGATGCCGGCGCAGCCGGCGTGTTCGGGCATCATCCGCACCGGATCAAGGCGGGCGGCTCACTGGGAGGGAAACCGGCCTACGCGTCGCTGGGCAGCCTGCTGTTCGACCGTTCCCGCAGACCCGATTGCTTCGGGCTGCTGGTGCGCGTTCACATCTGGGCTGGGATCCCGGTTGCGTGGGAGCGGTTCATCGTCCATCTGCGGCCGGGAAATCATCAGCCGCTGGTCTGGCCGGGCGGCGCGGGCTTTCATCTGTATCGATGACCATTTTTCCTTTGACGCGCGGCGCGGGCGAAGCCGTCCAGGCTCCGCCCGCGCCGTTTCTCGTGCGATCCGGCCTTCTCAGCGGAAGAAGGTCGTCACCCCGAACATGAGCTTGTAGTTGTACCCGTAGCGCTGGTCGTTGGTGACCGAAACCGGCACGCCGACCTCGAAGGCGAAGTTCTCGGTGGGCGTATACCGGAGACCGGGGGTCACGTCGATCTTCAGGCCTTCCGCGCCCCAGTCCTGGCCGTTGACCTCGGCCATGACCGTGACGTTGTTGGTGTGCGGATACTCGAGACCGATATTATAGTAGAAAATATCCGCAAGGCCGTCCGGATAGAACTGGGTGTTGGGATCGCCGGTCATCACGTATCCGAGGTTCAGATGGGCGATCACGCGCTCGAAGTTCTTGCTGAAGGCGGTGTAGACCTCGAAGTCGGTCTTGCCGGTTCCCAGCCCCTTGGCATCGCTGCCGGTCGGGAATTTGAACGCCAGGCCGAATGCGCCGCGCGTTTGATACTGAGCGTTATCGAACACCCGGTATTTGAACGCGAGCTTCGAGTCGCCGGTTCCGGATTCGCGGAAATCCTTGGACCAGAGGATCCGGGACTTGATGGTGTAGTTGAGAATGGGCAACGAGAGGGCGAACTCGAGGTCGTCCGTCACGGCGTAGTTGAAGAACAGGGGGATCTCGAGGAGATCGCCTTCTTCGCCGCTTGCCAGGACGCGGTCATACACGCGGTCGAGGGTGAACCAGCTCGAATGGAAGCCCATCTTGAACGAGCCGGCCTTGCTGACGTCGGCCGAGGTCGTCGTGAAGAGGCCGGTGAGACCCATCGAGTTGCAGGCGAGCACGCGGGAGACGGCTTCTCCGAGAGGCACCGTCATCATCGCATCGCGGCTCACCGGCGGCAGCGTCGTTCGCGAAGGCTCGGGCAGGCTCGAGACGGGGGGCAGCTTGAGCGGCTCCTGCGAATAGATCTCCTGGTCGGCGCTGATCGAAGGGAGCGGTGCCGGCTGGTTCGCATACGGGGCCGCCACGGGCATGACGGGCGCCGGGGCCGCCGTGATCATGGTGTCGGGGCCGCTCGAGACGACGGGGGCGGAAGAGCGCTTCTTCGTCGATTTTTTCTTCGACGATGAAGACTTTTTCTTCGTGGAAGCCGGCTTTGCCGATGACTTCACGGGAGCCGTCCCGCTCACCGAGCTGCCCGTATCGGCACCGCCGGTCGATACGGCGGATCCCGTGGTGTCCGACGACGAGACAGGCGGCAGGGAAGCGTCGCTTCCGCTGCTGTCGGTCGGCGTTGTCGCCGGGGGCAGCGCATCGGTCTGACCGAGGCTGGGGCGGGCATCCGCGGTTCGCCGATAGGGGTCGAGCGGCTGCCGCGAGACGCTGGAGATGAAGGAATTGCTGAACCCGGACTGCTTCAGCCGGCTCTGCGTCGCTGGCTGCAGGTATTCCTGCGCACCGGCGGGCAGGGCCAGCAGACAGGCGGCCAGGGCCCATACCGCTGTGTTTCTGCTCATGCCTCGCTCCTTGCGGTCCGGTTCGCCCGGACACACTGAGTCACGTCGGCCTCATCGGCACGATGCACGAGTTTCTTAACGGAATTTTTTCCCGGCCGGGAAATTCCGTTGGCGGCATGATAGATTGCCTGCGTTCACCGCCATTCCTCGCCATTCCCCGCAGCAAGGAACCAGAAAGGATTGAAATGAGCGAACGCCATCGTATGATTCACGGCCTCGGATTTGCCCTGGGCTTGCTTGGATTCGTCATGGCCGTTCTTGGCCCCGCGGCTGTTGCCGCCGTCGCCGGTGCTCCGGCGGGAACCCTCGTTCTGGTCGGCGGAGGTCTGAAGGTCGACAACGGCGAGATCCTCGATGCCGTCCGGAATGCCGCGTCGGAACTGTGCGCCAGGGAAGGCGTGGCAAGGCCCCGTGTGGCAGTCGTTCCCTCCTCGTTCACCGATCTGGCCGAGGCACGGGCGGCTTTCGGCCGGAAGGGCCCGGACAAGCATCACGAGGATCCGGGATACCGTGTCTGGCTCACGAACGCAGGGTTTTCCCCCGTATTGATTCCGGTGACCCAGGACACCGTTTTCCGGAAGAACAACGCCGCGGAAGACCCGCAGATCGCGGCTCTGGTCGATTCCTGCCAGGTCGTTTTCCTGCTGGGCGGCGACCAGGGATGTCATGCCATCTGCCTTCTGCGGCGCGATGGAACCGCCTCCCGCGTTCTCGAAGCCATCCGCGGGGTCTATCGGCGGGGCGGGGTCGTCATGGGCACCAGCGCAGGCACGCACGTGCTCGCCAACCCGATGTACGGCTGGGGCGAGAGCGGGCCGGCGATCGTCCACGGACAGCTCGAACGGATCGATCTCGCGCAGGTCACGCCGGAGCGCGAGGTTCGGGCACGCTTACCGGGGAACAGCGTCTCCCTGCCGGGCCTCGCCCTGTTGCCGTCCGACATGCTCACCGACACCCATTTCGGCATCCGCGGGCGGCTCGGCCGCCTCGTCGCCGGCCTGCGCGACACCGGCATGCGTTGGGGGCTCGGGGTCGACGAGAACACCGCCCTCTTCCTGCACCGCGGCCAGGGCATCGTGCGCGGAGAACGCGGCGTCTTCATCGTCGACACCGCTTCGGCAACCTTCTCGGCCGCCGGCGAGCCGTTCCGGGCACGCGATGTCCGCGTTTCCCTGCTCACTTCGGGCGACTCCTGGAATCCGGCCAACGGAGCCGTCGTTTCGAGCAAACCCCGGGTGAAACCGGCCCAGGCGGCAGTCGCCGTTTCCGACGACATCTTTTCCGCAAAGCGGACGCCGGATGACGAGCGCGAGAACCCCTACGCGGCCACGAGCGTCCTGCGCGACCTGATCAACAGCCGCGAAGCCTCGGTCGCAGCGCGGGTGCATCCGGCCGGCTCGTTCGTTTTCGTGAGGTTCCGCAAGACCAGCGAGACGTGGGGCGGCTGGTCATCCACCTCGGGATTCACCGTCGTCTCGATGTCCATGGACATCGACCGCAAGCCGTTCAATAGTTCAGCATATCTTCGGTGAATCCGGAAAGAAACGGTCGCGGAGCCAGAACGAGACGTTCACGAGACCGATGAGGGCGGGCACTTCGACGAGGGGGCCGATGACGGCCGCGAAGGCGGCGCCGTGGTTGATCGTGAACACGGCGACGGCCACCGCGATCGCGAGCTCGAAGTTGTTGCTGGCCGCCGTGAAGGAGAGCGTTGCGGTTTTCCCGTAGGAGGCGCCGAGCTTTGCGGCGATCACGAAGCTGACGAGGAACATCACGACGAAGTAGATCAGCAGAGGGATCGCGATGCGCACGACATCCATCGGGATGCGCACGATCAGGTTCCCCTTCAGGCTGAACATCACGACGATCGTGAACAGCAGGGAAACCAACGTGATCGGGCTGATGCGGGGAATGAACTCGGCGTGGTACCACTCCTTCCCCTTCGCCTTCACCAGGAGGAACCGCGTCGTGACGCCGGCCAGGAAAGGAATTCCCAGGTAGATGAACACGCTTTCCACGATCTGGCCCATGGTCACGTTCACCGCCAGGCCGGGCAGGCCGAAATACGGCGGCAGGACGGTGATGAAGAACCAAGCGTAGACACTGAAGAACAGCACCTGGAAGATGCTGTTGAACGCGACGAGGCCCGCGCAGTATTCGGTGTCGCCCTTGGCCAGGTCGTTCCAGACGATGACCATCGCGATGCACCGCGCGAGACCGATCAGGATCAGCCCGGTCATGTATTCGGGGTCGTCGCGCAGGAAGATGATCGCCAGGAAGAACATGAGGAACGGCCCGATGACCCAGTTCTGTACGAGCGACAGCGCGAGCACCTTCGTGTCCCTGAACACGTCGCCGAGCTCCTCGTATTTCACCTTCGCCAGGGGCGGGTACATCATCAGGATCAGGCCTATAGCGATAGGTATATTCGTCGTGCCGACCTGGAACCGGTTGATGAATCCCTCGATGCACGGGATGAAGTAGCCGGCGCCGACGCCGACCGCCATGGCCGTGAAGATCCAGAGGGTCAGATACCGGTCGAGAAAGGAAAGTTTCTGCGTGATGCTTTCGCTCATGATTCCTGGCTCCTGTTACCGGATGATGATCTCCGGCTGAATGACGATCTCGGACGTATTTCCACCGTTCGGCGTCTTGGCTCAGGCTTTCGCCAGCACCTCGCCGACGGCCCTCGTAAGCTCCTCGAGGATTGACCGTATCAGGGTTTCCGTGGCCCGAATGCAGTCCCCTCTTTCACACGGAAGGGTGCTGCCGTTTGCGCCCGCGCGAGCGGACCCGCTCAGACAGGAACGCATCGATGCCGGCCAGCAGCTCCGTCACCTGGGAAGCGGTCATCCATGGATTTTCACAATGCGCGCGAATTTCCCGTGCATCGAGGCCCAGCCGGCGGCACTCGGAGACGGCAACCGCGTAGCCTTCGATCTCGGTGAGCCGTCGATGATACGGTACGGTCTCGTCCCAGACGTTACGCCCCTCCATCACCTGTCGGATATGCGTCGCCTCATGGAGCAGGTCGAGATACAGATCGAGATCGCTTGCGGAGGCGTAATGCCCGAGCGTGAGGACGACGCAGGGAACCCTGTCGTCGACCCAGCAATAGCCATCTTCGGCAACGAGGCTCACTCTCGTGCCTTCCAGGACGGTCGTGCCGGGAATCCTGTCCGTGCCGATCAATTCCAGGGCAGGGCTTTCCAGCGCTCCCGGCAGAATGGACAGGAAGGGATGGAGCCCTTCCCCCTGCCCGCGGATCGGAAGCGGAAACCCGTTCATCATTTCTTCAGACCGGCTTTCGGGCCGTGATCGCGACGCTGGTCACGTAATCCGTGAGCGTCGAGCCGGCAGGCAGGGCGGCAAGGACTTCGCGGAACAGCGGATCGTTGCCGTCCGTCATCGCGGCGATCGCTTCGGGTTTTCGAACGATCTCGACGGTTTCGAGGCCGGCCTCGCGGATCAGCCGCTCGGTTTCGCGAATCTCGACAGCCCCGGCGACACAGCCGACGAGGGCGGCGATGGAGTGCACGAGGGATTCGGGAAGCGGCTGAACGAGGGCGATGTCGGATATCGCGGCGCGGCCGCCCGGCCGGAGGACGCGGGCAATGTCGCGCCAGACCTGCGGCTTGTCGGGGGAAAGGTTCAGCACGCAGTTGGAGATCACGACGTCGACCGACGCGTCGGCCACGGGCAGGTGCTCGATCTCGCCGAGCCGGAACTCGACATTCGCGAAACCGGTATTTTTTGTATATGATATGATATTTTTTCGAGCCTTCCCGAGCATCTCGGGGGTCATGTCGATGCCGATGGCACGGCCTTTCTCCCCCACCCTGCGGCCCGCCACGAACACATCGAAGCCGCCGCCGCTTCCCAGATCGAGAACCGTCTCGCCGGGTTTCAGCGCTGCGATCGCGGCAGGATTCCCGCAGGAGAGGCCCATGTTGGAGCCTTCGGGCAGAACCGCCAGCTCGGCCTCGTCGTATCCGAGATCCCGCGCCAGTTGTTCGGGGGCGGCGGCGCCGCAGCAGCCGCTCCCGGAGGAGGAGGACGCGGCCCCACAGCAGGAACCCGAGGTTCCGAGCGCGACCTTCGCGTAGCCGGATCTCACGCGTTCACGGATGGTTTCAGGATCGTCGAGTTTCACATTTTTACCCATGGTTGCCTCCAACAGGGCGGGTTTGAAACCCGCCCCTACAGAAGATGAACAATTTCAAAGACGAAACGTCCGGAAAGGACTCAGAAGCGGAGGAAATACAGGCCGACGCCGATGATCAGCACGCCGGCGACCCGCTTGAAGGCGCCGATGGCCCGGTTCATGCCCCGGGAATCCGCGAGGGCCTGGACGGAGCCGACCGAGACGCCGGCCACGAGAATCAGCATCGAATGGCCGATTCCGTAGAGGAACAGCAGCGTTCCGGCCTTCGCGACGCCGATCTCGGGAATCAGGCTCATCAGCATCAGCAGCACAGGTCCCGAGCAGGGCATCGAGACGAGGCCGAACAGGAACCCGAGCAGGAGAATGCCGATGTACCCGCCCCACCGGAGCGTCGGGGTCACGGTCACGCCGGGCATCTGGATGTCGAACAGGAGGTGTGCCCCGAGCAGGGCGCAGACGGCCGCGATCACGTATTTCCAGGCCCAGCCCGAGAGATACGGCGCGACGGCCGCCGACACCGAGAAGAGCACGGCAAGCTCGAGCGAGAAGCCGATCACGAACAGCGTGCTGAACAGAGCGGCCCGTTTCCAGGGGCTGCTTCCCCCGGCCGACGCGTAGCCGCCGACGAAGCCGATCATCAGCGGAACGGTGGCAAGCACGCAGGGGTTGAGGGCCGTCAGCAGGCCACCGCCAAACGCGGCGGCCGGGGCCAGCCAGCCGGCTCCCGACACGGCGTCGGCGAACTGCTGTTCGAGCATGACGAGATCGATCATGGGGCTTTCACCGGCAGCTTTACGCCGAGCGCTTCGAACTGGCGGTCGATCTCCTCGCGTGGCAGGAACCCCTCGTGGCGCATCATTTCCTTCCCCTGGGCATCATAGAAGATCTGCGTCGGAATCATGCGGATGCCATACTGCGCGCCGGCATCCCGATTCTCCCAGACGTCGATGAATTCGACATCGGCAATGCCCGCATAATCGACTTTCGCCTGTTCGAGGACCGGCGCCATCTCTTTGCACGCCTTGCACTTGCCGGCGCCGAGATCGACCAGTTTCGGTCGCGGCCCGCTCGTCTGGAGCGACGACGAAGCAGGCCCCTCACCCGGAGCGGTGACGGTTCCGGAGCCGACCTGGCCGGCAGAAGTCGATGCCGGCAGAGTTTTCCCCGGCGTCGCAATCACCGCCGATGCATTCGGGGCCGTGCTTGTATCGGTAGCCTGTGAAGCTTCTTCCGCCGTGGCGGGGGAGATCATCCTGCCGCAGGTGCAGTTTCCCGTATCGAACAGATGCGCGGCATAGAACGTCGCCGCACATAAAGCTATAGCCTTGACGATAGATGTGATTCGCATGCGCACCCTCCATCAGAAATCGCCGAACGACTCATTTCGCCTTTTCCAGAAGCTGCTTGATCGCGGCCGGTTCGGGAACCTTGCCGGTCAGCAGAACCTTGCCGTCGACGGCCAGGGCCGGGGTCATCATGACGCCGAATTTCATGATCTCGTTCAGGTCCGTGACTTTGACGAGCTCATAGGAGAGATCCAACTCCTTCGCCGCCACATCGGCGTTTTCGGCAAGTTTTTTGCACTTGGCGCAGCCGGTTCCGAGAATCTGGATTTTCATATTTCCTCCTGTATATATCAGACAGGCAAGTCCGCCTGAGCCACGAACTCAAGCGAGGCTTCCGTAGATGACGCCTGCGGTCGCGGAGAACACGACCACCAGCAGAACGAACACGAATGTCTTTTTGAAACCCATGATACCGTTGATGACGAGCATGCTGGGCAGACTCAGCGCCGGTCCGGCAAGCAGCAGGGCGAGGGCCGGGCCGTTCCCCATGCCGCTGCCCATCAGGCCCTGCAGGATCGGCACCTCGGTCAGGGTCGCGAAATACATGAAAGCGCCGAAAACCGCGGCAAACAGGTTCGCCCCGATCGAGTTTCCGCCGACGGCTGCCGCCACCCAGGCATTCGGAATCAGCCCTTCGTTTCCGGGACGTCCGAGCAGAAGGCCGGCCACGAGCACCCCGCCCATGAGAAGCGGGAAGATCAGGATCGCGTTTTCCCAGGAAGCGTTGAACCACTCGGCGCCATCGCCCCGATGGGTGCTGGTGAAGACCGACAGCAGCGTCATCCCCGTCACGAAGGGCACCATCGGCTCCCCCGGAGCCGCCAGCGCTGCCACGACCGTCCCCCCAGCCGTCACCAGGACTTTCCAGGCCTCGAGGCCGAACCAGGCCCACAAGGCAAAGCCCAGCAGTCCGGCAAATCCCGATGCGACGAGCCATTTTGCCTGCCAGATGGCATGCCAGACGCCGGTCTCATCGACGGGTTTCGCGAAATTCGCAAACACGAGAATGCCGACGAGGGACGCAAAGAACAGCATCTGCTGGGAAAGCGTGCGGCCGCCTTCCTCTTCGGCCATCACCGGTGCGGCGGCGAGCTTCTGTTGCTCCTCCTCGCGGAAGATCCAGGCCATGATGAGGCCGATCACGATGCTCATGCTCACGGCACCGACGGCTCGGGCCAGGCCGAGGTTGAAGCCGAGGATCCGGGCGGTCAGGATGATCGCCAGAACGTTGATGGCGGGGCCGGAGTAGAGGAAGGTGACAGCCGGGCCGAGGCCGGCGCCCATCCGGTAGATGCCGTTGAACAGCGGCAGGATCGTGCAGGAGCAAACCGCGAGAATCGTCCCCGAGACGGAGGCGACGGTATACGCGAGCAGCCGGTTGGCACCGGGGCCGAGGTATTTCATGACCGCCGCCTGGCTGACGAATACGGTTATAGCACCTGCAATAAAAAACGCGGGCACGAGGCACAGCACGACATGTTCGCGCGCATACCATTTCAAGAGCTGGAGCGCCTCCAGGACGGCATTGTCGAACCGAGGGGTGCCGATGGGCAGGTAATAGCAGCCAAGGAATACGGCGATCATCGCCACGAGCGTTTTCCACTGTTCCTTCCAGTTCATGCGGAGACCTTTCGCTTCATCATTCGGTGTTTTCTGGAAAGCGGCTTCCAGGGAGTCACGAGGGCTTCGCCGCGGTGCGGCGCCGGCTGCGGGAGGCGTCGTTCGGGCGGGGGGACGGCAGGCGGCACATGGCCTTCACGGCAGCTGCCGAGACGTCGTCGGTGAGGTCGGAATGGCCGAGCGGCACGTTTCCGAGGCAGGAGAGGAATTCGATGATGCAGGGCGCACGGAGACGGTAAAACACCTGCAGACCGCGCTTGTCATCCTCGACGATGCCGGCGTTACGAAGCTGGCTGAGATGCCGCGAAACCGTCGAGATATCGCAGCAGACCTGGTCGGTCAGCTCGCAGACGCACTTTTCGCCGCGCGCCAGCTCCATGACGAGATACAGTCGGACGGGATGGGCAAGCGCCTTGAGAATCTGCACCGGCCGCCGCAGCTTCCGGGGGTCGCAACAGGCTTCTTTTTTCATATTTTCCAAATTACGCAAATAGAAGGCATGTGTCAATCCATTCCGAAACACGAATTGTTCCCAGTATCAGCCGGGCTCTTGGGAAGCAGGTTTGCAGACGAACTGGATCCTGCCGTCGGCGAAGTCGAGCTGCGCCGTGCCGCCGTCCTTCAGTTCGCCGAACAGGATGCGGTCGGCCAGCTCGTCCTTGATCTCGCGCTGGATGACGCGGCTGAGGGGACGGGCGCCGAAGCGCGGGTCGTGGCCCTTTACGGCGAGGTGGTCGCGGAGGGCGTCGGAGATCACCAGGGTCACCTTCTTCTCGGCCAGCTGGCGGTTGAGTTCGCCGATCAATTTGTCGACGATGCGCCGCATGACGTCGCGGTTGAGGGCGTTGAAATGGATGATCGCGTCGAGCCGGTTGCGGAACTCGGGGCTGAACGCCTTCTCGACGGCCTCGCGGCCGCGCCACTGGACGTGGCCGCTCTGGTCGCCGAAGCCGATCGCGCCCTTGCTCATCTCGCGGGCGCCGGCGTTCGAGGTCATGACGAGGATGACGTGCCGGAAATCGGCCTTGCGCCCCGTGTTGTCGGTGAGCGTCGCGTCGTCCATGACCTGCAGGAGAATGCCGTAGATGTCCTGGTGCGCCTTCTCGATCTCGTCGAGGAGCAGCACGCAGTTCGGCTGCTTGCGGATCGCATCCGTCAGCTGGCCGCCTTGTTCGAACCCCACATAGCCCGGAGGAGCGCCGATCAGGCGGGAAACGGCATGTTTCTCCATATATTCACTCATATCGAACCGCAGGAACGACACCCCGAGCGCCTGCGCCATCTGGCGGGAGACTTCGGTCTTGCCGACGCCGGTAGGGCCGGCGAACAGGAAACAGCCGACGGGTCGGCGTTCGCCTCCCAGACCTGCGCGCGACCGCTTGATGCAGGTCACGAGGGCTTTGATGGCTTCGTCCTGGCCGAAAATGACGCCGCGCAGCACATCGTCGAGTGCCTTGAGCCGATCGGCATCCGATGTCGAGACGCGGGTCGCCGGGATACGCGCCATGTGCGAGACGGCCATCTCGATGTCGCGGACCCGGACCTCCTTCCGCTTCGCATAGGCAGGCGACAATTTATGCAACGCCGCCGCCTCGTCGATCAGGTCGATCGCCTTGTCGGGCAGGAACTTCTCGGTCAGATGCCGCGCAGCCAGCTCCACCGCGGCCTTGAGCGCCCCGTTCGTATAGGTGACGCCATGGAACGTCTCGTAGGAGGACTTGAGCCCATGCAGGACGCGCAGCGCCTCAGCTCTCGTCGGCTCGGCGAGGTCGATCTTCTGGAAACGGCGCGCGAACGCCCGATCCTTCTCGAAATGGTTTTTGAACTCCTCGTAGGTGCTCGTGCCGATGCACCGCACCCGCCCGCTGTTCAGGAGCGGTTTGAGCAGGTTCGCCGCATCCATCGAGCCGCCGCTGACGGCGCCCGCGCCGACGATCGTGTGGATCTCGTCGACGAACAGGATGACCTTCTCCTGCTTCTCGAGGGCTTTGATGACGGCCTTCAACCGCGCCTCGAAATCCCCGCGGTATCTCGTTCCCGCGAGCAGGGCGCCCATGTCGAGGGCGAAGATCCGGAACCCGGCCAGGGTCGGCGGAACCTTCTCCTCGTGGATCATCCGGGCCAGGCCTTCGACGATCGCAGTCTTGCCCACTCCGGGCTCGCCGACGAACACGACATTGTTCTTTCGCCGCCGGGCCAGCACCGTGACCGCGCGCCGCAGCTCCGCCTTGCGTCCCACGAGCGGGTCGATCTCCCCGGCTGCCGCCCGATCGTTCAGGCAACGCGCGAACTGGCCGAGCGGATCCTTGACCGGCTTTTCCCCGGCCTCCCCACCGATTGCGGGGAGCCCCTCCCCTTCCTCGTCGTCGCCCCCCGCCTCTTCCCCAGCACTCCCGGCATCCTCAGAAGACACGCCGTTCTCTTCCTTCGTCACACCATGAGATATATATTCAAGTATATCCAGGCGCGAAATCTCTTCGGTCTGAAGAATCCGGACGGCATGGGAATCGGGCTCCTGGAAAATCGCCGCGAGCACGTCCCCGGCATCCGCCTCGTCTTTCTCGGACGCCTGCACATGCATGAGAGCCCGCTGAATCACGCGCTGGAAGCCGACACTGGGCTGAGGGTCGAGATCGGAATCCGCCGGCAGCTTCGGCACCTTGTCCGAAAAAAAGTCCTCGAGGGCCTTTTTCATCCGGTCGATGTTTCCGCCGCACGCACGCAGGATCTCCCTGCCGAGACCGTCAAAGAGACAGCCATACAGCAGGTGTTCCGGCGTCAGATACTCGTCGCGGCGGTCGCTCGCCTCGCGGATCACGGACTGGAGGGTGATTTCAAGATCACGCTGGATCATCGGCATGGTTCAGGCTTTCTCCATCGCGCACTGGAGAGGGAATCCCCGCTCCCGGGCCATCGTTTTCACGGTCTCGACCTTCGTTTCGGCGATATCACGCACATAGATCCCGGCAAGTCCGCGGCCATTGCGGTGCACATGCAGCATGATCTGCGTCGCATCCATGGTCGCCTTGTGAAACACGTTCTGAAGCACCTCGATCACGAACTCCATCGTGGTGTAATCATCGTTCAGCAGAAACACCCGGAACATCGGGGGTTCTTCGACCTTGTGGCGCGTCTTTTCGAGCAGTTCCTGGTCGGGACGAGCGTTCGTTCCTGCCATATCTCCTCCCTCACGCTCCGGCGCCGTCGTTTTGCGGCGCCTCTTCCATCAGCTTCTGCAGCTCTTCCCAGCGCTCCATCCGCTTCCCGATCTCGGTTCCCACATCCCCGTGCTGCCGGGAAAGATCGGCGAGCCCGTCGCGCGAGATCCCCGCCGGGGGCTCGGCAAGCTGCGCCTCGAGATCGCGCTGCCGCGCTTCCAGGGCGCCGATCGTCTCCTCGACCTCGCGCAGTTCCCGCTCCCAGCGCTGCCGCTGGTTGCTCTGCCGCTTTCGTTCCTTCCAGGCATCCCGGGCGTCGTTCCGGCGATCCCCGCCGGCGTCCGGTGCCCCGTTCGCCGGGGAGTCGGCCACGGTCTCCTCCTCGATCCGGTGCGACAGGGCCCACAGATACTGACTATAGTTGCCTTCATACAAAAACGCCTTCCCGTCGCGGATCGCGAGGATGCGGGTCGCCAGGCAGTCGAGGAAGAACCGGTCATGGGACACGATGATCAGCGTTCCGGGAAACGCGTCGAGCGCCTCGAGCAGCGCTTCCCGGCTGGAGATGTCGAGATGGTTGGTCGGCTCATCGAGCATCAGCAGATTGCAGGGGCGCAGCATCAGCCGGGCGAGGCCCAGCCGGCTTTTCTCGCCGCCCGAGAGCACTTTCACGGGTTTTTCGATATCGTCGCCCGAAAAGAGAAACACACCGAGCAGGCTTCGCAACTGCGGCACCATGTCGAAGGGGGCATCACGCATCATGCGGTCCCAGATCGTCTCGTCCTTCTCGAAACTGATCTCCTCATCCTGCGCGAAGTAGCCGAACCGCACCTTGTATCCCCACTCGACCCGGCCCTGGTGTGCGGTATCCTGACCAGCAAGAATGCGCATGAGCGTCGTTTTGCCGGCCCCGTTCTCCCCGATGATCGCAAGCCGGTCGCCGCGCCGGATCGTGAAATCGAGGCCGTCGAGCACGACATGCTCGCCGTATCTGCGACCGATCTTTTCGGCTTTCGCGACGAGCTCGCCGCTCTCCTGGCAGGGGGGGAAGTCGAAATCGAGTTTCGGGGCCGTGCGGGCCTGATCGATGCGCTCGAGCTTCTCGAGCTGCTTGATGCGGCTCTGCACCTGGGAAGCCTTCGATGCCTTGTACCGGAACCGCTCGACGAAGTTCTGAACCCTCCGGCGTTCGCGATCCTGGCGGTCCTGGGCGGCAGCGGCCTCCCGGGCCCACTGTTCGCGCGCCTCGAGAAAATCGGTGTAGTTGCCGCGCCAGACGCGAGCCCCTTCAGGCATCAGCGCCACGACCGAGGTCGCGAGCTTGTCGAGGAAATACCGGTCATGCGACACCATCAGGATGCCGCCCGGATACGTCGCGAGATACTCCTCGAGAAAGGCGATCGAGGAGATATCGAGATAGTTCGTGGGTTCGTCCAGCAGCAGGTAGTCCGGCTCGCTCAGCAGCAGCCGCGCGAAGTAGGCCCGCATCTGCCAGCCGCCCGAGAAGGTCTTGAGCGGATCGTGAAACCGCGCCTCGGGAAAGCCCAGCCCCTTGAGAATCCGGATCATCCGTGCCTGCCAGGTGTACCCGCCGGCCCGCTCGAACCGGGTCAGGAGACTGTGATGCCGGTCGTGGACGGCGATCGAGACATCCCCCGCCGCGATCTTCTCCTCGACGGCCGCGATCTCGTCCCGGATCTGCAGAAGGCCCGAAAATGCCTGGGCGGCGAGGCTCCAGAGCGTCGCGTCGACGCCGGCCTCTCCCCACTCGGGGTCTTCGGCGAGAAATATCTCCTGCGACAGATACCCGACGCGCGACTCGCGAGGCCGCGTGATGCCGCCGTCATCGGCGGACTCCCCGCCGCGGATGATGCGCATCAGCGTCGATTTTCCCGAGCCGTTGTTTCCGACCAGCGCAACCCGCTCCCCGGGATTCACGGCAAACGTGACGTTCCGGAACAGGGTCCGGACGCTGAAGGATTTCGAGAGATTCCGTATCTGGAGAGACATGGCGAGGTTCGCATTCTAGCACGCCGCACGCGCTTCGACAACCGCCCCACCGCTCCGGCAATGCATCGGCGGGCACCTGAAAAACCCGACCGTTGCTGGTATCATGGGAACATCCGCGAAGGAGGGATCCCGCGATGAAACTCCGGCCCTTCGAGCTCGAACGGTATTTTGCCCGGTACGAGTTCTCGACGCCCTATCTCCTCTGCTCGTCCGACTGTGAGAGCATGACGCTCGGCACTCTGCTCGCGTTCGAACCCGGTGCCGGCGAGCGACTCTCCGCCTTGTGGCTGGGGTATACCGAAAGCACCGGTCATCCCGACCTGAAGCAGGAAATCACGCGGCTCTACGAGAGCATCCCTAGCGAAGGGGTCCTCGTCCATGCCGGGGCGGAAGAAGCGATTTTCACCTTCATGCAGGTCGCCCTCGAGCCCGGCGACGAGATCATCGTCCATACTCCCTGCTATCAATCGCTCACCGAAATCGCCAGGGGCATCGGCGCCAGGGTCGTGGAGTGGCCAGGTGATCCAGAAGCCGGCTGGGAACTGAGCCTCGATTTCCTCGAACGGGCAGTGACGAATCGCACCCGGGTCGTCGTGATCAACGCGCCTCACAATCCGACCGGCTTCGTTCCCACGGCCGAATTCCAGCAACGGCTTTCAAGCCTTTCGGAACGGCACGGCTTCATCGTCTTTTCGGACGAGGTGTACCGGGGCCTGGAATACGGCTGCCCGAGGCTGCCGGCCTTCGCCGACCTGAATCCCCGCGCCGTCTCTCTCGGGGTGATGTCCAAAACCTACGGTCTCCCCGGCCTCCGCATCGGCTGGCTTGCCACGCGCAACGCACGTCTCCTGGGTGAGATCGCCGCCTTCAAGGATTACACCACGATCTGCTCCAGCGCCCCGAGTGAGTTCCTTGCCACGATCGCCCTGCGCCACCGGGACGCGATCGCGGCCAGGAACATCCGGATCATCCGTGACAATCTGGATCAGCTCGACGGGTTCTTCGCGGAGCATCGCGACCGGTTCGACTGGCGGCGCCCCGTCGCAGGCCCCATCGCGTTTCCCCGCCTGAAACGCGGAAACGTCGATGCGTTTTGCGAAGCCCTCGTCGAACAGGCCGGCGTCCTTCTCCTGCCCGGCACATTATACAATAAATACTATAATACTTTCAGGATCGGCTTCGGCCGGGCCAATCTGCCGGAAGCCCTGGCACGTCTGCGAAACTTCCTCGACTCCCGGCATCCAGAGCTGGAGAACATGAGATGATCGAGCGAACGACGTTGTACAAGCCCTCCCTCGCCCTGCTGACGGATCTGTATCAGCTGACGATGGCCTACGGATACTGGAAATCGGGCACCGCCGACAAGGAAGCGGTGTTCACCCTGTTTTTCCGGGAAAATCCCTTCCACGGCGGATTTGCCGTCGCCTGCGGCATCCAGCCCGCTCTCGAGTTTCTCTCCCGGTTCCGGTACGACGGAGACGACATCGCCTACCTTTCCACGCTGACGGGGAACGACGGCGCCCCGTTGTTCGAGCCCCCTTTTCTGGAGCATCTTCGCGACTTGCGGTTCACCTGCGAGGTCGATGCAGTGCGGGAAGGGACCGTCGTCTTCGCCCATGAGCCCCTGCTGCGGGTCAAAGGATCGATCCTGCAGGCACAGCTCGTCGAAACCGCCCTGCTGACGATCATCAACTTCCAGACCCTGATCGCGACAAAAGCCGCCCGTGTCTGCCACGCAACCCGCGGCGAGCCGGTTCTCGAGTTCGGCTTGCGCCGCGCGCACGGCATCGACGGCGGGCTGGCCGCAAGCCGCGCGGCCTACATCGGCGGCTGCCACGCGACCTCAAATGTGCTCGCCGGGCGGCTCTACGGCATTCCCGTGCGCGGCACCCACGCGCACAGCTGGGTCATGTCGTTCGACACCGAGATCGAATCGTTCGATGCCTACGCCGCTGCCATGCCGAACAACTGCGTGTTTCTCGTCGACACCTACGACACCCTCGACGGCGTGCGACACGCCATCCAGGCCGGAAACCGCCTGCGCGAGCGCGGTCACCGGATGGTCGGCATCCGGCTCGACTCGGGAGATCTCGCCTATCTCAGCCGGGAAGCGCGTCGCCTGCTCAACGAGGCCGGATATAAAGATGCCGTTATTCTTGCAAGCAACGATCTCGACGAGCAGATCATCGCGAGTCTGAAGGAGCAGGGAGCCGCGATCGCCGTCTGGGGGGTCGGGACGAAGCTCGTGACGGCCTACGACCAGCCGGCCCTTGGAGGGGTGTACAAGCTCACGGCGTTGCGCAAACCCGGTGGCGCCTGGCAGCATCCGATCAAACTGTCGGAACAGCAGATCAAGATCACGACCCCGGGCCAGCTCCAGATCCGGCGGTTCGAACGGTCCGGCGAGTTCTCCGCGGATCTCGTGTATGACGAGCTGCAGGGCTGCCCCAACGAACCCCTGATGGTGGACCCCCTCGATCCGACCCGCCGCCGGAAGCTCGGCCGGGACCTGTCCTCCGAGGATCTGCTGAAGCCCGCGTTCCGGAACGGCTCGATCGTTCTGGATTCCGAGCCTCTCGAGCGTTCCCGGGAACGGACCGCCGGCCAGCTCGCCGGCTTCCATGGCGGTATCAAGCGGTTCGTGAATCCCCACCGGTATCCCGTCGGATTGGAACTCGGCCTGCACGAGCTGAAGACCGATCTGATACTGAAAGCGCGAGGGTTCAGCGGATGAAAGCCCTGCTCCTCGTCGACCTCCAGAACGACTTCATGCCAGGCGGCGCCCTCGCCGTGCAGGACGGGGATGCCGTGGTCCCGGTCGCAAACGGGCTCATCCCGGAATTCGAGCTCGTCGTCTCGACCCAGGACTGGCACCCGGCCGATCACGGAAGCTTCGCGGCCCGCCACGCGGGCCGGAAGCCAGGCGACGTCATCGAACTGGCCGGGCTTTCCCAGATCCTCTGGCCCGTCCACTGCGTTCAGAACACCCCCGGAGCGGCCTTTCACCGCGCTCTCAATCCCCTCGCCCAGCGCCATGTGATCCGGAAGGGCACACACCGCGATGTGGATTCCTACAGCGGCTTCTTCGACAACGGCGGCCGCCACGACACGGGCCTCGCGGCGTTCCTCCGGGACCGCGACGCGGACGAGCTGTTCGTGATGGGCCTGGCGACCGATTACTGCGTGAAGTTCACGGTGCTCGACGCCTGCCGGCTCGGATTCCGGGTCACCGTCATCGAGAGCGGCTGCCGGGCTGTCGAGATCACCCCTGGCGACGGGGAATGCGCGCTCCGCGAGATGGAACGCGCCGGCGCCCGAAGGCTCTCTGCCGTGTTTCCCTGAGATCCGAGGCCGCACGGCCGAACGGCCGGCCCCGGGCGGAGAGCCTTCAGCGGCGGGTGGCGAGTTTCAAGAGCTCGATGACGGGGATGACGCTGAAGGAGATGCCCAGAACCACGCCCATCTGGGTGGCATCGAGCGATGCGGTCTTCATGAGACTCTGCATGAACGGCAGATACATGGCGAGGAGCTGAAGCAGCGTCGCGCCGAGGACGGCGCCCACCAGGCTGGGATTGCCGAAGACGCCGACGCTCAGCAGAGATTTCTCCGAGCTTCTACAGTTGAAGATATTGAACAACTGGAAGAACACCATCACCCCGAACGACATCGTCTGAGCCAGAATCACCGCGTCGGGCGAGGCGGGATTCCCGTTCCAGTTCAGCCCGAGATGGTAGGCCCACAGCGTCCCCGCAGCCATCAGCACCGCGACGATGCCGACCTGGAGGCTCATCGCCCGGGACAGCAGCGGCTCGTTATGGCGCCGGGGCTGTTTCTGCATCTCATCGCCCTCGGCGGGATCGACCCCCAGTGCGATCGTCGTGAACCCGTCCGTGACGAGGTTCACCCACAGGACCTGGACGGCGCGCAGCGGCGCGGCCCACCCCATCAGCGAGGCGCTCAGCAGGGTCAGCACTTCCCCCGAGTTCGTCGAAACCATGAAGCTGATCGCCTTGCGCAGGTTGTTGAAGATGATCCGGCCTTCCTCGACGGCCGAAACGATCGAGGCGAAGTTGTCGTCGACCAGCACCATGCCCGCCGCTTCACGGGCCACATCCGTTCCCGACCGGCCCATCGCGACGCCGATGTCGGCCCGGGTCAGAGCGGGCGCGTCATTCACCCCGTCGCCGGTCATGCTGACGACGTGCCCGTGATGCTGGAGCGCCTGGATGATGCGCATCTTGTCCTCGGGGCTGGTGCGCGCATAGATCGCAACCGACTCGACGATATCCCTCAGACCCGCGTCATCGAGCTTCGAAAGGTCCTCGCCGGTCATCATCCGCATCCCCTCGTCGAACAGGCCGACCTTGCGGCCCACGGCGCGGGCCGTCGCCGCATGGTCGCCGGTGATCATGACGACCTTGATGCCCGCTTTCCGGCACTTCGCGACGGCTTCGATGGCCTCGGGCCGCGGCAGATCCATCATGCCGACAAGGCCGACGAAGGTATAGCCTTCCTGGGCGCCCTCGCAGAACGCGGCCGGATCGGCGCCTTCGGGGAGATCCCGGGTTGCGAGGCCGAGCACGCGCAGCGCCTCGTCGGCATAGGCGAGATTCTTCTTCAGGAACAGGTCGCGGTCCGCCTGGGTCATCTCCCGGATGCCGTCGCGGCCGCGCACGTGGCTGCATTTCGCGAGAACCGCTTCCAGGGAACCTTTCAAATGGGCTTTCGTCCCCGCCTGGCTGCCGTGAACGGCAACCATGTATTTGATCTTGCTGTCGAACGGCAGCTCGCCTTTCCGCGGAAACCGCTCGCGCAGGCTCAGCAGCCCCCGATCCAGCTTCCCGGCCAGGGTCATCAGGGCCCCCTCGGTGCCGTCCCCAACCATGGTCCAGGTACCGTCCGGCTCCTGACGGATCGTCGCGTTGTTGCACAGGACGGCCGCCTCCATGAACGGCATCAGCGAAGACGGCTCTCCCGTCCCCTCGGCAGGCGTAATGCCCCCCTCGACGGCATACCCTTCACCCGTGACATTGTATTCCCCGCTGCCGGTGAAGATCCGCGTGACGACCATCTGGTTGCGGGTCAGGGTGCCCGTCTTGTCGGTGCAGATGACGGTGGCCGAGCCGAGCGTCTCGACGGTGGGAAGTTTGCGGATCAGGGCATTGTGCTGGGCCATCCGCCGCACGCCGATGGCGAGCACCAGGGTGACGACGATGGGAAGCCCCTCGGGAATCGCCGATACGGCCAGGGCGATCGCGTTGAGCAGCACATCCGAAAAACTCTGCTGATGAACCAGATAACTGCTGACGAAGATGATCGCGCAGATGCCGAGCACGCCTCGCGCGACAAAGGCACTGAACAGCTCGAGTTTGCGTGAGAGGGGCGTCTGCACTTCATCCGCCGTCTGGACCAGGCCGGCGATCTTGCCGAGCTCGGTCTTCATCGCCGTTCCCGTGACGACGGCTTCGCCGCGCCCCGCGGTCACGTGCGTGCCCATGAAGATCAT
This sequence comes from Candidatus Ozemibacteraceae bacterium, assembly GCA_035388825.1. GTDB lineage: Bacteria > Muiribacteriota > Ozemobacteria > Ozemobacterales > Ozemobacteraceae > MWAR01. The sequence continues at coordinate 60,781 of DAOOQQ010000014.1, forward strand.
GTTCGTCTTGTCGGCGAGCACGGCGACGGTTCCCAGAGATGCCGTCTGTTTCTCGGAGGCGATCGTCTCGCCGGTAAATATAGCTTCTTCTATACGAAGACGTGTCGCGGAAAGGAGACGCCCGTCGGCGGGAATCCGGTCCCCTTCCTCGAGCAGGATCACATCCCCAGGCACGAGCTCGAGGGCGGCGACATCGAACACTTCGCCGTCGCGGCGCACGCGGCAGTGGGGCGAGGACATGCCCTTGATGTTGTTGATCGCCCGTTCGGCCTTGCTTTCCTGGTAATACCCGATGCCAGCGTTCACGAACAGTACCAGCAGGATGATCACGACGTCGCTGAGATGGCCCACGAGGCCCGTCACGAGGGCGGCCACGAGCAGGATGTAGATCAGCGGATTCGTGAACTGACGCCCGAGAAGGACATACCAGGGCGTGGGTTTTCCCTGGGCGATCTCGTTCGGCCCGCATGCGCCAAACCGGCGCTCGGCCTCGGCACGGGTCAACCCGCGCTCCTCCGTCGCGAGCGCGCGCAGGGCATCGGCCGCCTCGCGGCCCGACCAGTCCATTTCCATCGCTTCACGGATCTTTTCCATGTCGGACGTCTCCTCGTGATTTCTTCCGGGTCAAAGAAGTATAACGCACCTCATCACTCCGGGTGCAGCCTATGCTATACTTTTCCAGGTGTACCTCGCAGTCTGGATATGAGAGAGGTTTTCAGAGGATGACGGATACGACTCTGCCCGCGACCCTCGATCAGGCCGAATGGCTGAAACTCGGGCTTTCTTCGGCTCAGCCTCTTGAACGCCTGCTTGCGATCGAGGAAATCGCGTTTCAGGGCCTCGTCGGGGATTTCTCCGGCCCCCTCGACCGGATCGCCGTCTCGGATGACTCGGACCTCTGCCGGGCACGGGCAGAGCAGCTTCTCACAGGGCATCGGAAGCGGCAGATCGATCGGAAGATCGAGAAGGTCGAACTGACGCCGGAGCGCACCAGGGCTCTGCTCGAAGTCGGCGAGGAAACGCTGAAGCGGATCGTTCAATTGTCGCTCCGCCGCCCGCCAGCCCCGGACGTCCTCGAAGCCTGGCGTTCCAGCTTGCTCGGGGAGGAAAGTCCCGAAGTCGTTCGCGTCGGCCTGACCCTCCTCGCGAAGTTCGGAACGGCCGCCGATGCCGCCCTTGCGCTTGCCTTCACGGGTCATGCATCGCCGGCCGTCGTCACCGCCGCGATCGACCTGCTGCACGCACAAAGCCTCGACCAGTTCAAGGAGCGGATCGTCCAGTTCCTGACGGCAGATGATCTCGAGATCCGTCTCCACGCGATCCGGAAACTGCGCAGCTTTGACCCCGCCGAAGCCCAGGTGTATCTGCGCTCGCTGCTTTCCGCCCGGGATCCGCTGATCCGGCAACGAGGCCTGCGGGAGCTCCTGCTTGTGCCGTTCGCGGAAACCGAGGCGTTGTACCTGGCCTATCTGGCCGCGGAACCCGCCCCTCTCCTGCTCGTCCTGGCCGGCTCGGCGGTCGCGATGAACCCTTCGCCCGATCTGCCTCTGAAGCTGTACGATATTTTCGCGGCGGCCCGCGGCACCCGGGCACACATCCTGCAACTCGTCATCCGCCAACTGCTGACGACGATCAAAGAGTCGGGCATTCTCCAGGAGCCCATCGACTCCTACCTCGAGAAGCTGAAAACAACGCTCGAGCAACGAAAACTCCAGACCACCTGCCGGCTCGCCCTGGACGATCTTACCCACGAAGACCCCGAAGTCCGGCTGGAGGCGATCCGGAAGCTGCGCGCGGGCATCGGCCTGCCGAACGTTCGCGAAGCCCTCGAGCGTCATCTGCCCGTCGAATCCTCGGAAGAAGCGAAAGAGCTCCTGCAGCAGATCCTCGGAACCGCAAAAGAGGAGTTCACCGCAGAGGGCCTGCGGCAGAAGGTGCGCGACGGAAGCTTCCACGACCTTGATCCCAAGGCCCAGAAGCGCTACCTCGCCGTCATCCGGGACTCCGACACCTTCAAGGAACTGCGTGAAACGATCGGGATCCTGCTGCTGGCCAAGCTCGATCGTTCGGTGCTCCTGCACCTGTTCGACCGCATCTCCAGTTTCGGCCAGGCCTGGGATCCGAAGCCGCTGTTCCCGCATCTGAAGCACGAGGATCCGGGCGTCGTCGCGGCGGCCCTCCGCACGATCGGCAGGTTCGACCCGGATTGTATATCTTACGAAATACCGAACTTCCTCCGTCACGACGACGTGCGGGTGAAGACAGCCGCTCTGGAGCTGTATCTGGTATCGGACAAGGCGAGCGCACTCCAGTATCTGGCCGGCATGCTCAAGGCACCGGCGCTGAAGCTCCGCAAGAACGGTCTTTCCCTGCTTGCGACCGTCGATTTTCCTTCTGCCCAGCGGCTCCTCCAGGAATACATTCCGACCGAACGCAACGTCGAAGCCCGCATCCAGGCGGCGTTCATCCTGGCGGCCAACCCCACCCGCGAGGGCTTCCGGCTCTTGTACGAATGCAGCCACGACAAGGACGGGATCCTCCTTCCCGCCTTCCAGGACCTGTGGGATTCCGCCATCGCTGGAGCCATCCCGCTCCTCGCCCCGGACATCGCGGCCCTGATGGCGGATCTGCAGCCCTCCCAGGCGCCCACCCCGGCTCCGGAAGCCGACAAGCAGCCGGCATACGCGTTCCGCAAAGTCACCGCCTCGAGCACGAAGAATCTGTACGGAGAAAAAGATCCGCTGGCCGGCCAGGCACTCGCAGCGTCCGACGCCGAGACACAGGCCCGGGAAGTCCTGGACCGCGCCGCCTCCTCTGCCGACCGGAACCGGATGGTCCTTGCCGCGGCCGCCGTCGTTCTCGTGATGGCGGGACTCTGGTGGCTGGCGGGAGATCGCATCCGCCTTCCCGGAGCCGGGGATGGCCGGCCGGCCGTCGTCCATGAATCAAGCGCCGTGCGGATGGAGGAGAGCGGCGGCGACGCCCCCGCGATGGTCGCGGGCACCCGCGGCTCTGCGGGCCAGTTCCTCACCGGCTCCTCGTATGCGAACACGATGAAATCGATGCACGCCGAACGGCTCTCGATCTCGCTCGAGTTCGCCCGCAAGAGCGAGGCGGCTCTCAACGACACGCTCCGGCAGATGTCCGTCGACCCGAACTACCGGGGGTATGCCGAGTTTTATCTGAACGAAAACTGCAAACTCGGCCTCGAATGCATCGAGAAGGGCAACTACCCCGAGGCGCGCGAGTATCTCCTCAAAGCGCTGGATGACCCGGCGATCACGGAAGAGGCTCGGGTGCTGGTCTGCCAGAGCCTGCTCGGCATCGGCTACGAGGTCGGGGACAAGGTCACCCTGGAAAAGGCCATGGACCGGCTTCTCTCGATGATTCCCGAAAAGGATCTTCCCAAGGAGTATTCCCGCCAGGCCGTGAAGGAAGCGTTCGCCGGCCTCGACCGGATGAAGGAGATCACCCCGGAGCAGTTTTCCCAGATCATGCAGAAGCTCGCGAAGGACAATCCGGGCAGGGTGCCCCCCGAAGCCCAGGCCCAGATGCTCGAGGGGTTCAAGCAAATGCGGAACCGATTCAAGTGATCATGCGTCTCATGTACGGAATGTCCCGAGGGACGAAGGAAGAACAGCATGCATAGCCGGTCATGGAGAAGAGCGCGCAAAGGCTCGGCCTATCTGATCGTTCTCGGCGTCGCGGCGATCCTGATCGTCATCGCGCAAACACTGACCGAGACGGGCGTCGCCTCGCGGCGGCTCACGATCCGGTCCGTCAATGACCAGAAGGCGATGGACTGCGCCGAGGCCGCCACCAACCTGACGTACCGGCTCATTGCCGAGAACATGAACGATCCCCAGATGCTGTTCGACGCGATCAGCTTCAGGAAACTGGACTTCGACAGCTGGTTCTGGAAGTTCCGGCTGCCGCAGGTAATGGGCGGCGGCAACGTCGATCCGCTCCAGTACAAGAACGACAACATCGAAAAAGCCGACACCCAGGGGAACGGGCTCGGGCTCGAGCTCAATCTCGGCCCCGAGATGATCGCGAAGCTGAAGCACACGTACCGGAACAAGGATTTCGCCGATCTCGAGGAGCTGTACCGGGATATGGGCGGCGAGGTCAGCATCAAGAGCGAGGCGTCGATCAAACGGGCATTCGGGATCCTGCCCAAAAGCAAGACCTACGAGATCCCCGGCATCACGTTCGATCTGACCGAGGCGAACTCGCTGACGGATCTGAACGTCGGGACGTTCCTCAACTCGATCATGAGCGACAAGGAGTTCAAGATCGACCTCACCCAGCAGCTCGTGAACTACATCCCCGACGTGAATTTCGGGGACGTCGTCGCCAAGGTCATCAAAAATATCAGCATCAATCTTTCCCTGTATGCCGTCGCCATCCCGATCCCGATCGGGCGGCTGATCGGCGCCCTGCTGAAGGGGCTCTGCTCGAAACTCGGCGAGGGAGCGACGCTGAAGGGGTTTCTCAAGGACACCCTCCTGAAAGACCTGAAACTCGAAATCGACCTGACGGATTTCAAGGAGTCGATCCGGAAAAGGATCCAGGGCTTCTTCCCCGACGAGATCACCACCCTGGCCGGCAAGGTCAGCTGGGGCGTGACCGTCGAGAAGATCGGCATCTTCGAGGTCAAGACGACCGTCGAGTATCAGCCGCAGGGGCCGCGCGGGCCGATGATCCGGAAGGTCCTGCACACCCAGCGGGATTTCAGAGTTGCCGATATCCAACCCATCGCGCCCGACCACTCGTTCTTCGTGGCGAACACGAAGCTGCTGTTCGAGGACGAAGGCCTCGAGAACACCGACGGCTTCGCCGGCGACATCGAGATCCCGTGGCACGAAGGCAACGGCTCGCTGGTCATCCATAACATCACCTTCTTCGACGCGTCGCTGTTCTCGAAACTGAAAACCTTTTTCAGCGCGATCGGCTCCCTGGATATCGAGAAAATGGCGAACAACTTCTATCTGCCGGGCCGCGTCCGGGTCAACGGGACGAAGCCCATGGAGATCCGGCTCAACTTCGGCCTGCTCGATTTCCTGGGCGGCAGCTACAGCTTCCTCGAAGCCCTCAAGGGCTGTGAGATCGCGGCGCTGCTGATCAACAACGAGGACAAGAACAAGCACCGCGAGAAGGAAGGGGACTCGTTCAAGGCCCCGAGCCCGGCAAAGCACGATTTCATGCCGACGGTCGGAGAGAGCCTCTATGGGCTCAGTATCGAGGGCGTACCGCCGCTCGGCGGCTGGGTGGCCCTGTTCAATATCCTCGAAGGGCTGCTGGGGAAAGCCGGAGCCGGTAACCTGGGCGCCTCGGATTTCCTGAACGTCCCCTTCGAGGCCCTCAAGGTGCCGCATTTCGACTGGCCCTGGCTCACCAAGAGCACCATGTGGATCCCCGTCCCCCAGTTTTATAACAAAACATATTTATTCGGGGATTTTCACTGCGAGTTCCCTCTCTCCTTCCGGGCTGAAGGGAATCTCTGGAAACGCTTCTCGCGGGTCAAGATGCCGATGATCCGGCTCTGGATCCCCCTCAACTGGCTGTTCGGCTGTCCGAACGTCGACATCACCCTCCCCCCCCTGCCCTTCCAGTCGAACGTCGTCGAACCCTACGGTTTCTGCGCCTATCCCCCGCTCGAAAAGGAGAACGGTGAGGCCGACACCGAGGCCATGAAGAAGGAATGGGATCCGAACGAGCCGAGAAACCTTCCGGCGAACATCTACTCCCCGATGCAGTATCTGAAGAAAGCCAGCTACTACTACGCCACGACCGGGGAGTTTTCGCGGGACATCGAGAACCGCAGCACCGAGATGGAAGTGCCCGGCGTCGGGAAAAAACAGGTGTTCAACTGCGACGGCGTGACCTTCGTCGAGTGCACCGACGGCCAGGGCCTCTTCTTCCGCGACGAGCTGTATGTCTGCGGCCGCGGCATCATCGTGGCGGCGGGAAACATCCATTTGAAGAGCATCCGCCGGGTCGATCCGCCGTCGGGGGCTCCGACGATGCTCTCGATCATCGCCCGCAACGGAGCGATCGTGAACAACGGCAAGAACATCATCGAGGCCAACCTGTACGGGGACCGCGGCCTGATCAACCAGTTCTACGGCTCGATGAAGATCTACGGCAATCTCGTGGTGAACCAGTTCAACCGCCAGGCCTGTTCGGGCCAGGTGCACGTGCATTACGAATCGAACCGCACGCACAGTTCCCTGCTCTCGTATTTCAAGGATATCGCGAAGTATGATCCGTCGCGATATCACGTCACCTTCAGCAAGAAATGGCGGGCGTATGAATTCCAGAAGAACTGATCGGCGATCGCCCCCCGGGGAACACGGGTTCACCCTGATCGAGGTGATCCTGTCGCTGTTCATTCTCGCGCTCGTGCTCGGCCCCTTCCTGCGGGGTCTGGTCGGCCAGGCGCAGGTCGGCGAGGACACCGAGAAGCTGCAGATGGCGGCGAAGATGCTCCAGTCGGTCAAGGAGGAAGTCGCGGCGGTCCGGTTCCGCGACTTCCGCACCTATGCCGATGCGAACCAGCCGAACGAAGCGGGGGAATATAAACTCGACGATATGTTCTGGCCCCATTCGCGCGACGAGGTGGTCACCTTCCAGAAGAAATACCGGGATTTCAGTGTTTCTGGCTCATACAAGTTCATCAAACGCCAGGGCCGGGAGCCGACCGAACGCAGCATGGTCTACTTCAGGGTCCGAGTCGGCTGGAACCAGCCCAATGCGGGCCGGCAGGAGCGATCCACGAGCATGATTCTCGTGGAGCCCAAATCCTGACGGGGACGGGAGGAAGCGTCATGAAGGGATTCCGGATGCGCATCGGTTTCACGCTCGTGGAGGTGATGGTGGCGACGGTCGTCTTCGCCCTCGCCGCCGGCGGGATGTACGCGTTTCTGCGCCACGGCAACCTGCAGAGCACCCGCGCCTACACGCGCCAGGCGATGGTGACCCAGGCCAACATCGTCCTCAAGGCGATGCAGGACGATTTCCGGATGGCGGCATCGGCCAGCCTCAAGTTCGACGAGTCGAAGGGCGAGGTCTCGCTCCAACAGCACCGGGGCGGCGACAAGCTGGCCCAGATCACGTACAAATGGGAAAAGCCGCGGCTGCTGCGCAAGGTCGTCTTCGACAAGAGCACTTCGCTGCGCGTGCTGAGCACGGCGATGGACGCCTTCTCGGTCGAGACGAAACCCCGGCCTTCGATCAGCGAAACGGATTATGCCGACACGCCCGAGCAGGTCGCGATCCGGCTCAAGCTGAAAGCCGAGATTCCCGGGCTTCCCGAGGCGCTCGAACACGAGCAGCACGCGATGGCCACGATGCGCGAGGTCTCCTCGGTGAAGAACGACCCTCACTGGCGCGATGTCGGCGACATGAAGGGCGCATTCAATACCTATGGAAATCTTTTGAACAGTATCGGGGAAGATTCGAAGCTGCTGGTCGAGGACATCAGCAAGACACTCAAGAGCGACCTGGACCGGCTGGAGGAGAACGTCGAGGAGGCGCTGAACAAGCCCAAGGCCAACCTCGAGGAGACGAAGCGCCAGCTCCGGAACGCGCTGACCGAGATCGCTCAGGCCGATCTCGACCTGAACTCGGCCATCAAGGACTGCGAGCAGAACATGAAGGATCTGCCCGATGACATCCTCGAGCGGAAAGTCGGCAAGATCGGCACCTGGACCGCCAACAAGGGCAAAACCATCGACCGGATCCAGCGGACGTTCTCCGAGATGAAGACGGTCGAACAGATGGACTACAACAAACTCAAGAAGGCCGCCGGCTCGTTCGAGCTGAAAGACACGTTCAAGAGTATCTTCGATTCGAAGAAAGACGCCCTGGTCCAGCGCAACAAGCTGGCCGGCGACAAGTCGACCGTCGAGGGGCTGCTGGCCAAGGTCAACGCCGCCAACCCCGCCACCGGCAGCGGCCTCGGGGAGTGACCGCCAACCGTTCTCACGGTTCCGTACGTGAACCTGTTCGAAGAGGGTCCCCCGTCGCGCGATGAGGGCGGACCCTTTTTTTGTGTCTCCCCGGAAAGCACGCCGGATTTGACTTTTACGGCCGGCCATGCGAAACTTGGACGTTATTCCGGGCTGTCGAAAGGGTTTTCGGGAGCCCGATCATGTGAAGGAGTCACGATGAAAAAGACCACCCAGAACGGAACGGAGCGCGAAACGATGCCTACCGCCACGACGAACCGCCTTCCCTATAAAGTCAAGGATATCGACCTGTGGCAGCTCGGCCGCAAGGAAATCGAGATCGCCGAACACGAAATGCCCGGCCTGATGGCGCTTCGCGAGAAATACGGCGCCAAGAAGCCTCTCCGCGGGGCCCGCATCGCCGGTTCGCTCCACATGACCGTCCAGACCGCCGTTCTGATCGAGACGCTCGCCGAGCTCGGCGCCGACGTCCGGTGGTGCAGCTGCAACATCTTCTCGACCCAGGACACCGCCGCGGCCGCGATCGCGAAGCGGGGTATCCCCGTTTACGCCTGGAAGGGCGAAACGCTGGCGGAATACTGGTGGTGCACGCAGGAAGCCCTCACCTGGCCGGACGGCCAGGGCCCGACGCTGATCGTCGATGACGGCGGAGACGCCACGATGATGATCCATATCGGTTACGATGCCGAGAAGAATCCGAAGGTGCTCGACCGGCATGCCGAGGGCGAGGATGAGCAGGAGCTGCTCGCGATCCTGAAGAAGACCCTCAAGGCCGAGCCCAACAAATGGACCAATATGCTTCCCCACATCAAGGGCGTCAGCGAAGAGACCACGACGGGCGTTCATCGCCTGTACAAGATGATGGAGCAGAAGCAGCTCCTCTTCCCCGCCATCAATGTGAACGACTCGGTCACCAAGTCGAAGTTCGACAACCTCTACGGCTGCCGCGAAAGCCTCGTCGACGGCATCAAGCGCGCCACCGACGTCATGATCGCCGGCAAGACCGCCGTCGTGTGCGGCTACGGTGATGTCGGCAAGGGCTGCGCCCAGGCGCTTCGTTCCTACGGCGCGCACGTCATCGTCACCGAGATCGACCCGATCTGCGCCCTGCAGGCGATGATGGCCGGCTACATCGTCGACACCGTCGAGAACTCTCTCGGCAAGGCCGACATCTACGTCACCACGACGGGCAATCGCGACATCATCACCGCTGACCACATGGCGAAGATGAAGGACCAGGCGATCGTCTGCAACATCGGCCACTTCGACAACGAGATCCAGATGAGCAAGCTCGAGACCTGGAAGGGCGTGAAGCGCACCAACATCAAGCCCCAGGTCGACCGCTACACCTATGCCGACGGACACAGCATCTACGTGCTGGCCGAAGGCCGGCTCGTGAACCTGGGCTGCGCCCGCGGCCACCCCAGCTTCGTGATGAGCAGCTCGTTCACGAACCAGACACTCGCCCAGATCGACCTCTGGACGAACACCCACAAGATCGGCGTCTACACCCTGTCGAAGAAGCTCGACGAGGAAGTCGCCCGCCTGCACCTCGAGAAGCTCGGCGCGAAGCTCACCGTACTGACCAAGGAACAGGCCAGCTACATCGGCGTTCCGGTCGAGGGCCCCTACAAGTCCGACCAGTATCGCTACTGACCGGTTCGTCTCGGGAAAACAGCAGAACCGCCCGGCCACACTGGCCGGGCGGTTTTTTCTTCCCGTATCGTCAGGCCGGAAGCTTGCGGATCCGGACGAGCGCCCGGTCGAGATCGGCCGCGGCGACGGCGGCACGGCCGGCGGCAGCGTTGCGCAGGGCGGCAGACAGAGCCTGTCGCCCCTCGACGAGACGCCGGATCATCTCCTCGAGACGCGTGGTGTCGGCCTCTTCGGGCGGCAGAACGAACTCCCAGCCGAGTTCGGCCGCCAGTCCGGTCATCTTGGGGTCGACGGCCAGGCCCAGCCAGGGCGTCCCGGCAATCGACGCCAGGACGGCGGCATGGAGGCGCATGGTCACGACAAGCCGGCAGCCGGCAAACACGGTCTCGGCCGACGCGGCATCACGGAGAATCGTCACTTCAGAATATTCCTGAATATTTTTCCAGGGACGTTCATCCTCGCCCTCCTGGAACGCGATCGGCAGAATGATGTATCCGGCACTCCGCCCCCAGGCGCCGAGGCGTTCGGCGATGAGATGCGCTTCGGGGCAGGAGCCGCGAAGGACCACCCCGACCCGCGCAGGTGGCTCCCCGGTCGGAACAGCGGCGGGTGCTTTCAGGAAGACGAGATCGGCCCCCGCAGCGGGGCAAAGCGGCGGACCGGGCAGACGTTCGAGAACGAGCGCCGCCTCACGATCCCGGCAGGAGATATGGTCGCCGAACTCCAGAACCCCGCGCACCGCCATAGCCGCAAGCAGCCGGTAGCCGCTGTCCGGGGTTCCCCACGGGCCGAACCCCTGACCGATCAGGATGAGCTTCGCCCCCAGCAGGCGGCCGGTGGCAAGCAAAAGGAGATAGTACAGCAGGCTTCCCAGGCTCGTCGAAGCCTGAAGGAGACTTCCCCCGGGAACGACGATGGCGCGGGACGAGGCGAGGGCTTCGAGGACCCCCAGACGATCGTCTCGCAGCACGGGGACAATCTCGCGCGGGCCATTCCAGGGATTCGGTCCCCAGAGAATGCTCCACGGAAGATCCGGACGCCGGCGGGCGGCTTCCTCGGTGAAGGTGCGCCACAGCAGCTCGTCTCCGAGGTTACCGAAGCCGAAATATCCGACCAGGAGGCTGCGATCTCCCTTTCCGCCGGCGAGTGCCAGGACCCGGCAGACGAGATACCCGGCGAGAAGGGCTACCCCGGTGGCCAGGCCCGTCCAGAGGCCGTTGAAGCCGCGCAGATAGGCGAGTGCCAGCGGGGAATGGAAATGGCAGAACGTGTTCACCAGCGAAACCTGGCCCATCTGCATGAAGAGGGCGAGCACCGGGAGAATCTCGAAGACGCCGCGGCGTCGGAAGAACAGGAAGAACAGGGCCGCGGGGTAGCCGATGAGAAACTCCTTGTTGCGTGGCCGGGCGATCATCAGGTTTTCGAGGAACGTTCGGCCCAGGTCCTCCATCTCGGAGGGCTTGAGGAAGGTGACGTTTCCGGACCGGAGCAGGTACAGGACCGTTCCGCCGGCCACGGCGAGGCCGATGAGCAGCTCACGGGCCGTGAGAGGGCGGGAAAGGAGCGACAGCATGCCGCCGCCGTATCGGCGCAGCGCCCAGATGCCCGTCCAGACCAGGGGAAGAAGAAACGCCGCCTTGATGCCGCGGAACTGTTCGAACTTGAGCAGGTAGGTCGTTTCGGCATAGAGAGCGGCGATCAGGGTTCCGCCGATGATGCCGGGCACGACCAGGCGCAGGAAGAAGCGCGCACCGCTTCCGATGACCGGGGGCGGCTCCGGCCCGTCCAGTTCGCGCTCGTGCAGGACCATGGCCCTGATGCAGCCGAGCGAGGGCCAGGCGACCGCGCCGGCGAGTCCTGCCAGGCCGACAAACGCCCCCGGCGGCAGGAGGCCCCAGGCCAGGAAGGTGGCGAACACGGTCAGCCAGACATCGCGCTCGAGAAGCGCTCTGCCGCGAGAGGCCGCAACGAGGAGGGGAATGCCCATCATCAGCACCAGGCCGATTGCCAGCCGTTCGCCCGTCGAGGCCGCACCGACCAGATGGCGGGGCTCTTCGCGACGTTGTTCGTCGTTTCGCGGAATCCGGAAGCCGTCGGCCTCGAGCCGACGCACGAGGGAGCCGAGATACTCCAGGTTGAACTGGACGAGATCCCCGATGAACTTTTTCTTGTCCTGGAAGAAACAGCGCATGTACAGCATTTTGAGACGGCGTTCGCGCACGGCGCGCACCCATCTTGCTATTGCTCTCGATACATTATAATTCTCGTCGAGCTCCTTCCGGCCGATGCTGTGCACCCGCACGAATGGCCTCAGGCCGCGCAGGCCGGCGATCAGGGTTTCCATGCCCGCCTGGTCGTTGAATTCGACCCAGCCGATGCGGAAGGAGCGGTGAAGCAGCTCGTCGACCGTGGCATGGAGGGCGCCGCGGTTCCCCAGCACCTCTTCCTCGGCGAAGACGATGGCGGAGATGCCGGTTGGATCGGGCAGGCCGGCAATCATGGCGCGGATCGAGCCGGCCGAGAGTCCCGGGTGGTTGTAGATCCGCAGGACGACCCCAAGGCCGCACTCGCGGGCCAGGTCGATGTACTCCTTCGAGAATCCGAGCCCAACGCGGGTCTTGAAGTCCTCCCCGGACCGCCGGAGCACCAGCAGATGGAGGCTGGCGCGCCGGATCCTGCCGGCAGGCAGCTTCCAGGAGAGATGGTGCTCGATCCGGTCGAGCAGACCTTTCTCCTGCGACCAGATCCAGAGCGCCCCCTGCGGTTCGGCCAGTTCGATGCCGCACGAGGCCGTGTCGCCCTCGACGGCCATCTGGCGCAGGTCAGCGAGGTTGAGAATCGCGACACGGCCTTCGGTTTCGAGCGACCGGAGCGTGTCCTCGGAGATGCCCACCGAGCTCGCACCGCGTTCGACGGCCGCAAGCAGCATCTCCCGCAGTTTCCAGCCCTCCTCGCGGGCCAGCGTCCGCAGCTCGTCGAAGTCCATGACGGTCTCGACATAGACATCCCGGCTCTCGGCCTTCCACCGGAGCGTGTCGCGCCAGACGGCGGCCAGCAGGCCCGGGATACAGAGAATGAGGAGGATGACCCAGCTGCGCGTTCCCCGAATCATGCCGTCACGGCTCCATCAGCGGGCGGGATGAAGGCCCATGGCCAGGATCAAGCCCATGCTCTTCGCTTCGAGAAGCAGGCCTGGTGTTTCGGGAACGAGGATCAGATGATTCGCGGGCAGCACCATATCGGCAGGCAGCTCCTTTCCGTCGGTCAGGTCGATGACGGATTTTCCCCGGGGAGCTTTCAGCCGCAGGCGGCCCGAGCGGATGACGATCATGGCTCCCGGCGTGAGCTGCACCGTATCACCATTCGGCACGACGATGGACCGAAAGCGGAAAAACTGGTCGAGATAGCTTTTCGAAACGAGCGGATCGCCGGTCGTTCCCGGCTCCTGCCCCGATACCGGGGAGATCAGAAGCAGAACGACCACGACGGCATTTAGTATAGATTTCACAATATATTTCCTCCGTGGCGCTGTGACATCATTGCCGCTCACAGTACCACACCCCGGGACGGTGGCGGAAGGGGTCAGGTCACAAACGATGCCGCCGTGACCGGCTCGAGCCGACGGCTCGTCAGGCACGCGACGGTTGTGGCTTGCCGAACGGATGCGGCGGGGGGTAGAATGACGCCCCAAGCCCGCGTACAGGAGTTGGCAGATGGCCATCGACGAAATCGAAGTTCCCGGAACCTCCCTCTCCCTCAAATGCTGGAACGCCCGCATCGAGGATATTCCCGCCTTTTTCGAGAAACTCTCGACCGAGGGGGACGTGTTCACCCTCGATCCCGAGACCGCCGGCTTCCACGATTGCGACAAGAACGAGCGGCTGATCCGGGGGTTCTACTCGGGCATCATGCCGTTCGAAGTCGAGCATCTCGTCGAGGGCATCACGACGAAATCTCTGCTCAAGCGGATCGAGAGCGCCGAGTTTCTGCTGCTCGAAGACTGCATGTTCACGATGGGGAAAAAGAGCGGCCCGACCAAGGGGCTGTCGAACTCCCTGTCGGCGGCGTCGGGATACGGCGTTTCGCAGATGGAGTTCGAGTTCCGGCAGATGAGCCAGCTTCAAGAGAGGCTCAGCCAGACGAAGTCGATCGTCCTGACCAACCCCAAGGACAAGGAAGTCCGTCGGGCGCGCCTGGCCGGGCTGATCGAGAGCTATACCGAATACAATGTCATCGATCCCCGGAACCACGGCATCGAGAGCGTCTCGGGCGTGGTGGACTCGCCGCACGGAACGATGACGATCACCGTCACCCGCAAGGGCGGCCTCCGTCTCGCCGTCTCGAAGGGGTTCATCCTGACCGTCGACTGCCTGAAATGGCTCCTGGCGCTGATCAGGGACGAGGAAGCCCCCCCCTCACCCCGGAAAAAGGGCTGAGCTCACTCGAACTGGCGCAACCGTTCTATCGCTTTCTTTATCGTATCCTGGACGAACGGCTCCTGCTCGGTTTTCAGTACGGCTTCCAGCGTCGGCAGGGCCGCCCACGCGGTTTCTCCCATTTCCCCAAGCGTGTGGGCAGCGGCTTCCCGCGTCAGGGGATCGCCTTCTGCGACGGCGGATTCGAGGGCGTGGACAGCCTCGACGCCGAGACGACCGAGGATGTTGCCGACGATCCAGCGGACCGAGCGGGTCACGGTTCCGAGCGACTGAACCAGTTCTGGAATGGCACAGGCCCCGAGACGCACGAGCGTCTCGCCTGCGAGATAGGAGATGCCGACGTGCTCTTCACGCAGCATCGTGATCACCGAAGGCACGGCGGGCCGGCCGATCATCACGACGACATCGGCTGCCCAGCACCGCATCGAAACGTCTCCGCCCCGCATCAGCCGAACAAGCGACGCCACGCCGCCCGTTCCGAACCGGCTGAGAGCGTCGGCCCCGTTCCGACGGCTCACGGAGCCCTTCTGGACCGCTTCGATCAAAGGTTCGACCGTGAGAGGGCCGATCCGCTCCAGGACATCCATGGCAAGTTCCTGGACGGCGGCATTCGACGCATCCAGCGCGGCCAGCAGGCCGGGAACGGCCGGACCTCCGATCTGGCCCAGCACGGGAGCCAGGAACGGCCGGATCCGCTCGTCGGTCAATGCTTCGAGAAGGCAGGGAATCGCCTCCTCGCCGGCGTCTCCCAGAGCCACCGCGGCGAACTGGCGAACGAAGGCATCGCGATCCCCCAGCAGCCAGACGAGCCCAGGAAACCCGGGCCTTCCGATGCGGGAAAGGGCCGTCGCCATCGTCCGACGCAGCAGGGGCTCCTGCTCGGTGCGCAGCCGCTCGGTGATAGCCTGCAGGACGGGTTCCGACGACATCCGCAACCGCCCCGCGACGACCACGGCGGCCCGGCAGACGAGCGGCTCGGGATCGCGCATCGACAGGGCGACGACCTCCGAAACATCCCGGCCCAACTGGTGCCAGACCGGCAGTTCGAACACGGCCATCTCGCGCAGCCCCGGCAGGGGGGCATACAGGGATTCGAGGAACGACACCCAGCTTTCCTCCGGCGGCACCATTCCCTCGGGGATCTCCCGCGGCTTGTTCTTCACCGAGCCCGCTTCATCCCACATGGGATCACCGGACCCTCCAAGGATCTTCAGCGCGTCCTTCCCGTCCCGCTCACTCACGTCCATCCTCCCATGCATGCATCGGATCAGCCGGCCGCTTCCGGCAGGGCATCCCGGCTTCTGGCATAGCGATTCCTATAGATGATATTCCGGTCTCCAAGCCTCATCACATCCCCGTCAACCAGGGGCCGATACCGGTACCGGCCGCCGACGAACGAGACCGGGGTGTCCTCGAGACACTCCAATACATGGACCCCATCCCGCTCGCCGATGACGAACCACTGGCCCGGCCCCTCCTCGAGACTCAGATCACACTCGTCATCCGCCCCCCCGAGGAACTCCTCCGACTCGAGACGATACTGCACCGGCCACCCCGTGGAAACGGCCTCCTCGAGCCACGCCTCTTTCAGCAGTTCCAGGGAAAGTGCCGGACCCAGCGAGGCGGCAAGCCCGATCACCAGGGAGCCGAGTATCCAGGCCCCGCGCGGAAAGAGCACCATGTCCGCCGTCAACCCGGCCAGGATCAGAGCGGGGGCGAGTCCCATGAACATCTGGCAGGCGGCCCGGGGCGCATTCACGGCAATCCCGCGGGCGGCAGCCAGCGCCACCGCGTAGATCGCCCACCAGAGCAGCCGGAGCAGGATCTCGGGCGCATGACGGGCAAGCCCCGCCCATTCCCCGAGCAATTGGTACAACACGGCCGCCACCATCGGCACGGCCAGCCCCACCGCTCCGGCCGAAAGAAATCTCCGCCCGGCCTTGCGGGGCCGTCCTTCGTGCCACAACGCCGTGACGGCCTGTTCTCCCCCGATCAGCAGCGCCGAAACGAGGCCGACCGACAGGGTCGTCTGGAGAAAATCGCTCCCGAAGCCCCACGGCACCATTCCCCGGAACGAAAGCCACCCCGCCCATCCGGCGATAAGCCCGATGAAGGCGGCATCGATGAGAGGAAGAAGGTTCAGAGGCATTCGGAAAAACGCCGCACCGCCGGACAATCGCGGCGATGCGGCATCGGTATCTCCCTGTTACTGGATATCCTCGACGAGGGTCATCTTGGACACGAAATACAGACCGTAGGCATCCTCCAGCTCCGCGTTCGTGATCCCCGTGTCGGTAACTTCCATGAACCGCTTCTTGTCGAACACCATGTTCAGGATGTCGCGGGGATGCACGGCGCGCAGACCCCGCTTGTCGCGCTTGTACAGCGTCGTCAGGAACTCGATGTTCGCCGGATCAAACTTGAGACCCAGCTTGTCGGAATAGGATTTCCATATCAATCCATATTCTTCAATGGTGGGATTGCGCACGTTGATCTTGTACGGCAACCGGCGTAGGAATGCGTCGTCGACGATCTTCATCGGATCAAGGTTGGTGCTGAACAACACGATTTCATCCGTCGGCACTTCCATGCGCTGGCCGCCGAGGACGAGAAAGTCGATCTTGTTCTCGAGGGGTACGATGAACCGGTTGAAGATGTCTTCGACGTTGCACCGCTGCCGGCCAAGATCGTCGATCAGCAGAACCCCGCCGTTCGCCTTGACCTGCGGAGGCGCGTCGAAGCAGCCAAACTTCTTGTTGTACACGACTTCAAGGTTTTCGAGCGTCAGTTCGCCGCCGGCCGTGATCATCGGCGGCTGAACGACGACCCAGCGCTGATCCAGCCCCTCGAGATCGATGGTCTCGATCGCCTGGTGGCAACTGGGGTCGAACATCCGCACGAGCTGGCCGCCGACTTCGACGGCATAGGGCACGATCATCGGCGGCAGAAGCCTGACGACGCTGCTGCACAGGAACGTCTTGCCGTTTCCCGGGAAACCGTAGACGAAGGCGGGTTTCCGGGCGCAGACCGCCTGGCCGATCTGGACCAGGATGTCCTTGTAGCCCAGATGATGCGCAAACTTCTCCTGCAGAAACTTCATGTTGATGTTGAAGCTCTTCTTGTTGGCATCCAGAACCTGCTTGGAGATCCTGACGTATTCCTCGAAGCCGACCGGCGCCGCCCCGAGATACGAGTCGCGCTCGTAGATGTTCCGGGCGCGCTCGATGCCCTTCGGATACAGGCCATACTGGTAGTCCGAACCCATGCCGGTGCCACCGACCATGCCGACCATTTCCGCCTGTTTCAGGTCGTTGATCAGCTTCTGAATGATATCGGGCTTTATTTTCAGCGATTTGCCGATCTGGCGCGGCGTGCGCTTCCCGTGAATGTGCAGTTCCTTGAAGATCAGGTTCGAAATGATCTCCGACTCGATCTTGAGATCATACAGGGTCTCGGGTTCCTTCGGGATGAAACTCTTCAGATCCACCTGCGGCATCGTTCTGCTCCTCTGCCATCGTGTGTGTCGCCCCGCGCGGATGTTCTGAAAACACGGGACACTGCATGGTACCAAGTTTCCCCCACCCTTTCAAGGCGATTCGGCACAGCCTTTGACATCCTTCGGGAACGGCCCTATCATCGCGCCATGACGCACCCGGACGTTTTTCCCTCCTCGCCTCCCCCCGCGCTCATCTGCCTGCTGGCAGGCCACTCGAGCCGCATGGGCAGCCCCAAACAGCACGTTCTCCTCGGCGGGCGCACCTTTCTGGAGCATCTGCTCTCACGCGTCGACATCCTGCAGCACGCTCTCGGCAAGCGCCTGTTCGTCGGCCAGGACCGGGATATTTCCTCCCGCAGCCTCGTGACGGCCGCCGGAGGCATCTGGGTGGTCAATCACCACCCGGATGACGGGCCGCTCAGCTCGATCCGGCTCGCTCTCGAACGGCTTCCCGAGCCGACCGGCTTCCTTCTCTGGCCGATCGACCACCCGCTCGTGGCCCCGGAAACCGTCTCCGGGATCCTCGCTGCGGCGGCACGGGAACCGGACTTCATCGTCGCTCCTTCCGACGGGACACGACGGGGCCACCCGAGCTTTTTCCCGGCCTGGGCACGGGAAGAGCTGTTCGCTGCGCCTCTCGAGGCCGGAGCCCGGTGGGTCATGCACCGCCACCCGGACCGGATCCGCCACGTTCTGACCTGCGACCCCTGGATCCGCCGGAATCTCAATACGCCGGAGCTGCTGGCCGAGGCGGCGCGGGAGCTGGAAGATAGATGAACTCGACATCGGGCGGAGCGGCATTCAGCTCCTCCCGGTTGGCGGGAAACAGCGCAACCATCCACTCCCGTCGCATGGACATCGGCGTCACCCGCCGGGCAACCCGACGGATCCAGGCTCCCCCGACAAGGCAATGCGCGGGCAACAGCAGATCCCATTCGAGCTGGTCGCTCCAGGGGATCTCGTCCAGGAAGACGATCCCGCCACGGACATCGGAGCAGACCACCCGCACCGTGAACCGGTCGAGACAGGCCAGCCGGGTCATGTTCACCGGCCCAAGGCTGGTGTCCACCTGGAACAGCAGCGCCGACGAGGGGTTCAAAACGTCGAGAAGGACTCGCCCTGCCGCGTGTGTCGGAACCGCACCGGCGGCTCCCGGCCGTGATACGCCCTCCCAGATGAACCGGCCTGCCAGTTCCGGGGCAGCGGCCGCCGAGGCGACGCCCCCGGCTCCCTCTTCGGTCACACAGCCCAGAAGCCAGGGGCCGGAAGCCGCCGGAAGCCGGGTTTCAAGGAACGCCAGAAATCCCCGCACCGCCTCCGGCCGGGTCGTTGCCGTGGCGTTCTCCGCGACGGTCGTCCAGACGTGGCTGTACAGATCGCAGGCAGACCCGTGCCCGCCGCCCAGAAGCAGCAGACACAGAAGCGTCAGCAGCGCACGGGGCTTCAGAATCTCGAGTCCTTTTTCTCGATGACCCGGATATTCATCGAGGTCGGGGCCACGACGATGGCCAGCCTGATCTCCCGCAGCAGCGGGCTCGGATTGCCGGCGAAATCGAGGGCATTATCGTAGGCGGTCAGCGTCAGGTTGTAGACGCCGCTGCGCTCCAGCATCAGGCGCAGAGACTGGTTCGCCGAGGTCGCGCTGATCTGGGGAGGCGAACCTTCCACATACAGGCCGACGGGGCCGGTCACGCGCACCGCCGGGAGATTGGTCGTCGAGACGCCGATGTTGTCACTGGCCGAAACCGTGAAGAACACTTCCATCCCTTCGTCGATGCGGGGAGGATGATACTCCGGCATCTCCGTCGCGAGATTCCACGGGATGCCCTTGATGTTCGGAATCATCGTGCCGCCGCTGATCGTGCCGTTCGCCTGGGCGGCCCAGGTCTGGGTGTTCGGCAGGAGATGGTAGGCGAAAATCCTGTCGGCCATCGGGCGAAGCGGATTCGGATGGGCAACGACATAGCGATCGATATCATACGGCAGCTTCTCGTCGCTCGACCGGACATAATCGCGCACCTGCACCATCGGAACGGGCCGCAGGGAGTCGCGAACCAAGACGTTGCCGAGATGGATCTTCGACGGAACGATGTTGCCAGACGCATCCTGGGCCTGGAAGAACAAGGCGTATCCCGGGTGCTCCTGGCCCATCGCGCCTGCCGCCCGATAATTCGGGGCATTGTTGGCGAAGTCGACCGGGAAGCGCATGCAGTAGTTCATCGCGCTCGAATCGCCGGTATTTGCCTGCAGATGCTTCCAGTCGCTGACGTTGAACACGTATTCGAGATAGCTGTACTGGTCGCCGGCCACGTACGGCCGGGGCTTGCGCATCAGCTTGTACGGCAGGCTCGAGTTCACCCAGCTCGATCCCACGATATCCGCCGTGACCGTCGCCCCGGGACTGGTGTAATACCGGAACTCGGCGTTCGCCGGCACCGGATAGTAGACCGTCTGCTCGGCCGGGAACAGCGTTTTCGTCGTCCCTCGCTCGAAATACAGGGTCGCCGCCTGCTTGATGCCGCGCGCCCAGGTGCGTTCCGGAATCGCCGGATACCGGCGGGCGGTGGGAAGATCGGGAACCATATTTCCATAGATATTATTATCCCGCACGAGGATCGTGAAGCTGGCGGGATTCGTGTATCCCCCGTGAGAGAGCCGGTCGGTGACGAGGCCATACGTCTCGCCGAGATACAGCGGGCTGCGGCCGCCGTTCGCCGCCAGATCCCAGCCGTTGATCGAGACGATCTCGGGCGGGGTTTTGTCGAGAACGAGCACGGCCACCTCGCCGTTGTACTCGACGTGGCCCTCCACCTGGACGGTCCCGATAAAGTCCCCATCGTCGTTGTAGGTGTTCTGATCGTAGGTCCAGTCGCGATAGATCTTACAGGTCAGGCTCCCCGTCACGGGCTCGGTCGGATAATCGAGCTTGAACGGAAGAGACGTGTTTGCCGCGTTCGTCGTCGGCGTCGACCGGGAAAAGACGGGATAATCCTGGCCGTTGGGGAGCCGGAGGGCGAAGGCCCATTCGAACTGGGCAGGCATGTTGTTTTCCCACTTGAGAGAGCCGGGAACCATGTTGTTGTCTCGGATGACCGGCAGGTTGAAGACGCCGCCCAGGAGCGCCCCATCAACGCGCCAGGTGTTGTTCTCCTTCTCGGTGATGACATGGTATTTCTTCGGCCCCGCCGGGGGAATCAGGATCGGGTTCGCCCAACCGCCGGGCACTGAGCCGACCGGGGGTCTCCATCGCTGGATATCGACGGTGGCACCGACCGGCAGCGGATCGAGCCGGTTCACTTTGAAGAGGGCGACCGCCGTATTCGCCGGGAAGGGCGTTTTCACGCCGGCAATTCCCCCCGCGGAAGCCGGGATCGGGGCGGCGTCGGCCGGCTGATAGCCCAGCGCGGGCCGGATGCACTCGGACAGAGAGGCGACGGTGGAACCGAACTGCAGCAGGTCGTAGTCGTAGTATTTGAACTTCGTGCTGCACTCGATCTGGTACATGCCTGACCGGAAATAGTATTTCACGTTCGGCGTCGTGACATCGACATACTCTTTCACGAGCTCCGGCGCCGTCAGAGGAATGCCGAACGCATCCTGGATGCGGTAGATGCGCCAGGTGTACAACACCTGCGGCGACGTGTTCACGGAGGTCGAGGTGTTCATGAGCGAACTGACGAAGCCGCCTTCGTATCCGTTCCCGTTCGCATCCCCTTCCCATTTCGATTTTCCCGGGACGGCCTGGTTGTTCCTGCCTTCCCAGACGGGGGGATTCTCGACACGCCAGGAGTACAGCCCCTGGTTCGCCTCCGTCGCTCCATAATCGTTCGCCATGCGGTTTCCGGTGCTGTCGAACGCGAGGATGTCGACCGAGCCGAGCCGGCCATTGGGCTTGGACACGACGGGCGGCGTCGCGACATTGATGACCCCGAGCTGAACCTGCCGGGGCGTCGCGATATTGGTCAGCTGGTAAATCGCTCCATGCCATTGCCAGGTCGACTGGCCCGCCCAGGTCTGCAGGTTCGTCACGGCCAGCCGCGGCCAGTCGGCATCACGGACGGAAAACATCCTCGTCCATATATTGTTCCCGATATTCACAGATCCGATCGGCAGATCGGCCGAGCCTCCGAACTCGCGCTCCTTGACGATCTTGTCGACCCGCTGCCGGTAGAGCACCCGGCCGTAGGTCCGCCCGGCATAGGAATACAAATAGATGAAGGAGTAGGCCTGGGCCCATCCGAGCGAGGTTTCGGATGGCGGCGTGATCTCGGTGCGTGAAAAATACAGGTTCCCGAACCCGTCGGCCTTGATGTCGTCGACTCCGGTGCCGATCGGCACGACCTTCGGGATGGATTTGCAGGTGTCGGCGCCGCCGGAATCGTTCCGGACGAACTGATACGCCTTTCCTTCGGCGGCATCGTAGGCATACACGATTCCGCCGTCGAGCCACCACTGGTCCGAGACCGTGACGGCATTGATATTGAGGCTGGTGGGCCGGATGTTGTAGGCGGCAAGCCAGTTGCGGATGATGTCGGTGCCGAGGAGATAGATGAAATCCTCCGCGGCAGACTTCGCGGAAATGCCGATCCAACGGGTCGTGAGATTGTTCGGATAGCCCCGGATGTTTCCGTCGCTCAGAGGGATGTCGGCTCCGTTTCTGCGCAGGATCGCATCCGTCGCGCTCGTCTGGGTGCGGCTGTAGAGATACATGCGGCCGAACGGGGAAAGGGCGAGCGACACATACTTCGGGTCCGGCGTGAACTGCTGCTCGTTCGAACCGTTGACGCAGACGCAGTTCAGACACGCCGAAATGCGGGAGCGTTTCACGTTTTCCTCGAACACCGAGTCGGCCACGCCCGTCGAACCCGCATACACCGGCCGGCCGGCAGACCAGATTCCCATCGGCTTGTTCCAGAGATTGAGATCGTAATAGGTATATTTCCGATAGGCGCGGTCCCAGTAGAACATGTTGCCGGGACGGTTGGAGGGATCGCGATCGCGGGACTGCCACCAGGCGCCGTTCGGCACGTTCCCGTAACCGCCGCCGTCGACGTTGACGAAATTGATCCAGTAGCCGTCGGAGGTGCCGTTTGTATAGATACAATTATTGTCGCAGAGAACCCGGGTCTTGGCCACACGCCAGCGGCCCGGCTGCCGCTCGACGACGGCGACCGTGCCGCTCCAGGCCCACGAAATATTCCGCGAGCCGTCGGCGGCCGTCCCCTGTTCGTTGCCCATCGGGCCGATCGTCGTGTAGACCGGCTTGCCGTTTTCATGATAGGTGATGTTCTCGGTCGAGACGTAGTAGTTCTCGCGAGTGTCGCAGTGGGCTCCGTACAGGCTCACACCGCCCGGCACCTTCATCAGGCGCCGCAGCGTCCAGGACGGGTTGTAGCTGTAACTCGGCTCGGTGTTTTCCGAGAAGGTGTAGACGTTCCGGTTCAGGTTGACCGAGATGCCGTACGAGTTCCGCGGGTCGAACAGCTTGACGCCGACGGGATTTCCATCCGTTTCTCCCGCAGGATTGTTCAGCCGGTAGACCCCACGGTAATACACGTCATCGTGGCCGATCAGCAGATAGCACTCGCCATTCCGCTTGTATTCCGGGGCAAGGGCGGATACGGCTCCGGGCAGGAGGCCCAGCACCAGCATCAGGACCAGAATCAACGGGACGGTTTTGTTCATACTGTTTCCCCCCCTCTGCGGGTCACCCGCGCATCGTGTCGTTCCGGGCGGTTCAGGGAATCCGGTTCAGGATTCGCTGCGCGATGTCGGGCTTGACCTGGTTTCTGCGGTACAGCTCGGCGAGAACCTCGCGGGTCAGGTCGAACGATCCGGAGCCGGCTAAAAACAGCCTGCTCCGGGCCCCGATCAGTTCGTCATACAAGGGCGACTTCGAGATCTGCGCGGCCACGTTCCTGTCGAAGCTCTCCTCGATCTGCCGCTTCATCGCCGCCCCATACTGGCGCAGCTCGGGATTCTGGAGATACACGTCGGGAACACGACCGACGAGGTCGCTCTGCAACAGGGACTGGAACAATCTGATGCTGAGCGGATCGGCGCCTGTTGAATGCGCGACGGGGATCGAGACCGGCCGGGGCTGCACCCGGACGAAATCGCTGTCGAGAATCATGGCGCCGCCGCGCGCCCGGGAAACCTCCCCGAGCAGCCCGTCGATCTGGGCAAGCGTCTGCTCGAGCAGCTTCTGCGAGTATTCCCGGGGCAGATAGAGGGGATTCATCACATCGTCCCAGATCTTGTTCTGCCGCGCCTGGAGCGCCGCAACCGACCGGTCAAGCTCGCCCAGCTTTTGCATCTGGATCTGCCGGGTCTGCTCGCCCGTGAAGGTGCCACGCTCCTGATTGAACTCGACGACATTCTGGCCGATGCGGTTTTCCAGATCGGTTTTCTGGAGAACCAGCTTGTCGATCTCGGTCTGGACCTGCTCCGTCTCGGTTCGGGCTTTCGCCGCGAGGGCGTTGATCTGGTCGGTGAGACGGGCCATCGCCGACTGGTCCTGGAAAGGGAGATCGCTGCGCAGATGCCTTCCCAGCACCATGTCGAAGTTCGACATCGCCGGGTGGAGCGCCAGCAGCAGCCCGTAATTGACGACGTACATCCCGGGAGCCGGAGCCACGTGCGGGCCGGCCAGGGAAACGCCCGCCGCCGTCAGGGCGACGACGACCAAGACCACTCTGCACACCGTTCGGATGGTTCGCACACTCATCTCCGTTTCCTCCCACCGGCGGCTGCAGGTGGCTCCGCGACCTCGCCCGCGACCGGGCGATACTCCAGCATGCCGCGCACCGCTTCCATCGTCAGATCGATCACCCCGGCCTTGAACGGCTTCCGGGCTCGGTCAGGAAACCGCTCCCCGAGGAGCCGCTCCCCGGCATTCGCCAATGCCGTGAGTTCCCAGGGCTCGACCGGCTGTCCATACCAGACCTTCCAGTGAAGATTCGGGAGCGGGGGGGGAGCCGGCTCTTCCCGGATTCTGGGCACGAGAGGGCGTACATTCATTATACCCGTCAGCCCATGGCGTCTCTGCAACTCGCTCAAGACCGCATCGATCGTGGCCGTGATCCGGACACAGACATCCATCACGCCGTCCGGGGTCGGCATGCCCTCGTGGTATTCCCCGCTCAGACCGGCTTTCCGCTCGGCGGCCTCGGCCAGCTCGAGCTCATCCTGCAGGGCTTTCCGTCGTTTCCAGTACACGTCGTATTCCCGGGAAGCGGCCTCGCCGCCGCGTGCCAGAACCGGCTTCGCCGCCGCATCCAGCTCGACCATCCGCCTGCGAATCTCCCCGATACGCGTAGCGAGGTCTGCCGCACCCCCTCCCGTCACGGGGCTCGAAACCGTTCCCTCGAATCGGCCCGTCTGCGGATTGTAGAGTCTCGTGAGAGGATGCAGATCCAGCAGCACCATGTAATCGACGACTCCGAACCGGGGCTTCCCTTCGTCTCCGGCCCAGACGGAACTCACGCCGAGCGGAAGGAGGAACAGGACGGCGATCCAACGGTTCATCTCAATGACTCCTCTTCAGGGTTGCAGGAACGACGTCACGACGGAGTTCGAGGCAAGCTTCACGGTGACCGCCTGCTCGAACCAGGTCGTGCCCGGCAAACCGTTCTCGATCCGGACGAACCGGCCGACCAGGCGCAGGGAGGTCGGGCTCGTCGAGCTCGCCACGACCGAGAACCGATCCAGGCACGAGGTGACGTCCCTGTTGCGATTGAACTCGGTATCCGGCCGGAAGTTGCCGCTCGAGGTCACGAGAGCCGCTCCAGGAACCCGGAGCACCGTCCCGGGCATCGTGTCGGGGGTCGTGCCGAACAGGGTCGGGTTCCCGGTCCGCAGGACCCGCAACACCCGCCGCCTCGCCCAGAGGGAAACCCCCGACCACTTTCCCGGCACGATCGGCGTGGAAAACGTGGCATTCGCCTCGTAATAGGGCCGGGTGATCCCGAACACCATCAGGCAGGTCCACTTCGACAGATTCATGTCGGCGTTTTTCGGAACGCCATTGAAAGAATATATAATATCATTTATATAAACAGGAGTATCCAGGATCGAGACATTCGTTCCATCGGCGTTGACCCGGAGCATGTTCGGCGTCGACTGTTCCAGCTCGCGCGCCAGTTCCCCCAGCATGATCTGGACGGCTTTCTGCTCATGGGTGCGCCAGCTGCCGGTGATGAACGAGCGGCTCCCGGATCGGAAGATCAGGAACGCCGCGCCGAGGAACAGCGACAGGATTCCGGCCGAGATCAGAATCTCGACGAGGGTGAAGCCGGCATTCCGCCGCATCTCAGTTGGCCCGCTGGCGAATGCCATTGATCGTGTGCTCCACAAGCCTGGAGTAGTTTTTCCCGTCACGGGTCGTCAGATTCACCGCGACCGAAATCTTCAGGTTCATGTCCTGATACATTTTCGAGGAGAACATGGAATACTCGGTCGAGTACACGGCATTGAGAGGGTTCGTCACCGTGCCGGCGAGAAGCGCATCGCCCTTGAAGGTGTCGAGGAACGTCGTCGTTCCGCGCCGCGAGGCGATATACCCGTAATAGAAGGGGCCCGGCAGCTCCTTGAACTTCAGGGCGGCGATCTGCGTCACGCCCTGGGCGAGAATGTCGGCCTGGGCGAAGGCCAGCAGCAGAGGATTCACGGGTTTCTGCTGCTGGACGGTCTTGATATACGAAGCCCCGAGGATGAAGATCGCCAGGCACAGCGTCAGCACGACCACGATCGCCATCCCCCGCCGCTCGGAACGCGGCATCCGCTGCGTTTTCCTCACGCGCCGCCCCGCCGGTTCAGATCGGCCCGGTAGGTGACGCAGTGGATCTCGGGCCGCGCACTCCCCTGTTCCAACCAGGAAACCCGTATGGCGAGCCGCTTGAGACAGTTCGTGAGATTCAGCGTGTTGGGTCCGAGGAAATCCGTCGGGCGGGGAGCCGCCTCGGAAAATCCGGGATTCTGGACATTCACCGAGTAGTAGGAAAACGAAACGGGAACCAGTTCGCTCGTGAGCAGCACGCGATAAACGGTACCGTTCGGCCCCGTCACATCCCCCAGAAGGATCGGCTGGGTCGCATAC
>DAOOQQ010000015.1:0-84677 GCA_035388825.1 Candidatus Ozemibacteraceae bacterium
AGGGATTCAAGGAATGCAAAAATTCGATTGCATTTCAACGGAGTATCTCTGTGGTAAATCGTATCCTGCTATCCCGAAAACGGTTCGGGCGCATCGCGATGCGCCTCTACGGGCGGGAGGGTGGCGGTAGGTGCTGCGAGAGGTCGGGGAGGACATCGGGACGAACGGGCAAACGAAGTATTATATTATTAGCGATAGAATATTCGGGGAGATCGCCGAGGAGGACCGTCGGAGCGTCGTATTCACGGGCGCCTTCGATGAACACGAGATCGACGCGGTCCGCCACGAACGCGATCATCGCATCGATGCCGATCTCGGCTCCCTGGACAAACAGTTCGGCACGGCCAGGTGAGATGCCGGCGCTGACGACTGCCCCCGCGGCCAGGTGGCAGGCGGTGTCCTTGCCCGATGCCGGCGGGTCGAGCGGGTGGCGTGTGTGCTTGATGACGGCGATCCGAAGGTGTGAAAGCCGCTTCACCAGAGCATCGATCAGCGTCGTCTTCCCACTCCCCGACTTCCCCAGAACCCGTATAATGCGCATCGAAGCCTCAACGAACCACAGAGACACAGAGACACAGAGAATAATTCTTCTTCAAGCGCTTACTCTGTGTCTCTGTGCCTCTGTGGTGCACCCTCGTCATCACACTCACGTCCTGATGGCGAGGAGGGGGTTGGCGGTGCGCAGGGGGCCGCCGGCGAGGACGCGGGCGAAGATGCCCTCGCGGGGCATGACGCAGTCGCCGGCCTTGTGGTAGACGGCGCACTTTGTGTGACACTCCTTGCCGATCTGCGTCACCTCGAGCAGGACCCCGCCGCCACTCCAGATCAGAGAGCCGACGGGCAGTTCATACAGCAGGATTCCGGAGGTGGCGATATTCTCGGCAAACGAGCCGAAATCCACCTTCAGTCCCTTCTCCTGCATCTTCCGGATGCTCTCGATACCGAGCAGGGAAACCTGTCGATGCCAGTCGCCGCCGTGGGCATCGCCCTCGACGCCGAATCCGAGTTTGATCATGACCTCGTCGGTCGGGTCTTTGGGAATCCCCTTTGCGCGGCTGGTCGCCAGCTTTTCGATCCTGCCGGCCTCGACGCCGTCGCCGATCCAGTCGCCGCTTTTGCCGCCGGTTTTGAGCAGCAGGCGACAGCCTTCGAGCGCGACGCCCTTCGTCACGCCTTTGACCATGTCATACAGGTTCAGCTGGGCTACTGAAACGGCCGTCATGGCCTCCATCTCGACGCCGGTCCGATCGCTCGCCAGGGCTTCGGCAACGATGGCGACGCGCTCCGTACCCCAGGGGGCGAGGGTGATATTCACCGCATCGAGGCGGATCGGATGGGTCAGGGGAATGAGATCGGACGTGCGCTTGGCCGCCATGATGGCCGCCACACGGGTCGCGGCCCAGGCATCGCCCTTGGCGATCTGGCCGTCGCGCAACAGGGAGAGAGCCTTTTCGCCGACGCGCACCGAGCCGAAGGCCACGGCGCATCGCTTCGTGACGGCCTTGCCCCCCACATCCACCATCTTCACCCGCCCCTCACCATCCAGATGCGTCAACATTGCTATCCTTTCACCACAAAGGCACGAAGAAATGGGAAGTTTGAATTGAATTCACCACAAAGGCACAAAGGCACGAAGAAACAAGGAGTTTGGAATTCACCACAAAGACCAACTTTCCGAAAACATAACAATATAAATACAGCTATAAAACTATGGAAATTTCTTTGTGTCTTCGTGTCTTTGTGGTGTAACGATTCTTCCGTCTTCTCTACTTCTGGGGGGTGGAGAGGCGGTAGAGGTCGCAGCCGAGCTGGCGGATGCGGGGGGCATTCTCGAGCCGGTCGAACCACTTGTCGGGAATGGCCGCCAGGCCGTTGAATGCGCCGAACATGGCCCCGGACATGGCCGCAATCGCGTCGGCATCGCCACCGACGTTGGCGGCGGCGACGATCATCTCATCGAACTTGCGCGGATGGCGAAGGAACCAGTACAGCGCGGCCGGCACCGCCTCCATGGCGAAGCCGCTGACACCGATCTGCTGCATGGCAACGGCCGGTTCGGCGCGAAGCGCATCCCGCATCGTCTTGAGCCGCCGGACGATCTCGGGCGCGAAACCCTGCGCCCGCTCGATCGCCGCGTTCACGATGACATCCGCCGAGGGTTCGCTGCCCTCGAGCCCCATGCGGATCACCGTGGCCAGAACGATCGCCCCGGCCACCGCCCGCGGGTCGGTGTGCGTGATCCGGCACGACTTGTCGAGGGCATCCTTCAGCAGCCCCGGCGAACGCCACATAGCAAGAGCTATAGGAACAGCCCGGGCCGAAGCAACGACGCCGGCCGAGGGGAACCCGGCCTGCGCCCAGGGAACGCCGGCGGCGAGTTTGCGGCAGGCCTTCATCATCGTGTTTCCCGGGAACCGCCAGGCGGTGCGCAGCTTCTGGGTCTGGTACCAGTCCACGAACCGGTGGGAAAGGTCGTCGACCGAGAACGAGCGCTTTTCGACGAGGCTCTCGGCCACGAGCAGCATAATCTGGGTTTCATCCGAATACTGGCCGGGCTCGAGATGGGCAACCGGATGGGACGGCATCGCTTTGACGTATCCCGTCACGCGCTGGTGGCCGATCGCCGGGTCGCGGATGACATCCTCGATCGGCGCGGCGAGAGCGTCACCAATCGCGTATCCGAGCAACACCGCCTGGAACTTGTCGATCATGGGTTATCCTTTCCCGGGCGGCCGTTCCGCTCATCGACGACGATCTGGGCGCGGATCTTCGCCTCGCGCAGCAGCAGGAACACCCCCGGATTCCGCTCCAGGAAGCGATAAAACTCCATCGTGTCGATCGTATACGCCACCACGGGCCCCGCGGCCGCGAGGGTGAACCGGTGCCGCCCCCGGGCCGGGGTCGAGTAGATCCTCGTGAACAGGCTGCCGCGCCGCGCCCGGGCCACCCGGCGGCCGCAGCGGGACATCGCGACGGTGCCGGAATCGACGAGAAAGATCGTATCGCGTTCGGCGCCTTCCTTCGCGAGGATTTTCTCGTCGGGGAACTCGATCCGCGTCATGATCCCCTGGAGCTGGGTACGCTGCGTCGCCGACAGTCCGTGCAACAGCGGGGTTTCATCGAACAGCGACCAGGTGTCGTATTCGCGGTTTTCGGCGATGACCTTCATGTGCCGGGCGATCTCGGAGCCGCGAATGAAATAAAGAAAATCGTATTTATCCATCACGAGCACTTTCAGCTCGCTCTCGGCCACGACGTCGGCATTCCGGGGCATATTCAGGATCATCGAGGTCTCGCCGAAATAATCGTTCGTGGTATAGGTCTTCAGCACGACGCCGTCGCGCCGCACCTGGGCACGGCCGCTGACAACCATGAAGAACCGCTCACCGACCGTTCCCTGCCGGAAAATGACGTCGCCCTCGTGGAAGGTCTCGACCTTGACCAGCGTCAGGAATTCCCGCGCCTTCTCGATCGGCAGCTCTGAGAACAGGTCGATGTGGCTGAGCACGTCGAGATACTGCAGCGCCTCATTGCTGACCGGGGCCGTGACGGGAATCACCAGCGTGTCGTCGGGGCCGGCCGGCGCCTTGCGCAGCTTCGTTCCCGCCGGAATCGAGCGTTCCGACACGTGAATCAGATACAGCCGCTCCTGAACGTTCTCGGGCAGCTCGGCCAGGTTTTTGATCGGGGTGTGGATCGGCGGAATGCCGGCCTCATGGAAGATGGCCGTGTGGTGCCAGGGGAAGTTCATCAGCTCGATCATCCGGTAACGGTTGATCGAGCCCATGTCGAACAGCTTGCGCACGGTCGGCGGGTCGTAGAGCGAATCCGACGAGTAGGCGAAGCTTTTTCCCTGGAAATACACCTCGAACCCGATCGTGGGGATCGAGTGCAGCGTGTAGAAGAACCGGAACTCGCCGCCATGGATGCGGATCGGAACTTGCAGCGTCACCGAATGAAAATGGAACAGCCCGACGAACGTCTTGTGCGACAGGCCGGTCAGCGCGCGATACTTGCGCACGCAGCTTTCCATGATCGTCTCGGTTGTATAGAGATTGATTTTTTTCTCTTCGAGGATCTTCTGCAGGATGCCGGAGTCGTGGTCGGCATGGCAGTGGGTGAGGATGCAGTCGTCGATCAGGCGGGGGTTGATATCCATCGCCTTGAGCCAGTGGGTCGAATCGACGGGCGGGTCGACGAGGATCCCGCGGCGGTTCACCCAGACGATGAAGCCGCTCGTCATCTCCTTCGGATCGAAGCCGTGGCCCGAGCCGATGACCGTCACACCGAAGAGGGGCGGCTCGAACGGCTTTTTGCGCTCGGGGAACTGGCGGTCGCCGAACGTGACGTCGAGCGGCACTTCGGCGAGCACCCGTGCGCCGTCGACGACGCGCAGCATGCCTTTCGGCGTGCGCTCGAGAGCGAGGTTTCCGAACGGCACGCGGTTGTTCGGGCCCCAGGGGACGCCGATCGCCATGTCGCTCATTTCCATCTTCCGCAGCCCGGACGCGTCTTTCGCGCGGAAAAACTCCATCTCGGCCCGCAGATCGGGAATGAGCTCGCGGTTGACGCCGAAGGGGTATTCCCGCTGAAGGCTGATCGAGTCGGGGCCGAGCACGGCTTCTTTGAGCACGCCCATGATCGTCTCGAGCTGGTGCGTCTGGCCGATGACCTTGATGCTGCGCTTTTTGAGGAAGTAGTTGTAATAGGCGGGGAACTCGATATCGGCCAGCGAGACACCGCGCTCGGTGCTGAAGAGCCGGTTGGGCAGCACGAAGGTGTCCGGCACATCACCCATGATGTGCAGGGTGTCCTTGATGGTCTCGGGCGTCGCCCCGACCTGCAGCACACCCGCGGGGGTCCGGATGAGGGTTCCGCCGCGGGGAAGCTGTGTTACTTCGATTTCAGGCATGACATTCGGCTTTTGTGTCGTCTCCAGCACAATCAAGGAAAGATAATCAAACCGTCCCCGGTTTGCAACCTCCCAGAGAAGAACGTCTCATCACTAACCCTAGGAAGGAGACGAACCACAGAGACACTCCGTTGAAAAACACATGAATTTCAGACCAGGAAAACGAGGAAAATGCTCATCACGGAGGACACGAAGAACACAGAGGCTGCACGGAGAATGTTCCGACTCTCCGTGAATTCTCTGTGTTCTCTGTGTCCTCCGTGATGAAGCTGTTTCCCGGGGTGTTATCGCTCAGCGGAAGACAGGGGGACTTCCCAGGTTGCGGGGGGGAGGGACTTCCAGTCGAGGCGGGTGTATTTTTCACGGCTCAGGATATCGATCTCCCGAGATTCGACCGGCTCATACTCCGACCCAGCCGCCATGAGATCGAACCGCTCTGCAAGTTGCCCGGCGACCCGGTCCGGAAGGGTGCCGATTCCGTCAGCGCCGATGAAATCGCTCAGCACCGCAATATCGGGCAAGGCAGCCGAACGGGCCGTTCCGAGAAAAAGCGTGCCAGGCAGAGGGGTGCGTGTGATCGGCAGGGAGCCATGAACCGTGAGAATCTCTCCCTTCACGATGCCGGCCGCCCCCACGAGTTTTTTCGCGCCCGCGTAGACAGAGTGACCGGCCGCCGCTGCGTAGCAATGGATACGGTCCGACCGCCCAGACTCGACCTCGTGATCCGCTGAGAACCGGGCCGGCACCCCCGCCGTAACCAAGGCATCGACGAGAGGCTGCATGACGGCCCGGAAACAGGAGAGGAAGTCGGTGCCCGGAGCGTCACCCCGGAGCAATCGTAAAGGCATCCCAATCGAGAACGTGATCTCGTCGGCATGGAACACCATCTTCCCACCGGACGAACGGCGCACCAGGCCGATCCCGGCGGCAGCTGCGACAGCCGGGTCGATCAATCGCTCGATGGGTTGAAAAAAACCGAACGACAACGTCGGCGGGCTCCACCGGTAAAACCGGGCAAACGCCGCCCCGCCCCGAATCAGCATCGACCGCCCCAGCACCTCGTCACACGCCATGTTTTCCGCTGGGGAAAGGGCATGATCATGAATGACTCTGAGAAGTTTCACAGGAGAGCGCTTCACCCCGTCTTCCGCATATCCCCGACGGTCTGGTCACCAAGGCCAAGAAGGAGACCCCGAACCGAGATGTCTTCATCCAAAGCCTCCCAGTGGAGACCTCGTCCGCCGCCGCTGATGACACACGTTTTGAGCTGTTCGGGAGAGGCGGCATGCAACCGCGGAAAGAATGCCAACGGGACACCAAGACGACGGCCATCGGCAAGCTGCACCCACATGGCATTCTCATCGAAATCCACCTCGAGCGCGAGAGGTTCAATGTGCGAAATATTCATTCCAAAACCCCCTGATCATCTCGCGTTTTTCTTCGGCGAGAAGCATGATCAATTTCTGCTCCGAAGGGCTGAAACCCCAGGATTCTGCAAGAACAACCTCAGGATCCAGCCAAATCTTCGCGAGAGAATCCCCTCTCCGAACATGTATGTGAAGAGGTTCACGAGGAATTCCCTCGTTCGAAAAGAAGAAGAACCGGTATCCTTCGTATCTGAAAACGATGGGCATGAAATCAGGATAGCACGCCGGAAATGCAGCAACCAAGCGGCATCATTCAGGGGGCTCTTCATGACGATTCCGAGAAAATTTTTCCGTACTGCTGCGCTTGTCTTTCTCCGGGGAACGGCGGCGGTGGTTGGGGATGTTTGCGGAGGTTTATGGATGTCGCGAAAGAGACTCTCAAGAAATCCTCGCTTCCGGGCGATAGGGATCATGGTTTTGTTTGCCTCCTTATTTTTCGGGCCGGGGATCACTCCCCGGTCTTCTTTTTTTTCCGGCGTTTGCTCCGTGCCGTTCCGGCGGGTATCATGACGCGCAATCATCCCATCCATGACGGAGACGACGCATGAGCTTCGATCTGACCACTCTCGACGGCCTGTTCCATGATTTTCTCAATCTCAAGAAAATCCGGCGAACCGGCTGGCAGCTTCGCGGAATCCGGGACTGCGAGTCGATCGCCGACCACGCTTTCGGGGTCGCGCTGCTGACGATGCTCCTGGCGGACAAGGTCACCAGCCACCGACTCGACCGGGCACATGCGCTCGAACTGGCGATGGTCCATGAGTTGGGCGAGTGCCGGGTGGGCGACATCCCCTACACGGCTCTGAAATACTGGACGCAGAAAGCCGAAGCCGAGCAGGCCGCGGTTTCGGACATGACGGCACCCCTGGGCGAAGCTGGTGAGCGTTACCAGGAGCTGTTCGCCGAGTTCGAGGGGAACGCATCGGTTGAGGCGCGTTTCGTCCGGGCCATCGACAAGCTCGAGATGCTCATCACCGCCTCGGAATACGAACACACCGGCTTTCGGGCCCTGGGCGACTTCTGGGACAACGGCTCGACATTCGCGGCGTTCGACGAGTTCCCCGAGCTTGCCGCCTACGCGCGCACCCTCAAACGCCGCCACGAAGAGCGGATGAAATAACGGCCAACACACCACAGGGGAACACGATCATCACAGAGGACACGAAGAACACAGAGGTCGCACAGAGATTGATCCGATTCTCCGTGAATTCTCTGTGTCCGCTGTGTTCTCCGTGATGAAGCTGTTTTTTCGGATCTTTCTTCCGGCTTACCCGGGCGAACATTGGCATGCCTTGATGCTTGGTATGTTGGGAATCAACGCACCACCAGAGATACTCCGTTGAAATCAATCTCGGTTTCAGGAACGCATCCGCAGATGGAGATCAGAGATGTACGAACGCGGGGCCTTCTGACGAGAACGAAGGAGGGCCCCTCGCTCATCATGCCGTTCATCTGCGACATCTGTGTCATCTGCGGATTCGCTTCTCGTTCTGAATTGCACCTGCCAGACGCAGAGACACAGAGAAAGAACTCCTCTTCGAACTCTGTGTCTCGGTGTCTCTGTGGTTCGTCTCTTTCGTCTCTTTCGTCTCATTGGTGGTAAAGCGTTCCCGGTATCTGGTATGGTCTCATGGATAATTGCGGGGAAGTGGGCGGAGGAGGCGGGTGGTGACGGGAACGGCGGAAACGATGATCGAGATCGAGCATCTGACGAAGCGGTATGGGGAGAAAGCGGCCGTTGCGGGATTGTCGCTGAGCGTGCCGCGCGGGGCGATGTTCGGCTTTCTCGGGCCTAACGGGGCGGGGAAGACGACCACCCTGCGCATGCTGATGGGCCTGCTCCAGCCCACATCGGGAACGGCACGGATCGACGGTCTCGATGTCACACGTCAATCCGTCAAGGTGCGGGCACAGGTCGGGTATCTCCCTGACGAGGTGTTCCTGTATGATTATCTGACCGGCCGGCAGTTTCTCGAGTTCGTCGCCGACATGCGCGGCATCACCGGCGCCGCGAGCGATTCCCGCATCCGGGAGCTGCTCGACTTCTTCGACCTGGAAACGGCTGCGGGCGAATATACTGTCAACTATAGTTTTGGCATGAAGAAGAAACTGGCGCTCGCCGGCATCGTCCTGCACCGGCCCGCCGTCCTGCTGCTGGACGAGCCGTTCAACGGCCTCGATCCGCAGGCGGTGCGGGATTGCCGTTCGATGCTCGTGCGCATGACGGAGGAAGGCTCGACGGTATTGTTCTCGAGCCACGTGCTCGAAGTCGTCGAAAAGCTCGTGACCCACGTGGCCATCATCGATCAGGGCACGCTGCGAGCCGCCGGGCGCCTGGATGAGGTGTGCGGCCCGCATGAAAACTCGCTCGAGAAGGCCTTCTTCGCCCTCACCTCGCGGGAGTGAACCACCGCGGAGATTGCTCACCACAAAGGCACGGAGACACGGAGGGGAGCATTGATTTTGTTGATGCAGGGGCGGGTTTGAAACCCGCCCCTCCACGATGACAAAACGCCACATCACCTATTCGGTGCAATATTATATCGAACACCACACGCCAATGGTCATGGGTGCGGGTCAGGGGGTGTCGTTCGGGTCTTTGTGATCTTTCGGAGGAGTATCCGGCGGCTGCTGGGGGGCGGGGGTCTTTTTCTTGCGGGGCCGGATATTGATGGCCTGCTCGATCGGTTTGTCGGAGAGGCCGATTACGGTTTTCGTCTCGAACAGCACCTCGCGGCCGATCTCGACGTTTTCCATCAGATCCTGGGAGAGCGAGGCGAAGGGGAACATGATCTCGCGGTCGCCCATCGTCCTGATGATGCCGATGCGGAGCTTGGGATCATACCGGACGATCGTTCCGGGAAGCGTATCCGAATCGGGAGTCGAGCCCAGGCGCTCGATCTGGACGGCGACGGGGCCGATCTTGTCCTTCACCACGCCGAAACGCACGGCATCGCCCTTCGCGAGCGTCTCCTGGTCAGCCGGCTGAAGCGCCGTGAAGTGCAGAAGCACCTCGGGATACTCGGGGCAGGTCAGAACGCCCATTCCCGTCTCGACGTTGTACCATTTCACCGTTCCCTCGACGACGGCGTCGGGCTCGGGCTGGTAGGTGATCTCCTCGACGGTGTGGCCGATCTGGGCCTGGACCTCGCGGATCTTCTCGACAAGATGGATCGTCTCGGGCTGGTCGGGGTTCCGGTCGATCGAGGCCTCGAGCGTCTGAACGGCCAGCGTCAGCAGCCGGCGCTTGTAGTAGACGAGGCCCAGAAACAGCAGCGCCGAAGCGTCGTCGGCCTCGATGCGCAGCGCCTCGAGAAGCTGTTCCTCGGCATCCGCGAGCTCGTCGAGCTCGTAGAGAACGCCACCCAGATCGCGGTGGTAGCCGGCCTTGTAGGGATACTGCTCGACGAGCTGCATGTAGACGTCACGCGACTCCTCGAACCATTTCATCTTCGCATAGGTGTCGGCCATGAGCTCGAGCGCCTGGGCGTTGCGCGGATCGACCTCGAGGATTTTCTTGAACCCCTCGGCGGCGTCGAGATAATGCGTATCGGCCTTCTCGTCGTCGTGCAGCCCGCGGAACAGATCACCGAGATACCAGTGGAACTGGGGATTCTTCGGATCGATCTGCAATCCCTGCTGGAACGCCCTGACCGCCTCGTCAAGACGTTTCGAAAGCTGATAGGCAAGTCCCATCGCCTCGTAGAAATCCGGCTCGCGCGGGTTCTCGCGGATACACTCTTTCAGGATCTCGATGCAGTCCTGATACCGGTCTTCGGAAAGGGCCTGTGTCGCTTCCCCGAAGCGCTTCTCGAGCTGCTCGATGAACTCGCGCAGCCGGGTATCGTATTCCTCGCGCCGCGCGGGATCGAGCATCATGTCGAACGCGTCTTTCAGCTCTTTCAGCCGCGGGATGTTCGCGAGGGGGCTGTCGCCGGTGAACAGTTCGGCGTACATGCGGTTATACGCCTTCTGGATCTCGTCCAGACCGGCGAAATTCGGCACACCGAAGAGTTGATAATAGTTCTGCATGTGATGGCTGGTCGTGCGCCGCGATTATACCACACTCCCTCCGTGAGGGCGCGGAGATCTTTTCGGATGGGATAAAGAGAGACGCACCACCGAGATACTCCGTTGAAC
Organism: Candidatus Ozemibacteraceae bacterium; assembly: GCA_035388825.1. Lineage (GTDB taxonomy): Bacteria > Muiribacteriota > Ozemobacteria > Ozemobacterales > Ozemobacteraceae > MWAR01. The sequence continues at coordinate 10,480 of DAOOQQ010000015.1, forward strand.
TACCCCTCGGATTTAAGAACGCATCCGCAGATGGAGGGCAGATGACGCAGATGTCGTATTTCCTGTATGAGTCGAAAACGCCATGGTTGAAGACGCTCAGGCACAGAGACACAGAGCAAGAAGAATTTTCTCGCTGTGACTGCTATGGAGAGGACCGAGTCCTCAGATGCATGTTGAAAGTGAACCCAGACATTCGTTTCTCGCTGTATCATCTGCGACATCTGTGTCATCTGTGGATTCCGTCTTCCCTCTCGTTTCCCTCTCGAGGTGGCGGGGTTGCAATCCGGGGGCGGGCACGGTACAGTGTGCCGCGACCCATGTTCAAAACCATCGACCGGTATATCCTTTCGGAGCTCCTGCAGCCGTTCCTGTTCGGAATGGCGTTTTTCGTCGCCATCTGGCTGATCGATCTGATGATGGAGCTGATCAATCTGATCTTCTCCAAGGGAGTCCCTCTGTCCGTCGTTTTCCTGTTCTTCGTGTATAACCTGCCTCCGACCCTCGTGATCAGCTTTCCCATGGCCATCCTGCTGGGCACGCTCGTCGCGTTCGGCCGTCTCTCGTCGGATTCGGAAGTCATCGCAATGAAGGCGGGCGGGTACAGTTTTTCCCGCATCGCGGCCCCGGCCGTCGTATCGGGGCTGGCGATCACGGCGATCACGTTCCTGTTCAACGAAAAGGTGGTGCCGGTCGCGAACGACAAGTTCAGCAAGCTGTTCCGGCGTGAGGTGACGCTGAAACGGCCGCTTCCGAAGATCGCGGCGAACCGGTTCTTCGAGGCCGGCCCCGGCCGCAAGTTTTTCGTGCGCGAGTTCAACAAGGACACGCGGGATATGTTCGGGGTGATCATGTATGAAGGCCAGCCCAAGAACTACCCCCGCGTGATCGAGGCCTCGAAAGCCCGCATCGACGATGGCAAATGCGTCTTCTGGGACGGCCGGATCTCGGACATCCGAAGCACCGGCGCCGATTACCATTACACCTACTTCGACACGCTCGATTACCCGATCGACACGCATTACGTGAACCCCGACGACGTGCCCGACAACAAGGACCCACGCCGCATGAACATCGGCGAGCTCTACGGGTATATCCAGGAGATGCAAAAGAAGGGCCTGTCGGGCAAGGCCCTGAAGCAGAACTGGATCGAGTTCTGGACGAAAACCTCGATCCCGTTCGCGGCGCTGATCTTCGTCCTGCTCGGCGCCCCGCTCGGAACGCAGACCAGCCGGTCCGGCACCAGCATCGGCATCGGCATGTCGGTCGTCATCATTTTCCTGTACTACGTCTTCTTCGCCGCCGGAAAAGCGTTCGCGACCGGGGGCTACGTGTCGCCCTTCCTGGGCGTCTGGCTGCCGAACTTCATCATCGGCAGCATCGGCGTGTGGCTGATCATGCGCGCCAAAGCCTGAATCCACAGGAGACCGTCCGTGAAAAAACACCTGCTCGCCCTGATCTCGTCGAAACTGACGGAAACCGTGCACCGGTATGGCGTCGATCCGGCCGGCGTGTTCGAGCTCCAGACGCCGCCCGACCGGACCAAGGGCGATTTCGCCCTGAACACGGCGATGCGGCTGGCCAAGCCCGCGAAGAAACGGCCCCTCGAGCTCGCCGAAGAGATCGCGGGAATCCTGCGCGCCGAGACCGCGTGGTTCGCCCGCGTCGAGGTCGCCCCGCCCGGCTTCGTGAACCTGTTCGTGAACACCCCGGTCATCAGCCGCATCCTGGACGAAACCGCCCGCCGGGACGATCTCGGGTTGCGCCGCGAGGACAAGCCCCAGACCGTCGTCGTCGATTATTCCAGCGTAAATATAGCAAAGCAAATGCATGTCGGCCACCTGCGGTCGACGATCATCGGCGACGTGCTTTCGCGCGTGCTCGAAGCCCGCGGCGAGACCGTCATCCGGCAGAATCATCTCGGCGACTGGGGTCTGCCGATCGCCATGGTGCTGTGGAAGGCCTGCCCGGTACTGCGCGATCTGGAAGCGCGGGGCGTGGCCATCGAGTCCGAGCTGACCCTGGCGCGCCTCGAAGGTCTGTACCGCGAGGCGAGCGCCGCCTGCAAGGAAGATCCGGCCGCCGCTTCCGCCTGTCATGAGATTCTCGTGAAGCTCCAGAACGGGGATGCCGGCCTCGTCGCCGACTGGCACACCGTGACCCGCGTCTCGATGGCCGAGGTGTATCGCGTCTACGACGAGCTGCGCGTGAAGCTGGCTCCGGAGCACGAGCGGGGCGAGAGCTTCTACCGCGACCGGCTCGCGGCAACCGTCGAGGCCGTCCGCGGGCGCGGCAAGCTGGTCGAGTCGCAGGGCGCCCAGTGCGTGTTTCTCGAGCATTTCAAGGCCAAGGACGGAAGCCCGCTGCCCGTCATCATCCAGAAGTCCGACGGGGGCTTCAACTACGAGACGTTCGATCTGGCCGCCATCCGGTACCGGGTCGAGGAGCTGGGGGCCGACCGCGTGATCTACGTCACCGATGCCCGCCAGGCCCTGCATTTCGCCCAGGTGTTCGACGTGGCGGCGGTGTGCGGCTGGACCTCGCGGGCCGACGGAAGTGCCGTGAAGTTCGAGCACGTGCCGTTCGGCAGCGTTCTGGGCGAGGACAACAAGCCGCTCAAGACCCGCACCGGCGAAAACGTCAAACTCTCGGATCTGCTCGCCGAGGCGGTCGAACGGGCCTACGCGGTGGTCTGCGAAAAGAACGCCGATCTGGCCGAGGAGACGAAGCGCCGCGTCGCGAAAGCCGTCGGGATCGGCGCGATCAAGTATGCCGACCTGAGCCAGAACCGGAACAACGATTATGTGTTCTCGTTCGACCGCATGCTGGCCCTGCAGGGCAACACCGCGCCGTATCTCCAGTATGCCCATGCGCGCATCTGCTCGATCTTCCGGAAAGGCGGCATCGCCGAATCCGAGGATCTGGGAAGCCCCGATCTCGTCGAGCCGGCCGAGCGGGCGCTCGGCGTGAAACTGCTCGAGTTCGCCGACGTCGTGACCTCGGTCGAATCGGAGCTGCGGCCCCACACGCTGTGCACGTATCTGTACGATCTCGCCACGGCGTTTTCGGCCTTCTACGACCAGTGCCCCGTGCTGATCGCGGCGGATGCCGGCCAGCGCCGGGCCCGGCTTGCCCTCTGCCGCATCACGCGCCGCACGTTGGCGCTCGGCCTGGACCTTCTGGGAATCGAAGCACCGCAGGAGATGTGAAACATGCCGGTCTGTCCGAACTGCTCGCAGCAGAATGAGCCGAACCGCCGCTACTGCGGCTCCTGTGGAGCCCGCATGGAGAGCGTCATCCCCCCCGCGTCACCCTCCGCCGCCCGGGCTGGTGGAGCCGGCCGGGCCGACGCCGACCGCTCTGCCCCGACACCGGCCGAGCTGGAGGCGCTGACCGCCGAGGTGAAGCGTTCCCCGACCTCTCCGGATGCGTATCTTCGGCTGGGAATGGCCCAGCTCACGGCGGGGAAGGCTGAGCGAGCGTTCTCGACTTACCGGGCCGGGAAGGCGATCGCCCCCGACGAGATCCGTATCCACCGCCTTGGCGCCAAAGTATTCGAGGCGTTGGGCCGGAGCGACGAGGCCCTTGCCGCGCTCGACGCGGTCATCCGCCTGAGCAGGAGCGGCGACATCGAGGCAACCCTGCATGCAGCACGCCTTCTGCACGATTCCGGCCGGCGTCAGAAGGCGCTCGAACGGCTCCAGACATTGCGCGAAGCGGCCCCCCGGCGGCCCGAGATCCTGTTGCGGCTCGCCGAGATCGAGCTGAGCCTCGGGGATGCGATCTCGGCCCAGAACGATCTGTCGGCCTACCGGAAACAGGCCGGCGAGTCTCGCGAGATGTTCCTGCTGCTGGGCCGCGCGATGATGGCCCAGGCCTTCCATGATGGCGCGGTTCGGCATTACCGCGAGGCCCTCGCCCTGTATCCGGAGGATTTCGAATTGCGACTGGGTCTGGGGCGGGCGTATCTGGGTACCGGAGAACGCGGCCAGGCGCTGCTCGAGTTCGAACGGGCCCTGTCGGCCGCGCCTTCGAACGTCGAGATCCTGCTCGAGATGGGCCGGCTCTACGGCGACATGGGCATGACCGACAAATCCGAGGAGATGTTCGAACGGATCCGAAAGCAGCCGGCCCGGGACGGCGACGTCTTCCTCGCGATGGCGACCCATTATCGGAGCCGGCGGCAGATGGCCCAGGCCCGCGCCGATCTCGAGCGGGCCCGCGCATGCAGCCCGCATCACCCCGACGTGATCCGCACCCTGTGCGAGATCCTCGAATCCGAGAACGATCAGGGCCGGGCCCTGGCCGAGTATGAGCAGTTCCTCGAGGGACTTCCGGGAACCTCCTGGGCCCTCCAGGGCGTGATCCGGTGCGCCCGGGCGCAGGGCGAGTTCGCCCGCGTCGCGAAGGCGCAGAAGGCCGTCATCGAAGCCGGCCAGGCAACGCCGGATGCCTGGTGCGACCTGGGCGAGACCCTGATCCGGCTGGGCCGGTTCCCCGAGGCAGAGAAGGCGTTCGAAACCGCGGCCCGGCTCGATCCGACCTGCGTGCGCGCCTACCAGGCACCGGAACTGATCCGGATCGAGAAGGCCCGTTCCGACGGCGAAAAACTGGTGCAGCAGGCCCGCGAGGCCGTCCAGAAGAAGTTCCTGCTCACGGCGGTCGAGCGGATCGAGCGGGCTCTCGAGCTCGTCCCGCGTGAAACGTCGTGGATGCGGCTGCTGGCCGAGGTCTGCCTGCGCATCGGCTCGTTCGGCCGCGCGGCGGATCTGCTGTCGAAAGTGCGGGCGGCCGAGCCCCGCGACGCCTGGGTCAGCCGCCAACTGGCGAGGGTCTACGAAAACGAGGAGAAACAGACGCTCGCCATCGAGCTCTTGAACTCGGCCCTCAAGGACCAGCCGGCCGACGTCGAGGCACAGATCACCGTTCTGCGACTGAAGCGGGGCCAGATCAAAGGCGACCGGTTCGAGCGGGACATGCTCGTCTCGACGCTGCGCAGCCTCCAGGCCGAGCTCGCCCCCCTGGGAAAAGCCAGTCCCGTCCCGGCCATCGTCGAGGGGTTCGCATACTATATTTTTGGCTATGGAACGAAATCACAGGACGAGTCGCTGAGCCGGGCCGCCGAACTGTTCGAAGAGGCGTTGTATCGCGATGCCGACAATGCCTGGGGCCATCGCGGCTTGTCGCTCGTCTTCCGGGCGCGCGGGGACGTCAAGAAAGCCGCGCATCATCTCCAGGAGCTGGTGCGGCAGAGTTCCGACCCGACGCTGCTCCATTCGCTGGCCCGGCTGCACGAGAATTTCCAGTTCTACACCGAGGCCGGAAGGTGCTACGCCTCGCTGAAGAGCCTGTTCCCCGACAACGGCCTGTACCGGCGCCGGATCATCGAGATGCTGGCCCACCAGAGCGAGTCGGGCGGCAAGAATCTGCTGATGGAGTTCCTGGCGACGGCCCAGGAAAGCGTCAAAGCCTCTCAGATCGACGTCTGGGCGGCATTCGACCTGGCCACGGCGCAGACGATCGTGACGCGCCGCTCGCCCCAGCGCGACGAGTGGTCGCGGCGGGCGCTGCTGAGCTGGAACAAGGCGGCCTCGATGACGGATGCGCCGCCCTGGTCGCGGTGGGGGCTGATGGAAGCGCAGCTCGAGTTTCTGAAGGGCGCGGACCGGCTGAAAGCCCTGAACCAGAATCTGAAGGCCTGCGAGAAGATCGCCCGCGAGCACCCCGACATGGCAGCCGCGCATGCTGCCGTCGCCCGGTGTTACCTCGGCTTCGAGGATCTGGCCCAGACCGACCGGGCAGCCAAGCATCTCGAGACGGCGGTGTTCCTCGAGCCCCACTCGGCCGAGCAGCTTTTGCTGCTGGCAAAAACCTACCGCGAGCTGGGCCGGTCGGCACGGGTGGACGCGGTACGTCAGGCCGTGATACTATCGGAGCCGGAGTTGTCCCTGAAGATATAATGCGCCCGGAAAGGATCTGAACGACCGTGCCCGGTTCCGGCGAACCCGATGTCAAACACGTGATTGCCGCCGCGCCCGACAAGACGACCCTCGTCGATCTCGAGCTGAGCGGGAATCCGCGCTGTCTTGCGCTCGTCCGACGTCTGCTCGAGGCGAGCGCGCACTCCCTGCCGCTCGGGCAGACGCTGTTGAACGACATCAAGATCGCCGTCACCGAAGCCTGCACGAATGTGATCAAGCATGCCTTCAAATACGATGCGAGCCGGCGATTCGGGGTGAGTCTCCGCATCTCCCCGGCCCGGTATCAGATCAACGTCGTTTACGAGGATGCCGGTTTCGATCCGGCCGCCATCCCGCTTCCCGACCTGAACAACGTCCGGGAGGGCGGGCTCGGCGTCTACATCATCCGCAACATCATGGACGACGTGGTATATTCAACGGATCCCCCCACGGGGACGGTCACCCTGAGTATGGTAAAATTGCTGAAAACCACGTCCGCCACCGGAGGCCAGATGTGAAAATCGAATGTCAGACAGATAACGCCAACCACCGCAAGACATTTGTCCTCGACGGGGAACTGGACGTTCACCAGGCCAAGACGCTCAAAGCGACCGTCATGGAAGCCCTCGAACCGGATGACGTCTGGACCTACGTCATCGACATGGCCCGCGTCGGCTACATCGACAGCTCGGGCCTGGGCATGCTGGTGTATCTCAAGAAGGAAATCCTGCGCAACCAGGGCCGGCTGATGATCGAGAAGCCGACGGATGCCGTCCTGAACGTCTTCCGCCTGACCAAGCTGAACGAGTTTTTCGAACTGAGCTGACCAGACAGGGAACCGATGAACGCACCCCCGACAAACGGCGCACCGCCCTCCGCAGCAGGCCTTCTCATCACCTTTGAAGGCCCGGAAGGCAGCGGCAAGAGCACGCAGATCCGACACCTGGCCGCGTCTCTGGAATCGGCCGGCCGGAGCGTTCTCGTGACGCGCGAGCCGGGCGGGACGCCGGCCGGCGACCGGATGCGCGGCATCCTCCTCGACCGGACAGGCGACCGCCTGGAAGCCGAGACGGAGCTGTTCCTGATGCTCGCCCAGCGCACGGAGCACTGGCGCAAGGTGATCTGCCCGGCCAAAGCCGAGGGCCGGATCGTCCTGTGCGACCGGTATTTCGACAGCAGCCTGGCCTATCAGGGATTCGGCCGGGAACTGGGCCTCGACGTCGTCCGGCGGCTCCATCTCGAGTTTCTCGGCCCCGCGTTCCTGCCCGACCTGACGCTGTTGTTCGACCTGCCGCCCGAGCTGGGTCTCGAGCGCGTGCGCACGGCCGGCCGCGGAGCCCCGGATCGCATGGAATCCGAGATCATCGGGTTCCACAAGCGCGTCCGGGAAGGGTATCTGACGGCAGCCCGCGAAGAACCGCACCGATTCCGGATTCTTCAGGCCGACCGTGATGTCCGCGACGTTTCCCGGCAGATGGCCGAGGTTCTGAACGCCCGGTTCGGCTGGAACCTGGCGTCCGGGGGGTCTGCGGCATGAGTTTCACGCTGAGATTCCTCGCCTGCCTGGTGTCGTTCTGGACAGCGGGCTGGCTGGTTTTCTCCGCGTTCGGCACCGTCATTCCGCTGATCCCCTATATAGCTATTGGGATAGCAACATCCCTGATCGTCGCCGTCGTCATCCATCGTCGGATCACGATGCCGCTGCGCCGGTTCGTGGAGATCTCCGACAACATCGCGGATGGGGACGTGGACCAGGATCTCGGGACGGTCACGTTCGACGCGGTCGAGGACGTTCACGAGGGCTTCTCGAAGATCGTCAGCACGCTGGTCGAGTCGCGGGGCGCCATCGAGCATTACATGCAGACGATCAGCGACATGAACCGGGAACTCGCGCAGAAGGTCGATTCCCTGTCGGTGCTGTACTCGGCCAGCCGGTCGATGGGCACGTCGCTGAGCATCGACACTCTCGTGCGAACCCTGCTGACCCTGTTCATGGAGCGGATCGGCACGGCAGGCGCGGCGATCATGCTGTACAACGACCGCACCGACATGGTCACGGTCAAGGACCTGCTGGGCTTCCAGCCGGAGCTGTTCGCGAAGTACCGGTTCTACTCGGACAACAAGATCGTCACGACGCTGTTTTCGGAAGAGGAGTGCTGGGCCCCCGACGAGGCGGCCCGGACGCTGATGGCGGCCGAGTTCGAGACGGATGCCGTACGCTCGATCCGGCTGCTGTTCCCGATGCGCATCAAGGACCACTTCGTAGGCATCATCGTTCTCGGCGAGAAGCGGGACGAGTCGCCATATACGACGGCCGACCGGCAACTGATCCAGGCCGTAGCCGGCCTCGCCGGCACCTCGATCAACAACGCGGCCCTGTACGAGAAATCCGAGTCCACGAAAAACGAGCTGGACCGGAAGGTGTTCAACCTGATGGCGCTCCAGCAGGCGGGCAAGGTGCTCAGCTCGACCCTCAACCTCGACGAGCTGATCAAGAGCTCGATCGACATGTTCCTCGAGACCGTCTGGTCGAACAAGGGCGTGCTGATGCTGTTCGCCGAGGACCGGCCCGAGCTCGAGGTGAAGGCGTTCAAGGGGCTGTCGGGCGAGGAGGTCGAGGCGCTGGCGATGGATCCGGCCGAGACGTGGGCGATGACGACGCTCGAAAAGGAGAAGAAGCCGATCCTGGCCCGCGAGCTCGCCTCGGCGTCGAATTTCCAGAGCTATACCACCGTGAACCGGCAGATCCCGTTCGCGGTCTATATCCCGCTTCTCAAGGAAGGCGAGATCTACGGCGTGATGAAGATCGGCCCCAAGATCAACGCCGAGCCGTTCACCGAAAACGATCTCGAGTTCTTCATCACCCTCGCCTCGCAGGCCGTCATCGCTTACGAAAACGCGCGCCTGTATTCGCTCGCCATCACCGACTCGATCACCAAGCTGTATGTGCACCGCTATTTCCAGCTCCGCCTCGACGAAGAGGTGAAGCGTAGCAGGCGCTATAACTCCACCCTTTCTCTGCTGCTGTGCGACATCGATCATTTCAAGCTGATCAACGACCAGTACGGTCACCAGCAGGGCGACATCATCCTGCGCGAGGTGAGCCAGATCCTGCGCCGCAACATCCGTTCGACGGACATCGCGGCCCGGTACGGCGGCGAGGAGTTCGTCATCATCCTGCCCGAGACGACCCAGTCGGATGCGCGCATCGTGGCCGAGCGGATCCGGCGCGACACCGCGAAATACGATTTCCCGGCGCTCGCCCCGGGCCAGCCGCCGTTGCACTGCACCATCTCGATCGGCGTGGCCGGCTTCCCGCTGAATGCCGACTCAAAGGACGAACTGATCCAGAAGGCAGACAGTTCGATGTATCAGGCGAAGGGCATGGGCCGCAACCGCGTGGTGCTGTGCGGCACGGACGCCTGAAAGGAGCCGGTCCCACCGATGGTCGATCTCAAGGTCAAGGGCAACGGTCTCGATCCCGCGCGGAACGAGGCCGCGAAGCGTTCCGCCACCCCGGCCGGCGGAACGGGGAAAGCCGCGTTCGGCAGTTCCCTGAAAACGGCCCGGCGCCAGGTGCTCGACGGTGATCTTCGCCAGATGCTCGACCAGGTGCGCGGCTTCGGAGACCGGTTCCTCAAATCGCCGGACGAGGAGAAGCTGGACGCCTACAAAGACGCGATTTCCCAGTATCTCGAACGGGTCTCGAAGGAGACGTTCTCGCTCCGCCAGGAGCTCGGCGAGATGCGGGACGGGCAGCAGAAAGTGTATCAGCTCGTCGAGACCGTGAAGCAGGATATCGACGGACTGACGCGGGATACGCTCCAGAAGGACAAGGCACTCGGGCTGCTCGGCTCGCTCGATGATATCCGGGGCCTCGTTCTCGATCTGTTCACCTGATGTCAACACGACAGCGACGGGACGACACGACCATGGACATACCGAACCCCCTCCAGACACCCCCCACCACGCCGCCGGTGCTGATGATGACGATCATCACCGGCCTCTCCGGCGCAGGCAAGACGAAGGCGAGCCGGTTCTTCGAGGATGCCGGCCATTTCCTGGTCGACAACCTGCCGCCCGCGCTGCTGCCGAAGTTCGCCCAGCTCTGCTATGACACGCACGGGAAGATCACGCGCGTGGCGATCGTCATCGACATCCGCGGCGGCAAGTTCTTCGAGAGCATGAGCGAGGCGTTGCAGCAGCTCGAGAACATGGGCGTGAAAGTGCGCATCCTCTTTCTCGAAGCCGAGGACGACGTGCTGGTGCGGCGGTTCTCGGAGACCCGGCGCAAGCACCCACTCAGCTCGGGCGGCCGCATCATCGACGACATCAAGTTTGAGCGGAAGCGGCTCGCCGAGATCCGGGCGAAGGCCGATTTCATCGTGAACACCTCGGATCTCTCGTCGCACGAGCTGTATGACGAGATCCGCAAGATCATCGAGCACGAGTCGTCGTCCCAGTCGATGTCGCTGGTGATCGTCAGTTTCGGGTTCAAACACGGCATTCCGCTGGATGCCGACCTGGTGTTCGACGTGCGGTTTTTGCCGAACCCTTATTACGTGCCCGAGATGAAGTATCTGTCGGGGCTGGACAAGCCGGTCGCCGACTTCGTCCTGGGTTCTGAGGTCGGGGTGCAGTTCATCAAGCGGCTGAAGGATTTTCTCGAGTATCTGCTGCCCCAGTTCGTGCAGGAGCCCAAAACCCGTGTCCAGATCGCGATCGGCTGCACCGGAGGCCGTCACCGGTCTGTGGCGATCGCCGAGTATCTCGCCGAGACGCTCGAGCACCCCCAGGTGCTCGTTTCGCGCCGGCACCGCGACCTCGAGCTGGACTGACCGCCGAAATACCTTGCCAAACAGGGTTTTCCGGGTATATTATGATACCTGGAGAGATATTCCATGTTTCGGCATCTGGTGACGCGATTTCTGCTGCCTGCCGCGGTGGCGCTCGTTCTGAGCACTTCCGGGGCGGTTTTTGCGCAGTCCGTTTCCGGCATGGAGTTCGATCTCGCAGGGGATGAGGCTGCCCGGGCGGCGGCAGCGGCACAAGACAGCGAAAATCTCGGCGAGTTCAAAATCTCCCTCGACAGCCAGCTTCTCACGCCGCGCGTCGAGCAGACCGTGGCCGAGCGGTTTCAGCTTCCCGAGGCCCATTCCCAGCCGTTCACCGGCGAGTTCGTTCTGCGCAGCTCTTCGCTTGGAGGGGAAGACACCTCGGTGTTCGATCCCTCTGCGCGCCGCCTGCGCGAGACGCGCAAGACTGATTCCCGCACCTTCGACACGACGTTGACGCTGACGGCGGGGTATGTTCACGACCACGACGGAGAACCGTCGCGGCTCACCGCGGGCCGCCGGGTCGGCCGCCTGTCGCTGTACGGCGAGTTCGAGAAGGACACGGTCTCGAAGATGACATTCAAGACAGCCCCCGAAGCGAACCGGGTCGATCCGGTGCCGCTGTCGAACCTCGCGGCGCGCGCCGTCCGGGGAAGCTCCGCCGCCCAGGATCCGGCCGCCCGGCTGACCCGCCCCCTCGATGCCCACGCGGCCACCGAGGACGTTTCGGCGCTGGCCCTCAAAAACTATTATCTCGAAGCGATCTACAGCTTTCTGCCTGCCGTTCAGGGCAAGGTTTCCTACAAGCGCTCCGAGATCGAGACGCTGAACCCGAACGAGAACGTGCAGGTCGAAGGCATCGTCGAGGCCGGCCAGGACGTCATCATCAAGGCCGGCTACCGCAACGAGACCACCGTCTCGGATCAGAAAGACCGGCGGCCGGCGAGCGACAAGAAAGTCTGGACCGAGTTCATCCTCAAGTTTTGAACATCACCGCGATCCGCATCATCCGGCTGAAAGAGCCCAAGGGCCAGACGCGCGCGTTCGCCGAGGTCGTCTTCGACGGGGAACTGGCGCTGCGTGATTTCCGCGTGATCGAGACGCCGCGCGGCCTGTTCGTCGGCATGCCCGCCCGCCGCGCCCCCGACGGCACGTTTCACGACCTCGCGATCCCGATCACAACCGAGTTCCGTGAGCGCATTCAGGCCCAGATCCTGCGCGCCTACGAGGACGAGGCCGCCCGCCCCGGGCCCGGATAAAGATCACAATATAATATTATGTATTTCAATTTTCATGACGCCGGGACAGGGAACACGAACCACAGAGACACGGAGACACAGAGGTTTTTACGGTTACCGGGCCAGAACCGAACTTTTTCCACGATGGTGCAGATGTGATCCCATCACAACGACTCCCTTGAACCAATCGGGGTTCACAGGGCCGTATTCGCAGATGTAAGGGCGGATCGTCATTTCACGGCCCCCTTCTCTTCGGTGTCTCGGTGCAACTCCGGGTCGTTCTTCTTCGTGTCCTCTGTGATGAGAGTTTTCCTCGTTTTCCTGATCTGAAATTCCTGCATTTTTTCAACGGAGGATCTTTGTCGTGGTCCATTCCCGGGCGGGTTTGAAACCCGCCCCTACAGCGACAATAGAGGTGATTCGTGAAATCTCGGTGTCTCCGTGGCTCTGTGGTGAACGCTATCTGGCACGGCGGGCGTGCGGGGGCGTTGCAGGCGCTCAGGATTTATGATAGCGTGTGATACGGCGCCTGGCGCCGGTTTATCCGTTCTTTGGGGCGTCGTCAAGCGGTAAGACACATGCCTTTGGAGCATGCATTCCCAGGTTCGAATCCTGGCGCCCCAGTTGTTGTTTCCCACCCAACATCCGTCCGGGAGGTACCGCCGGCATGAACGCCGACGCCATCACCGCTCTCGTTCTCGCCGCCGGGAAGGGGGTCCGGATGAAATCCGACCTCCCGAAAGTGCTGCACCCGATCCTCGGCCGGCCCATGGTCCGGTATGTCATCGACACCGTGCGCGCCGTCGGCGCCGAGCCGGTTCACGTCGTGGTCGGATTCGGCAAGGAGCGGTTGACGGCCGCCCTCCGCGAAGACCGGGTTTCGTTCGTCGAGCAGCCCGAACAGCTCGGAACGGGCCACGCGGCCCAGTGTTTCGCCCGGGCCTGCCCGACTCCGCCGGCTCATCTGCTGGTCGTCTGCGGCGACACGCCGCTCTTGTCGCGCGAAACCCTCCAGACCATGGTGGACACGCATCTCAAAGAGCGGCCCGCCTGCACGATGATGACGCTCGAGATGGCCGAGCCAGGTGGCTACGGCCGCATCCTGCGCGATCCCGCCGGCAACGTCCTGGGCATCCGCGAGGCGAAGGACTGCACCCCCGAGCAGAAGAAGATCCGCGAAGTGAACCTCGCCATCTACCTGTTCGACGGCCCGGCCCTTTATGAGCGGCTGTTCAAGCTGACGAACCGGAACAACCAGAAGGAATACTACCTGACCGACATCGTCGAGATGCTGACATCCGACGGCCTCCGCGTTCTCGCCGTGCGCGAACGGGACGAACAGTCGACGCTCGGCATCAACAGCCGCGCCGACCTCGCGATGGTGGCCGATATCCTGCGCCGGCAGATCCTCGCGCGGCACATGTCGGCCGGGGTCAGCATCATGGACCCGCACCAGACCTGGATCGAGCCGGACGTGACGATCGGAGCCGAAACGGTGGTCTGGCCGGGAACGACGCTGACGGGCACGACGGCGATCGGCGGCAGGGCCGTGATCGGCCCCCAGGCCATGATCGCCGATTCCCGCGTGGAAGACGGCGCCACGGTTCGGTTCAGCGTGCTCCGGAACGCGCACATTCCGGCGGGCACCGACGTTCCGCCCTTTTCGAACTACCCGGGGACCCAGCCCGCCTGAGCCGGACCCCCGAACGAGCCAACGGAGGCATCGAACCATGGTCAACGGCAAGCAGGTGAAGATCTTCTCGGGCATCGCCAATCCGGCTCTCGTCCAGTCGATCTGCAGCTATCTCGAGGTGCGGGAAGGCAAGATCATGCACTCCCAGTTCGCCGACGGCGAGCTTTACTGCCGGATCGACGAGTCGGTGCGCGGCTGCGACACGTTCATCATCCAGCCGACCTGTCCGCCGGTGACGGACAACCTGATGCGCCTTCTGATCACGATCGACGCGTTGCGCCGCGCATCGGCCGGCAGCGTGACGGCCGTCGTGCCGTATTTCGGCTACAGCCGCCAGGAAAAGAAGAGCACCGGCCGCGAGCCGATCACGGCCAAACTGGTCGCGAACCTGATCTGCACGGCGGGCGCCGGCCGGATCCTCTCGGTCGACATGCACGACCCGGCCCTCCAGGGCTTCTTCGACATCCCGGTCGATCACCTTTCGGCGGCGCCGCTGCTGGCCGAGTATTTCCGGGCCACGAACCTCTCGAACACCGTCGTCGTCTCCCCCGACACGGGCGGCGTGCACCGCGCCCGTTCGTTCGCCAACCGCCTCGGCCTGCCGCTCGCGATCATCGACAAACGCCGGCCCGAAGCGAACAAGGCCGTCGTGATGAACGTCATCGGTGAGGTGAAGGGCCGGGACGTGGTCATCATCGACGACATCGTCGACACGGCCGGCACGCTGGTGCGGGTCGCGGAAGCCCTCGTCGAGAAGGGCGCGAAGAAGATCACGGCTTGCTGCACCCACGCCCTCCTCTCGGATCCGGCCACCGAGCGGATCATGAAGTCCTCGATCACCGAAATCGTCACCACCGACTCGATCCCGCTCGGCGAGGAAAAGCGCAAGGCTTGCCGGGTCCATACGATCTCGCTTTCCAAGCTGATCGGCGAGGCCATCCAGCGCATCTACGACAAGCGGTCCGTCAGCGAACTGTTCATCTGAACCCAGACCAGCAGCCCCTCACGGAGGTTTTTTCCGTCATGCGTTTCTTCTCGAACCGACTCCTGATCGGGGGGCTCGCAACGGCCCTCCTTGCAACCTCTCTCGCGGGCTGCGGCGGTGGCAAGCGGCGCAATCCGGTTGCGGCACCGGCCGATCGGCCGGAAAAAACCGAAAACGAGGCACCGGCCAGTGAGGCCAATGCCCGTATCCGGGCCGCCCTCGACCGGGGCGACGCAAAGACGGCCGAGCGCCTGGCCCGCGCGCGCATCGCCGCTCACCCGGCGGACGGGGAAGCACATCGGCTTCTGGCCCGCGCCCTTTCCGAGCAGAAAAAGCCTTCCGGCGAGGTTCGCCAGGCCCTGGAAAAAGCCGAGGCGCTCCAGCCGGGCGATGCAGCAGGGCGGCGCGACCTGGCCGCGATGCTCGACCGGCAGGCGCAGGAGGCGATTTCCGCCGACGACCCGGACAAGGCGATCCCGCTCTGGAAGCGATGTCTCGCCCTCAAATTCAAACCCCGCCAGACGGAAAAGCAGCTTGCCGAAGCCTATCGTCGGCAGGGTGAACAGCGGGCCGCGGCCGGCAAGCCCGCCGACGCCGAAAAATCCTTCCGGGAAGCGGTCTCGCTGCTCCCCGACAATCCCGTGCCGCGTCTCGATCTCGCGCGTCTTCTGATGGACGGCGACCGCCTGGTCGAAGCCCAGCGCGAACTGAAGGAGCTGACCGACGCGCATCCGAACTTCGAGGCGGGGCTCGTCGCCTACGCGCATCTCTTGCGCCGCATGGGCGACGTGCGCGGCGCCACGAAGCAGGTGGAACGCGTTCTCGAGTATGCCCCGGGAAATCCCGAGGCGCTGGCTCTCCAGAAAGATCTCGCGAACACGGTTCCGATCCGGCAGGCGGCCGAGCCGGCAGCCGCGGCGTTCGATGAGCCCGATCCCGACACCCTCCGGGAGCTCACCCGCCTCGAGTCGGCAGGCGATCCCGCAGCCCAGCAGGCGTTTCTCGAAAGCTACCTGGCCGCGCATCCCGAGGCGTCGTGGGCAAAACTGCGTCAGGCCATGCTGTATGAGCGCCAGGGCAAGCCCGAGGATGCGATGGCACTACTCGAGACGTATCTGGCCGGCTCCCCGGAAGATTTCCGCGCCCGTTTCCTGCATGCGCGGTGTCTCCTGGCGACGGGCCGCACCGCCGATGCCCTTTCGGCGCTGAAGGCGCTCGAAGCCGACAACCGTGCGAACCATCAGGTCCAGGACGAGATGGGGCAGGCCTATGCGAAGCTCGGCAGGTTCAACGAGGCCCGGACCGCCTGGAAGCGCATCATTGAGGCAAATCCGACCTTCGCCCCCTCCCTGTTCAATCTCGGCCAGCTCGCGATGGAGCAGGGTCTGGCCGACGAGGCGCGCGACTGGTTCGACCAGGCCCTGCGCCAGGAGCCCGCGAACCCGAAATTCCGATATTTTGCCGGCCTCAACCTCAAGCAGGCCGGCATGGAGCCCGAAGCCCGGGCCGTCTGGGAAAGCGGCAAAGCCTATCTGACGCCGTCCGACCCCTACGCGACCCGCATCGCCGCCGCGCTCGGCAAGCCTCTCCCGCCGGCAGCGGCTGCAGCGCCAGCCTTGTCCCCGCTCACGCGGCCCCCCGCCATCGAGCCGCCGGCCCCGGTGAGCCCGGTCGCCGCGGCCCAGCCGACCTCGGTTGGAGGGGTCGTCGTCCAGCCGGTGGCCCCCGCCGCCTCTGACATGGCGGATCCGGGGTACCAGGCGGCCCTCGAGGCGGCCCGGGCCGGGCAGTATGCCGATGCCGTGACGGGCTTCCAGGAGGTTCTGGAGCGGTATCCGGCCGGATTCAACGCCCGCATGAATCTCGGCAACGTGTATATGGCCACGAACCGCCCCGGAGAGGCGGCTGCCCAGTATCTGCACGCCGTCCGGCTGGAAAAGAACAATTCCAACGCCCTGCGGGCCCTTTCCCGCGCTTACGACGAGCTCGGTCTCCGCGGCCATGCGGCCGGTCTCGCAGCCCGCGCGGACGGGAAGGAGAATGCCGGAGGCGCCGCAACGACACGCAGCAATCCCCGCGCGTTCGAACCGGTGACGACCGCCCTTCTGTCGAACGGGCTTCCGGAGGAGGCTCTCGCGATCATCAATGCAGGGGTTGCCGAAAACCCCGACTCTCCCGACCTGGTCGTCCTGCAAGGGGACGTGCTGACCGCCCTCCGCCAGGATGCCCAGGCGGAAACGGTGTATCGGCGCGCCCTGACGCTCGATGCCCAGAATCCCGCGCCGATGATCCGGCTCGGCAACCTGTATGCCGGCCGTCAGCAGACGGATGCGGCCATCGCCCAGTATCAGGCGGCTCTCAAGAGCCCCCTGATCGATCCCGACGGGATGTTCTCCATCGCCGACCAGTTCGTTCGTCTCGGCCGGCGCACGGAAGCCACCGAGGTTCTGAATCGTCTCAAGGGAATGAACCTGTCCGAGGCGCAGCTCGCCAAGCTGCATGAACGCACCGGCACCCCCGCCCCCGCTTCGGCCGAGTGAATCCACGATCAACCGCCACGAAGGAGTGACGCATGTTCGACCCCAACACCATCAAAGGGCTCGATGGAGCCATGACGGATCTGAACAAGGCCATCGATGCCCTCCCCGACGGGCCGCTCAAGCGCCAGTTGTCCCAACGGCTGAACCGGATGCAGCATGTCCGCGACCATCTCGATGAGGAGACCGATATCCACGAAACGCGCTCGCCGTTGAGGTATGTCGTGTTCGGCTTCGTCCTCGCCCTCGCCTTCATCCTGGTCTGGAAAATGCGACCATCCTGCAAGTGAAAAAGGATCGCTGATATATATGACATATTATACATTCACCATGAAATATCACACGTTCGTCCTTCCCTGTTCGCTCCTTCTGTTCCTGCTGCTGATCACCCCAGGGGCGTTCGCGGAGGGAGAATCCTCCAAGCCGGCATCGGGCACGCCGGTTCTCGAGAAGGTGTCTCCCGAGTTCGGGGCGCGGTGGTTCCGCAAGGATGGGTACAAGGATTTCTTCGAGCCGCGCGTGTCGTTCGTCAAGCGCAAGAGCGGCTACTCGGAGGTCATCGAGTATTCCTGGCGGCCGATGGTGCCGTTCGGCATGAGGAACGACGAGCGCATCGACCGCGTCCAGTTCTCGTTCAGCCGGTATTACTACAGCGGCCCGAAGATCTTTTACGGTGCCGGCGTCGGCGGGAACATCATCCTGTTCACCGATGGGCTGAAAGACCTGGCCAAGACCCGGTATAACCTCGATGTCAAGGATGGCGTCAACGGCCTCGGCCGCGTATTCGCCGGGTACAAGCTCCGCGATTTCTCGTTCGGAAAATACAAGTTTCCCCTGACGCTGCGCATCGATGCCGTCTTTTCGCCCGACTACAAGTTCGGCGGCGAGATGGGCCGGGCCGGGGACAAGATCGAGCTGACCGAGATCACCGGCGGCTTCGCCTTCAGTGTCGAATGAGCGGCCGGTGATGGCAGCGCGCGTCTTCGGTCCCGTTCCGTCACGCCGGCTCGGCAGATCCCTGGGCCTCGACCTCACCCCGGCGAAAACCTGCACGTACGACTGCCGGTACTGCCAGCTCTCGGCGACGGACCACCCGGCCACCGGGCGGAGCATGTTCTTCCCCCCCGAAGAACTCCTTGCAGAGCTGCGCGCAACCCTTTCCCGGATCGAGACCCCCGACTGGATCACCTGTTCGGGAACGGGCGAGCCGACGTTGTATGCCGGTCTCGGCACGGTTCTGCGCGGCATCCGGGAACTGAGCCAGGTTCCCATCTGCGTCATCACCAACGGCTCCCTGCTCGGCCGCCCCGACGTGCGGGCCGACCTGTGTTTCGCGGACCGCGTTCTGCCGACCCTGTGCAGCGTCCGTGAAGACACCTGGCGGGCGATCCACCGGCCGGCGGCGGGAATTAAATTTCCAGAACTATTGAACGGGTTGAAAGCCTTCGGCGCGATGTATCCGGGCATGCTCGAGCTCGAAGTGTTCATCTGCCCCGGACTCAACGACACCCCGGAAGAGGTCGCGGCCCTCGGAGCATGGCTGCGCGAGCTGCCGGGACTCGATGCCGTGTATCTGAACGCGGCCGTGCGAAGCCCGATCGACGCCTCGCTACCCCAGGCGGACGCCGCGCATCTCGATGGCATCCGCCATGCCCTGGGCCTTCAGGTCCCCGTCACGACCGCATTCGATCACACCCCGCTCCCGCGCGCCGTGAACTCGAAACGGCCACCCACGGCTCGCGAGTTGCTCGAGCTGCTCAAGCGCCACCCCTGCACCATCGAGCAGCTCCACCGCGTTTTCGGCGGCGAACGGGAGTTCCTGCAGCGGCTCGCCGCCGACCTGCTCGAGACGAAGACCGTCGAACTGCGGCCGGACGGCACTCTGGCCCCGCTCTGAAAACCTCTCAGGAAGCGGGAAGCCGGATCGTGTGCCGGGTTCCTTCTTCCGAGACACTGATCAGCTGCGACACCGGCCGCGCATCCGCCAGGGCGGCATGGAGGCGGTAATACCCCGGTTTCAGGCCGCGCATCCGCGCCACACCGTCCCCGCCCGTCACGGCACCGCCGGCCTGTTCGAGGGTGATATGGGCACCGGTGACGGGCTTCCCGTCGGCCGTCGTCACCCGCACCTCCAGCGGCGCCCGGAAAGGCCGCAGCGACAGCTTCAACTCGGAGCGGACGGCGGGATTCCAGCGCAGCGACAGGCTCCGATACCCGTCAACGGCGACGAATACGTCGCGCACGCCGGTGTTCTCCGACATCCCAACCGGGAATTCTCCCCGTTCGTCCGTCGAGAAGGGAAGACCGTCGATCGTTCCGACAGCCCCACGAATCGGTTTTCCGGTCACGGCATCGACGACGCGGCCGGGCATGACGGCCCGATCCGGCGTCCCGTTCTGCGCTCCGCTCGATACGGCCGAGCAACCGGCATCCGGCATCGGCAGGAAGCGCCAGAACCCTGGAGTGGCGTATTCATCCGGCGAAAGGGCCGCCACTCCGGCAGCCGCCGTCGCATCGACCCGGGCCAGCAACGATAACTCCTCGCCGCCCCAGCGCCAGGCTGCGGCAACCCCCGGTCGGTTCACACCGGCACACCCGGCAATCCCCGCTCCCCGGGAAACGCGCTTCCAGACGCGGGCCCAGACGGTCAGAACCTCACCCACCCGCATCGGTTCGGCAGGCCGGAACCTTCCATCGGGATACAACCCCATGGCCCCGGCAGCCAGGACCGAGGAAATTTGCGACTCGATTCCGACATCCGATCCCGTCGGCAGGGAAACGGCCGCGGCGCCCGCAGGCAGCGCGCGACCAAGGTGGAGAGCGACGTCCCGGCGCGTCAGAACATCGACCGGCGGCCCATCGACCGGGACGCACCAGCCGCCGGCAATGAGCGCGGTGATCCCGACGAGGCAGAAGCCGGCAAACCGGCGCAGGAGGGACGGCATCAGTTGTCCCCCCTCAGGTGCTGCGCGGCGGCCCGGGGCGACAGGCCGTCGGGCAAAGCCGCCGCCATCATGCGCAGGCGTTCTGCGGGAACCCCTTTTTCGAGGTGCCTGGCCAGACCGTCACCGCTGAGCCGACGCAGCGCTTCGGCGACGGTCACTCCCTGAAGCGTGTCCGGAACCACCTCACCGGCGGCCGGAAGCTTCAGCAGCGGATTCTTCTTCGAACTCAGCCACCAGTCGGCTCCCTCATGCGTCAGCACCATGCCAATGCGCTTTGCCAGACGCTCCAGAGCGGCCATGGCAGACTCGCTCCGGCTGCGGAACGTGACGATCGCGGGAGGATCGTCGCGCATGCGAAGCGAAATGCCGGCGCGGCCGGCAAGCTCGGCAAGCAGCGGCAGGACAGGGGATCGTTTCACGTCGATGACGACGGCCCCCCCCCCGTGGCCGGGGAGCAGCAGGGACTCGGGAAGGGGCCCAGCATCCGCCCGGCGGCCGCTTCCCGCGCCACCTGCGTCGGCTCGGAGACGGATCGACAAGCCGCCGGCCGTGCGCGTGAGTTTCATCCCGGTTCCGGGAGCGACATACAGGTTCAACCGCTGCACGGGGGGATCGGCATGCACCTGGCCCTGCCACACCTGTCGGAGCGGGCCCCGGAAGGCCGTCACGGCAGGCATGGGAGAGCCCGATTCGGTTTCGGGCAGATCGAGCCGCCAGCAGGAGTCGGCGGCAATCCAGCGCATGACGGGCTCGACGGGCGTGGCAAGCCGGATGTCGATGCGGCCTTCGGTGTCGGAGGTTTCGACCGTGACCGTCTCGACACGGGCTGGAGCAGCCGAGACAGCGGTCACCGGCGGCATTCCCAGGAACAGGGATGCCAGCAGGAGCGCGTGCAGCGGCCGGCCGTCGCTCATCATCCCCCTCCTCCCTGGGTCAGGCCCGAGACGAGGATGCCGGAGAGGGCCGCGAAGGCTTCCATCCGGCTCGGGGTGATGGGCGGAATCGCCCGGAAGGGGGTCTGCCCGATCTCGACACCGAGACCTGTTCCGAGCACCGAGAGAGAACGATCGAGTTCGGCGCCGGCAACGACGCCGGACCGGTCGAGCAGGAGTTCTGCCGGCGGCTCTTTCCCGGGCCGGCAGACGCGCCAGACGGATGCCACCAGCGGCTGCCACTCCTCCCAACGCAGGGATTCGTAGGGCGCCGCCCGGTTTTCGTTCAGCATGACGGGAGGCAGGGGCCGGAGGGCAAGCAGTGCCCGCCAGGCCTCGTACAGCGGGTGGTCGAGGGGAACGTCGGCAAACGGTCCCGGTTCGGCGGCATCGGAAGCGAGATGGCGCTCCAGCAGCGGGCCGCGGAACGGGATGTTCGGGAACAGAATCAACGGGCGATCGCCGGTCTTGTTGATGACCGCCTCGAGGCCCTGGGCCCGTTCACACGTCATCGGAGCCCGGCTGGACGGCACTTCGCCCCAGGCGGCCCGGGCGAGCACCTCAGTGTCGGAGAGGCTGACGCCCAGCTGGCGGGAGAGGAAACTCTGGAGATCGGACCAGAACACGGGTTTCGCGGGTTCGATTCGTCCGCTGCCCCATGTTGCACTCGAGCCGGCCAGAAGCGGCCACAACCCGAACATGACCATCACGGCGAGCGTCGCGCCGATCGCAAGGCTGCGCCGGGCGGTCGGATCCTGCCGCAGACGGCCCACCAGCCATGCGCAGAACCCTGCAGGTCCCGCCACGGGGACGGCCAGCTTTCCGGAAGCCGCCTTGATGATGATGCGGATTCTGGCAAGCCAGGCCACGCCTGAGCTCTCTTCGGCCATCGGAGTCAGCGCGGGAGCCGGAGCTGCGACCGGCGGTCGTTCCGGGCTGCGCTCATCGGCCATCGGGATCGGGGCCTCGGCTGCTGCAGGAGTGAGTTCTTTCCGCTCCGGAACCGGTGGCCGATCGACCATCACCGGCTCGGTGACCGTCGTGAAGGTTGCCACAGCCGGAACGACGCTGGCCTGTTCAGCCGGCCCCGTTCGCTCTTCGGGCGCCGAGAGCGTCGCG
Source organism: Candidatus Ozemibacteraceae bacterium (assembly GCA_035388825.1). Lineage (GTDB taxonomy): Bacteria > Muiribacteriota > Ozemobacteria > Ozemobacterales > Ozemobacteraceae > MWAR01. The sequence goes on from DAOOQQ010000015.1 coordinate 32,721, forward strand.
CCGTTCCGCAGGGTGTGCGATACGGCCTGGTGCTGCTTCTGCATCTGCTCGATCGCTTCGGGCGGAAGTGCCGTCGGAACACCGCATCCTCCGCAGAATCGGGAGATGGAGAGATTCTTCTTGCCGCAGTGGAGGCACTGCCAGGCCGTCGGCCCCCGGCCGCCCCCCGTGGGCGCAGCAGGTGCAGCCGTCGGTTTCGCAGGCGGCAGATAGGGTGACATCGGTTGTCGTTCGGCGAAAGGCATATGATCCCGGATCTTGTATCGGCGCATTTCCCGAAAACGTCCACCCTTCCTCCCCTCCGTTTTCGCCAAACACCCGAGCCTGATCCGGGCGGATCGCGATCCGCCCCTACAGTGCGGGTGCCGTCCCAGAGAGGCGTCGGGGCGCATCGCGATGCGCCCGGCGTGCCGCCCATGATTCCATCATCGATCGGATACAACGTTCGTGCCTGTCCCGAGAATCATTCTCTGCTTGGCTTCTCGCACCGGGTAAATGTGTTACCATAGGGGAAAAGACCGATCACGGGAGGAGAAGCCAGATGCAGTCCGTTCAGTGTCCGCTGTGTCACAACCAGATGTTTTCCGAGACGTTCCGGCCGGGCGAGCGGTTTCCCTGCCCGCACTGCGAACACGAGCTGCTCGTGGAGCCGTACGAAGACACGCCGACAGTCCGCCTGCCCGAAGAGATCAGTCTCCACATGAACTGGGCCAAAGGCATCTGGAAGGACGGGCGGCTGTTCATGACCCAGCAGAAGCTGGCCGTGCTCGGCGAGATGGTCGTGAACGCGCTTCAGCTCGACCGCTGGTCGGGCGAGAGGCCGGAGCAGCTCGCCGAGCGGCTCAAACAGGCAAAAGAAGCCGAGGAGCTCCTGCTCAAAAACGGGTACCGGCCCGACATGATCGCGTTTGGCCGCACTCTGCTCGACATCTTCATCAATCTCCGGGGGTCCGAAAACGGCTCGAAACGCTGACGTCGTTCGACACGCCGGCCCGGTCGATTCCGACCGGGCCGGTTTTATTCTACCAATTATACATCAAAAATATTATTTTCCGCCCCCCTCCGGGGGTTTCGGGGCATCGGGTGCCCCGACGGGCGGGAACGGCTGGGACGAGGGAGTGCCACCGCCGTTGGCAGGGCCGGCGGCCGGCGCGGCACTCTTCATGCCGGGCGGCTCGTTCCCTTCGGGGATGATCGGGGGGAACGGCTGGGACGAAGGCGTGTTCCCGAAGGCCATCATCGGCGGGTAGGGCTGGCTCTCGAGCGGCACGCCCTGGACGAACCCGTGCGGCAACTCCTCGATCTCGGTTTCATCCTGTTTGAGGATCATGTCGCCGGTGTCGCCGACCTTCTCGAAATACTGGAACAGCTTCTTCTCGAACGCCTTCAGGAAGGCCTCGACGCACATCGGGTCGAACTGCTTGCCCGAGAACTTCTTCAGCTCGGCCACGGCCGTGTTGAAACTCAGTCCCTTGCGGTATGGGCGGTTCGTGGTCATGGCGTCGAACGCGTCGGCCACGCAGATGATGCGCGCGATCAGCGGGATATCCTCGCCCTTGAGGTGATCGGGATAGCCGCGGCCGTCAAAATACTCGTGGTGATGCTTCACGCCCGGCACCTTGTCGGCCAGGAAGTCAACGGGCCGCAGGATCTTGGCGCCGATCTCGGGATGCTTCTTGATGATCGCATACTCCTCGTCGGTCAGCCGGGCAGGCTTGCGGATGATGCTGTCATTGATGCCGATCTTGCCCACATCGTGCAGCAGGCCGGCATACCGCACCGAATCGATCTCCTTGCGCTCCATGTTGATCTCTTCGGCGATCGCGACGGAGTACTGGGTCACGCGGCGGGAATGGCCCTGCGTGTAGGGGTCTTTCGCATCGATCGCGGTCGCGAGAACCTCGATCGTGGCGAGATACACCTTCTGGATGTTCTCGTACAGGCGGGCGTTGTCGATGGCCGAAACGGCCTGGTTACCGAGCGCCTCGAGAATTTCGACGTCGTGATCGTTGAACGGGATGTCGCCGGTGCGGTTGAGAACCTGCAGAACGCCGATCACTTCATCTTTCAGCTTCATCGGCACGCAGATCATCGACCGGGTGACGAAGCCGGACTTTTTGTCGGCGCCCTTGAAGAATCGCGGGTCTTTCGCCGTGTCGGGCACGATGACGGGCTTGTTCTCCTTCGCGCACCAGCCGGCGAGGCCGGTACCCATCGGAAGGCGGATCTCTTGCAGCTTCGAACCGACGTTCGGATCGCCCTGCACGATGTGGAAATACAGTTCGTTGGTCTGCCGGTCGACCAGGTAGACGGTCGAGGTCTCGCACCGCATGACCTTCGTGGCCATGTGCATGATCTTGCGCAGCAGGTCGTTCAGGTCGAGGGTCGAGCTGATCGCCTTGCCGACTTCGAGCAGCGTCGCCAGCTCGGCCATCTGCAGCCGGACCAGCTCGACTTCCATGAAGCGGCCGATCGCGTCGGCAGCGATTTCCCGGAACTCGTCGATGCCCGAAACCGTGACCCCCGTGGTGGAACCGGCGGGCAGGATCAGGGCCCCAAACGGCAGCAGCGCGTCGCCGATCGGGATGAAATACCGGCGGGCGCCTTCCAGCGTCGAGACGATCTCGCTCGAGACGGGCAGATTGCCGAGCCGCGAAGCCGTGAATGTCTTGCAGTGGGTACCGAGGGAAGCCGTGTCGAAGCCTTCCGCGAAGCGCACGCGCGTCTGCTTGGCCCCGGCATCGTAGAAAAGCACGGCAAAGCCCGGCTGGCCGGACAGCTCGTGAGCCGCCCGGCTGAGGATGGTCAGCAGCGTATCGGAATCCTTGGCGCTCGCCAGAATATCGCGCTGGGTCTTGTACAGAACCTTCAGCGTGTCGCCGCTCAGAACATCAGCCACCCGATTCGTTCTCCTTGAGGCCTGTCACCCGCCATGCATGCACGGGTTCGGTCTTGCCCTTCACAACAAGAGGTTCAAGGGGCTGAACCTCCACCATGCCAGTAACCAGTTCATATGTCTTCGGACCGATCACGATCTCCTGACTGCCGGCCTTTCCCTGAAGCCGGCTGGCAAGATTCACCGTGTCGCCGATGACGGTATATTCCATTCGCTCAGTCGAACCGACGTTGCCGAGAATGGCCGCTCCTGAATTGATACCGCAACTCACGGTGAAAGGGAAGATCCCTGATGGGAGATTTGCATTAATCTTCGAAATTTCCTGACGGATTTCGAGGGCGATGCGCACCATGGAAAGCGCGTGATCCTTGTCGGGAAGCGGCACTCCGGTGGTTATCATCATCGCGTCCCCGATGAACTTGTCGAGACAGCCCCGATGTCGGTGGATGATCGGCACCAGCCGCGAGAAGTAATAATTGAGCTGAACGAGCACCCGCTCGGGGGAGTGCTGCTCGGAAAAACTGGTGAAGCCGCACACATCGATGAAGCAGACCGAGATCTCCTGCCGGGTGGGCTCGAGGGCGCTTTGCGGCGTTTCGATCAGCACGTCGACGACCTCGGGGGAAACCTGCTTGCCGAACGCCTCGCGGATCAGCGCTTTCTCGCGTCCCTCGAACAGGTAATCGAGCCAGGCCAGCACCGCAAGCGCCACGGGGAATCCCGCGACGACGACGCCCGTGCGCAGCCGCCAGCCCTGCAGAAACACCAGAAACGCCCCGCCTTCGACGGCGCACAGGCCCACGAGAGCGAGCAGGGCGCCCAGCCACGGCCGGGAGAGGGTCTGCGCGAACAGCATCCAGACACACAGCAGGCCCAGCAGCAGTGCGGGCAGCCAGGCCCGGCCTCCCTGATCGAGGCGGCCCATGAAGCCCCGCGGCCGGGTCATCGCATCGAGCATCGCCGCATGCAGCATGATGCCCGCCACGACCGGCCGGCCGGGAATGGAGATGGTGTCGCCCAGAAAATCGTCGCTGACGCCGATCAGAACCATCGAGCCTTTCAGCATCGCCTTCTGTTCGCCGGTCAGGTTCAGACGGCCGGAATACAGATCGTACAAATCCCGGAACGCGTAGACGGCCTCCGGATCGGCCTCCCAGCGCGGGGAAGCGGCGGCCGGAGCGTTCCAGACGCTCGCCGATGCCGGCAGCAGCTCCTGCGGAAACCGCGTTCCGTCCTCCATGCACAGCTCCTCGCCGTCGAGAACCGGGGATTCGCGCATGCCGCGGGCGGCCATCCAGACGGCCAGCGCCAGGGAAGGCACCAGGCGGCCCTCATGCGGATAGGCAATCGGGGTTTTGCGGATCACGTCGCCCCGGTTGATGCCGCGCTCGTAGGTGATGAGCCCGAGCCCTCGCGCGGCTTCCGTGAGCACGGGAACGGACGTGTGGAGAACCGTCTTTTCCCGTTGCAGGAAGGCATACCCTTCGTCTTCATCGTCATCTCCGGAGCCATCGGCGGCGACCGCCTGGCGCTTTTCGAGAGAGGCGGCCAGGATCACCGGCATGCTTGCCGATCGCATTGCGTCGGCGAGCTCGCGCTCGTCTTCGAGGCTGCCGGGGCCGAACACCATGTCGATGCCGACGGCCGCCACCCCGAGCTCCTGGAGCATCTTCAGACACCGGGCGTACACACGGCGCGGCAGGGGCCATGTCAGCCCCTCGGATTCGAAGAAGGTTCTGACCGTTTCGGGACCGATCGAGACGACCAGGACGCGGGAAGGGGCATCGGGAGCGAGCAGAGCGGTTTTCCAGCCTTCTCTGCGGGCGGGGTCTCGGGTCGTTTCGAGCCGGTGCCGGAGACTCCAGAACAGGTCTTCGATCCCGTTGTCGAACAGTTCGAAGGCGCCGTTCGAAGCGGCTGCCGCGAAGATCGCCCAGACGAGAAGTGCCGCTGCGGCCTTTCCCCAGATTGCGTACCGCCGTGCGCCGCCCATGTTCAGCCTCCGAAGCGCAGCCGCTCGATCGAGACCGCACGGCCGGCATCGTCGAGACGCAGCCGGATGGCGTCGATCAGAAGCCTGTCGGGGGGGAGGGCGGGAGCGCCCTGGAGGTGCGCCTGCCGCTGCCACCAGACATCGGGAGCAATGCCGGAGACGGATGATTCCCCGGCGGCGATGCCGACGTCGAGGACCGAAGCCCGGCCGGTCCGGATCACGGGGTGGCCCGCGATACAGCCCAGACCGGTTCCGACGAGATGGACCGGGCGGCTCAGGGATTGAACGCGCCACGCCATCGCCTGCTTGAGCTCGAGATCGGGGCCGCTGAACAGGAGCACCAGAGGCGCATGGTCGGTCAGGCCGGCTTCGAACGCCGCAAGCGTTTCCCAGGGCGGGTCGACGGGCAGACGGTCATCTCCGGTCTCGAGAACGACGAGCCGGCAGGCGCCGGTCGGGGTTTCGAGCAGCAGGTCCGCATCGCCGGGGGTTCCGGGCGGCAGGTTCAGCGGGCGGATCACCCGCCGGAGCGTGCCGAGAACCTCGCGGGTGGCGGGGCGGGCAAGGGATTTCGCGTCCAGAACGACAACGTCGATTCCACTGTCAAAGAGCCGTTCGAGGTGGGCCGCAGGCCGGCCGCCGGACCCCAGGAGACGCGAGGCGTTGCAGACCACGGTCTCCGGCGCGTCTTCGCCGTCGCGAACGGACGCCAGAAGGGCGCGCAGATCCGGCGCGGGAATCTCCCGGCTCATCTCACCCAGGACGAGCAAAGACAGCGTCATTACCGGTAGTTTAGCATATCGCCCCCGCCGATCACAACTTGGATCCGGCCGGAAACCCCGTTGAGCGGCGGGGTTAGAAGTGGGACAGCCAGCTGAAGATGAGGGATTTCTCGGTGACGTTGTTCGCCGTGAACTCGCCGTGCCGCTCGCGCTTGCTCTGGAAACCGAGCTCGAGCCCCTGGGAGGTCGACAGCCGCTTCTCGACGCCAACGCGCCAGGTGTGCCGGACATACGAGGAATACAGGAGATCCTCGAACTCCTCGTAGCTCATGTCGATCCACTCGTCTTTCAGGTGCAGCAGCCAGGTCGGCGTGAACGGGTAATCATACCCGAGAACCACCTGGTACTGGTTCGAATCGGCATAATACAGGCGCGGGGTGCCGTATTTCGTCAGCGTCGCCTGGAAATTGAGGCTCGCGGCGGTGCGCCCGCCCGAAAAGTAGTTTTCCCAGAGGAAGGTGTCGACGGTGTAGTCCTGATCGTCATGCACCGTGTGGGCATATCGTTCGTCGGTGAGCGTCAGGATATGCAGCAGCCGTTCGGAGGCCTGATGCCGCCCCGAAAGGGACACCCGGTTCGAGGTGTGGTTGTAGAGGTAGTAGGTGTCCGACTCGTCCTCGTGCTTGCGCGTGTAATACGTGTCCTCGAGCATCAGCTTCGTGCGGTCATCGACCTCGTAACTCGCCCGCAGGGTCGCGGACGGCTGGTAGAATCCGTTGTCGATCGTCGTGCGCTTCTGGGTCTTCAGGTCGCCCACCAGGGTCAGATACAGGTCGCCGCGGGTGACGCGGGCCAGGAATTTCGCCTCGGGATCCGGCTCGCCGGGCCGGCGGGTCCAGTTCGTGTAATGATCGACCGCCTTCTTCGTGGCTATACCGGTTGGTATATTTTCAAAGGTGCTCCGGTCGCCGCGCGAGGTGTTGCCGACGGGGGTATACCGGATCCGCTCGGGCAGGAAGGTGGAGAGATCGAGCGAAACGATGCCTTCCTGGTAGTTCGAGGCCCGGTCGTTCTGGTATTCCCGCTCCTCGTAGGAGCCTTCCATCGCGATGCCGGTGTATTCGCCCGGCCGGTGGGTGTAGCGCAGTTTCGCGCGATTCGATGTATATTCCCAGATATTGTCGATGGGAATGCGGTAGACGTTGTTGTAATAATCGAGCTGCAATACATCGGCTTCGCCGACCGAGACCCCGTAGGTCAGATTGAACAGGTGGTCGACGGTCGTGTATTTGTATGAGTCGAGAGCATACGCGTCGTAGTCCTCGGGCCGGTAGTTCTGGTAATGCAACGTTTCCTTCACGTCGAGGAACTGGCGCTCCGACAGATCGCCCTTCAGGGTGAAGCTCAGATCGTTCACCGAGCTGATGAACGTCTTGTCGTAGGCCTTCAGTTTCGTCACCGGGGTGTAATCCGGCTCGGCATACTCGACCTCGGCGTAATCCTTGCGCGTGCTGTCGACGCTCATCCGCGAATCGTAGGTCCATTCCGCGGAAAACTTCGCCGCCCGGGCGGGAATGGCGCCGCAGAACACGGCGAGAACGGCTCCCCATGCCGCCAGGCGGACCAGCGTGCGACGCAGATTGTTGGCCATCGTGCGAGCTTCTCCGTCGGAAGAAAAAGAATTCACCACTTCGTCTTTCGGCGTACAGAACCGAACACCGAAGTCCTTTCCCCGCGACGGATGAATTTTCGGATCCCGGTCGGGCATGTTTTTTTCGCGACGCCGGCTTGCATCCGACGTTCCGGCGATTGTATGGTGTCGGGTGCCTCAAATGAAAACGCCCACCTCCCAGGTCCCGCTCCTGCCGATGCAGCCCGAACTCTTGCTGCTCCGGCGGGATTCCGGCTGGGTTGTGGGCCGCATCCCGGCCTGGCTCGCCGAGGATCTCGGCCGCCCGAAACCCTCGGAAACCGGCTTTGCAAGCGCCTCCTCCGACGACACCGACTGGCTGGAAACGGCGTTTCCCGGCGTGATCGAGCTCGCCGAGCAGGTCATGCAGACGGGAAATCCGGTTCGCGAGTTCCAGGCCCGCATCGTCGACCGGCACGACCAGCCTCATCAGATCCTCCTCGAGGCCAACCCCGAGACGCTGCCGAACGGCACGAAAGCCGTCGCGATCAGGCTCCAGGAACGGCCGGCACCGCCGGCGGAAGCGTCGGGCATCGATCTGCGCGAAGCCTCGTTCCACGGCCTCGTCGGGATCTCCGAGCCGATGCAGCGAGTGTTCAACAAGGTGCGGCTGTATGGGGCCTCGGATGCGCCGGTCCTGGTGATCGGCGAGACCGGCTCGGGCAAGGAGGGCATCGCCCGGGCGGTTCACCTCTCGAGCCGCCGCCACGAGAGCCCGTTCGTCACCCTCAACTGCAGCGCGATCACCGAGACCCTGTTCGAGAGTGAACTGTTCGGCCATGAAAAAGGCTCGTTCACCAGCGCCATCCGCTCCCACAAGGGTCGGTTCGAACGGGCCGACCGGGGGACGCTGTTCCTCGACGAGATCGGCGATCTGCCCCTCAGCTCCCAGGCGAAGCTGCTGCGCGTGCTCGAGGACCAGACGATCGAGCGCGTCGGCGGTGAAAAGCCCATCAAGGTCGACGTGCGACTCGTCGCCGCCACGAACGTCCAGCTCGAGGAGGCCGTCGCCGCGGGCCGGTTCCGGGCCGACCTGTATTATCGCATCAACGCGCTCCAGATCTACGTGCCGCCCCTGCGGGAGCGGGCCGAAGATCTCGAACTGCTGATCCGGCACTTCATCGCCATCCTCAACGAGAAATACGGCCGCCGGGTCGGCTGTCTGACCCGCGAAGCCATCCACCTGCTGAAACAGTACCAGTGGCCCGGCAATGTCCGTGAACTGCGCAACCTGATGGAACGCCTGTTCGCCGAGACCCAGGGCGAGGTCATCGGCCTGCGCGCCCTGCGCGAATGGTATGACGAGCGGATGAACGCGGCCCGGTTCGCCCGGTATGATCCGCGCGTCACCATGCTGCCGTACCGCAGCGCCATCCCGCTCGGAACGCAGGTCGTCCCGCCCTCCGCCAGCACGCCGGCCGTCCAACGCCCCACAGAAACCCAGCAACAGCCACCCTTCGGCGTTCTCAGCGGGCCGCCCATCCCTCACGGAGCCGCCTTTCCCCAGACAACCGCCGCCGAACCTCCCGTTGAAGTGGTGGAAGTCCGTCGGATTCCGACATCCACGGGTTCTCCGTCCCGGCAAACCGGCAGCCGGATCGATCTCGATCCCGAGGCAATCCGCAGGGCGTTCGCCGAAACGGGCGGCAACATCACCCGCGCCGCGGCTATGCTCGGCGTCCACAAGGCGACCCTCTACCGCCACCTCAAATCCCTGAACCTCTCCCGATCCGATCTCGAGCCCTGACCCACACCCCAGAGATACTCCGTTGAAAAAAGCATGAATTTCAAACCAGAGAAAACGGGGAACACGCTCATCACAGAGAACACAAAGATCACAGAGGCTTCACGGAGAGTGATCAGATCCTCCGTGAATTCTCCGTGCCCTCTGTGTTCTCAGTGATGAAGCTGTTTCCTGGAGTGGTTCTTCCGGTTTTCCCGGGCGGATATTGGGAAGGAACACATATCAGGCACAGAGCCAAACGAAGCCTCACCTTATCTATTGCTATATTATAGTGAATCCATAAGACGGGGCAGGGAGGCGAAGGCGTCGAGGATGTGGGAAGGCAGCCGTTCCAGGGCGGATTCGGCACCGGCGAGGTATTTTCCCGTACGGACCAGGATCCCCGTCAGGCCCTGGCGCATCGGGGCCGCCACGTCGAACTCGGCATCGTCCCCGATGATGGCGAGGCGCGCGAGCCGGGTTCCGTGATCCGCGGCGATGCTTTCGAACAGCGTCGCCGAGGGCTTTCCGAACACCGTCGCGGTCTGGCCGCTGGCATACTCGAGAGCCGCCGTCAGCGGGCCGAGGTCGAGACAGAGGCCGTCCGAGCCCCGGTAATACCGGTTCCGCTGGAGCGTGTAGAGTTTTGCCCCCCGCATCAGCAGCCGGAAGGCGTCCTGCACCTGCCGGAACGTCGCATCGAGCGACTCGTCGCCGACGAGAACGGCGCTGCCGCCCTGTTCGTCGATCGTGAACCAGTCGGCTTCGCTGCGGTCGCGGGGCGGCAGGAATGCATAGCCGCTCGTATGACCCGCGGCCTGCATCACCTTGCGGGCGACCGCCCAGGGCGTATACACCTCCCCGAGCTCGCAGGGGAACCCGAGGTCGTTCATGAGCTGATGGATGGCCTTCTGAGACTGGGAGGTGGTGTTCGTGACGAACACCGTGCGCACCCGGCGGCGGACTTCTTTCAGGGCTTCACACGCTCCTGGAAACGCAGTCCAGGAGCCCGAAGCGTTTTTTCCCATCAGCGTCCCGTCGATATCGCACAGCAGCACATCCCAGGGAACGGTCATCCGACAGCTCCTCCCCCCCGGCGGCCGGGAGCGTTGTATTGTTGAAAATTTTCTTCGATCTCCGACGTTTTCAGGCCGTCGGTGCCGGGGCATCGGCGGGCGGCTCCCCGTTTTCCTCGGCCGGGGCGGGCGGCTCGGTCACGTTCGAGACACCGACGCGGTTGCGGCCGGCATGTTTGGCTTCGTAGAGGGCCTCGTCGGCGATTTTCATCATCTCAACCGTCGTCTCGGCATAGTTGTAGGGCAGGGCGCTGAGACCGAGGCTGATCGTCACCCGCAGATCGCCCTTCGGCCCCTGGAAGATCGAGGACTCGACCTTCTGCCGCAGGCGCTCGGCGAACAGCCGGCCACCTTCGAGATCGGTTTCGGGAAGGATCACGCAGAACTCCTCGCCGCCATACCGGGCCGCCACGTCGGTGTCGCGGATGGTGGCCTGAACGATCTTCGCGACCTCGCGCAGCACCATGTCGCCGGTCTGATGGCCCCAGGTGTCATTGAACTTCTTGAAATGATCTATATCGGTCATGATAAAAGAGAGCGGCTTCTCATAGCGTTTCGCCCGCCGGAACTCTTCCTCCATGCGCGACTGGAAATGGCGGCGCACGATAAGCCCCGTCAGGCCGTCGATCGTGGCGAGGTTGAACAGCCGGGACTTCTCGATGACGACGGCGGCCTGGTTCGCCATGGTCAGGGCCATCTGGAGATCTTCATGATCGAAGGCGTCCGTCGTCTTGTTCACGATATTCATGACGCCGATCGATGTATCCCGCACCAGCAGAGGCACACACAGGATCGAGCGCACGACGCCGGGGCTGCCATCCATATGCTCGAATTTTTTATCGATGCGCACATCGATGATCAGGCGCGGCTCACCTTTCGCGAACACTTCGCCGGCGACTCCTTCGCCGACCTTGAACTTCTCTTTGAGAGCCGGGTTCACCGATGCGGCACCCTCGACGCCAACCACGACCGCCGCTTCGACGAGGCTCTCGTACCGTTCGTCGAGCATGAACAGCGAGCCGCGTTCGGCACCCAGGACCTGCACGCATTTGGCGAGAATCGTGTCCAGGGTCCGGTTCAGATCCCCCATGAAGTTCACGGCGTGTATGACTTCGTTGACCATCGAAAGTTCGCGGACCTTTCGTGCGAGTTCCCGGTTCCGCTGCCGGAGATCGCGGAGCTGCTGTCCGAGCCGCATCAGGGCCCACTGGACCGGCCCGAGGAACAGGAACGGAACCGTCTCGAGCACCAGATCCCATCGGAAGACGGCCACGGCGGCCAGCGGCCAGGCCAGCCACAGCGCCAGAATCGCGAGGTTGCCGGCCGTGCTGCCGGTACGCCAGATGATCCAGGCCAGCAGCAGCGCGACGCCGAGCAGCAGCACGCAGGTCCAGGGCGGCGGCATGCGCCGCAGGATCCTGCCGCTGACGATGTTGTGGACGAGATTCGCATGGATTTCCATGCCGGAAATCGCTCCATACGGGGAAAACTTCACGTCCTCGGACGTGCCCTTGGCGCGCGTCCCGACGATCACGGCCTTGCCCCGCATCAGCCCGCTCTGGAACCGGCCTTCGAGCACCTCGTGGTAGGCGACGTCGTCGAAATAGCCCGTCTTTCCGCCGTAGTTGAGCATCAGCGAGCTGATCGGCACCCCGGGGCGGGATCGTTCCCGTCGGGTATAGAAACCGAGCAGCCGATCGCCGATTTTCATCCCCTCCGGGATCGATTCGATGACCACATCGAGCAGGCTGGCCGCGATGACAAGGCCGAAACACCGGTAGGTCTCGTCGCCGAGTCTCTTTTCGAGGAACAGGTGGCGCATGACGCCGTCGGTGTTCGTGTCCACGTGCTCCATGTCGATGAAGCCCTCGGAAGCGACGGGGGCACGCAGCGCCGGGATAGGCCGGTCCGCCACGAGCCGCTCGATCATCTCGCACGACTCGTTGTCGAGCACCGTCTTTTTCACCATCACGAGGGGCAGCACGACGCGGCCGAACGAGGCGACGGCACGCGCGAACACGGCATCGTCTTCCGGCCCGGCCAGCGACGGCTCGCTGAACATGACGTCGAACGCCGCGACCCGCGCCCCCGCCGAGGCGAGCACGTCGAGCAGCCGGGCATGCATGGCCCGGGGCCATGGCCAGGGGCCGAGCTTCGCGATGCACTCGTCGGTGATCGAGACCAGTACGACATTCCGGCTCGCGGGCAGTTCCCCGCGGGAGCGGAACCGGAGGTCGATGCTGCCGTTCTCGAGATCGGTAAAGTATCCGTTATAGAACAACAGGACGGAAAGCAGGCCGAACACGAGGCCCGCCAGCGCCTCGGCGCTCGTGAAGAACCGGCCCCGTCCCCGGAACGACGCGCTCAGATCAGTCATGTCCACCCATCATGGCGAGAGGTATCATAGTTGCTATTTCGCAAAATATATACCGACATGCGTAGGGGCGGGTTTCAAACCCGCCCCCATGCATCGATACAATCCCGGCCGGATCAGGCCGAAGCCGGGGCAATCTGGGCGCGCAGCTTCTTCATCTCGCGGAACGTGTCGTAAAACGCCTTGTCCGAGCGCGGGAACAGCTTCAGCGCTTCACGATACTGGCGAATCGCCTTGTCGAACACCGCCTTGTCGCGGAACCGGTCGCCCCGCTGACGATACAGGGTCGCGAGCTTGCGCCGCGACTGGACGAACTTGTCCTCGTAGATGTTCGCGCCCGCATACGCCGGCGACAGCGGATCGGTCTGGGTGAACGACGAGTACAGGTCGAGCGCCTCTTCATACTCGGCGACGGCCTTCGACCAGACGTCGGCGGATTCGCCCTCGTCGCTCTCCTCGATCTCCTTCAGGTCTTTCTTCGTCAGCTTCGCCGCGATCTCCTGACCGATCTGGTCGATGAACGCCCGGTAAATCAGATCGTTCTCGTCGATCAGCAGCTGGGCGCGCTTCAGCAGCGCAAACGCCTGCCGGTCCCGGCCGGCCTGGGACGCCCGATGGATGCGGGCCAGATACGGCTTCACGAGATGGCGGCGACACTCGCGGAGCACCTCGCGCACGTAAACGACATACCGGTGCTCGGCCGGCAGGCCGGCCAACGCCTTGATGGCTTCCTGATACTCGAGAATCGCCTCGCCGAAGTTCTCGGCGCGCCGGAAGTTGTCGCCCCGCTCGACCAGCGGCGTGATCTCGTCGTGGATGTGCCGGTCACGGGTCTTCACACGGGCCTTGTCCAGCATCGGCTTGATCTGCTCGAGAAACGCGACATCGTCGTCGCCGGCCAGCTCGGTGGCCATCTCGAGCTCTTCGAGAGCCCGTTCCCAGTCACGCCGCTCGTAGGCGGTCTTCCCCCACTCGAAGTGAGACCGCGCCAGCCGCGCATCGACCGCGCCGAGGTGGGCCTCGATCTCCTTGCGCAGCGCCAGATCATCGGCGGTCAGGGGCATCTCGGTGTCGTCCCCCCCGATGCGCTCGAACTCCTCGATCGCCTTGGCATAGGCCGCCTTCGCGGCACCCCAGTCCTCGGCTTCCCGACGGTTGTCCCCGTCGGCCTGCAACGCTTCGATCAACTGCCGGCTCTCGATATTCATTCGTTCCCTCCTTCGCGGGTCGATGACGGTTTCGATTTTTTCGACGAACGTTCCATGCGGCGCGCCGCGGTCTGCGAGTCGAAGAACTTCAGCCCCTCGCTCTCGGTTGCACCTGCCTGCCGGTAATCGGCGGCCGCCTGGTTGTAATCCTTCTGATGGTAATGCACGTAGCCCAGCAGCGACCGGGCATCCTGATTGTCGGGCTGGAGCGAGAGAAGCCTGTCGAGGCTCTTCTCGGCCTCGTCATACTGCTGGAGCTGGATCTGGACGAGCGCGAGTTCCCACCACAGCACCGGAACATCCGGGTGCGCATCGGTCAGCACCTGGAAATCGTTCATCGCGAGCGCGAACCGGTTGTCGGCAATGCGCCGTTTCGCCTGGCGGAACCGGGGATCCGACTCGGGATCGAACTCCCCCTTCGTGGCCCGCTCGGAACCGGCGCCGCCGGCTTTCGCGGAACGGGCCGGGCCCGCCCCTGCCGTCGCCGCCTTCTTCGCCGGGGAAGGCGCGTTGCGGGCCCAGGTGATGAGCCGCTGGACATCGCCTGTCCGGCGCGATTTCGGGAAACTGCGGAGGAACACCTCGCCCCACTGGGCGACGGCCGGCCGAAGGCCGATCACGGCGCGCAGGCGGATGGCCTCAAAGTAGGCGCGCTCGATATGTTTCGATTTGGGGAAGCCGGTCAGCACGCGATCATAGGTCTTGCACGCCTCGACCGGCTCGCCGAACCGCGCCGTCGCCTCGGCGATGCGCATCAGCACTTCATCCGAACCGGCAGACGAGGGATCGGCCTTGATCTTTTCCTGGTCATGCAGGATCTGGGTCGCCAGAGCCTCCCGTTCGTCGCTGGAAAGCGGGGGCAGCGTCAGCAGATCCGAGACGTCGGGAACGGCGGCACTCCTGGCCGGACGGGCAGGCGCCGTCGGAGCCTGCGCTTCCACAGGCGCTTCCTCTTCTTCGTTGGAAGCAGCCTTGGGGGCCGGACGTTTCGGTTGTGCCGAAACGGCAGGCTGGGCAATCGGCTTCGCCGGAGCGGCGACGGGCTTGGCCGGGCTTGCGGCAGGCGCCGGCGCGACGGGGGCCGGTGCCGGGGCGGCGGTGCGTGGTTCGACCGCCGGCCGGCGAACGGGCTCCCGAACGGGAGTCGTTGGCTGAACCGCTTCGGGTGCGGCTTTCGCCTGAGCCGCCGCGACGGTTTCGGGATCGACGCCTTCATACTGCGGCACGGGGCGGGTCGTCCGGGCAGGCGGCCTGGCCGCCGGAGCCGGACCGGGAACAGGGGCGGCCGCCACAGGCTCAGCGGGAGTCGCGGCAACGGCCGTCGCTTCCCCGGACTCGGCGGGAGGTTCCGTCGGTTCGGCCGCCCGGGCGGCCTCGGAACTCTTCAGCAGCAGCCGGGCAAGCTCGGCATAGGCGGTGTCGCCATGATCGGCCGCAATCTGGCGGCACAGCTTCTTTACGCCCGCATGGTCTCCCAGGGCCTGACGGCACTGGGCAAGCCGGAACAGAGCCTCGGCGCGTTCCTCGTCGGCCGGCTGGCGTTCGAGAATGCCGCGATAGATCTCGACCGCCTCGGCATGCTTGCGCGACTCGATCAGGCAGTCGCCGAGCATGAAGCTGGCGAGACTGCGCTGGGCCGCGACTTCGGAGGCATCGACGGCCTTGCGCAGATTGCGGATGGCCCCGTCGAGATCGCCGGCAGAGCGCTGTTTGATCGCTCGCTCCATGCTCTCCGTCGCGGCAGGGCCGGCAGACAGGGGGCCGGGCACGGCAAAGCCCAGGCACACCGCGAGGGCGGCGGGCAGCAGCAGGGCGCCAGCGCGGGAAAAGCGGTTGTTCCGTTCGTGATTCATGCTTCGGCATCCTCTTCGAATGCGGTTTCGATCAAACCGGACAGATAAAATAATGCACCGAGCGCCAGGGAAGCAAGCAGAACCGTCAGAAGCACGGTACGGAAGCTTCCGGGGGCCAGCTCCGATACGGGCACCAGGCAGACGACCGCCCATCCCGGCAGCCGGTGCCGTTCGTTGCCGCGCAGCGAGCGCCAGGCGGCGACATACGAAATACCGGTCAGCCGGATTTCCTGTTCGCCGGCTTCTCCCTCGAGCGCGGCCGCCACGAGCGGGTTCGTGTGACGCAGGTTGACCTGGCTGACCACGACGGACGGCCGGTGATGGCCGATGACGACCCCTTCCTCGTCGGTCACGATCAGCATCGATCCCGGCGTCAGGCGGGCGGTGTCGGCCAGATCGCCGAGGAAGCCCAGGTCGACCCTGGCGGTCAGGAGCCCCGCGGGTTCACGAGCCGCATCGCGCAGCGGCGCCCCTGCCATCCAGAGGGGGCGGCCGAGACTCTCGTCGAACAGGGCCGGACCGGCGTAAAACGGGCGGTTGCCGCGCAGACCGCGACGCCACCAGCCTCCGCCGAATGCGGTAATCCCGCCGATCTCGGAAACGCCCGTCAGTTCCTTCCCGTCGAGGCCGCGGATCGAGACAGATCGGATCAGATCACGATCGTTCAGGGTCGCGGCAAGCAGACGGCCGCTTTCCTGCGGATCGGGAAGAATGATGCCCCCCCAGCCGAGCGCCAGATCGAGGAACCTGCCCGTCGTGATCAGGGCGGGTTCGAGACATGCGGTGAAAAACGCCGCGACATCGGCCCAGCTCGGCGTTCCAACGGCGTTTCGACCGGTCGGCACGGCCGGCGGCTCGAAGGTTTCGGGGATCGGCAGGGTCTCGAGAACCCCCAGCAGGCCCACCTCATACGCCACGCGGCGGACGGCGGCGAGGTGATACTCGAACACCGGAGCAGCCGCCTTCCAGAGCGAGACGAACTCCCGCAGCCTATCCGGTTCGGCCGGCGCGGGCCGGGCGGCGTTCGTGGAATACGCCAGATCCGAGATCGTGGTGAGAAGGGCCGAGTTTGCCCGTTCCGCCAGTTCGGATGCAGGCCCGAACCGGTGCATGCCGCGCAACTCCGGCAGGCGCGACAGCAGTTGCAGAGCGTCTGCGGCGCCGGTGAGGGCCGTACGGATCTCCGAGACGGCGAGATCGGCAGTCACCGCGACCTGCCGGCGGGCGGCCTCGTCGCGCGCGGCCCCGTCTTCCTGCAGGAAGTCCCAGGCGAGCCAGACGATCAGCACCGCCACCAGGCCGACGATGCCCTGAACGAGGGCAACGGCGCCGGCAGAGCGGCCGGAGCGGGCTTTGTTCTCGGAAGGGGGGTTCATCTGCACTCTCAGCCTTTTACGCTTTCATGCCGATATATCGAGTAGGGCTTGTTGGAAATCGATGTAACAGGAGGTAACGCCATGCTGTGCCCACAATGCAGCGCCCCGATGGTCCAGAAAACGCATGCCGGACGCCAGTCCCCGTATTTCACGCTCAACTGCACCCACTGCAAGTTCGTCATTTTCTATCGCGGTCGGATCCAGCAGGAGGAGTGAAGGGTGCCTCGATGACGCACCGGGCAGCTTCCTCCCGGGTGTTCATCACCTTCAGCAGGCGATCCGCATTCGTCACGCGGAACACCTCGCGAACCGCGGCCGACGGCCCCGTCACGATCAGGCGGCCGCGAGCCTTTTCGAGCTGTTTGTGAAGCCCCAGCAGCAGTCCCAGGCCGGATGAATCCATGTAGGTGACGCCCCCGAGGTCGATGACCAGGTGGGCCAGTCCCGTGGACAGCGCCATCGTCACCGCTTCTTTCAGTTTGCCGAGCGTGTAGACGTCGACTTCCCCGTCGGCGGCGATCGTCACCACCCCGAGAACCTGCTCAGCAGTTATCTGCAGCCGGCTCATATCCAGCCTCCCATCGCGCCCCAAGCGTACCGTACGCGCCCCCCTTTTGCAACCGCCCCGCACCTCGATGCTCCGGGCGCATCACGATGCGCCCCTACGCATGAAAGAGCACTCAGGCGACTGTAGGAGCGGGTTTGAAACCCGCCCCTACATCAGATTGGCGATGTTTGCATCACGTCAAAGAGATGCGTTGACACCGGGAAAAATCCGTGGGAAACACCCATTCAACAGGCGGGGCGGCGGCGTTGTCAGGGGGGGGCGGGCGTGCTACACTGCGACCGCTTTCCGCAGGCGATGCGGATGGCCAGCATCTTCCCGGAGGCTTTCCCGTGGCGCGCACAACGAACGTCCGGACGTCCGACGTCCTGCTCATCCTGTTCAGCTCGTTTCTCCTGTCGGTCGGCCTGGTCTGTTTCACGGCGCCGAACAAGATCGCCTCGGGCGGCCTGACCGGCCTCGCGACGGTCCTGTATTTCGCGATCGGCACCCCGATCGGAACGGTCGTGCTCATCGGCAACCTCATCCTGCTCGGAATCCAGGCAAAACTGGTCGGCACGGGGTCGGTCTGGAAGACGATCCTGTCGGTCGTCGTCTCGTCCGTGCTCACGGATCTGATGATGGGCCCTCTCGCCATCGCGCCGCTCGCGAAGGATCCGCTACTGGCCTGTCTCTACGGAGGCATTCTCGGGGGAATCGGCGTCGGGCTCACGTTCCGCGCTGGGGGAACGACGGGAGGCATCGATATTGTGGCCCTGATTCTGCATCACCGCTGGCACATTCCCATCGGCGACACGATTCTGGCCGCCAACTTCCTGATCACGCTTATCGCGGGCGCCGTCTTCGGCCCCGACCTGGCGCTCTACGGCCTCATCACCGTCTTCTTCAGCGGCCGCGTCATCGACACGGTGCTCGAAGGCATGTCGGTCTATCGGTCAGTGCTGATCATCTCGAAGCAGTCCGACGAAATCTCCTGGGCCATCATCGAGGAGCTGCACCGCGGCGTGACGCGGCTGGACGGGCTGGGCATGTACACCAGCCGACCGACCCACATCCTGCTCGTGGCCGTGCGGCGCCAGGAGATGCCGACGTTGCGCTGTCTCATCCACGAGTTCGATCCCAACGCCTTCGTCATCGTCGGCGAGACGCGCCAGATTCTCGGAAAGGGGTTCATCGACCTCGGCGAACAGGTCCGCCGCGAATCCGCCGCCTGACCCCGAAACGCCTCCATTCCACCCCAGAGGCGCTCCGTTGAAGGAAACCTCGGGTATAGGAACGCATCCGCAGATGGAGGATGGAGGGCAGATGAACGCAGATGAAATACCGTAGGGAACATCCGCCTGGATTCATCTGGGATTCTGTTTGCAGCGGAAAACCCATACCCTAAAGACGTTCATGTTCTCATCTGTGCCATCTGCGTCATCTGCGGATCGGTTCTCGTAACGAAATCCGCAAATCACGTCCTGAGGCACGAAGAATCCTTCACCCGTTATCCGTAGGGGCGGATCGTGATCCGCCCGGGTCGCCAAACCGCGGGCGGGTTTGAAACCCGCCCCCACAGCAGATTGGGCGATATCCGGTTTTACCGGCGGGTGGGGGTTTTCTTTTTCGGAAGGGCGGCGGCAAGGCGTTCGGCCTCGTCGACCATCTCGGACAGCAGACCGATGCCGGCTTTCCAGAAGGCGGGTTTCGTGATGTCGATGCCCAGGCGTTTCGTCAGCTCTTCGGGGCTTTCCGAGCCGCCCGCGGCGAGCAGCTCCATATATTTCGGCACGAATGCCGAGCCCTGTTTCCGATAGAGGGCATACAGCGAGAGCACGAGCAGCTCACCGAAAGCATAGGCATAACAATAGAACGGCGAATGGATGAAGTGGGTGATATAGCACCACCAGCGCCGGTAGCCCGGGGTCAGTTCGACCGAGTCGCCGAACATCGACCGGTTCGCCTCGAGCCAGAGGTCGCTCATCTGGTCGGCGGTCAGCTCGCCCCCCTCGCGGCGCGCCGCATGGAGTTTCTGCTCGAAGCGGGTCATGCAGACCTGCCGGAACACCGTGGCGAAGGCATCCTCGATCTTGCCGCACAAGAGCGCCAGCTTGACCTCGGGCTTCTTCTGCCGCTCGAGCAGCTCCTGGAACACGAGCATCTCTCCAAACACGCTCGCCGTCTCGGCCAGGGTGAGCGGGGTGTCCGACTGGATGTAGCCGCGTTCCTGGGAAAGATACTGATGGATGCCGTGGCCGAGCTCGTGGGCGACGGTGCTCACGTCGCGCAGCCGCTCGCTGTAATTCACGAGGATATAGGGGTGGGCATCGGGCGTGCCGGGCGCGCTGAACGCCCCGCCGCGCTTTCCCGCCCGCAACTCGGCGTCGATCCAGCGTTTGGCGAAGAACGTCTCGGCGATCAGGCCGGCTTTCGGGGAAAACGCCCGGTAGGTTGAAACGACCAGTTCGCGGCACTCGTCCCAGGTGCAGCCTGGCATCTCGCGGGAAACCGGGGCATACCGGTCGTAATCGAACAGCTTTTTGAGGCCGAGCAGCCGGGCCTTCAGCCGGTAATACCGGCCAACCATGCCGGTGTTCTCGTCGCAGATGCGCAGCAGGGTGTCGACCGTCTTCGCGTCGATCTCGTTCGAGAGGTTCCGGCTGGCCATCGGGTGGGGATAGCTGCGCAGCCGGTCGATCGTGGCGTGATCCTGCACCAGGGTGTTGAACATGAAGGTCAGGGGCCGCAGATTCGCCTCGAATCCCTCGGTGAGGCCTTCCGCAGCCGCGCGCCGCACGTCGCGGTCGGGGTCATACAGCATCGCCAGGGCTTCCTGCTCGGTCAGCTCGCGGCTTTTCCCCCCGGTTTTCACGGGGAATTTCATCGCCCCGAGCGTCTCGTCGAACAGGCGTACGAATGCGCGTGAGCCGGTATTCTCGAGCTCCTCGACGATGCGTTCTTCGGGCTCCGACAGCACGTGCGGCCGGTACCGGCGGGCCGCCTCGAGGAAGTGCCGCCATCGGGCGACGGCCTTGTGGCCGATCAGGGCCGCGGCGGTCTTCTCGTCGAGGGCACACCATTCGAGCATGAAAAACAGCAGATGGGTGTGAATCCCCGTCGCGCGCTCCTGGACACTCTGCATCAGGCGGCCGTAGGCGGGGTTCTGGGTGTCGCCCGAAAACAGCAGGTTCGCGTAGATGGCCGGCCGATCGCGCAGGACGAGGATCTCCTCGTATTCCCGCACCGCCTCGGCCAGCTTCGCCCCGGTGAGGCCGCGCTTCAACGCGCCTTTCCAGCTTTTCTCGAACGCCGTCGCCCGTTTCTCGGCCTGCTTCAGATCGCGCTCGATCCGGGGGTCGGAAGGTGAGGCATACAGATCGGCCAGGTTCCAGCACACGCCGGCCGCCGAGTTCGTCGGGCTAGCCGTTTTCTTGGTCTTCATCGTTCGTCGCTCTTTCTTATATATTTCACAGTATTATATTTCAGGGTTTTGCCGGAGCGGCATTCATTTCCCGAGCAGGGGTTTGTCGAGATTCTTTTCGGAAACGGCATCGGGCCCGATGTCATCGCCGACCCCGGACCCCTCGGCAGGCGTCTTTTCCGGAGTTTCCCCGGGGTTTCCCGCAGGAGGGGCGTCGGAGGGCTCCGAGACGGGAATGGGGGGCGCCTCGGCCGGAATCACGTTGGCGGGGGTGGCGCCGTCGAACCCATTCGCCATGCGCAGCCGTATGACCCGCTTCAGATAGACGCTCTGTTTCGAAAGCGGCATGAACACCTGTTTGGAAACGGCCTGCCAGATCAGCTCCATCTCGATCAGGGCTTCGCGCTTCCGGCCCTGGTCCTCCAGCACGTAGCTGCGGCCCATGCGCGCATCGAGGGAGCCGGGATCGAGTTTCAGCGCATGTTCGAAGTCGGCCATCGCCTTTTCGGGCGCCTTTTTCATCAGATGGATGCTGCCGCGGCTGATATAGCGCTTCGCGAGGGACGCGCTTTTCGACTCGCCCTTCGGGTCGGCGATCTCGAGCCCGCGGGAGATGTCGGCCAGCGCGCGGTCGAAATCCCCCGCATGCAGCAGCAGATCGCCCCGCTCGAGATACCCGCCGGCATACTCCGGCCGCATCGACACCACGCGGTTCATATCCTCGAGAGCCTGATCGTACCGGTTCTTCTGGGAACTCGCTTTTGCACGGCACTCGTACGCCGAGCTGAGCTTTTCCCCCGAAAGCCCCCCGAAGGTGATGGCCCGCGTCGAGAACCGGATGGCCTGATTCAGATCCTCTTTTTTCAGCGCGCTCCAGGCGACGTCGAGATCGCTTTCCCCGTCGAAGACGCAGCCGGAGAGGCCGAGCGTCAGAACGGCGCAGCAGAAGAGCAGAACGAGTTTTCCCGAGATGCGCAGAGACGGTGCCTTCATCGCCGGTCCTCCTCTTTCCTGGAATCCCCGGCAGTTTTGCCGGACTCGCCATCTTCGTTTTCCTCTTCCTCGTCCGCCTCATCCTCCGACACATTCCCCTCGCCCTCGTGCCGGGCGCCGGGCTCGTCGTCGCGCAGGAAGACGGCGGTCAGGATCAGCATGATGACGGCATCGAGCAGCACGCAGAACGCCCACATGAAGCCGGACATGCCGCCCCCGTAGGAGCGAACCTGGCCCATCGCGAGGAACGTCTCGATCCCTTTGCCGGCCAGGATGCCGCCATAATAGTCGAGCGGATCGAACCAGGGCTGGGCGAGGCCGGTTCCCGCGAATTGACCAAGCCAGAAGATCGCGATCAGCGGAAACGACCAGCGCCACGCCTGGGCGTTCGACTCGTCGAAGTTCCCGGCCGGGATCGGCCGGACCCGATGGAACAGCCAGCCGATGATTCCGGCACACGCGGCCCCGTGGAAGATCACGACGAACCCGATCCAGTAGCGGAGCCAGCCGGCCGCCACCCCGACCAGCAACGCCACGCCCATGGCCGTCAACACGTTTCTGAAATGATTCACCGAACTCTCCTCGTTCCCGTCCGTGACGGGTTGATCACCGACAGTGTACCAGAACTCACTCCCTCGCGAACAATCCCGCCTGCTCCGACCTCCCGCCCTCCGGGGGTCGATTCTCGAGGAATGCCCGGAACTCGCGCTCGGCATCCTGAGCCGAAGCCTCCAGAAGGAAGCCGCGGGTCAGCTCCACGACGCCCTCTCCGGGAATCGCGCAGCCGAGCGCGTAGCACGTCTGTTTTCCGCGCTTCGACGGAACCACCGAAAGCCCCGCCAGCCGATCGAGCCGGACCAGTTGCTTTCGCTCGGTCGAGAAGAGGTTTCGATGGATCCGGTACAGATACCCGTCCCGCCGGTCTGCGACGTAGAAGTATTCTATACTTTTTGATATATGGATCACGAGCGTCCAGGCCAGATACACGGTGGCAAGGATCGTCAGACGCTCATGCCAGTGCGGAATCTCGACCAGCAAAAGCCCCGCGCCGAGAAGCGTCAGGGCCGGAATGACGGCGATCAGGAGCATCGCGGTCTTTTCGCCGCCCCCGACGGGGTCGAGCACGAAAAAATCCCGGGGGAACTGCTCGCAACTCCGCCGGAGGGAGTGTTTCCACGGCACGAGGAGCGACCAGAGGCCGTAGCCGACCGCGAGAAACGCCGCGATCGCCGCGACCCAGAGGCCCTCGATCAGCTTGGCCGGAGAAAGTTCCGAAACGAGCACCGGCCATCCGGCCTCACCTGTGATGACCGGGCGACCATCCGCCCCCCGGGACGCCCGGCCGACCACATACAGCCACGGCACGGAAAACCAGGTCACGCTCAGGCGGGTCGCATCGGGAGCGATGTTCCGATAGGCTCCGATCTCGCGTGTCACCGTTTCCCGGGGGGAGTAGAACCAGACGGCAGCAGGATCGACGCCGACAAGACTGCCGGCGGTTTTCACCGCGATGCCGCAGGACATCCTCAGCCGCTCGTCGAGCACCGTGCGGGTCGATTTGCCGCGCTTCACCTCGTGGGTGAACTCGGCCTCGAACCAGAGAGGCCAGGCCCCGTGTCCCGCGAAAAACCGGGACTCGAACTGGCTTGCCGCCAGCGGAAGGTCGGTGGGAACCGTGCGCTCAGGGCTGCCGGAAACGCAGGCCCACTGCCCGGGAACGGGACTCTGCGTTTCCCCGGCCGTCTCCAGGCGTTTCAGGAACCGGTAAGCCTGGACTCCCGCGGCCACCAGCCAGGCCCCGAGACCCACCTGGAAACAGAACGCGAAGGCGAGGAAGATCCGGAATCCATCCCATTTCGCAGAACGCACATCGGCGCCCATCGCTTCGCCAGCCCCCGTTTTCGTCGTGATCGCACCGCTTCCGCCCATCGCAGACACCGCATGATATACCGAGGGAAGGGCGAAGCGCCAAAACTTCGACACCCGGTGCCGCTTTTTTGCCACCCCCCCGTCATCCTCCGGCACCCGCCGCCCCTCGAAGGCTGCCACACATGGCATGGTATTTGCTTTCTTTCGTTTTCCTCTTCCCGAACGAGAAACGCATTGAATTTTGGAGGCTCTTCCCATGAAATCCCTGTTCAGAACCGGCTGGTGTCTCGTCCTCATCGCGTCCCTGGTGTTCCAGGCGGCGCCCCAGGTGTTTGCCCAGTCCTGCGACGTGTATGGCATTCTCAACCAGATCCACGCGAACCTCGAAGCCGCCCGCTGCACGATCGCCCACGGGGGCGGCTACATGGCCCTCCAGGCCGCCAACCGGCCTCTCGACAACGTGAAATCGATTGCCGGCAGCTACCCCTTCGCCCGTTGTTATCCGGGCCTCGCCGGCGAGATCCGGCGCGGTGCCGACAAGGCGAAACTCCAGCTTCTCTGGCACGACGAAGGCGATGCCCTCGAGATCGTGAACCGGCTGCTGGGCACGGTCGAGCGGGCCCAGGCCAATCCGGCCGGCCACGCCGGCGGCCGCTCCCGGTCCGGCGCCGGCGCCCTCGTCGCGGCCCCCGTCGCGGCGGGTCTCGGCGCGCTGCTGTGGGGCCTGTTCCGCGGATGGAACTGGGGCATGGTTTCCAACGGCGGCAACGGGTTCCAGCTCAGCAACATCCGGGGCCACCTCACCGTCCCCACCCGCTGACGGCGCATCCGCAAACCCCCATTGGCGCGCTCCCGTGCCGATGGGGGTTTGACGTTTCGCGGCGGTTGCACGACAATGCAGAAAACCGCCGATGAGGAGCACTCCCGATGACCCGCCGCAATCCCCCTTCCGCAACGGCTCTCCTTGCCCTGTTCCTGGTGCTCGCGCCTGCTCTTCTGACGGCCGCCGGCTTCCGCAACGTCGCCTCCGAGACCGCGTTCTGGGATGGCCTCGAAACGTCGGTCGCCTCGGCACTCCTTCCGATCGCCCCCGCCATGGATGCCCTGCACCTCGATCTGAGCGTGAAGGAAGGCGAGAACGTCCGGGGCAGCGGCAGCATCCGTCTCCGGAACGGCGATCACGCGCTGCTTTCCCTTTCCTCCCGGGATGCCGCGTTCCGTTACCTGGCCGTCGGCGCCTCAGCGAGCTGTCTCCTCGAGCTGGCCGGCGAGCGCACGCTGTTCGTCTCGGGGCCGGACCGCGAGGTTCCGATCCCCACGGTCCGGATCGACCGCTCACCCGACGGCGAGTTCAACCTGAATCTGGTGATGAACCTCGCCGTCCTGATTGCCACGCGCCCCATCGATCTTGGGGTCGACCCGGGCACCCCCGCTCACATTGCGAAGAAGCTGCGCACGAACCTTCCCTGGTGCCGGGAAACATCGGGCATGCTCGAGTTTTCCGCCCGGGAAACGGCCTCCCCGACCGTGCTGCTGCTGCGCGGCCCGGTGGGCATCACCGGCTTCGAGCTCCGGTTCCCCCGAGAACAGGGCCCCGAGATCCGGGTGCGGGTCGACCCGCTCGCCGTCGGGCCCGCCGCCCCCGTCAGCCGTGTCGAGCCGTTTCCGGAAGCCCGACAGGCCCAACCCGGTGCGGACACGCTCATCACGTTCATGCGGGGGTTTTACGCCGTTCTCTCGTCGATGATCCCCCAGTGACCCCGTACCCCCGGGGTTCCTGCGTATAATCAGATGATCATTTCGCCCATCGCACCCTTCACGGAGGCATCTCATGCGAACGCTCCGAACCATCGCCCTGCTGCTGACGATCTGCCTTCTGGCCACCCCCTCCTTTGCGGCAAGGCGCACCAAGCCTGCGACGCCGGCTCCGGTGCCCGTCGAGACCCCCCAGGAGCGATTTGAGTTCACCTTCTATTATCAGCGCATCGACGAGGTCGTCACCGTTCAGCGCGGCACCCCGGCAGCGGCGAAAGCGGCGATCCAGGAACGGATCGACGGCGCGAAACGCGTTCCCGCCTCGGATTTCCGGAAAAAGCTTCTGAAAGCCGATCTCACGAAGGAAGGCCGTCAGGAGATCCCGTCCGACGACACCACCACCCGGTATAAGGTGTTCGTCACCAAGATTCGCGACGAGGCCCATCTGCTGCAACTGATGGGGGTCGCGACGGACACGGCGCGCCTCTCGGACGGCCAGCGGGGTCTGCTCGCCGCCTACCGTCAGGCAAAAGAGCAGTATCTGCTCGACCGCATGAAACAGGGCTGCCGGGACCGGGTCGAGATCGTGCTCACCGATACGAACGGCCACGACAGCGACAAGGTGCTGCGCGACTTCTGGCCTTACAGCAACGGCCTGTTGATTCAGCTCAACTCGATGCGCTACAACAACCCCGACGGTGAG
The DNA here is from genome assembly GCA_035388825.1 of Candidatus Ozemibacteraceae bacterium. Taxonomy (GTDB): domain Bacteria; phylum Muiribacteriota; class Ozemobacteria; order Ozemobacterales; family Ozemobacteraceae; genus MWAR01. Next base: position 58,920 of record DAOOQQ010000015.1, read on the forward strand.
GCGGATGCCCGCTCCACGCTGGTTCACGAGGCCGCCCACTCGATGGACCGGACGGCGGGGGAAGCGGATGAACCGTATGGCCCCGACGGCGTGCATCACATCAACGAAGTCACGAAGCCCCGCGCGGCGTTTCTCGAAGGCTGGGCCGAGTTCATGCAGATGCACGACTCGCCCGATCTCGCGAGCTGGTGGCCCCGCGTTTTCGAAGAGGTGAAGATCGAGCGGTCGAAGGGCGTCTACGAGGTGGCCTCGGCCAGTGCCGTCGACGGCCTCACCCTCACCCGGGTCGAGGGGATCAACGCCCTGATCATTCTCGAGATTTCGAAGCTGCCGGATGGGATGAGCCGCCTCTATACCTCGTTCCGGGCCACCAACCAGCGCGAACGGACGCTGGCCAATCTGCTCACCGATTACGTCGGCCGCAACCCCGACCAGGCCTCGGCCGTCGCGCGCATCTTCGACGAGCGCACCTACGGCAAGCTCACGGATGCCCAGCTCATCTCGTTCCTGGGCGACTCCGCTGGGGTGAAGGGGTATCTCACCGCCCGTGCCGAGGCAGCCCGAGCCGCTCTCGTGACCACGACTCCCGCCGAACCGCTTGCAAATCAGGTGCCGGAAGCGGTACCATCAACGGAGACCCCGGCGGCTGCCGAAGTCGAAGTCCGCTCGAACGGCGGAACGAATCCCTTCACAGGAGGCACATCGGAGTAACGGAGTATCGCATTGCAAATATAATACATGGTGATATGATATGAAGCTAAATAAAAAAAAGAGACACACGGGCTTGTTGCTTTTCCTGGCGTCATCGCTGGCGCTTTTCGCCCTGACGATCGGGGCGACGGCTTCCGAGTTCCGGTATCTGCTCCCGGGCAATATCGTGATGACGCTCGAAGAGACCCCGCGAGGTCCCGATAAGGAAGCGCTCAATCTCGTTGCAACCCTGCGGGCGAAATTCGGCACGCCGAAAAACATCGAGGTCTATTTCGAATCGACCCCCAATTTCCGGGTGACTCCCGAAAAGACCAGTCTCGCGCATCTGGCGACAGAGCCGCTCCGGGCGCACCTCACCGTGGAATCCGTTCCGGGCGCCGCGCCGGCCGACAACGAGTCGTGGATCCGGATGCGGGTCGTCTACGAGCCCGATTACGACAGGCTCGCCCAGCTCGTCTCGAACGAAAAGCGCTACCCGGATCCGGCGGAACGGCAGCGCCTCATCGACCGGATCACGAAGAACGCGCAGACGCATGCCCGCCAGACCGACGCCGTCCGCTACTTCCCGCCCCCGATCGCCACGGGCAACTGAGCCGCGAACACCCGAAGCAATCTCCACGAAAACACCCAGAGAACGAACCACAGAGTCACAGAGACACCGAGACGAAGACTGTCCCCACAAAGGCACGAAGAACCACGGATAATTCATCGCCAGGAAAGCTTCGTGTTTTTTGTGCCTTGGCGGTGAAAACCCTCCGTGACTCGGCGTCTCTGTGGTTCGTCATCTTTCCGCATCCTGGTGCCTGGCATATCTGATTCAGAACGGGAACCGAATCCGCAGATGGCGCAGATGAAATCCTGAGCGTCTTCAACCATGGAGTATTCGGCGCATACAGGAAATACGGTGGTCCCAGGCGTTCGTTCCTCTTTGTTTTTTTCATCTGCGTTCATCTGCCCTCCATCTGCGGATGCGTTCTTGAATCCGAGGGGTATTTCAACGGGGTATCTTGGTGGTGAAAAATTCTCCGTGACTCGGTGCCTCTGCGGTTCGTCATCTTTCCGTATCTCTCGTGCCTTTGTGGTGAATCCTGTCGCTGGTACTCCGTGTTGGGGGATTGGCGGGTATAATGAGAGAAACCATGTCGTATCGGAGGGTGATCATGCGCCGTTCGACCGCCAACAGACTGCTCGTTCTCCTGGTCCTTGGGCTGTTCGCCGCGCCGCTTGCCGCGTGGGGGCCGATGACGCACCTGACGATCAACGCCCGGGCGTATGCCCGGTCGGGCATTGCCGCGAAAAGCCTGTCGGCCGTTCCCAAGAGTCTCGAACGGCTCTTCATCGGCGGCGGGCCGGCCCCCGACATCAAGTTCAACGCGGGCGAGGGCTTCCCCCGGGAGTTCCATTTCGACACCGCGGCGATTCTGCGCATGGTCGATCGGGCGAAATCCGATCCGAAATTCGGTCTCCAGGATGTCGCGATGGCTCTCGGCTGGGCCGGCCATCTGTTCGCCGAGGTTCCTTCCGCCCACCAGGCCGAGGGGTATCCCAACGCGAAAATCACGGCCCCCCTGCCGAATGCGGGCTATATCAACCACCAGCTCTCGGAGCTGTGCGTCGACATCCTGCTGTATCGCGAAGAGAAAGAGCTGCTCCGGCACCAGTCCCTGAATCTCCCCGTCCGGCTGCTCGAAGCCTCGATGAAAGCCGAGCGGGAGCGCGACCCGGAACGGTCGGCCCTGACCGCGGAACGGATCAAAGCCGCCGGCAACGCGTTCCTGCCGACCGTCGTCGGGGTCCGCACGATCGCCGATTACCTGCTCGAGGAACGCCCCGAGCTGCTCGAAGAAATGGATGCCTTCTACGCCGACCGCGCCTCGCACCTCGAGCGCAGCGTCGGGGATGTGGCCGAGATGCTGGGTGAACACGGGTTCGTCCCATCCGGGAAGGCGCCGGGCGAGGGCGCCGACAAGGCCGACCGTGTCCGGGTGCCGCTGACGGGCAGTTTCAAGGACAAGGCAAAGACTCTAGTATATAACGCTTTATATAATTCTCTTCGCTCCGGCGCGACCAACGACATTTTCACGCTCGTCGCCTGCCACACGATGGACGGGATCATCACGAACGGGCTGAAGGAGAAGTTCGCCCGTCTCGCCGGCAAGGCCGTCGGCGGCAGCATCGCCGACGACAAGCGGCACCAGCAGGTGGTCACCCGGTTCGTCGAGGGGCTGCTCTGCCGGCACGACCTGACCTTCCCCGAGATCATCGCCTATGCGACGGAGGGGCTCGAGCGGGATTCCGCGAGCGTGACGAAACAGCATACGCAGTTCTCCGCCCTCGGGCTGGCCGAGGACGGCCGCAAGCGCGTGACGGAAGCCGACGTGACGAAGGCGATCGCCGAGGTGCGGCGCGTCGAGGATGTGCGGCGCGACTGGCCGTGGTTCTGGCCGTTCCGCCCCTCGACCGAGAAGCTGTCCGAAGCCCGGTCGAAAGCCGCACGGCTGATGGCCTGGCGCATCATCGACGATGCGACCGCGGCAGCCCCGCTGAAAGCACGCGCCCAGGCTCTGCTGAAAGCCGACCGGGGAGTTCGGTCGGCCCTCTGGACATCACGCTCGACGAGCTGGTTCACCCCGATCTCGAAATGGAAGAATCGCAAGGCGCTCGAACAGGCCGAAGCGGCCATCGCTCCCGAGGAGCGGCTGTTCGCGCAGATCATCGATATCCGCCTCCGTATCGGCGACGGCGCCGACGCCTCCGCCCGTGTCCAGACGCTTCTGACCCAGGCGCGCAGCCGCCTCGCCGAGCTGACGAGCAGTCTTGCCAACGCCAGAGCCGGTCTGGAGCGGGTTTCCCGGCTTCAGATCGCCACCCGGGGCAAGCTGAAGGACGAGATCAAGCACATCGAGACCCTGGTCACGGCCGAACGCGACCACATTGCGGCTCTCGAGCTGATCCAGGGCCTTCCCGCCGACGGCGAAACCGGCACGGAACCGGCGGCGACAACCGCCGACGTCATGGCCGCCGCAGCATTGCCGCAGGAGCCACAGGCCGCGATCGCGATGCCCGAGAAATACGCGGGCCATTCCGACCAGGCCCTGCGCCGACTGCGTGAGGATGCGTATCGCCGCTACACGAGCCTGACCCAGAGCGGGAAAACGGCTGACGCCGAGGCTCTCGCCGCCCTGCGCGAACTGCGCGAAATCGACCAGGCACGCCAGGCTCTCGCAGCCCGGTCCGGCAGCGGCCGGTAACGACCTCGCGCGCGCCCTCAGCCCGGCGCCGACGAGGAGAACGCGAGGCCGGTTCCCGTCGGACGGCGGCCCCGGAACTGGTCGAACTCGTTCTTGATATCGATCAGCGTCGCCTCGGACGAGCCGCTTCCGCCGACGTCGTAGACCTTGCCGCCCGGCACGCCGGCTTTCAGGTAGTAGCTCTTCTGGCCCTTGCTGTTGCGCTGGACGTCGATCCAGAGGCGCAGATCGGCGATGGGCGCAAGCCGGACCTTGGTGAACGCGAAAAAGCCGCGGGAATACTCGTACAGATACCCGTCACGCTTGTCGGCCACATACAGGAATTCGACGCTGCGCGAGATATGCACCAGCATGCAGAAGCCCATGAACGCGACCGCCGAGAACTGGTCGGCATAAAACGGGTGATCGCTGCCGAAATACGCGTTGATCAGCCCGAAGCCGATGCCGTAGAGCACGAAGAACAAGATGGCAAGCCCCTCGGAGCCGCCGGTCACGTCGAAAATATAGCAGACGGAAGGCAGTTTTTCGATCTGCTCGCGGATCGAGGCCTTCCACGGCACGAACAGGGTCGTGAGAAAATACACGATCGCCGCGCCGGCCAGCCCGACGGCCATCATCGTGTTCGAGACCAGCGTGCTTCGCGGCACCTCTGAAACGATCACGGGCCGCTTGTGCGCCCCGGCCAGCGAGATCGCCCCGTCCGGAGCGACACGCGCGACGCCGAAGACATGCACCCGGCGCGGCGCGAAATACGTCACGCCCAGGCGCCGCGACACGGGGCTGTAGCGCATCAGCCCGTCGCCCGAGCCAAAACCCGTGCGGTGATACGAGTAGGTGAATTCGGGCGACTGGTCGAGCGTCACCTCGCCGGCAGCCGTCCGCACCCGGAACGAGCGGCGCCCGGAAAGAACCAGGTCGGTGATGGTGTGCGTGCTCTTGCCGCGTTTGACGGTATGGGTGAACCGGGCCTCATACCAGATCGGCTCGCTCACCCCCAGGCGGTCGCACAGATCACGATCGAAGGCTTGGTCCATGACCAGGGGGGCGAAGGGCACCACATCGCCGGTCAGACAAACATACGCCCCGTCCGCAGGCCGGTCCGTTTCGGTGGCACTGCGATAGATGCGGGCAAGGCGCAGATTTTCCTGGGCCTGGCCCACAAGGAAATACACGTACCCGGCCTGCAGGAAAAACAGGATCGCCAGAATCCAGCGAAACCCATCCCGGCGCGTCGTTCGCATCCTCGGTCACCATCCTCATTCGGGAATCGGGAAACCCTCTCCGCCCATTATGCCGCCCCGCGCCGCCGGTCGCAACCGTGATACACTTTTCCCGTCATGAAGCCGGAAACGACCGCCCCGCACCCGGGTCGCAAGGTGCTGCTGCTCACGGATATCGAGGGCAGCTCGGGCTGCTTCGGCCGCGAAGGCTCGCTGCTCGGCACGCCGGAATGGGCCGTCGCCTGCCGGGAGCTGAGCCGCGACGCCGATGCGGTCGTCCGGGCCCTGTTCGACGCCGGCGCGACGCGGATATGGGTCCAGGATTTTCATCGCACCGGCTTCAACCTGCTCCGGGAGCTGATCGACCGGCGCGCCGTTCTCCGGCAGGGATACAGGGCCGGCCCCGTGCCCGGCATCGGCGCCCCCCCGCCTGCCGACACCCTGATGATGATCGGTTTCCATGCCGCGTCGGGAACCACGGGATTCCTGCCCCACACGCTGACCTCACGCTTCGCCCGGCTGCGGATCGACGGTCGCACCCTGTGCGAGGCCGAACTGTTCGCCGGCGCCCTCGGCTGTTTTGGTCAACGCGGCATGCGAGCGAGACTGTTTTCCGGCTGTCCCGTCGCCTGCGCCCAGGCTCACGTTGTTCTGGGCGGCATCCGCACCGTTCCGATCGACAAGTCCGGCGCCCGGCGCTCGCCGACCGATATCGCAGCCTGGCGGGTCACCCTGGCCCGCACGGCCGCCGAGGCCCTCGACGCCCCCGGGGCGGCACTGCCCGGCGGCAACGGTCCCTTCCGGATCGAGATCGAGGCCCGGGGCGGCGAAGACGAAGCCCGCCGCCTCGCGCGCGCCTGGCATCTCGAACGCTCCGGCGCGACCGTGTCCTTCACCGCATCAGACCGGCTGGATCTATTTCATAAGCTATCCTTTATCGCCTATCTGAAACCCTGGATGAAGCCGGCGCTTCCGCTGTTCCTGAGGCTCTCGGACATCCGGGGCCGCTCCGCCCTCGACCGGGCCCGCGCATCTCTCCCGGAGCACGGCTCATGAATGATCCGGCCGAAGCCCGACACCGGGGGACCGGCGGCACTTCCCTCGTGTGGTCGGTTGCCGTTCTCGCGGCGGCCCTGTTCCTTCTCGAGCCCTGGGGAGTTCCGGCACCGGCACCCGGCTCTCCGCCGGGATGGCTCACACTTGGCCGCGGCAGTCCGTTCCGCGCCCTTCAGATCGAAGGGAATCACCTCTGGGCGGGCGGCCGGGATGGCCTGGTGGTGGTCGACTGGCGCACCGGCAGCGAACTCCCGCTCCCGTCCGGGACTCCCGGCCTCACCGGGATCGAGACTCTGGCTCTCGATGCCTCGGGCACGCTCTGGGTCGGGCATGACCTCGGACTCACCGCCCGCACCGGCGGCACCTGGGAGTCACAACCCGGCGGCATCACGCCCGCGAAAGTCCTGTCTCTCTATATCGCAAGCAATAATACATTGTGGGCCGGGACCTGGGTCGGCGCAGCACGGCGGGATCCCGCCGGCTGGACGTTCCTGACGCCGGACGACGGGCTCCCCCACGAACGGATCCGGACGATCTTCGAGGATTCCCGGGGGGGCCTCTGGTTCGGCTCCTACGCGGCTCCGGCCGGCGGTCTCGTCAGAATGGACGACTCGGGCGCGGCCACCCTGTTCACCCCCCCCGACCGGCTGCCTCATGCCAATGTCGTGGCGATCGCCGAGGACCGGTACCACCGAATCTGGGTCGGCACCGGCTTTTTCGACCGGGGTGGCCTGACGCGCATCGAGGGCTGGGCCTCCGGAACGCCGGTCTGCACGACATTCGGCAAATCCGACGGCCTGGCAGGCCAGAAGTGCCGCTCGATCTTCGAGACGGACGACGGCACCCTGTGGTTCGGCTCGGAAATGGATGGCCTGACGAGGTTCGACGGGGCGAGTTTCACGGTGCTGACCACCCGGGACGGCCTCGGCGGCAACGAGGTGATGCAACTGCTCCAAGACCCCGACCGGAACCTCTGGATGGCCACCAGCAACGGAATCACCCGCCTGGCTTCGACGAGCCCTCGCCTCGGCCCTCCGCTTCCGAGAGACCGCGGGAATTGATTTCGAGGGGAAAACGCGCTAGGCTGGAGCGAGAAACGTACAACTGTCGCATGAGAGAGCAGATGCCGATCACCTCCTTCCGGGATCTCGAAAACCGCTACCAGCAGCTTGCCCGGCAGCACGCCCGGGGAAGCATCGACGAGCAGGCCTTCATCGAGGCCGTCAACGGGCTGCGTCTCACCGACGACGACGGCCGCTGGTGGCAACTCGAAGCCGGAACGGGCCGCTGGCTCTGCTGGAACGGCCAGTCCTGGCAGCCGGCTTCCCCGCCCGTCACCCCCACGGCAGGTTCCGAAGGGGCACAGGCTCCGGCTGCGGCCGACAGACGTTCTGCGCATTCCAATGCGTCGCGCCGCAGCCAGGAAAGCCGGGCGCGCAACGACGGAGACCACCCCCAGCCGAAGGTCCAGGCCGGTGCCGTCAGCCTTGCGGCACTCCCGGGCTTGCTCACGATCTCCTGGACCGCCATCCTGAAGCAGACCGTGCTCGGGATCCCGCTGCGGCTGTTCACGGCCGTGAAGGCGGCCATCGTCGCGTGGTTCGTTCACACGTATCTGATGGCCGTTCCCAACGGCGGGTTCCAGGACGGTTCCTGGGCCGGCAAGTTCATCGCCTCGGACGGCTACGCCGATCAGGCCGTGTATTCCTGGGCCGCGGGCGGCGCATTCCTCTGGTTCGTCTGGTCGAAACTGCGTGCATCCGGCTTCGTCAATGGCATCAGGCAGGCTCTGGCCCTGCCGGCGACCCTCGCCCCGCACTTCCGGCAGGCCCAGAAGCCGAACTTCGTCGCCCTCGGCGCCGGCGTGGTCATGGGATATTATATCAGCGGATATTTTGCCATGCAGACCCAGCTCGCCGTCAGTTTCTGGAGTCTGACAACGCTCGGAACGGCATTTCCGATGCTCCTGGCCGGTCCGGTCATGGGCCTCGTCACGGGAGTCACCCGGTTCATTCCGCCCGACACACTCCCGACCGGAAGCCTCGGTAAGATCGCCTGGCCTTCCGTCATTCAGGTCGGCTGCCTCGGCCTCGCTGCGGGCCTGTTCTCCCAGGCGCGGTGGGAATGGGCGAGCTTCGTGACCTGGGCGATCCTCCTCGGCTCGGTCGGCGCAATCCTCACCCAGGGCGGCAAGGCAACCCCCGTGTCCCCGCGGATGTCGATGTTTCTCGGTATCGGACTGACCGCCGTCGCCTGGTGTATCGGGCACGATCAGCCTCTCTGGGCCGATGACGGCGGCTGGTCCGAAGGCATCAACCGGAACGACCCGCTGCACAAGCAGCTCATCTCCTGGGTCCAGAGCGAAGGGGCGACAGAGACGATGAAACGCGGCATTCCCCCGGCAATCAGCGCGGGAGCGGGAGCCGCCGCGGTCGACAGCGGCGACAAGGTGACGGTCTACTGTCTCCAGGTGAACACCCACGAGATGTCGGTCTCGTCAGAACAGCCCGGAGAGCTGCTTGCCGCCGTCTGGAAAAGCGAAAACGGCGGCCCGACGGTCGCGGCCACCGACGCATCCGTCTCGATCACCTCCGACGGCTCCCAATGGCTGACCCTTTCGAACGCGGGCGGCGGCTGGCGCGTCACCTGTCTGGTGGGCCAGAACGCCTCGGCGCCGTTGCCGGCGGGGCAGGCTCCGGCACCGGCCTGGGTCACGGTGACCGGCAGCGGCGGCGGCCAGACCTGCACGGCGAGCGTGTGCGTCACTCCGGGTGACGCGTCGCAGTATGTTCTCGAGGTGTATTGAGGAGCGCAGAGCGATGGCAAAAGCAGCGGGAAAAACGTTCGATATTGCCTACGATACATCAGCGAAACGCTGGGTATCGGCACGCATGCATATCTGCCTCAAAGCCCTCGACCCGAAAACCAAACAGTACGAACCCTGCGAGATCGCCAACCTCGGCGTCGCGTCGAGCCCGGAAACCTGGCTCTCGGTCGCCCTCTCCCGGGAAGAGCAGGTGGTCATCGCCGATGTCTCGGTCACCGACGAGTTCGCCCGGGCTCCGGGAGAGGACAAGTTCGACAAGCCGGTTCCCGTCACCATCGAGGCGTTCACGCCGGCCGACGCCGAAGGGAAGCAGCAGAAACTCACGGCCGAGTGCGCCGTCCGGATCCAGGCGCCCGGCGTGGCGATGGGCTGGAGCGTCAAGCCCGACGAGTGCTGGAAGGAAGGCCAGATCTGGCTTCCGGCCGATGCGAAAACCGTCGCGACGGTCTCGGTCTGGGTCGAACAGCCCGATCCCGAGACCGGCCAGGTGTATCGCGCCCCCGACGATGCTTACCAGTTCACCTTCCGCACCGACGTGCCGAAGGAACTGCTTGCCTGCACCGACACCGAGAAGAACGAACTGCCCCCCGACAGCCACTGGCAGAGCCCCAGGGCCCGCGGCGATCTGAAAGAGCCGGCGGCCGGCAGCATCGACGTGTTCGCCTGGAGCACGAAAGGTGCCGGAAAGAAACCCGACGGCGAACTAAAAATACCAATAAATATATTTTCTCCGGCCGTGAAGCCGGTCGTCACGTTTTCCCCCGAGCTTCCGGCGCTGCCCGGCACGCCCGTCACCATCGGCATCGAACTGGTCGAGGAGTCGCGCGGCGAGCCCGTCGCCGACACAGCCGTTTCCCTGTCCTGGACCGGCGCCTCGAAAGGCAAGCCGCTGGGCGCGATTCCCGAGGAGGGCGGCCGCACCGATGCGAATGGCCGGGTCGAGTTCGTCTACACGCCGCCCGACGAGCTCGTCTACAAGCCGGGCACCCGTCTGTTCGACGAGATCCAGATCGTTCTCGGGGAAGGCGAGGGCCGTCACCCGCTCGAGAAGCCGATCGTCACGGTCGTCGCCCCGAAGGTGGCCGGGTTCCTCACGATGAAGAAAAAGGGCATCCGCGACGAGAAGGATGCCGCCCCCTTCGAGATCGCCCCCGAGCTGCTCAAGGGCCCCGCCATCGAGGGCGCCGTGCTGCTTCCCTGCGAACTGCCGGAGGAAAAGCCCGTGCATTTCCCGGTCGCGAACGCCGCGATCGCGTTCACCTTCGGCGAGGCGGGCGGGCCCCAGACGACCGTGAGAAGCGGCACCCAGGGCCTGTTCAAGCTGATTCTCGCCGAGCTGGAAACGGCCTTCCGACAGGCGAAACTCGAGCCGAAACCCGTGAAGCTGCCGACCGACCCAGAGGCCGGCGACGTGCTGCTGACCGCGCTCCACACCGAGGCCGAGGAAACGATCGCCGGGTATGAGGGCCGGTTCGAGACCGGCCAGATCAATGCCGATCTGTTCACACCGTCGTTCATGAAGGAGGTGCGCCGGTACCGGCACACCTTCTGCGAGCAGATCGCGAACATGACCGAGGACAAGTACGACTCGGCCCTGGCAGGCGTCGCGCTCACCGGGGCCGCGCTGGAAGGCTCGTCGCTCTACTTCAAGCGGTTCAAATGCCACGAGGATCTCACCCGCGACCGGTTCGAGAACTTCCTCAAGAGCCTCATCAACATCGGCCTGAGCGCCGCCAAGGCGACGGACAATCTCAAGAAGCTGGGCGGATGGCTGTCGGAAAAGGGCCAGCGGATCGTCCAGTGGCTCGCGAACACCCGGTTCGGGAAGTGGCTCGCCCGCGGCGCCTCGTGGTTCGGCGACCTGGCGAGCCAGTTTCTCGGCCCCGTGAAGAACCAGCTCATGCCGTATCTGAAGAAGCTCCAGGACGGGTTCTTCGGCCTGTTCGACAAGCTCGGCAACCTCGGCCGCAGGCTCCGGACGCGCATCGGCGGCATGATCGACAGCCTGATGGAAACCGTCACCAGGCTTGCCGACGAGCTCCAGGAGCGCATTTCCGGTTTCCAGTCGAAGCTGTCGGAAGCGGCCTCGCGATGGGACGAGCTGAAGGAGTGGGCCGCCAAAGCCGCGAAGGAAGCGGCCGAGGAGGCTCCGGAGTGGATCACGGCCTTCTGGCAGTCGCTCAAGAACGTGTTCGGCACGGTCATCGAGATCGTCGCCAACCTGCTCTCGAAGCTTGCCGCCATGTGCCGGACGGCCCTGACGTCGGCCTTCGCCTGGCTCTGCCGGGCCGGCCGCTCGCTCCTGGCGCCGGTGATGGAGAAAATCTCGGAAGCCGGCGAGACGGTGCTCGCGAAGGTGGCCGAGATCATCAAGGTCGATCTGAAGCGGGTTGCCGACGAGGTCGAGGACTGGAGCGGCAGTTTCACCGACTCGGGCGTGGGCAAGATCATCGACACCGTCATCGGCTCGATCATCGATGCGGTCATGGGGTCTGATCAGGCCAACGACAACAAGGAAGTGATGATGGACGAGGCCCGGCTGCGGCTGAACCTGTTCGGCCGCGAGCCGACAAAAGTCGTCGGGTTCGTCCACCAGACCGCGAAAACGCTGAATGCGCCGAAGGACTGGGAGGCCCGCCGCCACCGGTTCGCCCTCACGGTCGGGGATCTCTCGGCGGATTACGGCGATTACGAGAAGGCGACCGCGACCATCGACGAGGTGATGGATATCGTGAACACGCTCGTCACGGTCGGCGGCCTCGCGATCATCCTCATCGGCATCGTCGTGACGGGCGGGGCCGCGAGCGCGGCGGCGGCATATCTGGCCCAGCTCACCGGCAACATCGAAAACGCCTTCACGATCATCAAGGCCGCGATGTGTGATCTGCCGCAGGTGTGCGTGGCGCTCGTGCTCACGGTCATGCTCGTGGTGCGGTATGACTGCCTCGTCACCCAGCTCGTCATCGGCCCGCCGGCCACGGGAGGGACGAGCACATGAGCGGCGCGACAGAGCTCGTCCTGACTACGTTCGAGCCGGCCCTCGAAGAGCTGGCGAAGCGCGTCGACGCAGCCGCAGACCCTGCCGGCACCGTACAGGCGGCGCTGGCGCTGTTCCAGGGAATCGCGGCCACGGCCCTTCTGCCGGGCGGGCTGCCCGGTTTTTCCGGTGATGCCGCGGTTTCGCGGTGGGACGGCGTGTTCGAGGACGGCCGGCTCCGGGTGATGCGGCCCGGCTACCAGTTTTCCGCCACCCTCGGTGTCGGAAGGCTCGAATCCGCCGTTCTCAACGGCCCCGCGGCCAACACCTGGACGATCCTGCGCAGCGAGAACGGTCTGCATGTCACCGTCGCCTCGCCCTCGGCCGGCACACTGCACGACCTGTTCATCGGGCTCACCGGCGAGATCCGGGATGAGCGCGACATCGCGGGAAAACTCCGAAAGTTTCGGGAAGAACTCGACGAGATCAACCGCCGGCCGATCGACGCATTGCCTGACGGAAAACCGGGCGCCGGGGCCGTCGGGGACTTGCTCGGCTCGGCCGCAGCAGGCGCCGCGGTGGCCGCCGCCGGGGCTGCCGCGGCGGCCGTCGCACGGGCCGTCTCGGCCCCGCCTTCTCCGCCGCCGGTGGCGCCGCCCCGCAAACCCGCCACGGCTCCCGCTCCCGCACGGCCTTCCGGCCCGCCCCCCGGCAAAGCCGCTCCGGGCGGCGCGCGAACGGACGCACGAACGCTCTCCCTCGCGCTCGATGACGGCCGCACCATCGCCGTCGAGACGTTCCCCGCACATCTCGGCCGGACGGACGAGACGGAGATCCGGCTCGACAGCAACCGCGTCAGTCGCCGCCACGCGCGATTCGACCGCGATGACGAAGGCTTCTGGCTCACCGATGAGGGCAGCGCGAACGGCACGTTCCGCAACGACACGAAGGTCTCCGCGCGCATCCGGCTCGAAAACGGCGACCGGCTGCGGTTCGCCGACATCCCCCTGACCGTCTCGATCACCGGCGGCGAAGCCCCGGCTGCCGGCATGGCCACGATTGCCTTCCAGGTGCCAGAAGCTCTGGCAGAGCGGCCGGCGCCTCCGCCCAAACCGTCGGCCAGAGGCCAGAGCGCCGCCGGGACAGCCCAGCCCCCCGTCGCGCCGCCGCCGAAGCCATCGGCACCTCCCGCCGCACGCCCCCCGGCCGCGCCCTCCTCCCGACCGCCGGCCGCACCGGCTCCCAAGCCCGTTGCACCGGCACCGCTGCCGCCTCTTCCCCCCGTTCCGGCCCGGGATTCGTCTCCCGAACCGGATCGGCAGCAATCCGTCGGGGCAAAAAAGAAGCCCTGCCCGGCCTGCGGCCACCGCTGCCCTCCCGAAGCCTCGTTCTGCCGTGCCTGCGGTGCGCCTCTCACGGAGGCGGCTCCGACGGCCTGCCCATCCTGCGGAGCCGGCCTGAAGCCCGAAGACACGTTCTGTCCCTCATGCGGCACATCGACGGCCCCGCAGACCGCCTCCCAAGCCCCGCAGGCCGCCCAGGCCGCGGCCGCCCCTTCCCTGAGCGGCATCGGCTTTCTGTTCGGGCTCCTTCTGACGGGCCAGGTCGTGATGATCGCGACCAACTCCTCGGTCGAGGTTCTGCTGCGCGAGCAGGTGATGATCCGACTCGCGGCCGGCTACGCGGCGGCGATCCTGGGCTTCCTCACCGGAACCCGGGGCGGTCTCCTGCGGCTCCTCACGCTGGCGAGTTCGGGCGGCTTCGTCTACATCGAGGGCCGGCGGCTGCTTCCCGTCATCGACATTCTCGCGAACTCCCCCGGGATGATCGGAACGCTCGCGCCGGCAATGGCCATCAACGTGGTGTTCCTGCTGGTTGCCCTCTGGATCTTCAAACGCGCCTGCCGGTTTTCGGGCTGACTTCGTACCCTCCGCCGCTTGCAGGAATCCACCCCTGTCTGTTACACTGAGTGCGTTCACAGGATCAGAAGCGAAACGAGAGATATCAGCGATTTCGCCGTTCGTGATAGAAACCGAGAGGAGAATTCATCCATGCTCGATACCATTGAACTGTTCAACGGTCTGACCCGCCAGGAGCTGGAACAGATCGCCACGATCACCGTCGCCGTGACGTACAACCGCGGCGAAGTGATCTTCCAGCAGGGCGACTTTTCCCGCGACTTCTACATCGTCAAGAGCGGACAGATCGAAGTGTCCGTTCGCGACATCTTCCAGGAACACAAAGTGGTCGCCGTTCTGAAGAATGGGGACTTCTTCGGGGAGATGGCCCTCTTCGACAAGGATTCCGCCCGTTCCGCGACCACCACGGCGCTTCAGCAGACGATTCTGCTCAAGATCCCCGGTCAGGATTTCGAGCGTCTGCTGCGCGAGAAGCCCTCGATCAGCTTCAAGCTGCTCGGCGCCCTCAGCCGGCGGCTGAAGACCGCGAACGTCTCGACCGTTCCCGTATCCGACAAGAAGCGTGAGGCGAAAGTCATCACGGTGGCCTCGGCCCGGAACGGCTACGGCAAGACGACGTTCTCCACGACCCTCGCCCACATGCTCGGCTCCGAGCTTCCCCGCAAGGTTCTGTACATCGATCTCGACGTGTATTTCGGCGACGGCACGTTCGTCATGGGCGTGTTCTCGCCAAAGTCGATCCTCACGTTCTTCGAATCGATCAAGACCGGCATCTCCGGCTGGGACGTCCTCGTGCGGCATCTCGTGCGGCACACCGACAACCTGTACAGCCTGCCCGCCCCGGGCGACTTCCTCGAGGGCGAGAAAGTGTCTGCCACTGACCTCGTCTCGTCGCTCAAGGTGTGCCGGCAGTATTTCGATTACCTCGTCATCGACACCGACAGCAGCGTCTCGGATCTGCTGCTGAACGCGATAGACCTGTCGGATCACCTGTTCTTCCTCGTCGACACCGCCGACGCCCTTGCGATCAAGAACAACGCCCGGTTCCTGCAGGGGATGGGCCACCTGAACATCAACGAGAACCGCGTCAACCTGCTCGTCACCCGCACCGAAGAGTCGTTCGATGCCGACAAGGTGAAGAAGCTGTTCAAATACCGGGTTCTCGGCGGCCTGCCCGAGTTCAAGAAGACCGTCATGGAGCACGGTCAGACGATGTATCAGCGGGGCCCGACCAGCCCCTACTGCAACGTCGTCCGGCTGCTGATCCGCACCGTCCTCCAGGAAACCGCGCTCCAGACCCAGTCCCAGGGTGGGTTCATCTACCGGTTCCTCTTCGCCCCCGATAAGGGTGACCGCAAGGGTCAGCTGCCGGCGCTTCCCGAGATGCCGGTTTCGTGCGAGGTGCTTACCAGCATCAACGAGGAGTCCTGCGCTTCGCTGCTGAAATATGCTCGTGCAAATATAACGCACGGCAATCTCGAAAAGGCCCAGGCGGACGTGATGCGTCTCGTGCCGCTCTGCCCCCGATCGAGCGCCGTGTATCAGATCCTCGGCGAGATCTTCACCCTCCAGAAGAACATCTCGATGGCCGTCGACGCGCTGAAGAAAGCGATCGAACTGGATTCCGAGAATCACATGGCCCTTGGCTACCTGGCCCACATTCTCTCCGACAACGAGATGCGTGACCGGGCCCTCACGACGGTCCGCTCGAAGATCAGCTCGAATCCCGACTTCCCCGACCTGCACAACGACTGCGGCAAGCTGCTGTTCCAGTTCCGTCAGTATGAGGAGGCGATCCAGCAGTTCCGCAAGGCGCTCGAACTGAATCCGCAGTATGCCGAAGCGCGGCTATACATGGCGATGTGCATGGGCGAGAACAACGAGATCGAGGCCGCGATCCGCGAGCTGATGAACATCAAGCCGAAAAACGTGCGGGTCTATTATCTGCTGGGCATCTACTTCAACAGCGCGGGTCAGTTCTACGAGTCGATGCAGGCACTGTCGGTCGTCGAGAATCTCCAGAGCAACTACTTCGACGTCGCCGAGCGGCTCGCCACCCTGCGCGAGTATTTCGACAAGCTCAACAGCCTGCTGAACATGCACCAGGAGCTTCTCGACGCCCACCCGAACTACCCCGACCTGCACCTGAAGATGGGCAACCTGCTGATGATGGTCGGCCGGTACAAAGAGGCCGAGCAGAACTTCAAGGAAGCCCTCAAGCTGAACCCCGGTTACACCCTGGCCAGACAGAAGCTCGAAGCCCTGGCGAACATGCCCACCTACACCTCGGTGCTCACGACCGAGCTCGAGCAGCAGCTTTCGGATGCCCGCCAGGGCAGCCAGCAGCCGTTCGACGTCGAGCTCCGGTTCGAGAAGCTGCCGGGGATCGAATCCGGCCGGAAGGGGCGTGTCGAGGCGTTCGCGGTGCGTCTGCGCAACCAGCGCGGCGGCCGTGAGATCACGATGCCCCTCTCCCTGGACAACCTGTCAGAAGGCAAGATCGTGATTCACTGCACCGGCCTCGGCCGCGTGATGCCCGACGATCTGCTGGTGCTCCAGATGGTCGAGGCGAAGACGAACGCCGTCGTCGCCAGCATGCCGGCTCTCGTCACGGCGAACGATCTGTGGGCCGGCCGCCTGGTACTCGATCTGACCGGTGAACAGGCCCGCCTCTGGCACTACCCCGGCGCCGGCATCTCCGACGGCCTGGCCCTGCCGGTCCGCTACTTCTGCGTGAGCGTCCAGTCGCCGGCTCTCGCCCGGGGGCTGCGCGCCACGCCGCCCGTCTGGCGTGCCGAGCTGACGAACCCGAACACCAGCGCGAAGGCGACCGGCTACCCGAACCCCGACCAGTCGGAACTGGCCACCTTCACGCTCACCTCGTCTGACGGAAAAGATGTCGTCCGCGTCTCCGATCGCATGCACCTGCGCATCTTCTCGGCCAACGGCCGCGAGGTCGTGGCGATGGACTTCACGATCCTCCAGGAGGACATCGACGCGTTCTGCAAGACGATCGCCGTGAACAACCTCCCCCAGATCGAGGAGCTCGCCTCCGAAGCCCAGTAATCCCTGCCCCGTCCCGAAGCCCCCGGCGGTCTCCGCCGGGGGCTTCTTATCGACAGGAATCATCCTTTTCCCGATTGTGGCAGCGAAAAGGATTTCGGGGTACAATGAAAACAGAGAGGTCGCATACAGAGGGAGTCAGGCGATGCATACGATGATAAACTGGCTGCTGGCAAAGGTTCGTGCCGTTTCGCGCAGAATGAGAAGGAGTTCGGTCCAGGCCAGACGCTCGGGGGTCACGCTGGCAGAAGCGCTCGTCCTGATCATCGTCGCGGGAAATTTGATGGTTCCCGTCATTGGCACGCTCCACAACGGTATCGAGCGTACCAATAAATACGCCCACCAGGACCGCATGCGCACCATCGCCCAGGGAGAGATGTCCCGCATCCTCACCGAAGCATCATTCATGCGCCTTCCCGTGGTCGGCTACGTCGCAACCAAAACCTGGCCCATCAACGACCCCGATCCCATCGCGACCTATGTCATGGAAGTCGAGACCCTCGAAAACATTCAGCTCGCGACGCTCACCTCGACCATCACCGGCGATTTCCCCGATCCCGACAACGTCGTGGGCACCCAGCCGTCGAATCTCAAGGCGGTCGTGATCACCGTCACCAACGTCTCGGATGGAGAAGATCCCGCCAATCCGATGCAGATCCGCATGTTTTCGATGGTGGCGATCCCCCGGTCGTTCAATCCGAACCGCATCTACATCTCCGACAAAGACAATATCTGCATCTATGCCATCGACCCGAAAACACGTAACGTCGTCGAGACGTTCCCCCTTCCCAGGCAGAATCCTAACATCTCGGCGAGCAACAACAAATCATCGCGCCCAGGCAACATTGCCGTCCATCCGAACACAAACTGGATACTGACTCAGCGTGAACAGACCCTCCTCTGGACGAATGTCGCGATCCTCTCCCCCACTCGTCGTTCTTCATACCAAGCCTATGCGACCTCGTCGACGTTTCTTGTTGATCCCACCGACAACGAGGAAGTTCGCAAAGATCGCGGAGTGGCGTTCCGCCCCGACGGCCGGTTCTGTTATGTGACCTCACACGCTCCGACCTGCGTGTCGATTTTTTCCGTGCCTGAAACGCTTCCTGCATCCCTCACCTTTCAGAGATCTCTGACGACGGGCGGGGATAAGATCACCGATCTCCAGGTCGGAGAAGACGGATATTTATATATTGGTGATTACAGCTATGGCAGCAAGTGTTTCCGCCGGCTGAACATGTATGCACCTCCGGCCCAGGCCGTTCTGGAAGATTTCGATGTGAAACCCAACAAGGAACCGATCGCCGCCTGCACTTCCCGTGATGGTCGCGATGTCTACGCGGTCTGGAAGGGTGGCATCGTCACCGTTTCCTCCTCCACAATCACCACGGGCTGGGCATCGGCCACGATTTCCGTCCCGACCTCCCTCGGGGAAGACCTTCAGGACATCCAGATCACGGGAGACAACGCAATCGCCGTCGTCACATCGAAGAAGGGCGGCGGAAACACACGAATATATGGTCTCGCCCTCCCCATGCAACCGAGCAAGATCACCACCTGGAGTGTTCCGAACCAGCTTGCATTCCCGGGAAGCGGAGAAGTCACGAACCAGGCCGTTCTCAGCCCGACCATGAATGAAATCTGGGTGGATCGCAAATCGGCAGGCGTCATCTATGCCATCGATGGTGACGGTCTCGCGGCGGGTTCTTATACGACCGCCATCGCCAGCGACCGCGTGATCACGTTTCTTCCGAATGGAGATGCCGGATGCGTTGCGGCAAAACCGCCGGAACTCGTTGCCGTCGGCTGTTCAGGGGTGAACTCGATCGAGCTCATAGACCCATATTCCAAAATCCATTACGAGGATCTCCGGCAGAGTGCTTATTACGGAAAACCGGTCCATCTGGCTTTCGACGGCACGGGAAGCCGCCTCAGCGCCTGCTACGATCTGTATTCCACTCTCCCCACCGAGCATGACGTATTCAATCAGAAGCGGCTCGCCGACATCGACCCGGAAGCCTGGGGCACCACCAATCAGCGCAAGCCCACACACCACATCTACTATCAGAACGGCGGACGTCTGATCCAGAAATACGGCACCGTCGTCAGCTCCAACGGCTATATCTCCATCGACAAGACCGGGGTGAAGCGTGCCGACGAGGATTTCGCCCTCACGGCCTCGATGAGCGATGTCGTCGCCCTCAACGACGGGGGAGCGCTCGTTCTGATGACCAACACCACCGACGGCTGGACCCGCCTCGACCGCATCGGCCCCGACGCCACCATCTGGACCCGCTGGGACAGCCGCTTCGACGGTTTCCCCACCCATGGCGCCACCCGCATGGCCGTCAGCCCCGACGACAGCCTGCTGGCCTTCTATGTCCCACCAATCGGGGGCAATCCCGAGCAGGTTCAGATGTTCGATCTTCGAACGAACGATTTCGGCAAACTGACACAACAGAATGGTTTGATTTCTGAAGTCCGCAACTCAACAAGCGGTAGATTCGATGTGACTCCGTATATCACACACAATTCATCGACCTTGTCTGCCACCAACCGGCCGATCATCGAGGCATTCACTGCCAATGATTCAATTTCGGCATTTCAAAATTATCCGGCAAACTTTTGGGATCAAACGGGCTATCGATTTCGTGGTCACGCACAACGGTATTTCGGATATTTTCAGCCGGGCAATTACTCCATAAGCACACTCGGTGGTCAGTATTGTAATTATTTCCGACTGTTTTTGGACAGCACCGTCCAATGGGTGGCCTGGAATGTCAATGTCGGGTATCCGTTTTATCAAGTCCCAGCCGCGTTCACAACTGGCCATTCCACTTCTTTCCAGATGGACAGCAGCGATCAGGCAAACGACGACATCATCGGCGCGGTGTTTTTCTCGATCAACCCTGCCGATCCGGCACCCACGAACTCGACGAATGATGGGACAACCGTCACGGGGCTTACCGCTGGAGACTGGAAACGCACTCCGTCATCCCTCTTTCGGCCACTTCGGTTCACACCACAGAATATCGGAACATGGGTAAATCCCACGACGAACACGAACCCCAATCGGATTTTCATGACTTATTCCCGGGATGTCGCCTCGCCGACCCTGTGGGTGTTCAACGCCGAGACCAGCCGGCTGCTCGGCATCCCCTACGGCGGGAACCTGATGTATTCGGGCCTGGTCGCAAGTATCGGCGCCGACCTGTCGATGGGAATGGCAATCGCTCCCGACGGTCAGCGGCTGATGATCGCGGCGGCAAATCCGAACCGGGTATATCTGGTGGATGTCTCGACGCCGGTTCAGAGCAGTTTCATGAAGGTGATCGACCACATCGAACTCAGCCAGCCCCCCACCTGCATCGCCGCCCGCCCCTTCACCCGGGTGAACAGCAAGAAAAACACCTATGAAGTCGCGGCGGAAATGGCCTCCGGCATCGGCGGAAGCAACATGGCAGCCGTCGCCTCCGGCGGCATCTACGTGGTCGGGGCGACCTCCTGTATCTTCGGAACGTCATCGAAGAAGGTTCTTGAGTTCAATCCTCTCCTGAATTCCCTCACGGATAAAGGCGACAAACTTCTCAGGGCAGTCGACGGACATTCCGTTTTCTCTTACGACGGGGACCTGTATGCCATGAATGGCCGCTCGACATCCACAAATCTCGCCTGGGTTCAGCGCTGGAATCCTACGACGAATATCGCCAGTTCCTCTGTTGACCCCACCAATAATCTTCCGACTGGGTTGATCTCCTACTGGAAATTCGACGAAACTTCGGGAACCACGGCGGCGGATTCCGTCGGGACGAATCATGGCACCATTGCCGGAAATCCGGTATGGACTGCAGGAAAATACGGAAACTGTCTCCAGTTCGATGGAAATGGCGATTACGTGAATTGTGGGAACAATACCAGCCTCAAATTTGGTTCGAGCGACTTCACGATATCGCTCTGGTTCAACACCACCGTGATCGGCCAGGACGTCACCTCCTGGAGGTCCATGCTTGGGTGGGGCTCCTGGGCAAGTACGGGAACGTCCATTTACGGTCGTCTCAATCTCCACCGAACTGGCGGTTATCTCGACACCTGGTGGAACAATGCGGAGCAAGTGACCGGTTCGACTCCAAACCTCCAGTCCGGCACTTGGCGCCACCTGGCTCTCACAAGATCTGGAAACACGTTCCAGTATTACCTCGACGGCACAGCCGATGGTTCTTCCTATTCAAACACCGTGTCATTTGATCTGAACGTCTTTCTTATCGGAAAAGCCCCCGACAGCACCAGTAACTTCCTGGGAGAAGCCGACGGTCAGTTCATCGGGAAGATCGATGATGTCCAGGTCTACAACCGGGCGCTGAGCGTCACCGAGATCGGTGTTGCCAAAAATGGCGGCACCACCCCTGTCACCCCACCCGGTGTTTATCTGGCGAAATCCCTTGCTGATGACGGAGTCACGGAGAGCAAGCGATACTGGCACGGCGGCGCCATGACCCCCTATGGCTATGTCATGGGCGGCGGCGTGGACGGAACGGACCGCAACTCCTGCCAGGTCTACTGGCCGAACGTCATCTCCAGCTATACCAGCGCCACCAGCCTGCATTACGGCCTCACCCGCGAGCTTCCCAACCTGCCTTCCACCACACACGGTCCGGCGTTCGTCTATCACAAAGGATATCTGTATCAGATCGGGGGGGCGCAGATTGGCTCAACCTACATCGGCGGGGTGAAGCGGTTCGATTTTTCGACCAACACCTGGACTGCTCTGACCGCAGCTGCCGACGGCGACTCCCTCACCGACCCGGGATTCCTGACGGAGCGGTATCAGCACGCAGCCTGCTCGTTCGGTGACGAGATCTTCGTCTTCGGTGGGGCCCAATGGAACAACGCCGGCGCTTCGATCATCAAAGACTCCTTCGCCTGGAATCCGGATACCAAAGTCATCCGGAAACTGGCTCAGATTCCCAACACCCATGGCGGAACAGTCACGGATTCAACGCTGGCCCTTCGCACTTCAGGCATGACAGCCATCCCCTGTGGTTCCGCCATCTATCTGTTCGGCGGTGGTTCGACGTGGGGCGGTGGCGGCTCAGGCCAGGTACTTAAATATATACCATGAAATATCATACCCCCTTTCAGAGTTTCATTGCCCAGTCCGGCAACTCGTTCTGTCGGCGAAGCACGGGCTACACGCTGATGGAAATTCTCGCGGTGCTGTCGATCATCGCCATCATGGCCAGCATCACGCTGCCGGCGGCGGACAACTTTTTTGCCTCCCAACGGTTGTCGGCCGAGGCGAACACCTTCATCCAGAATGTCCGCATGGCCCAATATCTGGCATTAGAAACATCTGTATATTACAGATTATATTTTCTACCCGATGGAAGCGGCTACCAACTGAGTTCCTATGCACAGCCGACCGGTTGGGTCCAGACAACGGTCATTCAGAATGTTACGGACGCCCTCAATCCGGCCAGCACCAACTGGGTCGATATCACCGGTATGGGAACGGTCGAAATCGACCCACTGGTCTCGTTCAAACCACCAGCCGGCGTTTCCATGATCTTCTTCCGCCCTGACGGCCTTCTGGTGCGAACCCCGGAATACGAGGCCGATCCCGTTCCGGACTGCATCGCCTCGTTCAGCTTCGGACAAAGAGACTTGACGGTCAATGTGACCCCGGTGGGCATCAGAGCATCAGAGGAGTTCTACGAGGAATGAGACCGACACCGGCAAAAGCCGCCTTCACGATGGTCGAGGTTCTCGTGGCCTCGATGGTCTTTGCCCTGATGGCCGTTTCCCTGCTTTCCTACGTCCAGTCCGGCTCCGAGATCTGGCGCCGGGGACACCAGCGCATGAGTGTCTCCTCGTATTTCCGCACGATCTCCCAGACGATCCAGCGCGATCTGCAGCAGGCCGACAAAGTCGTTGTCCCAGCCCTCAACCAGACGACAAGTGCGTTCAAATACGACATTCCGATCTTCAAGAACAAAGCGTATATCGGGACGGGCACCCTTTCCCTCAAATGGATCTCTACTGATCGAACCCTGCTGCGCGATCTCTTCAGCGTGACTCCGACCTTGACGATCGTCCCGACAAGCGCAGACGAGACGGCGGTGAACCAGATCGGCCGGGATCGTTTCAAGTTCATTCTTGCCCGGGATGTGGCCACCTTCTCGGCCACCCGTGTCTCATCCTGGTCGGTCAACGTGGCGATCGGCATTCAAAGCAGCATGGGGGGCGGCGAAGAACTCGTCGAAGGTCAACTGGCGACCATGACGTTCGTCATTCCGGCCGGGAGGTGAAATCCATGCGACGCGGATCAGCAGCCATCATTCTCACGATCATCATCCTGGGCTTCATGATGGCAATTTCCACCAGTTATGTCACGATGGTTCAAACCGAAACCCGTGTTCAGGCGAGTCAGGACAAGGCAGCCCGGGCACAGGACGCGGCCTTCGCCGGGGTCGGGTACGTGATCGCCCGGCTTCTCGCGACCAGCAGCACCTTCCTGGTCGACAGCACCCAGGCCTCCATCAAGGGCAAGCGGTTGTATTTCGCCTACAGCCGGAATGCCTATGACGTCACGGTGCGGTTCGATGATTTCGATGCCGACCCAACCACGACGTTTCAGAATGTCGCCTCCAGCCAGTGGCTGTATCCGCTCTCCCAGGGCATGCTGCTGGCGGATGAAATGGCGAGCTCGGTGGCCTTTCTGGTCACGACATACCCCGCGCCCAATCCCGCCGACACGGTCCCCCCCTACGACGTCGTTCCCGATTACTACTACGTGAAATCCCAGGGAATGTATCGCGATATCGACCCCGGCGGACTGGTGACGGCGACCTACACGGCGCAGATTCTGGCCCGCCTCGTGATCGCAACCTCGACGTTTCAGGTGAAGCTCGAACGATATCAGCCGATGGAAGTCGAGGTCGACAAGAACAACACGTCGTTTTTCCTGACGCCGAAGTTCATCTATCCCTGAACGACGCTCTCCGCCTGCACTCTCGCCCGGTTGTCGCCTCTCGGGGCTCGCCCGTGCCTTCGGGGTCAGTTTTCGTGCCAGATGAGGTCGACGGCGAGGGCGGCGGCGAGGACCAGCGGGGAGTGGGCCTGGTCGCCGGTGACCTCGACGCGGTAGTCGTCGGCGGTCGTCAGCAGCTCGCGGGCGGCACCGCCCCAGAGGTGCTCGATCCGGCCGATTGCGGCGCCCGTTGCGTCGGTGAACGAGAAGACGCGGCCGAACAGGTCGCCCCGGCAGGTTCCGAGCGCGGCTCCGGCGGCGTCGGTGACGTCGAGCCGGGGCTTGAAGGTGCAGCCGGCCTCGTGCAGGATTCCGATCACGGCTCCGTCCGCGTTTTTCACGGTGATCTTCGCGTACGGCCGCCACCCGGCCGCATCCAGCTCGAGGAGCTTTTTCCCGGTCTCGTCCGTCACGTCGACGGTCACCGGCAGCCAGCTCTTGTCAAAAAAAGCCTTCGCTATTTTTCGTCCCGCGCTCGCCCGCTCGACGGCCGATCCGAGCCGGGTGCACCCGGTCTCGTCGGTGATCAGATACGCTTCGCGGAGCTCGGCGGCCCCGACCGACTCGTGAATCCCGATAACCCGCTTCCCGAACAGACCGTTCATCTCGTTTTCTCCTCCCGGTTTTTCCTCACCAGACGATCAGCGTCGGTGTCGCCGTCCAGCCCGCGGCCGTTTCTCCGGCTCCGGCGGCGGCGCGTTTCAGCTCCTCCCACAATGGAGAATCTATCGTATCGGCTATCGTTTTCCCGAATCCGGCACGGCCGGTGGCTTCCTTTAGCTTTCCCGCCCAGCCCGCGTGCGCCTGGGCATCCCCGGCGGCCCAGCCGGCGCGCAGCAGGTGCCAGGTGTCGGCAAAGCCGGACAAGGCACGACGGGCTTCTTCGGAAGCCGTGGCAAATCCTTCCGTCACGGCCTTGCGAAGCACATCGCGATCCGCCGCGGAAATCGGGGCGGGCTGTTCCGGCGCGCGCACGAAGGCGACGTATTCGGCCAGGGCTTCGATATCCTGCAGCGTCACCGTATCCGAGCCCTGGGACGCGACGGCGTTCACCGCGGCATCCCGCACCTGCATATACAACTGGGCGGCCGGATCGGCCTCCTCCTCCGCGGCGGTATTCTCGAAATCCTCCCGCAGGACCTCGCGCACGCTCTCTCGCTGGTCGGGCGTCATGACGGCCATCGAGGCGACGAGCTGGCGCGCCTCGAGGAACGCCGCGCGGCCCTCGCGGTCCATGCCGGCGCACTCCTTCTTCAGCGTGGCCAGGAACGTCTCCTTCTGGCCCGTCGTCAGGCGGGTGTCGAGGACGAACTCCATCAGCCGCACATGATCGAGCACGGCCCAGCTGGTGATCGGCGGCTCCCCCGCCACGATCACATCCGGCAGCGGCCCAGCCGCGAACGCCGCGACGAGGGCGGCCACGAACAGGAACGTCAGTCCCACGATGCGCTGAACGTGTTTCATGAGGGCATTCTAGCCGCGCCCTCCCCCCCCGGTCAACCCACCGGGAAACGCACCACAGAGATGAAAACCAGAGAGGAACGAACGCCTGCCCCCCCTTATTTCCGGGATGCGACGCAAACTCCATCTGCGCCATCTGTGTCATCTGCGGATCGGTTCCTGTAACGAAACCCGCAGAGCAGCCACCAAGGCACAAAAGAGAACGAACCACAGAGATACTCCGTTGAAATGCAATCGAATTTTTGC
>DAOOQQ010000016.1:0-79200 GCA_035388825.1 Candidatus Ozemibacteraceae bacterium
AGAAGCACCTGGAAAGCGGCTCCGCCGGCGACGACGTGACCCTGGTGATCATCCGGCCGCGCGACTGATTCCGCGCCGGATCAGGGTTTCTCGAGCGTCTGCAGGAACACGATCGCCTTCCGCGCGACCTTCCGGTCCTCTTCGGGGGCTTGCCGCACGAACTCGCGCAGCGTCGTGAGATACGCGGGATCCTTCTGGAACGCCATCGCGAGAATCGCCTTCTGGCGCACGTTCGCGGATCGATCCCCCAGCATCGAGACCAGCAGCCGGGCCACCGGAGCCCCTTTCATCCGCGACAGGAGCAGCACCCCCGCAGACCGGACCCGCTCGTCGGGATGCGACGGAAGCCGGGCGATGCCTTCCAGGACGCGGCGGGGACCGAAATCCATCAGCGCCGTGCGTGCCGCATCGACGAGAACCGGCACTTCGGACTCGAGGAAGGGGCAGATCGCCAGCACCGCCTCGACACCGCCGTTGATCTGCAGCCCCTGGATCGCCGAAAGACCGACACGATGATCGGGATGATATAATAATGTAGATAATATATCGGATACGGCCGGGTCGTGATAATGGCCCATTTCACGAGCGAGGAAGGCGAGGCGGACGGGATCGGGCTTCATCGAGATGTACTCGACGAGCGCCGGCAGATGTTCGGGGTTGCGGAGCTGGAGGAGGGTTCTCAACTCCCCGTCGGTGATGGCCAGCATGCGCAGTTTGGTGACCAGCTCGTCGGCCGTGCTTTTCTCGGACAGATCCATCGTGATCTCGCCGGCCGCCGAAACGTCGATCGGGGGCGGAGGCGGAGGCGAGGCCGGCTCGCGCACATCGAGTGGGATCGGCCGCGTCGTTGCCTGCCGAACCAGATTCTGCCAGACGGCTTCGGCTTCCCGGCCCGGCAGGTGAGCCGGCCTGACCGGCGGCAGCCCCGTCGAATGGAGGTGGGCGGATGCCAGATCGATGGATGCGAGGTCCGGAGCCGGAACGGCGGGTGCCCGTGCCGGAGCGGGCTTCGGCGGCTCGGCGACGACGGGCCGCGGGCGCGGGGGCACCGGTGCCGGCGGCGGCTCAGCCGGGGCTTCGGATGCTGCCTCGTCGGGAGTCATGGGCTCAGATTCCGAAACCGTATCGGCCCCGACAGCATCCTGGGCGACGGCGGCGGGGGCCGGTTTTACCGGAGCCGGCTTCGGGGCGACTGGTTTGGCAGCCGGCTTGGCGCCGGGTTTTGCCACGGGCTTCGCACCGGGCTTGGCGGCAGGTTTCGCCGCCGGCTTGGGAGCGGGCTTCGGGGCAGCAGCCTTCACCGGCTCCGCCTCGGCATCGCCAGGCTTCGGCCCGGCTACCGCGACGCCAGATTTTTCAGCCGCCGGTTGTTCGTTTGTGGACGCCGCGGCGCCCTCGGCCGGCGGCTCGGGCTGGGCTTCCGTCAGGGCTTTTTCGAGCTCCGCGGCAGCCATGCGCTTTTGCTTGCGCTTGCGGGCGATGACGAAGCCCGCACCGGCCAGACCGCCGATGATCCCGGCAAGCATCGGCCAGTTCTTCGTTGCCCATACCGTCCAATATATTTTCGCCGTCATCGGCAGGGCCCGCTTCGAGGCGTTCGCCTTGCCGAGATACTCGAGCGCCTTGCCGAGATCGGCTTTTTTCCGGTTCGCCCAGGACATGCCCAGCGCGAGGTTTCCGAGCGGGCTCGTCGGATTCTGGTCCAGCAGTTCCTGGGCTCTGTTCCCGATGTCGAGCCAGTTGGGCCCCGCGGTCTGGATGCCGGCCTCGAGCATGATTTCGAGCAGGCGCGGCGAAGAAGCGATCAGGGCATCGTTCTGTCGCACGAGATCGACGGCTTCGTCGAATTTTTTCCCCGCCAGCAGGGCTTCGGCCTGACCCTCCACTTCTTCGACGGCACCGGGCGGCGGAGCTTCGTCCTCTTCCGCAACGGAAGCCCCTTCGCCTCCTTCTGCGGGCGGTTCCCCTTCCGTCGCGGGTGCGGCGGCATCCGAAGCGACGTTCTCGCCTTCCGTTGCGACCGGCGCCGCAACCTCGAGCTCCGGATCCCCGACAGGCGCCGCAGCAGCCGGTTCGGCGGCGGCAGGAGCCTTCTTTTCCCCGGCCATCGCCGGCCCGGCGAGATCCGGTCCCGAGGGCAGCCCTCCCAGGATGAGCAGCAGCACGATCAGAGCCGGCCAGGCGCCATCGCGATGGGTCGAGCTCCGTCCCGCCGGAGGCTGGTCACCCTTTTCGACCGTTTCCGGCACTTCTCCCCAAGCCTCTTGCAGTTCCTGCTCAATCACCTCGTCATCCGCATGCAGAAACGCGGCATAGGAGGCGTCATCGTCCTCCTCTGCGACTTCGGAAGCATCCTTCGCCATCGAGGGTTCGGCCCGAGGCTCGAACGCCTCCGGCTCGCCGATTCCGGCAAGAAATGCGCGATATTCCCGATCAGGGGTGCTTGCGGCGGCCATGAATCACCTGTGAGTGCGTTTCGCTTTCCCGTCTGAAGCCCGTATCGAACGCTTCGAACCGATCCGAGAGACCCTCGATGCGGTTGGTGTTGCGCCCCTGCCAGGGATATCGGTCCGGTGGACCCGGTCTGTACGATTCGGCTTTCTGGCGGGCTGCCGAGGAGGAGGTCTCGATTTCCCGCGCATAGCGTTCGGGTCCGGGACCGCCCTGTTGACGGCATCCCGTTCCGGCGACGAGTGCGGCGAGGCCGATGGCGAACAGGGCCAGGCGGCGAACGGCCAGCGGGCGGGTTTCATTTCGTTCGAAGATGGTTCGCAACATAGTTCAGAACCCCTGTTTCGGCTGATTCCGGCGTTTTGTTGACACCCTCCCCGTGATCGGAAATTCTGTCTGACCACGGCAGGTGGCCCTTGATATCCGCGAAAATAGCCTTAATATTAAGAAGAGAACCCGAATTTTTCGCTTATTCGCCCCCCTCGGGAGAAGATGGATGGTCATCACCGGCGCCGAACGGAACCAGCCCGCACTCCGGGTGAATCGCTCCGCACCCGGGGAATTTTTGCGCCCCGGCACCGACACGCCGGCAGCGCCCGCCACGCCCACCGCGTCCTCAAGCTCTGAGGCCTCAGAGAACGCCGGCCCAGCGAACACCCCCAAAAAAGCGGGGCGTTCGCCCTCTTCTGATCTCGATCCCAAGGCCCTTGCGGTCGTCAACGAACTCAAGCAGACGGACCGGAATGTCCGGGCGCATGAGGCGGCCCATCTCGCTGCTGGCCGGCAGTATGTGACCGGCGGCGCGAACTTCGAGTACAAGGTCGGCCCCGACGGCAAGCAGTATGCGGTTGCGGGGGAAGTGGGAATCGACACGTCGGCCGTTCCCGGCGACCCCAAGGCGACGATCGACAAGATGGAAACCGTGCGTCGGGCGGCTCTTGCCCCGAGCGAGCCGTCATCCCAGGACCGGGCTGTCGCCGCGGCTGCCGCCCGCCAGGCAGCCCAGGCCCGCACCGACGCAGCGGAGGCCAAACAGGGTGAAAAGCTGCAACCGGGCCGTCTGTTCGACCGACGCGCCTGAGGAGCCGAAGCCTTCCCCGACGACGGGCCGGCCACCGATTCAACAAACCCCTTGCGTTTTTCCTTGACTTTTCGCGCCGGAAGGTTAGTGTATTAGTAGAGTAATACACTAAAACACTAACTCACGTTGTGAAAGGCGGTGAGACGCGTGATCCGTGTGGACGAGTCATCCCCGGTCCCGATCTACCAGCAGATCGTCGAAGAGGTGAAGCGGGCGGTGCTGACAGGCGTGTTCGGCCCCGACCAGCGGCTCCCCTCGATCCGCGAGCTGGCCCTCGAGCTGAAGGTCAACCCCAACACCGTGGCGAAAGCCTACCAGGAGATGGAGGCCCAGCGCGTCATCTACTTCCGGCGTGGCCAGGGCGCCTACATCTCGCCCCGCAGCGAGGAAGAGCGCGTGCAGGAGGCGCAGCGGGAGATTTCCCGCCTGTTCCGGCAGGTGCTCGATATCGCCCACAGTCTCAGACTCTCCCGCACCCGGCTGAACGACCTGTTCCGCCAGGCGGCCCAGGAGCATCCGGACATGAAGGAGGAGAAGCCATGAACGCCCTTTCCCTGACACATCTCGGCATATCCTACGGATCCAGGCGGGTGCTGAATGATATATCTTTTGATATTCCATCCGGCCAGGTCGTCGGCCTGCTCGGCCGGAACGGCACCGGCAAGACGACCCTCCTGCGCTCGCTGTTCGGCCTGATCCCGATCGATGCCGGCACCGTCTCGGTGCTCGGCCGCGACCCCGCCCGCGAGGCGCCGGCGATGCGTCTTACCGTCGGATTCATGAGCGAGAACTGCCATCTCTACCGCTGGATGACCGGCCCCCAGCTCGGCGCGTTTCTCGCCCCCTTCTACCCCGCCTGGAACGCGCAGGCCTTCGCCGACGACTGCCGCCGTCTCGAACTGCCGGCCGACCAGCCCGTCGGCCGCATGAGCAAGGGAACGCAGCGCAAGCTGATGCTGGCCCTCACCCTGGCCCCCGCCCCCGAGCTGCTGCTGCTCGACGAGCCGCTCGCCGGCCTCGACCCGGTCGCGCGCGACCAGATCCGTGACACGATCATCGGCACCCTCGCCGACCGCGGCACGACGATTCTCCTCTCTTCCCAGGAGGTCGACGAGATCGCCCCGATCTGCGACCGCGTGCTGATTCTCGGCAGCTCCCGGCTGCTGCTCGACGCCGGCCGTGATGAGCTGGCGCAGCGGATCAGAAGGGTGTTCGTAACGCTCGAGAATCCCGTCGGGGCCGTCCCTGCCCACCCGAACATCCTCTCGGCCGCCATCATGGGCAGCCAGCTCGAGCTGGTCCTGCGCGAGTTTTCGGATGAAGCGCTCCAGGCGCTGCTCGCCAATTACAAGGTCCGCGACGTGCGCACCGAGGGCCTCTCGCTGCGCGAAATCTTCATTGCCTGCGCCGGCCGGAAGGAGGTCGCATCATGAACGCCATCCTGTGGAAGGAATACCTCGAACATCGCCTGCACTTCGTTCTGATCGTGGCCATGGGAGCCGTTTCCGCCCTCGCCCTCGCCTGGTTCCGGCAGCTCGACCAGGACACGCTGACCACGCTGCTGTTCCTCTTCGAGGCGCCCCTCTTCCTGCTGCTCCTCTCGACGCACGTGGTGAGCAATGAGGTCGAGACGGGATCGTTTCCCTTCCTGATCGGCCTCCCCCGGTCGCGCACGGCGATCTGGGCTGCCAAGCTGGTGTTCCTCGTGCTGTTCGCGGCCGCCGTCTACGGGGCCTACCTCGTCATCGCCCTTCTCGCCGGCTACCTGCCCTCCCCGTTCCGGCTGTTCCCGTCGGAGTATGACATGCGGCTCATCTCGCCGGCCTTTCTCCTCGCGGGCTTCCCGGCCGCCATCATCGCCTGCGGCTTCGCGGCGTCGATGCTCCCGACCGGCTTCCCGTCGCTGCTGGGAATGGCATTTCTCTGCGCCGTCGCGCTCTGCATCTGGAGCGGCGCGCACCTTTACCTCAACTTCGCCCTGGTGATCTGCCTGCTGAGCGTCTCCGGCCTGGGGGTCTCGTGGCTCGTCTTCAAGCGGTGCGGCCTGATGGACGGGTGGAACCGCCTCGGCTGGGCCGCCCTCGGATGGGGCATCGCCCTCTCCTGCTCCCTCGGGATCTGGGCCGGGTTCGATGCTCTCGCCGAGCGGTTTCCCAACCAGACCTCGGACTACACCTGGCATTTCCAGACATCCGCCGACGGGAAATATCTCGCCCTGGTCCGGGAATCCCCGTCGACCGCCTGGGATCCGATCCAGAACAAGCAGGCCAGCCGTCTCATCCTGTTCGACACGACGACTGGCAGGCAAACCCAGGTCGGCAACCGTCAGATATCCTTCTCTCTTCTTTCACCCAGCGGGCCCAAGCTCTACCGGGAGACGCTGTACCGCTGGCCGGGTCTGTTCACCGAGACCAGCCGCCTGATCGAGCTCGACCTCGAAACCGGCCGGGAAGCCATCATCGACACCGATGCCACCCCCGAGCACACAGCCTCCGACGGCACCCTGCTGTACAGCCGCCAGATCCGCCTCCCGAACGGGAAGGGGGTCACCGAGTTCTGCGTGCGCACGCCCCAGGGCACCCAGAAGGTTCTTCACGCCATGCTCGACACCCGGGGAAACGGGATCTGGTTCCCCGATGCGGGTGCCCTGATGCTCGAGCCGCTCGGGAGCCCTATCGGGGTTCCTCTCCTGGTCTCGATTGCCGACGGCACGACATCGCCGCTGCGCATTCCGGCCCTGGAACGGGATGCCCGGCTCTCCTTCCTCGGCCTGGAGGATTTTCCGGGATTCGCCGTGGCCCAGATTTCCGTTGGAAGCCCATCCCATCAGTTCACCTGGACGTTCGACGCGGACGGCAATGCCACCGAAGCCGCCTGGCTCCCCCCCGACACGGTCATCAAGAGCCGGATCGATGCTCATCGGGCACTGGTGCTGATCCCCGAGGCCGACCCGGACTCCCCGTCCGACCCGCTCCTGGCATCGAACCGTTGGAAACCCTGCATTGCCGACTTCCAAGCCGCCACGCTGTCAGACGTTCCGGGCTGGAGCTCGCCGCTCGACCGCACCTGGGGCGCATCCGCCTCGCGTGACGGGAAGCTGCTCTGCGGCATGGTCTTCGAGAACGGCCAGAACGTTCTCAAGACCGTCGAACTGGCGACCGGCCGCGAAGTGTCCACCGTTCCGCGCTCTTCCTGGCAGGACGAGGTCCATCCCCTCGGCCCCTCGGCGTTCCTGCTCCGCGGCGGCAGCGCGTTCTCCCGGTTCGACCCCGCCGAGCGCCGGATCACCCCGATCAACTGAGGAGCCGCGCGGCCCGTTCCCTACTCGGCGATGGTGGTGGCGGTGCCGCGGGCGCTGGTGATGCGCAGCTCGGGCCGGGCGTTGAGCACGCGCGTCTCGGGCGGCACGGACTCGGTGAGCCAGACGTTGCCGCCGATGACCGAACCCCGGCCGATGATCGTGTTCCCGCCGAGGATCGTCGCGCCGGCGTAGATCACGACGTCGTCCTCGATCGTCGGGTGGCGCTTCGCATGCCGGATCACGTTCCCCTGGGCGTCGCGGGGGAAGTTGAGGGCGCCCAGGGTGACGCCCTGATACAGGGTCACGCGCTCGCCGATCACGGTCGTCTGGCCGACCACGACGCCGGTTCCGTGGTCGATGAAGAAGCTGCGGCCGATCTTCGCACCGGGGTGGATGTCGATGCCGGTGCGGGCGTGGGCCCACTCCGTCATGATGCGCGGCATCAACACGAGGCCCTGGTCGCTGAGGAAATGGGCCAGCCGGTAGACGGCGATCGCCTCGAGGCCGGGGTAGCTGAAGATGATCTCGTCGAAACTCGAGGCGGCCGGGTCGTTCCGGAAGGCGGCGCGCACGTCGTCCTCGAGCAGTTCCCGGATCGCAGGCAGGGTCTCGATCATCGAACGGGCCATCACTGCGGCATAATCCTGGCAGTGCCGGCAGGAGCGGTGCGCGAGCTTGCAGGAGTGGAGCGACTCCCGCAGCACCTGGGCCTGGAGCCGCTCATACAGCGTCGCGACCCGGTAGCCCGCCTGGAGTTCCATCGATTCGAACGAAAGCTGGGAATCCCCGTAATAGCCGGGGAACAGCAGGAACAGCGCATCCTCAATGACCCGGGCGATCTCCCGCTTGTCGGGAAGCGGACTCGCATCGAAATGCTGGACCGCGTCGGTCCCGTTCGCAAAACCGGCCATCACGTTATCGGTCAGGCTCTTGAGCAGCGGGTTCATGGGGCACCTCCGGAGGCGTCTGTTATAGCAATAACGATAAAAAGCGCCCCGGAATGCGTTTCGTTCCGGGGCGCGCGATATGCATCAGGGGATCACTCGACGATGATCCTGCCGTTCAGGTCGCAGTAGACCATCCGGTCGTGCCAGACCAGCATCGTCTGCTCGTATCCGCCGTTCGGATCGCGGTAGAACAGTTTCCAATAGGTGTCTTCGCCGCCGGCGGTATCCGTCGTGAACCGTTCGACGCGCACGAGCGCCGGATCTTCGATCGCCGGGGAATATTTTTTCCAAAGCTGGACCGGCCGCTGGGGGGCGTCGACATAGTTCACGGGCTGCATCGTGATCTGGCCTTCCTCGACGGCCGCGAGCAGGTTCTCGAGAACCGTCGCGAGCGGCTTGTCCTGGCCGGTGGGGTCGCCATCGACGAAGGTACAGATCATCGCCGCCTTCTTCGATTTGGTGATGTCCTGGAACAGCGTCTCGGCGACTTCGCCATTCATGCGGATCGTGCGGAACCGGTAAAAGTCGGTGCGCACCCCGGGCAGACGGGCGTCGAGCTCCATGCCATACCGGGAAATGCTGACTTCCTGATACTCTTTTTCGGTGCGGGACCAGGCATCGATGACCCAGTCGGAAACATCGCCCATGCCGACGAGGGCAACATCGATCCGGCCGTTTGCGGCACAATCGAGCACGCGCTCGATCGTGTTTTTGAGGCCTTCGCGGTGTGAAACCGTCTGGGAGTTGCGCTGGATCTCGGCAACATACGCCGCATCGAGTTCGGCGATGCCTTCTGCCCGGGCGGCGGGAGCGGCGAGGCCGAGGAACATGCCGGCAAAAGCGGCCATGGCAGTGATTCTCTGAATCCGGTTCATCTGTTCATCCTCCAGGATGTCTCTTTTTTTGTCGTTCGTTTTTTTGCAGTCGATCAGTATATCACAACAGGCTCTGTGCGTCAACCCGCTGTCAGGGTGGTCTTGCATGCGAGGGACGAAGCTCCTATAATGAGAGATCGACATCCACTTCCGTCACCTGGAGGCAAAAGATGAAGCACGACGACACCACGACGCCGGCCCCGGCCGAGACGCGCACCACGACGACCCGAACCCCGGCCGGAACGCTGGTCTACTGCCGCGAGCTGTTCGAGAAAGATCTGTACCGGAACCACATGCCCCAGGTTCGCGGTGAAGCGCTTCAGCTCGCCACGCCTCTGCGCCCCTCCCCGTCGGCGGTCACCCCCACCGTCGCCACGCCGAAACGCCCGCGCGGAACGAATCCGAGACCGTGAGCTCCCTCCGCTCGGCCGGGATCACCGCGCTCAAGCGCGCCCTGGTGGCCGGCACCCCCCTCATCGCCATCAGCAGCTGGGAAGAAGACCAGGTTCTCTCGACCCTGGCCTCGATTTCGCGCTCGGTGTTCCCGTCCGAGAAGCCCCTTACGGAATGGGATCTCCAGGCCGGCATCACCAGCGGCGAGCTGAACCAGCCTGGCACCACGACGCCGGAAGCCGCGCTCGAAGCCGTGGCACGCGTGACCGAGCCGGGGTTTTTCGTCTTCCGCGATCTCGTGCCCTACCTGGGCCGGCCCGAAATCCAGCGCCGGCTCCGCCGGGTCGCCACCGCCTTCCGCGGCCAGAACCGTTTTCTGTTCCTGCTGGGCGGGGAAATCCATCTTCCGCCCGAGGTTCGCAAGGACATCTTCCTGCTCGACTTCGGCCTGCCCGAGCCGGCAGAGCTGACCGAGCTGATCCAGCGCGCCTTTGCGACGGCCGTCCGGCGCGGTGCCGAGAACCGCACGACGGCCGACGACCTGTCCGCGGCCGCCACCGCCCTCCAGGGCTTCACCGCCACGGAAGCCCAGCAGAGCCTCACGAAGCTTCTCTGGGGCGCCAAGGTCATCGACGGCACGATCGTGAAGCAGCTCCAGGAGGAGAAAGAGCAGCTCGCGCGCAAAGAGGGCATCCTCGAATACGTCCGCACCGACTTCTCCCTCGATGACGTCGGCGGCCTCGAGAACCTGAAGGGCTGGCTCGAGAAGCGGCGCAGGCTGTTTTCCCCCGAAGCCGCGGCGGCAGGCCTCAGACCCCCGCGCGGCCTGCTGATGATGGGCATCTCGGGCTGCGGCAAATCCCTCTCGGTCAAGGCGATCAGTTCGCTCTGGAACCTGCCCCTGTTCCGGCTCGACATGAACCAGGTGTATTCCGGCCTCCACGGCACCCCCGAGGGCGCGTTCCACCGGGCGATCAAGTCGGTCGAGGCGATGGCTCCTGCGAT
The DNA here is from genome assembly GCA_035388825.1 of Candidatus Ozemibacteraceae bacterium. Taxonomy (GTDB): domain Bacteria; phylum Muiribacteriota; class Ozemobacteria; order Ozemobacterales; family Ozemobacteraceae; genus MWAR01. The sequence continues at coordinate 10,054 of DAOOQQ010000016.1, forward strand.
TCTCTGGTTCGATGAGATCGAGGGGGGCATCAGCAGCTCGACGATGAAGGACGGCAGCACCGGCTCGCACATTTTTTCCGCCTTCCTCACCTGGATGCAGGAGAAAAAAGCCGACGTTTTCGTTGCCGCCACGGCCAACCGCATCGATCTGCTGCCCGCCGAGATCATCCGCAAGGGCCGGTTCGACCAGGTGTTTTTCATCGACCTGCCGAACGACCGCGAACGCGAGGAGATCTTCCGCGTCCACCTCGGCCGGCGCGGCATCGACGTGTCGACGTTCGATCTGACCCTGCTCAGCGTCTCGACCGAGTTCTGGAACGGCGCCGAGATCGAGCACGTCGTCGAGGCCGGCATGGTCGAGGCGTTCGATCGCGGCGAGAAGCTGACGAACGACGATCTGTATACGATCATCCGCGGCACCGTGCCCCTCTCGCGCACGATGGCCGAACAGATCAAGTTCATCCGCGCCTGGGCCAGCGAACGCGCCATCTCCGCCTCAAAAGCCGACCGGTAACCCCCGCCGCCCACACGCCGGAACCGCCCGGCATTTTTATCTTGCACAACAAGTGTTTTTCGTGTATCCTATTGTTAGATGAAGCTAACATATTGTCACTCGTGAAACATCGGGTGACGGACCGGTTGAAGCGGCACTCACCGCGGGAGACGAAACACACATGGTCAAGATGAACGCAACGCTCGCCGATCTGCAGATCGGGGAGACCGCGACCATCCGCGACATCGACGCATCCAGCCCGACCGGCAACCGGCTGCTCGAGCTGGGGTTCATCCCCGGCACGCCGATCACGGCGGTTCAGCGGGCGCCCATGGGCGACCCGGCGACGTACCTCATCCGCGGCTATCGCATCGGGCTGCGGCGCAGCGAGTCGTCCCTGGTCGCGATCCACCCCGTCCGCCGGGCCGCCTGAGGCTTCGCCCGATGAGGCCGGTCCGCGTTTTCCTGGTCGGCAATCCCAACTGCGGCAAAACCAGCCTCTTCAACGCCGTCACCGGCGAACGCCGCCATGTCGGAAACTGGCCGGGCGTCACCGTCGACCGCATCGAGGGGCTCCGCAAAAGCGGCGACGTCGAACTGATCGTCACGGATCTGCCCGGCACCTACTCGCTCACCCCCGCAAGCCCCGAAGAACGCGTCGTGCTCGAGCAGCTCGACGAGATCTCGCGGGGCATCATCCTCAACGTCATCGATGCCGGCAACCTCGAGCGCAACCTGTTCCTCACCATGCAGTTGCTCGAACTCGGTCTGCGCCCCTGGCTCGTCTTCAACTGTTACGACACCCTGCGCCGCACCGGCGCCGAACTCGATCTGGAAAAGGTCGCACGCCTGACCGGCTGCCCCACCTTCGCCACCGTGGCCCGCTCGGGGGAAGGGGTCGACGAACTGTGTACCGCTCTCGCGGCTTCCGCCACCCCCCGCGAGGCTTCGGCCGACACGCCGGCCATGCGGTTGCCGCGCCCCTGGCAGACCGCCGTCGAGGCCACCCTCCCCGCTATCGGCGCTCCGGATTGGCCGGCCGCCACACCATCCATGCGCCTCGACGCCATCCAGGTGCTGATCGCCCACCCCGGCGCCCCGGCCACGGCGGCCGGCGCAGGCCTCGACCCCCTCCGGGAAAAGCTCCTGCGCTCCCTCGAATCGGCCGGGGACTGCGTGACGGGCGCGGGCGGCCTGCCCTGCCGGCTCGCAACCGACCGCTACGACCGCATCTCCCGGTTGCTGAAAGCCTGCCATCGCCCCGCCGAAACCCCGGTCGAGGACAACGTCTCGCCGGGACTCGACCGGTTCTTCACCAGCCGCGTCTGGGGCCTGCCGATCTTCGCCTTCCTCGTGGCCCTGATGTTCTGGACGACGTTCTCGCTGGGCGCCCTCCCTGCAGACGCGATCGAAGCAGGCGTCGAGTTCCTTCGTCACTGGGGCGCCGAACGCCTCTCCCCCGGCCTCGGCCGCGACCTCCTCCTTGACGGCATCGTGACCGGCCTCGGCGGCATTCTCGTTTTTCTGCCCAACGTGCTGATTCTCTTCCTCTGGATCTCGCTCCTCGAAGACTCGGGCTACATGGCCCGCGCCGCGTTCCTGATGGACCGGCTGATGCAGATGATCGGCCTCCACGGCCGCGCATTCGTCCCGCTGCTGATGGGCTTCGGCTGCAACGTCCCGGCGATCATGTCGACGCGGCTGCTCGACGACCCGCGCCAGCGCCGGCTCGTGACCCTGCTCATGCCCCTCGTCGGCTGCTCGGCCCGTCTCCCCGTGCTCGTTTTATTCTGCGGAATATTTTTCCCGCAGAATCCCGGCCTGGTGCTGACCGCCCTGTATCTCATCAACCTGCTCGTCCTCGTCGGGGTCGGCCGGCTGCTCGCCCGGCTGATGCCCCCCCTCACCCAGGCGCCGTTCATGCTCGAGATGCCCCCCTACCGCCTCCCGACCTGGCGCAGCCTCCGTTCGATGCTGTGGGATAAAACCTGGCACTTCCTCGAAAAAGCCAGCGGCGTCATTCTCGCCGGCACGATCCTGATCTGGAGCCTCACGGCCTTTCCGCGCGAGGTGCCGCTCAGCCGGCCGTATGCGGCCGAGATCTCCGCCCTCCGAACCGCCCCGGCCACACCCGAGACCGCCGCCCGAATCGCCGATCTCGAATCCGACATGGCCCGTGAGACGATGGAGCGCCGCTACATGGGCAGCCTGGGAAGAGCCCTCGAGCCGCTCGTCCGGCCCCTCGGGTTCGGCTGGCGCGAAGCCGTCTCCCTCGTGCCGGGCTTTCTTGCCAAGGAGAGCATCGTCTCGACCCTCGCCGTGTTATATAATCCTATCGATAAAAACCTCGGAACCGCCATGCGCCGGGAAGGGGTGACGCCGGCCGTCGGCTTCCTCTTCATGCTGTTCACGCTGCTCTACGTGCCCTGCCTGCCGACCGTCGGGGTGATCTGGCGCGAAACCCGCTCGTTCGGCTTCACCCTCGCCGCCACCCTCCTGCCCGGCGTCCTCGCCTGGAGCCTCACCTTCGCGACCTCGCTCCTCATCGGAGCGGCGGCACCGACCCGCGCAGCCGCGACCGCCACCGGGGCCGGTTCCGCGGACACCGTCGCGCTCTTCCTGACGATCGGCCTGGCGGTATGGTATCTTGTCCGCAGGTTGCGGGCCGACCTCGCGGGCGAGAGCCCGTGCACGAGCTGCCAGGGAACGAGCTGCCGGATCGCCCGGAACGACACGCCACGATGACGAGGAGCGCACCCCGCATGAAAGCATCCCCAGATCGCGCCCGGCCGAATCAGGGCCTTTCGAGCACGCTCGAGTCGTATCTCGAACACATCCACGAACTCCAGCGCAGATACGGCGCCGTGCGCGTCACCGACCTCGCCTCGGCGATGGGCTGCACCACGCCCTCGGCCACCAACGCCCTGCGCCGTCTCGCGAAACTCGAACTGATCAACTACGAGGCCTACCGGCCCGTCACTCTCACGAAGCTGGGCGAATCGGCCATCCGCCGCCTCGACTCGCGCCACCGCGTGCTGGCCGACTTTTTCCTCAACGTGCTCGAACTGCCCGGCGAATTCGCCGAGGAGGAGGCCTGCCGCCTCGAGCACCGCGTCTCGCCCGCCACCGTGACCCGGCTTGCCGAGTTCATGGAGTTTCTGCACGAGGGCGCCGGGGATGCCCCCCTCATCCGCCAGCAGCTCGAGTTTTCGAAATTCCGCGAGCGCAAGCGCAGCAGCCGCGGCTGAGCCGCCGAAACGCACCGCCGCCCCGGGACCTGTATCCCGGGGCGGCGGTGTCTGGAACGGCCTGGATCTCTCTCAGTGCGTCGTGGCGGCGGCCATCTCTGTCTGGAAGCGGCTGTAAACCTCGTAGGTCGTCAGGCGTTCGAGCAGATCCTCGTCCTGACTCTCCATCCAGCCCAGAAACACATCATCCGTCATCAGCTCCGTGATCCCTACCATCGCGGGGTGCACCATACTCGTTACGACCTCCTCGGCTACGCGATTTTTTTCGTTCCACATACTCTTTCGTACGTTTCCGTCCGATTCCGAAGAGTTCATCGGCAGATTTTTGAAATTTGTTGAGGAATCTCGTGTTTTCAGCCCCGGACGCAGCCTTGCTTGATTCGATGCCCGCGTTCCGGTAGAATGCATCAGGACCCGTGCAGAACGGAACGACTCGGAAGAGAGGAAACGAAACCAATGCCGATCATCACGATTTCCCGGGAACTCGGAGCGGGCGGGACGTTCATCGCCCTGAAGCTGGCCGAAGCCATCGGCGGCACCTGCGTCGAGAAAGAGATCATCCACGAGATCGCCAAGAAAATGGGCAAATCCCACGAAGACCTGACGGATTTCGACCAGGACTCCTACAACCGCATCGGGGTGTTTTTCCAGGAGGCTCTTTCCAGCATCGCCAAGGGCGGCCGGGTGTTCCACCCGTTCGGCATGGGCCCTCTCGACTGGGAAACCACGAGCACCTATGTTCCGTCCTTCCCCGACCAGGAATACAAACACGATGAATACATCGATGTTCTGACCCAGGTCATCAAGGAGCTGGCCGCCAAGGGCAACGTCGTGCTGCTCGGCCGCGGTGCCGGCCGCATTCTTCACGATCACCCCGACGCCTTTCACCTGCGCGTCGTCGCCGATATGAAAGACCGGCTCGCCCGCGTGATGGACGAGCAGAAGATCGACGAGGAAAAGGCCCGCGAGTTGATCGAACGCCGCGATGCCTCGGCCGGCGCCTTTCTGAGCGACTTTTTCGAAGCCGACTGGAACGATCCGCATCTGTATCACCTGACCATCAACACCAGCCGCATCCCGGCCGAGGAGGCCGTGCCCCTCGTCCTCGCCGCCCTCAAGCGCCCCGCCGCCTGAACCCCGGATCATGTCGAATCGTCTGTTCGGGCTGCTGCTCGTCGTCGCCGGCGTTCTCTCCTATCTGCTGTTCTCCTTCGAACCGCCGACCAACGAGCTCTGGCGGGCCCAGGCCCCGGGCGACATCACGACACCTCCCGCGCAGGTCGGTGAGACGTTCTGTTATCTGATCCGGCAGCAGCAGCTCGGCGCAATCGATGCCACCGGAAAGCTCTCGGGCCCCGTTCCCCTGCCCTCACAGGCCCGCCATCCGCTCGTCGGGCTCGCCTCGGGCGTTCTCGTGGCGGACCGGAGCGGGGGCTACACCTGTTACTCCGCCGATCTGAAAGAACGCTGGAAGCGCGCGACGCTGACCCCCTCGGATCTCTCCCCGCTGCCGATCCCGGGTAACCTCGTCGTCGTCTCCGGTGCCCACGAAGTGCTGTTCGCGGTCGACGCGGACACGGGCGAGCAGGTCTGGGAGAGCCATTTCGACGGACGTGTCGTGCATCTCGTCTCAAGTGAGACGATCGGCGTGGTCTACGGATACGACGATCTGAAGAAACCGTCCTGGAAACTCTGCGCGATCGACCCCGCTGACGGTTCCCTCCTCTGGACCTACCGGGACCCCGTCGAAGACGCTCCGCCCTTCGTGTACGGCGGCTACTTCATCTTCTGCGACGCGACCGGCCGGCCGGTCGCCGTCGATCAGGAGACGGGCGAGATCGTGTATCGCCATGAAAGTGAAGGCTATAAAATCGCCACCGTCACCGGACATTCGCTGCTGATCCTGGCCAACGGAGGCACGCGGCTCGATTGCAGCGATCTGCCGACCGGGAAATCCTGGAGCGTGCTGCTCTCCTCCCCGTTCCTCGCCGCCCACGCGGTCGGGGATGCGATCCTGTTCGCCGACGGGCGCGGCATCAAATGCCTCGAGGCCACGACGGGCTTCGTCCGGTGGCAACGGGAGCTCGGAAAAACCTTCGACGCGTTCGTCCACCGGAACGGGCTCGGCATCACCTACAAGGACAACTTCCTTGCCCGCCAGACCCAGGTGACCCTCTTCACCGCCGATGCGAACAGAACCCTCTGGTCGGCCCTCGACAAGAGCCGCTTTTACAAGCCGATGGCCCTCTCGAATGCCGATCTGATCGTCTGTCGCAGCGGCAACATCCGCCTCCTGCCGCTTCCGGCGACAACGCCGGGCACATCCGCCGTCGCGAGCGCTTCCATCGAGGTGCCGATCGACACGACCTTCTGGCAGATCCTCCCCGGCCAGCGCCCCGCCACCCCGGCCGTCGAGCCTCCAACCGCCGGCAAACCGGCATCGGAATCCGCCCCCCCCACCGCCTCCGCCGCCGGCTGGGAGTGACGTTAGCAGGAACGGCTCCGGCCCCGCTGCTGCGGGATTGGCGCGGCATTGCCGCGGGCGGGCGAATCGTGGTAGCATGGCCGTTCCCTGAGCGTTTTTCATGTTGGAGGCAAGAATGAGTCACAAGGCTTTGACCGTCGGATTCGACATCGGTTCGGTCAGCATCAACACCGTCATCTGCGCACAGAACGGCGACCTGCTCGCCGAGCTTCCCTACCAGCGCCATTTCGGCCGCACCCTCGAGCTGTGCGCCCGCACCCTGGTCCAGGTCGAAGAGAAGTATGGCGCCGAGAATATTGCGCGCGTCGTCTTCACCGGAACCCACGGCGAAGCCATCGCCAGCGCCGTCGGCACCACGTTCGAGATCGAGACGACCGCCCAGACGCGCGGCCTGCACCGGCTGATGCCCGAGGCCCGATCCGTGGTCTCGATCGGCGGCCACGATTCGGCCCTGCTGCTCGTCTCGCCCGCCAGAGACGGCTTTCTGCTCGAAGACTTCAAGCTGAACGAGGCCTGCGCCGCCGGCACCGGCAGCTTCATCGACCAGCAGGCCGAGCGCATCTTCTCCGACCACCAGGAGTTCGAGAAGATCGAGGAGCCGCAGCAGCGCATCGAGGCGATTCTCACGAAGTTCATCGCCGAGGGCCGCACTTCCGACCACCCCGCCAACGTTGCCTGCCGCTGCACGGTGTTCACCAAGTCCGACATGATCCACCTGCAGAACAAGGGCATCCCGGTGAAGCACATCATCGCCGGGCTTCACGAGGGCGTCGCGAAGAACTTCAAGTCGACCCTCATCAACAACCGCACCCTCGCCGAGCCTGTCGCCTTCATCGGCGGCTACGCCACGAACGACCTGGCCCGTGCCGCGTTTTCCAAGATTCTCGGTGTGAACGTCGTCGTTCCCGAGCACCACACCGCCGTCGGTGCCCTCGGAGTCGCCCTCTCGGCCATCGCTTCGGGAACCGGCCGCGCGGTGCGCAGTGCCGAGATCGCGAATCTCAAGAGCGACGCAGCCTTCAAGGCCCCGACCGTCGCCCCGCTCTGCCAGAAGCTCGCCCCGTTCACCCCGTGCGGCGAATCCTCCGGCCTGCCGTCGGGTAAAGATAAAATAGACGTCTATATGGGATTCGACATCGGCTCGACGACGACCAAGCTCGTGCTGATGGGCCTCGACCAGCGGATCATCTACAAGCGGTACATCCCGACCGAGGGCCAGCCCGTCACCGCGATCAAGAAGTGCCTCACCCACATGAAGCAGCAGATCGACGTGTCGCGCGTCAACGTGCTCGGCGTGGGCACCACCGGCTCAGGCCGCGAGGTCGCGAACCTGTTCGTCGGCGCCGACGATGTCGTCAACGAGGTCACCGCCCACGCGCGCGGCACGACCCAGTTCCGGCCCGACGTCGACACCATTTTCGAGCTGGGCGGCCAGGATGCGAAATATACGTCCCTCCATCAGAGTTTCGTCGTCGACTTCCGCATGAACAAGGTGTGCGCCGCCGGCACCGGCAGCTTCCTCGAGGAGACGGCGAACAAGCTCGGCATCGACATCGCCGGCGAATACGAGAGCCTCGCCCTCGCCGCGAAAACGCCGTTCAAGCTAACCGAGCGGTGCACGGTGTACATGGAATCCGACCTGATGTCCTACCTGCAGATGGGCGCCGCCCGCGAGGATCTGCTCGCCGGCCTGTCGCGCGCCGTCGTCCACAACTACCTCAACCGCGTCGTCCAGGACGGCAAGATCGGCAAGGTCATCAGCTTCCAGGGCGGCCCGTCGCTGAACAAGTCGGTTGTCGCGGCCTTCGAAGCCGTCGTCGGCAAGCCGATCGTCACCCTGCCCCACCGCGAGGTGATGGGCGCGATCGGTGCGGCTCTCCATGCGCGCGACGAAGCCGAGGCGGCCGCCCGCCGCGGTGAGACGGTGAAGCCCAGCCGGTTCCGCGGCTGGGGCGTCGTCGATGCGGCGTTCACCCACTCCGAGGAAGTCTGCAAGCGCAATCCGAACTGCCACAACCTGTGCAAGCTGCAGATCTACCGCATTGCCGGCGACGAGGCGGTGTACGGCGGCGAGTGCGGCATGTACGAGTCCCGCGCGAAGTCCACCGTGCGCGCCCCGGACTACAACCGCATCCGGCAGAACCTGTATTTCAAGGCCATGCAGGGGAAATACCGCGTGCTCGGTGAAGAGCCGGCGCAGGCCGTTTCCCCCGAAGGGAAGAAGCGGCCGACGCTGGGGATTCCGCGCTCGCTGAGCTTTTTCCAGACGGGACTGTTCTGGGTGCACCTGATGGACCGGCTCGGCTTCGACGTCGTGATCACCCCCGAGACCGACAATCGAATTGTAGACGCCGGTATAGAAGCGATGACCTGCGAGGCGTGCTTCCCCGTGAAGATCTCACACGGCCACGCAAGCAGGCTCAAGGGCCAGGTCGACTGGCTGTTCCTGCCCATGATGATCGAGATGGAAGCGCCGTCCGACAAGAAGGGCTACTACTGCCCCTACCTCGAGGCGAACAGCTACATGCTGAAAGCCGCGCTCAAGCTCGACGACAAGACCACGCTCATGCCCGCCATCTACCTGAAGTACGGCCGCGACGGTCTGGTCAAGGCATTCCGCGAGGAGTTCGCCCGGGTCGGTCTGCCGTTCGATCAGAAGGCGTTCGTTGCCGCGTATGACGAAGCCTGGGCCGCGCACACGGCGTTCACCCGGGAGCTGCGCGCGCTCGGCAAGACCGTGCTCGAGAAGCTCGGCGACCGGCGCGCGATCGTCGTCGTCGGCCGGCCCTACAGCGCCTACGACTCGCGCACGAACCTGAACCTGTTCGCCACGTTCAGCCGGCTCGGCGTCATCGCGATCCCGCAGGAGCTGCTGGATCTCGACCCGATCGAGATAGAGAACGACTACCCCAACATGTACTGGGGCTTCGGCGACAAGATCTTGAAAACCTCCCGCTATATCAACAACGACAAGCGGCTGTTCGGGCTGTATCTGACCAGTTTCTCGTGCGGCCCCGACTCGTTCATCCTGCACTTCTTCAACGACGAGATGAACCGCACCGGCCGGCCGTATCTCGAGCTCGAGCTCGACGAGCACTCGGCCGGCGCCGGCGTCGAGACCCGCCTGCTGGCCTTCATCGACGTCATCAAGAACCAGACCGACGTGCGCACCCTGCCCCAGGGCGTGAACGTCATCGCCCGCAAGGCCAAAGCCCCGCTCCAGGGCCGCACGATCTACCTGCCCAAGATGTCCCAGGGCTCGTTCGCCCTCGCCGCCGCGTTCGACGGGGTCGGGTGCAAGGCTGAGGTGATGCCGACGTACACGACGGCCGGCCTCGAGTTCGGCAAGAGCAACACCTCGGGCAAGGAGTGCTTCCCCTGCACCGTCACGACGGGCGACATGTTCGAGACCGTCACGAAGCTGCGCGAGCAGGGCCGCGACGTCGAGAACGAGATCGCCTTTTTCATGCCCGAGACCGAGGGCCCGTGCCGGTTCGGCCAGTACAACTACCTGCACCGCATGCTCCTCCAGCGGTACGGCTGCGGCGGCATCCCGATCCTCTCGCCCAGCTCCGAGGACAGCTACCGGTGCAAAGGCTTCTTCTCCGACGAGCAGGCGGCCGAGTTCCGCGGCCTCGCCTGGCAGGCGATCGTCTTCACCGACCTGATCGAGAAGTCCCTCTGGCGCGTGCGGCCGTATGAAAAAGAGAAGGGTCAGGCCGACGCCGTGTTCGCCGACGCCCTGCGCGACGGGATCGAGGCGATCCGTGCCGGAGGCGGCCTGAAACTGATGAAAGTCGCGCGGCGGGCTGCATCGAACTTCTCGGCCATCCCCCGCACGGGAAAGGACAAGCCCCTCGTCGGTATTGTTGGCGAAATATATGTTCGCACACATAACGAGAGCAACCAGGAGCTGGTCAGGACACTCGAGTCGATGGGCTGCGAAACATTCACCAGCTCGATCGGCGAATGGATCGATTACACGACCCACACGAGCATCGCCGACGCCCACGACCGCTGGAAAGACCGGCGCGGCTGGAACACCGGCAGCGAGCTCGCGAAGTCCTGGCTGATCGGCAAGGCGCAGCGCGTCGTCGCGAAGCTGATGGGCGTGCCGTTCTCGAAACTGCTGCACGGGCGGTTCGACCACTCGACCGAGCATCTTCTGCATCTCGTGGACGGCATCTTCTCGAACCACATCAACGGCGAGGCGATCCTCTCGATCGGCGGCGCGTTCGCCTTCCGTGAGCACGGCTTCGACGGCGTCGTGAACGCGATGCCCTTCACCTGCATGCCCAGCACGATAGCGAGCGCTATTCTCAAGGTCCACCTGCGCCGGAAGATGCCCTTCGTCGACATGGTCTACGACGGCACGATCCTGCCCAACCGCACCACCAACCTCGCCACCTTCGCCTTCCAGGCGAAACAGCAGCGCGAAGCCCGCCAGGGCCGGTAACCGGAATCACCACAAAGGCACCAAGGCACAAAGAATCCTCTTCTTTCTTCGTGTCTTGGTGCCTTTGCGGTGTATCACTCAACGATCAGGGGATTCCATGAGGGAGCCTTCCATGACGACATCGCCGACGGACCCGGCGTCCCGGTTCCGTGTTCTGATCATCGACGACGAGAAGAACATCCGCTCGACGCTCATGATCTGCCTCGAGTCGATGGGACTGCACGCGACGGCGGCCGCCTCGCCGGAAGAAGCCCTGGTCGCGCTGGAAACGGACTTCTTCGACCTCGCCTTCCTCGACCTGCGGCTCGGCACCGCGAGCGGGTTCGACCTCCTCCCCGGCCTTCTGGCGGCCAATCCCCACCTGCTGGTGATCGTCATCACCGCGTTCGCAAGCCTGGAAACCGCAATGGAAACGGTCCGGCGTGGCGCGTTCGATCTCCTCCCCAAGCCGTTCACGCCGGTTCAGGTCCGGCAGATGATCGAGAAGGTCCGAACGCGCCTCGCACTCGAGCACCGGCTCGACAAACTTGAGAGCGACCTTCGCGAAAGCTGTCCGGAAGCGAGCTTCGAGAGTCAGGCCCCGTCGATGCGCCAGGTCCTCGCTCTTGCGACAGGAGCTGCGGCCTCGGCTGCCTCCCTGCTCCTCCGCGGGGAAAGCGGAACGGGAAAAGGCGTGCTCGCACGGTTTCTCCATGCGTCGAGCCCGCGGCACTCCCAGCCCTTCGTCACGGTCTCCTGCCCAACGCTGACGGACGAACTTCTCGGCAGCGAGCTGTTCGGCCACGCCCGGGGGTCGTTCACCGGCGCCCTGCGCGACCGTCCCGGCAAGATCGAAACCGCGGAAAACGGCACGCTGTTCCTCGACGAAATATCCGAAATTGCGCCATCGGTTCAGGCCAGGCTCCTCCGGTTCCTCCAGGAGAAGCAGTTCGAGCGGCTCGGGGAAAACCGCGTGCGACGCTCCGATGTGCGGATCATCGCGGCAACCAACCGTGATCTGGAAGCGGCCGTGAAGGCGGGCACGTTCCGCGAAGACCTCCTGTTCCGGATCAACGTCGTCGAAATCACCCTGCCTCCCCTGCGTGAGCGGCGTGAGGACATCCTCCCCCTCGCGCGGCGGTTCATCGGCTTTTTCGCCCGCCAGCTCGGCCGCCACCCCCCCGAATTGTCCCCTCGTGCGCAGGAAGCCCTGCTGGCCCATTCCTGGCCCGGCAACCTGCGCGAACTCCGCAACGCCATCGAACGCGCCCTGATCGTCTGGCCCGCTCCGCTGCTCGAGCCGGAGGCATTTCCGGAACGCATCTCCCGGCCGAGTACCACCATCCCGATGATCGGGAGTGACATGTCCCTGGAGAATCTCGAAAAGGCCCACATTCTGCGGGTCCTCGCCCGCCACCCCACGCAGGAGGAAGCCGCGAAAATTCTCGGCATCGACACCTCGACCCTCTGGCGCAAGCGCCAGCGGTGGGAAAAAGCCTGATCAGCCCGCCATCGGCCCCCGTTCCTTCGGCTCGTCCGGATCCGATACCAGCGGCAGCGTGAACGCAAAACAGCTTCCGACCCCAACCCTGCTCGTGACAGAAATCTCCCCGCCATGACCGGCAATGATCTCCCGGACGATCGACAGCCCCAAGCCGCTCCCCGAGCCTTTTGCGCCGGGAACCCGGTAAAAACGCTCGAACACACGCCCCAGATATTCCTCCGGAATCCCCTCCCCTTCATCGGCCACCTCGAACCGCACCGTCCGGTCTTTCAGGGACGCCCGGAGCAGGATGTCCCGCCCGCGCGGCGTGTGTTTCACGGCGTTCGCGACCAGATTGCGGAACACGACGTGAATCCTCTCCGAATCGGCGAGCACCCATTCATTCCCCAAGGCTATTTCGCTCACCAACTGGAGGCCGTTCTCCTCGGCAAGGAGCCTGTGCGCCGACAGGGCCTCCTCGAGCAGGAGTCGTGCCCTGACCGGGTGAGGGAGGATGCGGATCTTGCCCGACTGGAGCCGGGACAGGTCGAGAATCTCGTCGACAAGCGCCTGAAGGCGCTCGCAATCCTCGCGGGCGGCGAACAGCAGATCCTCGCGTCGTTCGGGTCGAGCCACCGATCCCTCAAGAAGCAGATGAATGGCCATGTGGAGTGACGTCAGAGGTGTGCGGAACTCGTGAGCCACCGTCGCCACGAGATCATTCCGGAGCTGATCCATGCGTCTCCAGCGGGTGACATCCTGAAACAGCACGATCGCCCCCCGAATCCCGTCCCGATCGGTGACCGGCATGCCGCGCAGCAGATAGAACACGTCGCCGCGAGGAAGCGGCACCCCGACCGCATCGTCGAACCCATGCGGCGCCCAGGGGCCCTTTCCGGAAAGGACGTGGTCCCGAATACGGACGATCAGATTGCGCAGTTTTTCCGGGAGAGCCGACTTGATCCATTTCCAGTCGAATTCGAGTTCCGCTTCGGCCACGGCGTTCACCTCGAGCAGACTGCCATCCGCGGCAAAGATCGCGACGGGATCAGGAAGGCTGTCAATCGTCGCCTGCATCGAGTGTTGCGCCTGAAGCAGGTCACCCAGCGAGCTCTTCCGGTAGGTTTCCAGATGCTCCGTCATGGCGTTGAACTCCTTGGCCAGATCGGCAAACTCATCCTTCTCCTCGAGAACGGCGCGGACTTCGAGATCCCCTTCGCCCACCCGTCTGGCAGCCAATGCGAGGACATTGAGGGGCCGCAGGATCCGCTGCCCCATGAACATCGTCAGCGCGATGCCGCCGATCGAGGCCAGCAGACTCAGCAGGATCATGAGCCGGGTCACAAACTCGCCATGGGCCTTCACATCCTCGCTTTTACGCACCATCGCCGCCTGGTTCAGCGTCAGGATCGCCTCGGCGGTTTTCTTGAGCCGCATGAAAACGGGATAGATGGCGGAAAAATACCGTTCCCGGAACGCATTCCCATCCAGCCCGGCCGCGCCATCATATAATCCCTGGTATTCTATCCATAGCGATCGCAATATTTTTGCCAGCTCAGCTTCCCCCGACTCGGTGACGTTTCCTTCCTCGATCCGGATCTCCTCCTCGACCAGAGGCCGGAACTCGCGAATCATCCCCGTCCCCTCAGCCTGTCTGCCGCTCAGGCAGAACAGCATGCCCGAATCCAGGCGTTCCATACCATTCGTTATACGCTGAATCGCGAGCACGCTGCGGTAGTTGTCTTTCAGGATCCGCTGGGAATGGAGTCCGAGATCGGAAATCGTGAATGCCGCCATCAGTCCCACGCAGACGAGGGCGAGCACCGTCGGAATCATCGCGATCAGCAGTTTGGTCTTCACACTCATATCACGTCCCCTTCCGGCTCGTAGGAAACGATATGCACATCGAGGCCCGAGGCCTGATTCAACAGTCTGTGCATGGGTGAAAGGCCCAGCCACTGTTTCCATCCCGGCTGCTCGGATCGTCCGACGATGATATGACCGACTCCGTGAGATCGGGCGAAGTCGATAAGGGCCGTCACCGAGTCGTCAGCCTTGAGCCGGACGATCTCGGCTCCAAGCTCCCGGGCTCTTTCCATGTTTTCAGCCAGGATCCGCTGCGATTCGGAGGGCTGGTCCCCGGACGGTTCACCCGGCGTCTCGACATAGACGACGAACCAGTGCCTGTTCAGTTTTCCGGCCAGCCGGGCCCCCTTCCGCAACAGGATCCCGGCCCGCGGAGAAAGGGAAGCAATGCAGACCATGATCCGGGCACCGACACCGCCACTGCCTGATTCGTCCCGCCCTTTCGGAGCACGGGCTTCACGCCGTTCGATGGTTTCGGCAATCTCGCGCAGAGCCAGTTCGCGCAGGGAATTGAGTCGGGCATCCTGGAAGATGTGCTCCACCGCCCAGGCCATCCGGTCCGGCCCATAGATTTTTCCCATCCTCAACCGCTCCATCAGTTCTTCAACCGGAAGGTCGGGGGTAACGATCTGGTCGGCGCGGTGCAGGAAGGTATCGGGAACCGTCTCGCGCATGCCCGATCCGATAATCGTTTCGACGACGTTCTTCAGACTCTCGAGGTGCAGGATATTGAACGCCCCGATCACATTGATGCCGGCATCGAGGAAGTCGAGAACGTCCTGATACCGCCGCCGGTTTTTGAAGCCCGGGGGATTCGTGTGAGGAATCTCGTCAACAACCACGATTTGAGGCATCCGCTGCAACACGGCTTCCCGGTCCATCTCCTCGATGACGAGACCCCGGTATTCCACCCGGTGCCGCGGAACGGTCTCGAGTTCGCCGATAAAACCGGCAACCTCGGCACGCCCGTGCGGCTCGACAAGCCCGAGAACGACGTCCACACCGCGTTTCCGCAACGCATGGGCCTCGAGCAGCATCTGGCAGGTCTTTCCCACACCGGGTGCATAGCCCAAATACAATTTGAGGTTCCCGATCCTCGAGCGTTCGACGAGATCGAGAAAGCTTTCCGGGTGTTGATCGCGAGTTGTTGTCATCAGTCAAGAAAGATCGGAACCTTTCCTCCGTTCAGCGTCAGCCGTTCAAGATTCCGTCGGGCGGTATCGAATCCCGGATCGAGCGCCAGGGCCGCGCGGTAACATTTCTGTGCCTCGAGCAGGTTGCCGGCCACTTCCAATGTTACACCCATCAGGGTGAGGACTTCGGGATTTCGTGCATCGAGTTTCGCTGCCGCCTGCAACTGTTCCTCTGCCGTATGGAACTCCGCACGTCTCATCGCCTCGCGTGCCAGACGCAGATGATCGCCGCTTGTCTGAGGAACGGGTGCATCACGGGCGGAGCAGGAATTCGGCCGGTCCATGCACTCCCTCACGATCGCACGCAGCCGGTTCGGCGCAAACGGCTTCTCGAGGACATCGATCGCCCCCAGCTTCATGGCTTCGACGATGTTCGAAACGGTCCCAAAGGCCGTGATGATGATGAAAGCGATGCCGGGGCAGATGCGCCTGATCCCTCGAAGAATCGCGATGCCCTCCATGCCAGGGAGTTGGAGATCGAGAAGCGCCACGCGGAATCGGCCCGTCTTGAGCAGGGCAAATCCCTCCTCGCCGTCGGCAGCAGTCGAAACCTCCCAACCGTCCGTCTCGAGGGTTGTTTGTATCGTCAGTCGAATATTTTTGCAGTCATCGATGACCAGGATTTCACGGGATTCGTTCATGGCACTCCTCCCTTTCTTCATTCCCTTGTGTGGAGTGGCGGGAACCGTTGCGGGAGAACGCACGACAGCCCAGGTGCCAGATCCCGGACAGACCTATGCAGAAAAGGGCGAGCAGTTCGCTCCCTCCCAGGGTCTCCGGATGGGCGAGCGGAGGTCCGAGGAGCTCCATCCTCACGGCATGAAGGTCGAGATCCCCGCCATGATCGGGGCAGATACGATGCAGAATGCCGAAGACCCGCACCAGGTGACCGCGCCGCTGCCGATTTCCCCCGACCAGCACGGCTGCAGAAGCGGCAAGGGGCTTCGGACAGAACACGGAAATCGGATTCCCCTCATCGAGAATATTTAGCCATATACCACCCGAAGCCCGGAGCGGCTCACCGATCACCTCCCCGGAAACAGCGAACAGGCCACCATCCAGCACCTTGCTCTCCTCGGTGAGAAGAGCCGCGGAGGCCGTCACCCATCTGGGCTCGGGCTCCGGCTTTCCGGCTGAGGCCTGTGAAGCCGTCCCGCATATCGCGATCAACAGCAGCGCGACAAGCGCCTTTTGCCGAAGTCCGCCCCGGCCCCGGCCGCTGGCGAGGGCCAGAACATAGCCTCCCAGGACCAGGACGGCGGTGAATTCCAGACGGCCGAGCCACATGGCGAGGATATAGACGAGCTTCAGCCAGACGGGAGTCGCCGTCGTCGTCACCCCGCAGGAGAGCCCGGTGTTCGAAGCCGCCGACACGCCCTCGAACAATGCGTCGGCAACCGGATATCCGGCAAAGACGCCCGCCAGCGTCGTTCCGAGATAGAGCATGCCGAACAGGGCAACCAGCAAGAGGGTTCGGTAGCCCAGTTCCGGATCCAGCAACCGCGGTCGGAGATGATGCCAGCGCACCGTCACGATGGCATGCGGTGGCAGGAGTTGACGTTTCACGTCATACCAGATCGTTTTCAGGAGCAACGCGAGACGCATGCCTTTGATGCCACCCGCCGTGCTGCATGCCGAGCCCCCGATCACCATCGCAAGCACAAGACAGAGAAATGCCGGCATCGGCCAGTCATGAATGAACTGCCGGGCATGCACTGTCATGTTGCCGGTGGTGGTGTGGGCCGAAGCAAGCTGATAGACGACCTTCCGCACGGCCATCTCGGGCGACCCATAGACTCCTTCCCGCACGCAGAACCAGGTGGAAAGAATACTCAACAGCAACATCGTGACGGCGAACGACCGCACTTCCGTATTTCGCATGAGCTCACGGGGATTGCCCGAGAATACGGCATGATGCACCGCAAAATTCAGCGACCCAAGAACGAAGAGGACAAGCGTCACCGTCTCGACGGTTCCGGAATGATAGTAGAGCAGATTCTGGGAATGCGGCGCGAAACCGCCCGTTGACCAGGCCCCTTCGAACAGGTAGACAGCGTCGAGCATCGCCCGGAGAGGCTCCATTCCGGCCATCCGCAGACATGGATAGAGAATGGCCGTTCCGGCAGCGAGAAAACCGATGCTGATCCACCAGATCGTCCTGGCCGTATGCAGCACACTTGGCCAGAGTCGCTCGTCCTTGCCCTCGGCGGCGTACAGACTGAAATACTCCGGTGCGCTCTCGGAGACAAAAACCAGAAAGAGCACGATGATTCCCTGCCCACCGAGGAATGTGACGAAATGCCGCAGAAACTGGAGGCCTTCCGGAGCGTGGTCCAGGTCTACAAGCAGGGTCAGACCGGTCGTGGTATATCCGGACATGGCATCGAAGCAGGCGTCGATGAATGAGGCGAAACACCCGGTCAGCCAGTAGGTCCATCCGGTCACCAGGGTCGCCTGGACCCAAACCAGGGCTGCGAGGACAAATGCAGCCTGGGCCGACAGGTTCCCACCGTCTCGGCAGCCTCTCTGGAAGAGCAGGCCTATCCAGATGGTCGTCACCCCTCCGAACGCGATCCTGACCGCAGTCGCATTCTCGCCGCACATCAGGCTGACAAGGGCTGGAATCAGGAACAGGATACCGAGAAAGACAGTGAAGCGTCCGAGAAATCGAAGGATTTCCCGCACTTCCGCATGCGCCGGACAGAGAAGCATATCGTGCCTCGCCTTTCAGACGGCCAGCGCCAGAATCGACGCCGCAACGGCGATGATCCCGGCCAGGAAGAATGCCGCAAGAATTTCGATCGCAAACCCGGATGCAATCTCTGCCGCCAGAGAGGCGGCCTTTCCCGGACGGCGCATATCACTTCACCTCCATGGCGGCCAAGCCCGCCTTCCCTGCGGGCGTTCTCTTCACGGCGGGCCCTAGAACGATGAGGCGGACCGCAACCTCGGCGCTGCTCTTCACGACGATGTACAATTGATCACCCGCGCATATCGCCGTCTCACCACGCGGAATCACCACCTCGCCTCCCCGCTCCAGAATTGCAACGACAGCATCCCGGGGCAGTTCGAGCTCTTTCAGGGTTTTTCCCACGACAGGCGAGAAACGGTCGATGTGATACCGGGAAAAGCAGACTTCGCCGCCCTTCATGACGAACAGGGTCATCTCCTTCACCAGCGCCGACTCCGTCTCGATCGCACGAGCGATCAGCCGGGCCGCCGACACGGGAAAGTCGACACCCATTGTCTTGAACACCTGCTCGTGGACCGGATCATTCACCCGGCCGATCGTGCGCGAAACGGAAAAATGCTTCTTGGCGAGACCGCATACGATCATGTTGTCCTTGTCGCTGCCCGTCACGGCAGCAAGACAATCAGCCCTGCCGATTCCCGCTTCCTGCAACGCGCTCAGGCTCGTTCCGTCGTCATTGATGATCAGTCCGTCGAAATCCTGTGCCAGCCGCCGGCAGCTCTCCAATTCCCGGTCGATGACGACGACATCGTGCCCCTCGCGGTGAAAGGATCTCGCCAGGTCGGCTCCAACGGCCCCAGCACCGATGATGATGATATACATGGTATCCTCCTTGGGCTTCGAACACGGAATCCAGCGCCGAGCTCCGTCGGACGCCCGTAACGGACCTCGCAGCTTTCATGCCCTTCCGCGGAATTCGTCGCAAACCCGTGCTGCAAAGCAATCTGGTCGCATTTCACCATCCTCCGTTCCCTCGCTCGAACTGCATCTCGCACGGTCCATCGTTAAGGGATATTGCAATTTGCATGCAGCCCGATACACCCCATCCACCCCACACCGAAAACCGGCAGCAACGCAGGCCAACCTCTGGTATACAGGCTCAACCAAAGGCATCGCGCCTTGACAAGCCGTCGTCCGCTGGATATACTTAGTAATGCCGCACGAAGGAATTATTGGAGGATTATTATGGCATCTCTAAAAACAAACTTAGTAAAAATTGGCAATTCCCAAGGCGTCCGCCTTCCGAAGGCGGTTCTCCAGCAAATTCATCTCATTGATGAAATTGAGATTGAAATCAAGAGGGACTGCCTTGTTTTGAAACCAGCCAATAATCCTCGGGCCGGGTGGGATGAAGGTTTTAAAAAGGCAATGAAGGCAATTCCAGATTCTGAGCTGGAAGCCTGGGAAAAATTGCAACTTCAAAATGATGAAGAAGAATGGTCATGGAAATAAAAAGATTTGATGTATTTTTGGTTTCCTTTGATCCTTCTGTCGGCTCAGAAATCAGAAAATCTCGACCTGCTGTGATCATTTCTCCAGATGAGATGAACCGACATTTGAAAACTGTCATAGTTGCACCTCTCACTTCGACAATGAAAAAATACCCAAGCAGAGTTGAAGTCCATTTTGAAAATGTTCAAGGTGAAATTGCATTAGACCAAATAAGAACGATTGACAAAACGAGGTTAAAAAAGCGACTTGCCAAAATCGATGAGAGAATCACTGAAAGAATCTGCGAAATTCTTACAAGAATGTTTAGTAAATAAATCCGTATAACGCGGACGGTATCCGGCAAAACGGCTTGCATCACGGATTCCGGTCTGATATCGTAGCTTCGAAAATAGGCTCAACTGTGAGAGACCCGTGATGCAATCGGAACTGGAGAAGCTGCAGTTCTTTCAGACCCTGGTCGAAAACTCCCGGGATTTGATGTGGCGCTGCGACCCCGGGGGGATATTCGTCTACCTCAATCCGGCATGGGAGCAGCTTTTCGGCTACACCCTCGCCGAAATGCTCGGTCGGCGGTTCTCGGATTTCCTGGCATCGGCTTCTGATGACACCAGTGAGCGGGAGTTCGACGAGCTTCGCCAGGGGCAACAGCTCAAAGGGGTTCGCGGCGTCATGCTCGGGAAGGACAACCGCGAAATCCAGCTTCTCGGCGACGTCTGGCCCATCTTCGACGCGAATGGCGCCTTCCTCGGCACCCGGGGAATCGCCTACGACATCACCGAGCGCCAACGCGCCGAGAAAATCGCGCAGGATGCGATGGAAACTCTTGCCGAGAGCGAAGAGCGATACAAGGTCGCGTTCCACACCTTCCCCGATGCCCTTTCGATAACCTCGCTCGAAGGCATCTACCAGGAGATCAATCCGGGATTCACTGCTCACACGGGCTACACCGCGGAAGAAGTCATCGGCCGCTCATCGCTGGAGCTCAACATCTGGGTCGACCCGCGCGACCGGGACCGTCTGACAGGCGGGTTGCGCGAGCACGGCCGCGTCTCCAATCTCGAGGCGAATTTCCGGCGCAAGGACGGCTCCATCCTCACGGGCCTCATGTCGGCTTCCATCTGCAAGATCCGCAACGTCCCCCACATCCTCTCGACCAGCCGCGACATCTCGGAACGGAAAAAATACGAACACGAACTCGAGATGAGCGCCAGACGATACCGCATGCTGATCGAACTGGCCATGGACGCCTTTTTCCAGGGCGACGAGCAGGGCAACTTCATCGATGCCAACACCACCGCCGTGGAACTGACCGGCTACAGCCGCGATGAACTGCTGCGCATGAACATGCGCGACCTGTTCTCCCCCGAAACACTCAAAAACGTCCCTCTCCGATATGATCGTCTCGATCACGGCGAGTCTCTCGCCTCTCAGCGTGAGCTCCGCACGAAGAGCGGCCAGCCACGCCTGATCGAGATGCACTCGAAGCGAATGCCGGACGGCACCTACCAGGCGTTCTTCCATGACATCACCCGCCGCAAGCAGATCGAGGACGCCGCCGCGGCCGAGAAGGAGCGGCTGGCCGTCACGCTTCGCAGCATCGGCGACGGCGTGATCACGACCGACACGCTCGGTCGGGTTCAGCTCGTGAACCGTGTCGCGGAGCAGCTGACCGGCTGGTGCCAGCAGGAAGCCGAGGGACGGCCTCTTCCCGAGGTGTTCCGGATTCTCGACGAACGGAGCCGGGAGCCGGCAGCGACGGCCATCGACGCCGTCCTCGCTACTGCCGTCACGGTCGACTCCGACATCCCCGTGGTCCTGGTCGCCCGCGACGGAAGCGAGCGGCTGGTGGCCCGTTGCGGCTCCCCGCTGATGGACCGGAACAACGCCGTCATCGGCGCCGTCCTCGTCTTCCGCGACATGACCGAGAAAACGCGACTCCTCGAGATCACCCAGAACAACCAGAAGCTCGAAGCCCTGGGCGTCCTCGCGGGGGGCATCGCCCACGATTTCAACAACCTGCTCGGCGGCATCTTCGGCTCCATGGAGCTCGCCCAGGTGGCATGCCACGATCCTCGCGTGCTGGGGTATCTGAACGGCGCCATCGACACCATCAAACGCGCCCGCAGCCTCACCCAGCAACTGCTGACGTTCGCGAAGGGCGGCACCCCCCTGCGCAGCCTCGTTCCCCTGCCGCCCCTCATCCGCGAATCCGCGCAGTTCGCCCTGAGCGGCTCGAACGTGTCCTGCCGGTTCCAGCTTCCCGATGACCTGTGGCCGTGCAGCATCGACGCGAACCAGATCGGCCAGGTCCTCGACAACATCGTGATCAATGCCCAGCAGGCCATGCCGGCCGGCGGCGAGATCCTCATCACGGCTGAAAACCTTACGCTGACCGGCCCTTCCGCGCATGGACTGCCGGCGGGGAAATACGTGCGCATCTCGATCGCCGACACCGGCATCGGCATCCCGCGCGACATCCTGCCGCGCATCTTCGACCCCTTCTTCACGACCAAGAGCAAGGGCCAGGGGCTCGGCCTGGCTACCAGCCACTCGATCCTCCGGCGCCACAACGGCGGCATCGAGGCGGAGTCCGAGCCCGGCCGGGGCAGCACGTTCCACATCTTCCTGCCTGCCACATCCAAGCCGATTTCGCAGACCGAGCCCCCTCTCCGGACCTCGCATATCGGCCGCGGCCGGGTGCTGGTCATGGATGACGAGCCGGTGGTGCGCGACGTCCTCGCCAGCTTCCTCGAGCTATTCGGCTACGTGGTGATCGCGATGGCCGAGGGGAAAGCCGCGCTCGCGTATGTTGAGGCTGAAATCCGCGCCGGTCGGACGTTTGCCGCCTTGTTCCTCGATCTGACGATTCCCGGCGGACTGGGCGGGAAAGAGATCATCGCCGGCATCCGGGACCAGGCCCCGGCTCTTCCGGTCTTCGTGGTCAGCGGCTACGCGGAGGATCCCATCATGGCCGCGCCGGCCAGGTTCGGATTCACCGCCAGCCTGCGAAAGCCCTTCCTGATGGAGGAGCTCGAGCAGCTTCTGGCCGTCCACATGCCGGAATCTTCCCCGGAAACCGACGCGTCTCCCCCGGGGGCAAATCAATAGTTACAGTTATTATACAGCCCGCAATCCGGAGCGCGAACCGCCGGGTTCCTGCGCGTCACCCCACTACAGGGCACCCTGGGCGGCGTTGTCCATGCTTTTCCAGACATCGATGGCGCCGGGAAGGGGCTTTCGCAGGTCTCTCAGGGAAACGACCGGACCCTTTCCGGTGTTCATGCGGAGCTGGAATGCCTTGATCGCGAGGCCGTTCTCGGTCTTCTCGAGCTGGGCCTCCGGGAAGCCGGCCGGGAACGCGTCGGCAGGGCCGAACACGAGACTCCAGTTGTCGGGCAGTTCGGGTGCGGCATTGAAGTTCGACAGGTCGAGGAACTCGAGCTTGTCCTTGTGGAAATGGAACACCAGTTTCCCGGCCAGCTCCGCCGGACCTTCCGTCTCCTGATGGCGTCCGACGACCCACAGCCGGGTCGTCTCGGTCGCGGACGGGTCGACGAGCGTGAACAGCACATCGGGCGAGAGGCTCTCGACGCTGGCGAGGGCTTCGCGTTCGAACATCAGGTCGAGCGGGGCCATCGGCACCGGGGCGCGGGGCAGCATCGCCAGCTTGAGATACAGCCGGTCCTCGTCGTTCTCGAAGGCGTATCCCTGGCGGAACACATAGACTTCGGGCGCCCGGAACAGAAACTCGGTCTTGCCGGTGTCGACGAGCTTCTGGAGCAGCGGCTTCACGTCGTCGACGAGCGTCTTGTCCTCGGTCGCGGCCCGGATCAGACACCGGAACGCCTCGAGCAGATCCCCCTGGAGGATCGCCACGCGGCCTGCCTTCAGCAACTGGGCGGGAGCCGGCGTTCCCTTGCCGAGCGCCGCCTGGAGCTCGTCATGAACGGCGGCGGCAAGCCCTTCGTCATCGCGGGCCAGCACGTCGGGATTGGCTTCGGCAGCCTTTTCCAGGGCATCGATTGCCTGCGCGTTCTCCTTGCGCGACCAGTGGGCCATCGCAAGGTCGAACAGGGCATCCGGAGCGCCGCCGGCCGCCGCCGACTTCGCTTTCGCCAGCTCGGCGTCGCCGGCCCGTTTCCGGACCTTCTTCACCGGCTCGACATAAGGCCTGGGTTCGGCATATTTGACCTCGAAATGGCCGACTTCGGGGCCCCAGTTCCAGTTCGTGTACACCTGCTCGTTCGGGAACAGCCGGCCCGTCTTGCGGAGACTGTTGCTCTTGCGGTTCTCGTTCGCCTCGCGCTCGAGCCGTTCGCGGCACTTCTTGACCCAGAACACCGATAGCAGGTCATGCTCGTCGAGCAGCCGCATCGACTCGAACACGGCCTGCGCTTCCTCATACCGGCGCCGGTTGTACAGGTCCTGCCCGGCGGCGAAGAGGCGCGAAAGCTTCACGCTGAGCGGTGTTCGCGAATAATACGTGAGGTCGGGCGTGTTCGAGTTCTGCTGCAACGCAGATCCGGGCGCCTGAGCGAAGCCGGCCAGGCACACGCCGAAAACGGAACCGCAAAGCAACGGCATGACAAGACGTCTCATACCATCAGACCATCGGCAGGTTCGGCTTCGCATCGAAGATCAGGGGACGACCATGATCGAGAAGTCGCTGACGACGAGCTTGAGGCCGTTCATGTAGACGGCCGCCAGCAGCACGCGCTCCCAGGGGATGCCGGTGAGCCGCAACGACATCTCGCCGCTGATCGTGTCCGTCATCAGGATGTTCGTTCCGGCATGTTTGCGCAGAACCCGGATGATCGAGGGGATGTCGAGCGCGCCGAAAATCCCGCCGAAGGTGCGGGCCGCAGGCAGCTTCAACTGGTCCATCCGGGCGACCGCATCGAAAAACCGTTCGAGGCGCGATCGCTCGGCGACGTACAGACACCCGTCCCAGATCCGCCAATCGTAGCCCGACGGATGGAGGGCGGCATCGAGGGTCTGACCGAGGGTACCGGTCGCGACTTCGTCGACCGTGCCGCGCACGTCGCGGGAGACGAGCAGGGAAAGGCCCTGAACTTCGCTGATTTTCACGAGCAGATCCCGGCGTTCGACGTTGCGGGCCGAGAGGTGCCACGGCCGTTCCTCGACGGGCAGGGCCGCCGCCGCAGACGCCGTGACGATCACGGAGGGGGCGGATCCGGCGATCCCCGGCTCACCCGGCGGAACCACCTGCGCCGCGGCGCCCCCGCAGGCGATCATGAGCCCCGCCAGGAGGGCAAGGAACCTTCCGCGGAATCGTCTTGTTCGCATACTCTCACTCCGAATCGTATATCTATATTTGTGGCTATATCCGAATCATTCCGACATGCCGCCGAGGATGTTCTGCATTTCGGGGCTTTCGATCAGTTGTTTCATCTTCTCGTTTTTCATCAGGAACTCGTAATCGCCGCTCTGAATCGCCTTCATGATCTCTTCATCCTGCATGACGTTCTGCATGTCCGGGGATTCCCCGAGCCCGGTGACCCCATCCAGAAACGAACCGTTCATGAGCATGGATTGCACCTGGGTGTTGACGTTCTTCTGCTGCTCGGCGAGGTTGTCGGATGCCGGAGCGGTGGATGAGGGCCGCGCGGACTGGCTCCGCTCCGGGGTGGGCCGCTTCGGCCCGTCCTCGCGAACCGGAGGGACTGGAACGGAAGCCGCGTCGGCGGTGGCGATGAGAGCGATCTGGTCGGCGGGGATGCGCAGTTCCCCGAGAGCGCCGGACCGGATGCGGTAGACCCCGTCTTTCATCTCGACGAGCTCCCCGCGCAGCACCGAGCGGTCTTTGAGGGTGAACTGCATCTGGGGGCCGGCCAGAAGCGGGGCGATGCCCAGCGCGCCCAGAATCAGGGCGGAGAAGAGGCGGGTGTTCATGGGGCACCTCCATTGCTGCCCGTCCGGACAGGCATTTCGGTCATTCTACCCCGCGGCAGAACGTCCGTCAACGCAGTCGGAAAGAAACGGCATCGATATATTTGATCAGATGTTCCATGCATCCGGGCTATCCGCGATCCTCTGCGGATCGGCGTCCTGGGCCAGGAGACGAAGCGGGGCAAAAAGATTCTGTCGGGGGATATTGACCTCGTCCGTCCCCTTCCCTATAATGGCGCGTGACCCGGGCACCACATCATCATGATCGAGAGGAGTTCTTCATGATTCAGCGAAATGAGCTGTACAAGTGCGCTCACTGCGGGAACATCGTCGAGGTTGCCCATGCCGGCGGCCCCGTCGTGGTCTGCTGCGGCGAGCCGATGACGAAGCTGGTCGAGAACACCGTCGACGCGTCGAAGGAGAAGCACGTTCCGGTGATCGAGCGCCAGAACGGCGGCATCCTGGTCAAGGTCGGCAGCGTCGCCCACCCCATGGAAGAGAAGCATTACATCGAGATGATCCAGCTGATCGTCGACAACAAGGTCTGCACCCAGTATCTGAAGCCGGGCGACAAGCCCGAGGCGTTCTTCCCCGTGACCGCCGCGAAGGTGACCGTGCGCGAGTATTGCAACCTGCACGGCCTCTGGAAGAGCGAAGGCTGACCGGCAGCGTTCTCCACCGGGATTCAAGACAGGGTATCGTCACAAATCCGGAGGGAGGACGCGTATGCGCGACGTCATTTAGACAGCCGCGGGGGCGGCTGGCCTTGCGGTCTGCCGCCCCCGCCATACAGATCGAACGAAGCGTGCGTCCCTGATCCGGTTGTTCCGTCAGTAGCGCCGGCCCCGACGAGAGGGCCGGCGTTTTTCTTTGGCGTCGGCCTGGGATCCCGTTTCGGCGACCGGGAACGCGAGCTGGACCGCGTTCGAGCGGCCCGAGGGATCCGACCCCGAGACGGCGAGCGAGCCTCCCGAGGGAAGGCCGTCGTCGCGGAGGATGAGGCCGGACATCTGGAACGCCAGCTTCCAGGGCCGCCCCCAGGCATCGCGGCCTTCGACCGTGAGCGCGCCGTCGATCGGGCCGCCGGCGGTCATCGCGCCGCGGACCGAGACGCCGCTGCGTCCCCGGGCGGTGAAGTTCAGGTCGGCGTGGACATGGCCGGCAACGGGCAGGATGCGGCCGTCGAGGCGGGTTTGGAACGCGCCGAACTTGCGGTATTCCCAGGCTCCGTAGGACCGGTCGCGGACGACCGTTTCGTCGGCACGCGCCTCGAATCGGGGCATGACGGGGAAGGCGGCGAGACCGAGCAGCTTGGCGCCGGTGCGGCCGTTGTCGAGGATCCGGGTGAGCGCCTCGTTGCTGCGGGGATCATCAGCCAGGCTGCGCAGGGCCGCGAAGCCGCGGGTGAGTTTCCGGACGATCCCGGTCTGGTCGGGCGTCAGCGTCTGCGCCGCGGCGGCCGGAGCGGCCGTTCCGGGGGTTGCAGACACCGCGAAGGGCATCGGCGGCATTGACGGGGTAGGCGCAAAGCCGCCTGTAATCGCAGGCGGCGGGGGCGGCGGCGGAAGGGGCATGCCGGAGGCGGGCTCCGGGGCCATGGCCGGGGGCTGCGCGGCGGCATCGGCAGGCGGCAGGGAGGCGACCGGCGAAACGGGGGGCGGCATGAAGGCCGTGGCCGGCGGCTGGAAGCTGACCGGACTGGGCGGCATCGACGGCGGCGTGGGGCCGGCCTCGGCGGGGGGTGCGGCGACTCCCGGCAGGGTCGAGACAGGGGGCAGGGCCCCCGAAACCGGTGCCGGCGGCAGGGCGGCCGGGATCGGTTCGTTGCTCAGCAGCGGGGCATCGGAACTTCCCGACGCCGGCAGGGCGATCGAGGGCGGCGGCGGCGGCAGAAACGCCGGCTGCTCGCCCGTAACGCCGGTCTGCGCCTGGAGCACGGCCGGAACGAACAGGCCGCACAGCGTGATGACGCACCAGGTGGTTCTTCTCATCTGATTCCCCTTCTCGGATGAATGCTGTCACAGGACGCCTTCAGCATACCCGCCGCCGCCCCCGAAGGCAACCAGCACATCCCCGTCGGCCGATTTTGTCGAAAAAGGGCTTGAAACTCACCCCCGCCTGCGGTATACTGACAAGCGTCCCTGGGGCTGTAGCTCAGCTGGGAGAGCGCTACATTCGCATTGTAGAGGCCGTCGGTTCGATCCCGATCAGCTCCACTGAAGGGCAATCCACGATTGCCCACAATTATCCGAGAAACCCGCTGATAAAGCGGGTTTTTTGCTTTTAACCGTCCCTAATCGTCCCGTATCGTTTTTGTAAATCCGGGGGTATCTGGGGGTATTGTTGGGGGTATCGACGTATATTCGAAGGAGCGATACCCCCATGCTGACCGACCTCGCCATCCGCAAGCTCAAGGCGCCTGATAAAGCCACGAAGATCTACTTTGAAAAGGGCCTCCTCCTCCTCCATACCCCTAACGGGTCAAAACTGTGGAGGTTCAAGTATCGATACGACGGCAAAGAGAAGCTTCTGGCACTCGGCGCGTATCCTGACGTCACCCTGAAAGAAGCTGTTGAGCGGCGTGACGCCGCACGCAAACTGCTTTCCTCGGGTATCGACCCGAATGAGCACAGGAAGAGCGACAAAACGACAAAGGCCAGGAACGCGGCAAACACGTTCGAGGCTGTCGCGCGCGAGTGGTTCGGCAGGCTTGCGCCGACCTGGGCGGAAAGTCATTCGCGAAGGGTCATGCAGTTATTCGAACGAGATATTTTCCCCTGGCTGGGCTCTCGTCCGATCGCCGACCTCGCAACACAGCCCGACGAAATACTCCGAGTTCTTCGGCGTATCGAGGAACGCGGCGCAGTGGAGACCGCCCACAGGGCGCGGTCGATTTGCGGCGAGGTTTTTCTGTATGCCATTCCGGATCGCGCCCACCGAAATCCGTGCGACGACCTTCGGAAAAAAATCCAGCCGTCGAAGAAATCGAATTTTGCCGCGATAACAGAACCAGAAAAAATCGGCGAGCTGCTTCGGATCATGGACGGGTATAACGGCGGACTGATCGTCCGGAGCGCTCTTCTCCTGATGCCCCTCGTCTTCGTTCGCCCCGGCGAACTCCGGCAGGCCGAATGGAAGGACATCGACCTCGACACGGCGGAGTGGCGCTACCTCGTCACGAAGACGAAGACCCATCACATCGTGCCATTATGCCGCCAGGCCGTCGAAATTCTTCAGGAACTCCACCCGGTGACCGGCAGCGGTCGATACGTTTTCCCGAGCGCCCGGTCGGCTGATCGCCCCATGAGCAACAACGCCGTTCTTGCCGCGATGCGGAGCCTGGGGATCGAGAAGCACGAAATGTGCGCACACGGTTTTCGGGCGACGGCAAGAACGCTCCTCGACGAAGTCCTGCACTACTCTCTCGACATCATCGAACATCAACTCGCGCACAATGTTCGCGATCCCCTCGGTCGGGCTTATAACAGAACGACCCACCTCCCAGAGCGCAAACGTATGATGCAGGAGTGGGGAGACTACCTTGATAATCTGAAAAGCGACAACATCAAACGCACTTTCCCGAGTTTAGCTGTACACATGACATGAATTATTCTCGTAGATATTTTCAAGATTCAATAAGGTGAGAACTTCTTGATGATCTTTGTCGAACAAGTGAAGTATTCGATGCCACACCCCATCGATTCTGATCTGCGTGGCGCGAATCGCGTCGAAAAGAGTCAGAATCGAGTTCCAGGTAGGGGCATCCGTTCGCTTGTGGCCAAGGTAGGCTACAGTCCCGCCTCGCTTGCGCAGGGACTTCCGAAGATCTCGCTGTATCAGAGCCCCTGTCAGCAGCGCCAGAAGGAAAATGAACCCCATCGCCTGAATTCGTTCAGGGGTCTTCAAAAAGATCGGCCCCATCGCCATCGGGCCTTTCAGCCAGTGAAACCCGATCTCCACCGTTTTCTGCTCTTTGTAGAGTGCCAGCATCTGAACGTCAGACATCTTGCGCCTGTCGGTGACGGTCGTCAGCAGAACGAAAAAACCATCAGGATCCAGTCCTTCTGCGGAGGTCGAACCTTGGCCCGATACATTCAATCGCACTCGCCAGATGGGCGTGGATTTGGCAGAAGCCCCCTTGGCGGGGCGGCCGGGCCTTCGTTTTTCCGGCTTTTCATCCTGAATGATATCGAAGCTCATCGAATGATACTGGGCCTTGGTGGCTTTCCATTCATGAGACACTATTTTCCTGGCATCGGCCTCGCAGGCGAACTCGCGTGCCTCCAGCTTCTGTGCCCACGTTTTCAACCGTTCTTCTTCCTTCTTTCTGGCATGAAGCCGGCCAGCCGCTTTTTGTTTCGACAGTTGAGAAGAGTAGACGGCCATCACCCGAAGCCACACCGAGCGGCCGGGCTTCCCCGGTTCCTCGATCAGCACGGGAATGTCCCAGCTTGCTCCACGATACTCCTCGCCCTCCTCGGTAGCTCCCAGGACGGGAAGATCCTTTTGTTTGCAGGCATGATCAATGGCTTCGGCGCGAAGATTCCATGTCTCCGGAATCAAAGTCAGAATGGGCATCTTCAGATCGGCTGCCTGCGCCATGGTTGCAATGGAGCAGAGCTTGGAATCTCCGATCATGACGGCCTCATCGGAGCGCAGATCTTCAAGCATTCCCGCCAACTGGACCATCTGCTTCCGAAACAGCTCGGGTTCGGCGGCATTTCCATTTTCAAAGTTGCCAATGAGCGGAACACCTTCTTCGGACATGACCAGCCCCCAGACAAGCTGCAGCAAGTCTGGCCGATGATCCTTGCTGAAACCTCGTGCCGGAACTGGTGGCTGGGGCAGACCGGACAGGGGAGACTCGGAGCCCGGGTAGGCCCCGTGCAATACGATACTGGTGAAATCCGCATGGAAGCGCTTGATCTTCAAGCCAAAGGTCTTGATCGCTGCGAAAATAACAGCGGCGTAGAGCCGAGCCGTGTTCCCATACAGCGCATCAAGCGACCAGCCCAGCCGATTATCGGTGAACTGGTCGGCGGTAAGCCCTGGATGCCGAAGAAGACCGGCAAGATCGATATCCTTCAGACGGTCGTCGACCTGGTAGAGCCGATGTTCCCTCAAAAACATAGCCAGAAGCATCGCGATAACGCTTTCCCCGTGCGAAACATGAGCCTGACCCGCGACGGGAAGTGCCTGATCGACGGTGTCCTTGATGTGCAGACGATCGAAGTAGGACATCAGCAGGGGAATCGCCCCGAGATACTCCTGACGAGTTTCAGGGACCTGGGTGTTCGAAGCCATAGCCGCCTCCGCAGGATGGTGATGAAACCAGCCTACGGCAGAATCTCGGTTCGTACAAGTCCCTCTGAAAGCAGGATCAGAAGCCATCAAGAAAAATATCTCTCCTCAAAATCGGTACGTCGGGAAAGTGCGATCAAACTCGGTGTTGCTTAATAATTCAACCTAATGCCAAGCAAATACCGCCATCACTTTCATATTTTTTTAGTGCGTTCGCTATAAATTTTGAATAGACAGGACAAATGAATATTTCATATTAATATTTTTTAAAGCCATGCGCCGTAATTTTTCAATAACTACGTCATATGCTTGGTAGCATATTATATTTGTATGAGGCTACAGTGCATTTTTTACGGCGCATCGCCGAAATTTTTATTCTAAATATTTTGTTTGACATACATATACCCAATCCGTTATACTGCGTTCGTTCCTGGACGAACTTTCATCTCTAACAGACCAGGAGCCCCCAAAAAAATGTCATGTGACGCCAGGTCGGGATTCACCTGGCCCGCCCCCTCGTTTTTGCTACCAACCACTAGCTGACACAGTCGTAACGAGCCCGCCAAAGCAGCGCCGATAACCCCCGGCAGTTTGGCGGGCTTCCTATCTTCCCCGCATGTGAATGGCGCTGAAAACGCGCCCTTGTTTTCATGGAACCTTTTCGTTCAAGGAGCAGCAGTATGGAACCAACAAAACCCTGTTTCTATCGAGTATCAGACATTGTCGGCGACCCTAAAAACGGCATCCCTGGGCTTATCCCAATCGGACGAAGCACGTGGTGGGCATGGGTAAAGCAAGGGCGCGTTAAGAAGCCAATCAAGTGGGGTCCTCGGACTTCCGCCTGGGAAGCCGAATACATCCACACCCTGATCGAATCTTTGAAAGGATAATATCAAATAATGGCAAGAATACTAAATAAAAAAAAGGCCGCCGAAGCGGCCCAAGAAAAATCTGGTTATGCAACCTTTTTTCTGTAAATTTCCTCTTCCGGTGTAAGTGAATGAATCGTCTCGACATCCAAATAGTGAGGACTATTTATCCAATCCTCGTGCGTTTCGATCAGAAGAGCTGCTATCAGCCTGATTGCCGACTCTTCGTTTGGAAATATCGAGACGACCCGCGTTCGTCTTCTGAGTTCACGGTTGAAGCGTTCGACGACGTTCGACGTTCGAAGCCGCTTCCAAAGCTTTCGGGGAAACGAAAAATACGTCAGGGCCTGGTCGATGTTGTGAAGTGGACCCGGTTTGGTGGACACTTTTTCGCTTATGATTGAGAAGGAGGTGTCCCCCATGCCCAAGACTCGCCCCCCATATCCACCGGAATTCCGCCAGCAGCTCGTAGACCTCGTTCTGGCCGGTCGGAGTCCAGAAGACCTGGCCAAGGAGTTCGAACCGTCGGCGGTGACGATTCGTAACTGGGTCGTCCAAGCCAAACGCGACGGAGCAAAGTCGCCATCGGGTCTGAGTTTGTCCGAGCGCGATGAGCTGACCCGGCTGCGACGTGAAAACAAGCGACTTCGCGTTGAACGAGATATCTTGTCAAAAGCAGCTGCCTGGTTCGCTCGGGAGACGAATTCGATCCCCGACAAATCTTCGAATTCGTAAAGGCGCACCAGGAAATGTATCCGATCGCTACCATGTGTCGCCTGCTGCGCGTCTCCACCAGCGGCTACTATGCGTGGATCAATCGCCCGCCTTCCGCTCGCTCTTTGCGCGATCATGAACTGACTGCTCGCATTTGTAAGATTCACGAGGGCTCTCGCGAGACCTATGGCCGACTGCGAATCCATGCGGAATTGATGACTGAAGGGACACGCATTGGCGGAAAACGTGTTGCTCGGCTGATGCGAGAAGCCGGCATCCAGGGGGTTACTCGTCGCAAGGCGTGTCGAACGACGATTCGAGGGCGCGCTCCGCACATGATTCCCGATCTCGTCGATCGGAAGTTTGTTGCAGACGGTCCCAATCGCCTTTGGGTCGCAGACATCACCTACATCCCCACTTGGGCAGGTTTTCTCTTCCTGGCAGTCGTTCTCGACGCCTTCTCCAGGAAGATCATCGGCTGGGCGATGGAGGGCAACTTGCGCACTGAACTCGTGTTGCAAGCTTTGAACATGGCTCTTCACCAACGCAGACCAACGGAGGTCGTTCATCATTCCGATCAAGGCTGCCAATACACCTCAATCGCCTTCGGAAATCGTTGCAAGGAAGCGGGTGTCCGCCCTTCAACGGGATCGGTCGGTGATTGCTTCGACAATGCGATGTGCGAGAGTTTCTTCGCAACACTGGAGTGCGAACTTCTCGTACGCCGCCGGTTCAAGACGCAATCCGAAGCACGAATGGCCGTCTTCGAATTCATCGAAGGCTGGTATAATCCCAGAAGACGGCATTCCGGTTTGGACTATTGCTCCCCCGTGGAATACGAAAGACGGCACACACAGGCTGCATGATGACGAAAGTCCCGAACCGTCCACTAAACCGGGTCCACTTCAGACCACTGGTAATGAGGGTTAGCCTGGCGTGCGGATCCAATGCTCTGACCATCGGCGTAACCACCGCCCATGCCTGTCACGCCATCACATCCTTAACAAGCCCTGGAACTGCCTGCCTTGTGACGGAAGGCTCCAGGGCGTTCTTGAACAATCGTTCGAGAAAGCCCATGCTATCTCCTTCTTGCATCCCAAGTGGCAATCGGGGTCGATACGAATCGATCACCCGTTCCAAGGGAATCATTTCGAGAACGTCAGGCGGAAGAGAGGAATTTCCCAGGATTCGCAGAGAAGTTGCGATTTCCCGGCAGGATCTGTATCCTCGCGATGCCGGCGGACGATCGCGTGGCACTTTGCCTCGATGACATGTCGTCCATCCATTTTCTGCGGGAGGGATTCTGCCGCACGCTTCGACAAGTGGCAAACCTCGATGCCGTCGACGAATATCCCGTTGTTTTTCAGGTTGCCCGGGTGCTCGTAAGACATCGTATTCATGACCTGTGCAATCTGCTCATGGGCATTCGAACGACCGGCAAACGAGAGATAAACGTCAGACATGCCCATTTCCCAGACTCTGATGTCGGGAAGGTTGTCATGGATGCTTTCTGATCGGGTTTCCGTCTTCGTATGTGAAAATATTTCATGTGCAATACTTCCTGGCGCATCCGTGCCGATGATGGAAAGGGCGTTTTGTGCGCGCGACATGGCGACGTATGCCACCCGATGGCTATCCGGGCCGGCCTTCAGGCCTTCCGGGACGACCACGACAGCCGGGAACTCCAGTCCCTTCGAGGCGTGCATCGTCGACAGGGTGATCCGGCCGGGCCGCTTCAACATTCCCATACGCTTCTCTCGGCTCACGTCATGCATGAACGAAACGAACTGCGTCGGGCTCGGCGAGGCGGTTTCCTCGAGATAATCCTCCACGAGCTGATCGATCAATTCTTCCCACGGATTGCCCGCCCCACCCCTCGATAACCGGCCCTGCCCGACCAGCTCACGAAATCCCGCCTGCCTCATTTCCCGCTCGGGCTGGCTCTCCATATATTGTATGAGATGATATATTTCGCGCACGTTCAGCAGGGGAACTTCAGGCCGCCTGATGCAATGAGTCGCGAATCCACGGGTTTCGAGCAGATACTTCACCCTGAAAAGATCATCGTTTGCGAATGTAAGAATTGCAATGTCCTCAGGCGCAAACCCGTCCTTGCGAAGCCGCTCGACCTCGGCGAGAACCTCGCCAAACACCTGTGCAGGCCCGGCAACCCTGATGACGGACGGACGGCGGCTGTTCTCAGGAACCAGCATCCCAGCTTTCGCCGAAACCAATTTCTCGTTTGCCTTCATGCGGCCGGGAAGCCGCCGGATGAACTCCTCGCAAAAACTGGTGATCGGCTCGGATGACCGGTAATTGGTCAGCAGGCGATGGACCGCGGGCTTGTAATCCGCTTCGAACCGCCGAATGAACTTCACGTCCGACCCTTTCCACTCGTAAATGTTCTGATCGTCGTCGCCGACCGCCAGAAGGCGCACTTCCCGTTCTGCATCGGGTTCGTCCTTGCGCGAAAGAAGGGCCAGCATCCGGTATTCGTCTTCGTCGATATCCTGGTATTCGTCGGCAAGAATGTACCGCACCCGGCTCAAAAGCCCTTCCGTCATGGAATCGCGGTCCTCGCCCGTCACCGACTCCAGGGCGCTCACGGCGTCTTTCATGATGGTCTTCATCAGGTCCTCGCGTCGCGTCGCCCTGTCCCCTCCGGCCTGAGCCGCCAGCGACCGGCTCGCGATGCGCAGGGCCAGGCCGTGGTAGGTGCTTACGAAAATGTACTGGCTGTCGTTGCCGAGCAGTTCGCGCAGGCGTTTGCGTATTTCGAGAACCGTCGAGCGGTTGAACGCGACCACGAGAACGCCGCCCCGAGGCACCCGCTCAACGCGCACAAGCCAGGCGGCACGATGAACCAGCGACTTCGTTTTCCCGCTTCCCGGCCCCGCCAAAATCAGAATGTTCCTCGTCTTGCCTTCGGTCACGATCGCCCGTTGCGCGTCCGACAGGGAATACTCAGGCCTGTGACCTTCCTGCAGCGCCTTCCCGGTAATCCTGGCGAGGCTTTCCTCGCCGGTCGGATACTGAAGCAGTTCCTTTCGCCGGTGGAAGTAGCGATCGTAGAACTCCTGCCGCGAGAGCGAGAAATACTCCTTCACCATCGTCATCGCGCTCCGGATGTCGCTTTTCCCGAACTCGGCATACTTCCCCATCACGTGCACCTGGGCGATCTTCTCGTCGAAGAAATCATCGAGAGACCGGCACTCGCCGGCAGCCGGGGGGCGGTCATCCTTGAGTTTCAGCGTCAACGCAGGCCGGAACACCGAGAGCCCGTTCTGGATATGGAGCGCGTGCGTCTCGTTCAGCGACAGAAGCACCCTCCTGACGGCGTTGAAACTCTCGGACGACGTTCGCGGTGGGTCTTTCACCGGCAGGAGATTCTCGAGTTCGTCGACGGTGAACTCGACGCGTTGTTCCCGGCCCTGCCTGTTGCATCGTTTTCTGAGCAGGTCGAGATACCCACTGCCGATCTTCTGGCGGTAGGGAATCATGCTCCGGATCTCCCCCGGGCTCATGCTCCGCTTCAGCCGGCAACGGTCATACCCCTGCGACACGAATGTCACAAGACCGTCGCGCCGCCAGATTTTCAGAACGGGGAACAGGTCTTTCGCTCGCACGTTCTCGAACGACCGGTCTGCGGAAAGCTGCGTCGCGCACAAGCGCAGGTCGAGTGTGCTGCCGTCCTCGTCCCCCCATGCCTCCGTTTCGGCAAGCATGTCGAGGATGCGGCTTTCGATACGGCAGAATGAATCCCAGCGGGACACGGCATCGTCCTTCTCGTCCGGCAGGTTGTTGAAAAGTGCCGTGCAGTTGATGGAGTGTGAAATCAGTCCGACGTTCCGCATCTCCCGCAGGGTCGAAATGAGATTCTCGGTCGACTGGCCGAGCTGGACGGTCATCGCGTCGGTGTTCAGCAGGTCATCGGCGTTCGCGTTGTAGAGGTGCCGGATAAGACGCCCCCACTGTGCCTGCCTGTATTCCGTCAAGCCAAGCTTTCGAATGATCTCCAGCGCGGCATCCAGGGTCGGCGGCACAGGCTTCGCCTCGATCACGGAGGTGCGGTTCCACGAGCGTTCGAGCCGGTTGAGCTTTTCGAGCCAGGAAATGGCGATCTTGACCTTGGTGTCTGCCATCGGTTCCGATGCATCGATTTTATCGGTGGTGGTCTCTTCGTCCCTGAGGATCTCGCCCGTCGTCCGGACGATCTCGCCGCGCCCCGGGCCGGCTTTCTGCTTGCGCGCGAGGTTCCGAATTCCCCGGAAGATGCCGATCAGATCGCCGTGCGCGATGCGGCTCGACATGCACAGCTGGAATTGGAACTCGATATCATCGGCTGAAAAGATGAGGTGGCAGTCAGCCTTTTCCTGGTCTCGCCCAGCCCTGCCGGCCTCCTGGAGATAGTTTTCGAGGGAACCTGGAATCTCGGTGTGGATCACCACCCGGACGTCGGGCTTGTCGACGCCCATGCCGAAAGCGTTCGTGGCGCACATCACCCGGAGACGGCCGGCCAGGAACTCCTCCTGCACACGCCGCTTGTCGTCGGGGGTGCGGCCCGCGTGAAAGAAGTCGGCCTTAAACCCCGATGCCTGAAGTTTCTTGGCGAGGTTTTCGGCCGCCTTGCGTTTTGCGGTGAACAGGATCGCGCCGCCCCCGTCTCGGAGCCCCTCTTTCAGGATCTCGATGGCAAGCCCGATCTTGTTGTATCCGTCCGGGTTCGCGTCGCGGCCGTTCATCGTGTCGAGCCCGTGAACATGGAACCGGAGATTCTTCCGATCGGCCGTGCCGATGAACAGGTGCATCTCTTTGCCGGCCTCCTGTCGGAAATAGGTGCGTATCTCCTCGATCACGTCGAGCTTCGCCGTGGCGGTGAAGCAGGCAATCGGCGGCAGGGAGGCGGTTTCCCCGAGCACCTCCTTCAGGAACGAGCACAGGAACAGGTAGTCGGGCCGGAAATCGTGGCCCCATTTCGACAGGCAGTGCGCCTCGTCGACGACGACAAGGCCGATCTCCCGCTGGGAAAGGGTGTCGCGGAACGAGCGGTTGCGCATCTGCTCGGGGGCGACCCACAGGATGTCGATATCGCCGAGGGCGACTTTTTCGTGGGTCTCTGCCCGCTCGAAGACGGAAAGCAGGCCGTTGAGCGCCCCGACGTTCGGGATGCCGCGCCGTGCGAGGGCGTCGACCTGGTCTTTCATCAGCGATTGGAGCGGCGAGATGATGAGGGTCAGCAGGTTTCTCTGCCGCGCCTGCATCAGTGCGGGAAGCTGGTAACAGAGCGACTTGCCGCCGCCGGTCGGCAGGACGACGAGGCAGTCCCGGCCTTCGAGGATCGCTTCGACGACATCCTGCTGGGAAACGGGCGGCGGCCCTTCGAGAACGGGCCTGAATGCGTCGAAGGGGTGAAAAAACCGCTTGAGCGACTCGAGGGGTGAATGATACTCCCGGCAATACTCGCATGTACCGCACGGCCTGCGCCGAAGGGCATGAAGGATCTCGACGGCCCGGGGAAACGCATGGACCACCCACGGAGCGAGTCGCGACATGCCGTCTGCGACGGAAAGCCAGGCAAGCGCCATCGCAAGGGCGATCCACTCCGGCCGGCGCCCGCCGCCGGTGTCGAAAAGTTCTTCAAGGGCTTTCCGGCAGGCTTTTCCGGAAAAGGTCTCGCGCGCCTGGCGGAACGTCTCGTCAAGGTCCAGGGGCTTCGCCCCGGTTTCACGGGCGATGGCCGCAGCGCAACCGCGTGTCACGTCATCCTGGCCAAGCAGACACAGATACAGCGGCAGAAGCGGGTCGGCGCGGAACTGCCCGAGCTGTTCCCGAAAAAGGGCGAGCGCCGCCTCGGAATCGCGCAGCGGGTCGTTCCGGCTCGATTCGGTCGGCTTGTATCCTTTCCATAGTTTATGATATGGGTGCCGCGGCCAGGCCAGCGGCGACAGGAGGAGCGTATCGATGACCGGGAGTTTCAGCAGGGCATGATCGGGAGCATGTCGTTTCAGCCACTCGAGATCATGCGCCAGGACATTGTGCCCGAGGACGAACCCCGAATCGCGGCCATATATCTCGAGGCTTTTCAAGACAACCCGCGGATCGTTCCACGGCCCCGTCTCCCTGAACGCCTGCTGTCCCTCCCGAAACGCCCCCGCCGCCAGCAATGTCCCCGAGACAGGATGCACCTCGAGATCGACCGCCACGATTCCGTCGAATATGCTCGCCAACTCGTTTCTCATCACATCCGCAGCAAATGACCGTATTTACTTCTCGCCGTCGGCATCACAGCCTGGCTCTGAAATATGCATGTGTGTTATATATTTCTTTTGTTTTATATTCGGACCTGACTCTATCAAATCGCTTTTTCGAGGCCGAAAAAGTATCTACTTTATCGAGTATTGTATAACGATATATCATAAACCGTCGACACCTATGTTCTTTCGTTGGAACAGAACGATGGCCTCCATGAATTCCAGCCTCTCTGACGGCATAATCCCCTACGTCAGGAAGGAAAAAACAATGATCAGCCAGGAATATGATTTCGGCGCAATAAAATACAAATCGTTGTATCGGATGAGTTGCACGCCATTTTGGAAAGGTAGCAAACGTGATATGGTATGATAGATTGATTGGATTTACCGGAAGCCCTTCAAAAGCAGGTTCTTGATTACGTCAGGCAGTTGCGTGTTCACCCCCGGCCGGGCGACCGGGGCGATCAGATGCTCAGGTTTGCCGACATGTTCACTTCCGAAGAGGGAGCTGACATTCTGAATTGTATCGAAGCATGATGCGGACGGATAGATCATGACCAATTACGGTGAGGTGAAGGCTGCACTGCAAAGTCTTGGAAAGCTGATTCTCGAAAACGATCAGTTGATCGCCGCACTAGCTCTACAACATAATCTCACCCTCATGTCTAGCGACACTCATTTTGCATTTATCCTGGGACTTATCATTGTTACTATATTCGTCACACATTGGAACCTGATAATGTGGGGGCTCTCTCTCATGCAAAGGACTCACGATTTCTCACCC
This sequence comes from Candidatus Ozemibacteraceae bacterium, assembly GCA_035388825.1. Classification (GTDB taxonomy): domain Bacteria; phylum Muiribacteriota; class Ozemobacteria; order Ozemobacterales; family Ozemobacteraceae; genus MWAR01. The sequence continues at coordinate 49,290 of DAOOQQ010000016.1, forward strand.
CACAATGCCGGGCGTACACAGATACAGCGGACCGCCGTTGGCGCTACCCGGAGGCCGCTGCTCTGTAGCGTTAGGTGGCGAGGGTTTCCAGAAAGGAAATTTTAAAATGACAAAGAAGAACATTATCTGGAGTGAGATTCAAAGAAGGGCAATGGCCTTCGTAAAACGGTGGGCGGGAGAGACTGACGAGCAGCGTGAATCTCAAACGTTCTGGAATGAATTTTTTGGGATTTTTGATGTCGATCGGCGCGAGGTCGCAAGGTTTGAAGACAGAGCAAAGCGCCATTCAACCGGAAAAAAGGGCCGTCTTGATTTGTTCTGGCCCAAGGTGATAGCTGTCGAGCAAAAGTCAAAGGGTAAAGATCTTGATGACGCTGAATGGCAACTATCCGATTATGAATTCGATCGCCATATGACCCCTGAATTGTTTGTAGTGTCTGACTTCAACCAATTTCGCATATGGAACTTAGAAACCGGGGACCGCTATACATTTACAATTACAGAACTTCCAAAATACACTACCTTATTTGCACATTTGGCAGGCTACAAACACGAATCTTTCAAACATGAAGAGAAAGTAAGTCGAGAGGCTGCCGAATTACTGGGGCAACTATTTGAGTATCTTGACGATAACGGGTACAGCGGTCATCCATTAAGAGTATTTATCGTTCGCCTTCTCTTCTGCGTTTTTGCTGATGACACTAATGTTTGGAGACGAGGTCTTTTTGATGACTTTATTACTTACCGCACATCGGAAGATGGATCAGATGTCGGTCCTCAGCTAAATCTTCTCTTTCAGGTATTAAACCAAAATGAGGAAAGTCGGCAAAAGAATCTTGACGAAGATCTAGCAGCCTTTCCCTATATAAACGGCGGGCTTTTCTCTGAAAATATTCCTATCCCGTTCTTTGACACGAAGGCGCGCTCTCTGTTGCTTCAGGCGTCGAGTTTTGATTGGACACCAGTTTCCCCGATTATTTTTGGGAGCTTGTTCCAAAGTGTAAAAGATAAAGAGGCTCGAAGAACAACAGGGGAACACTATACATCTGAGGCAAACATTCTCCGAGTAATTAAGCCACTATTCTTAGATAAGCTTGAAGCTGAGCTTAACTCAATAAAAAGAAATAATGCCGAGCTAATAGAATTTCATCAGAAGTTGTCTCAAATAAAGGTCCTTGATCCCGCTTGTGGGTGTGGTAACTTTCTCGCTGTTGCCTATCGGGAACTCAGGCGACTGGAAACGCGAACATTGCTTCTTTTGCACTCGAAAAACGGGAAAATCCAAAGGGTGCTAAACATAGCCAACCTTGTCAAGGTTTCTGTAAGCCAATTCTTTGGCATAGAAATAGCAGAATTTCCAGCCCGAATTGCAGAAACAGCCATGTATCTGGTTGATCATCTTGAAAACCTTGAACTCTCAGCGAAGTTTGGCCAGTATTTTGTTCGATTTCCAATTACCACTGAAGCACACATAAAAATCGGCAATGCGTTACGGTTAGATTGGAACTCAGTCGTTCCTGCCGAGGAAGTTTCCTATGTTACCGGAAATCCTCCATTTGGAGGACATCGTTATCGGACCGAAGAGCAATCCGAAGATTTAAGGATTGTCTGGGGAAGCGGGTATAACAAGCTTCTAGACTATGTAACTGGGTGGTACAAAGTTGCTTCTATGTATGGAAAGGAGAAAGAAATCCGTTTTGCTTTTGTTTCAACGAATTCCATCTCCCAAGGTGAACAAGTTGAACATCTTTGGGAATCACTCTATTCTGATGGTTTTCACTTGGACTATGCTTACACCCCTTTTGTTTGGACGACAGAGGCAAAAGGAAAGGCGCATGTACACGTTGTAATTGAGGGATTTGTCCATGGTGATACAAATCGACAGAACTTACTTTACTCCTTAGACTCCTCTTCAGACGTTTGGAAAACTCTAAGCGTGCCTTCTATTAGTCCGTATTTGGTGGCTGGCCCGGAGATGGTTGTAAAAAAGCACCAACAACCTTTGTCCGCCCTTTTGCCCCCAGCGGCTTACGGAAGCCTTCCAGCCGATGGTGGTGGTCTGGTTGTTCATCCAGAGGATCTATCCCAAATCGATGAACCAGTAAAGAAGTATCTTAAACGTTTTATAGGGTCAAAGGAGCTAATCAATGGGATTGACCGATGGTGTCTTTGGATGCCGGAAGGGCCGACTCCCTCTGAACTCAAAAATTCACCATTTCTAAAGGCGCGTTTTCTGACTGTACGACAATTTCGAGAGAAAAGCCCCAACCTTGATACTAAGGAACTTTCTGCACAACCGTATAGATTCTTTCACATCGCAAAACCTAGATCCGAGTACATTGCTGTTCCCGCTCAGGTTGCCAACAAACGGCCCTGGTATACGGTCGAATTTTTGGGTCCAGAAACCATTCCCTCAAATACCCTCTATTACATAGATGATCCTACTGGTTTGGTTTTTGGATTGCTTTCATCAAGCATGTACATGGCTTGGCAGAGAGCAATTGGCGGAAGAATTAAATCTGATCCGCGATTTGGAAAGGCCGTTTACCACTCCTTTCCTTTTCCTTCAATGTTATCAAACGAAGCAATCGAAAAGGTTAAGGAAGCGGGAAAGGGCCTACTTAAAGCTCGCAAGGCTTCAAATAGAAGATCTCTATCGGAAATGTATGAAGCCGATTGCATCCACCCAGAGATATTAAAGGCACACATCGAGTTGGACAGGGCCGTTGACACCATATTCAACGCAAATAAGAAACACTGGACAGACGAGGAACGTCTAGCTGTCTTACTTTTGCGCTACGAAGAATATCAATCGAATAAACAAGATTGATTTAAATGCCAACTAATAGGGCAAAGGGAAACTTTAACAGCCCGCGGATAAAGCTTAATGCTATTGTCACGCACTCTATAATATAGTATTATTTTTACCTTCTCCATCTTTTGGATTTTTTCGATGGCATTGGAAAAGCGGAAGTAAGCAACTGTCAAGAAACCCGAACATTTTCGAATGTCACGGAACCGGGAAACCAGGGCCACACACCTAATTTTCATTTTAGCTTCCCGTAATGCATCTCAATGAACGGCACTCCATGATTGAATATGGCGTTGATGAGTTGCTCATTATACTTGTTGCCAACAAATGAACCCTGCGTCTGTCGCATGAAGCGACATAATGAGTAATCGACTGCCACACTGAAGAGCCAACGGCTACTTCTATTCTGAGGGCAATATCGCTTGCATTGATCTTCTGGTTTCATGTATGGTGATCTCTATATGAATGATCACCCGTGTGCCGATGAACAATTGAAAGATGAAATGCGTAGTGGCATCATACGGCTCTTGGCGGATCTACGGCAGCCGGGGGCCTGCGAACTGCTTGCCATGCTTGAAAAGCAGATCGGTTGGCGCGTGCGGCAGTATTTTTTCGAGGTCGTCGGAGCGTTTCGGGATGACCACCTTCTGACGAGCTACCAACGGGAGTATTTCCGAACCACCCTCACCGACAAGGAGTGCATTGATGCGCTTCATGGCGGGGGGCGGCGGTGGGATGAATCCCGGAGCACGATCGACGAGCTTTTTCAGTGCGGCAAAGCGTATCGTTCATCAAAAGCCTTTCAGGAGATGATCACGTTCTCGGCCCAGTTCAGGAATTACGCCCCCTACAACAACATGCTGGTGAAGCTCCAGAATCCGTCGTGCAGCTTCTACGCAACGCGCGATGACTGGGAACGCCGGTTCAATCGCAGGGTCAATGAAGAGGCGCGAGCGATGCTGATTCTCGCTCCCATGCATCCCGTCATGCTGGTGTATGACCTCGATTCGACCACGGGCCCCGCCCTTCCGGAGAAACTGCTGGATTTCACGAGGGTCGACGGTCGCTTCGATCAAAAGCTGCTTCCCCGGTTGCTCGACAACTGTCTTCGGGATTCCATCGTCGTTGAGTTCGTCGAGCTTTCGTCCACGTTTGGCGGTTACGCAACGACACGTTGCCGAGGCACCGGCGCAAAGATGAGGGTCGCCATCCATGACAAGCTGCAGCCCGCCTCTCGCTTCTCGGTTCTCTGCCACGAACTCGCCCATATCTATCTCGGGCATCTGGGCTCGGACGAAGACAACTTCTGGCCGACCCGCATCAACCTGACGCACGCGGCGATTGAAGTCGAGGCCGAAGCGACGGCTTACATCGTCTGTGTACGGCTCGGCCTCAAACCCTGTTCTGAAGCGTATATCTGCAGTTATATCGAAAACGATTCGATTCCGGCGGGCGTCAGCATCGAACTGATCACGAAGGTCGCCGGCAAGCTCGAAGAGATGGCAACCCGGCGCCTTCCGGCCCGCAAAGAGAAACCGCCCAAAAAAGCCCGTTGATCAGTCAGCGCCACATCGTTCGATGTGGCGCTGTTGTTGCCGGGATGAATTCCCCTGAATTCATGGCTCAGATGACAAGTTCAAGGAAGTCGCCGGTCGTGAAGAAACCTTTTCGGAGGCCGGTGAACGCCCAGTAGCAGAAATCTTCGGAGTTCGCCATGATGCAATGCGTTCCAAGAGCTGCTTTGATACGGTTTTTGATGGTGTCGGGTGATGATATTTTCGGAGGCGGCTCGACCGGGACGAGATTCTTCTCGGAATGGCCTTCCTGCTGGGCAAGCCTCATGAACTCGGAATAACTCAGCTCGCAGACGGTGTCGCGGGCCCGCGTGTTCCCGGGCTGGCCGATCGTGACGAACGTGTACCGGCATCCCGAGTCATGGCGGCACAGGATTGCATACGGGTTCCTGGAGCCGAGAAACGCTCCGTTGTCGAAGCAGACCATCAGGTGATCGGTTCCGGGCGTCATGTGCAGCCCGGCGAACGCGGCGGCGCGGATGTTTCCCGAACACTGCTCGCCGGCGGTCTCGAGGTCAGCTTTCAGTTTTTGTATGGTGGCCAATACATTTTCGCGGCTCTCCTCCCCATCCTGGTCATCTTTTTTCTTCTTCGTCCACTTCATCCCGGTGCGGCTGACGGCGGGCTGTTCATCCTCAACCACGGATACGGCGGTCTTTTTTTTTTTTATACGCGATTTCCTCCGATGCAGTTTGAATTGGGCACAGGATGAACATAGCCGCGGTTTCATACGATGTAAAATTCAAAGATTCTATCCGGCGTATCGAAATCTGTTATACTTGCGCCAGTAGGCTCCCAATCGAACCGCGCCGGGGGGGATGACGATGGATGTCAGGCTGTTGCGATATTTTCACGCCGTTGCGCGCCTGAAAAGCTTTTCGAAAGCGGCTGACGCGCTGTCCATTTCCCAGCCCGCGCTCAGCCAGGGGGTGAAGAATCTCGAAAAGGAGCTTCACTGCAGTCTCTTCATTCGTGGCAAAACCCTCCAGGTGACCGACGAGGGGGAAAAGTTATTTTCGCATTGCGAGGAATTGTTCCGGGTCCTTGAAAATATCGTTGACGATATAAGCAACACGAAGAGTCCCAGGAAGGGAACCATCAGGGTCGGGGTCCTCGAGAGCGTCCTTCTCTACTGGATGCCGGCCATTCTCGGCGACTACTTCACGAAGTATCCGAACGTGTCGGCCGCGTTCGAGAAGTCTGAGACCGTGGCGATCGAAAGCGGCGTGCTCGATGACAAACTCCATCTCGGAATCATTTCCCGGCCGTCTTTTTCACGCAAGCTCGAAGATATCGAGCTTGCTTCGTTCTCGCACAAACTCGTCGTTTCGAGCGAGTTCAGCGAAGACCTTCCCGGCCTCGCGAAGCATCTTCCCCTCTTTCTCCTGGGGAACTGGCAGGAACGGGCGCTGACCTCGGGAACGGATCTTTTTGCCCGCGTTCCCGCCCTTCGGACGCTCAATCCGACCAACTGCGCGGTCCTGGTCCGCCAGATCGTCGCGAACAAGCTGGGAATGGCCGTTCTGCCTGCGTATCTCGCAGGCCCCGATCTTCGCGTGATCGAAGACTACCCCCTGCTGAAGATGGGTTTGTACCTGATCCGCCGGAAGAATCGGCGGCAGAATCCTCTCGTCAACCAGTTCGCCGACTTCGTCTGCGAATGGCAGGCACGTTCGGCATTGATATCATCGCTAGACTGACAGGCGTTCCCTTCGGCGTCACGCGCAACGTCTATATAGACGAACATCCCGCAGTATCAGGCGCAGGTTTTCCACCCTACGACTATTGTTGCGGTTGAGACTGTTCGCTGAATGAGCGGTTTCAAAAAATAGATTTTGAAAACTGTTAAGTTGTTGCCTGGGAAATTCGAATATACCAATAGAAGGAAATAAGTAGCCCGACAAGAATCCGCCACGTTTCGAAGCAGACGATCGTCGGCCCCTGCCCCACCTACCTGTCCGCCGTCCGTTACGGGTTTTCCGAAAACGCGATTCCGGAGGTGTCGTATGAGCGTTCGAGGCGTCGTCAAGCGATACGCGCTGATCATCGAGAAGGTGACGCGGTGCCGGTTTCCCACGCTGGAGGCGATTCAGCGGTTCCTGTGCTCGCACGGGTTCGAGGTGTCGAAGCGGACGATCCAGCGGGACATCGAAGGCATCGAGCTCGAGTTCGGCATTTCGATCACGTATGACCGGCCGCACCGGGGATATGCTCTCATCCGGGAAGAGGGCGAAACCCCCGACATCTTCCTCCGCTTTCTCGCGATGACCGGCGGCCGCGGAACCGGAACCCAGACATGAGCCCCGGAAGGATAGAGCGCTTCAGAACGTCACCTGGCAACCACGACACCTCTTGTCATAGTCAGTGATATAGGATTCACCGGAATTCTGTCGGTCTGATGCTCCGCACCTGAAGTTTCGGTCCGTTTAGGCGACGCACACATCATCCCAGTCATTCTTTTCGCGACCGGCGGTTTCATCATGAAGCCGGTCATCGTTCGACGCGCGACGGAAACGAACGGAGGAACCATGGGTACCATGCTGATCAACTGTGACGACACCCAGGCGGGCGTGCGGTTCCTGGCCCTGCGGTGCATGCGGCACTGCATCGCGACCCACCATGCGCTGTTCGACAAGGAGGCCATCGAGAAAATCTTCGCGTTCCTGCCGAAGCCCGAACTCGTCAGCCTGCTGACGCGGCTCCACCCCAAGCTCCGGCGCGTGGGGAAACGCTGGATCAGCCACGGCCTGTACCAGTATGCGTTCCTCGAGCCGCCCGTTCCCGACGACGTTGCCCGTGCCGTCGCCGAGCTCGAGCCCGTTCATGCCCTCTATATCCCCGAGATCCTCGCGGTCATCGACCGCCTGCTCGCCGACATTGCGCCCGACGGCGAGACGCCGAACTCGGCGCCGTTCCCACAACTGGCGGAGATCACGCGCGTGTTCCGGCTTTCCGAAGACGAGAGCGCGATCCTGGCGTTCTGCTTCATCAACGGCATCCATTCGCCGTTCAACGAGGTCATCCAGAAGCTCGGCGGCTTCCTGAACTTCGGGTTGAGCGGCAACCTCGTCTCGCTGTTCCACCCCATTCCCCGCGCGCGCGCCGACGCGATCTGCTCGAGCGGCGGCCTTCTCAGGCGGCTCGGCTTCATCAACGAGAACCTGGTGCCGACCCCCGAGATCTGCGAGTTTCTCCAGGGCTTCCGGACCCGGCCGCTCAACGATATGTATTACACGATGTATGACGAACGGCCGGTTCCCGCCGACCGCCTCGTGATGCGAACGGAAGACATCGAGACGATCGGCACGCTCGTAGCGAACCGCCGTCCGGGTGAAGGGCTCGACATCCTGTTCTCCGGCCCGGCCGGAACGGGCAAAACGGAATCTGCCCGCTCGCTCGCGACGTTTTTCGGTCTTCGACTCTTCGAGATCCGCGCCCGATGCGACACCCAGGAAAACGTCGCAGAAGTCCCCTTCCGCATGCGCGCCCTTCGTGCCTGCCGGAACGCCCTCGCCGGCCGAGCCGACGCCGCGATCCTGATCGACGAGGCCGACGCCATGGTCGCAACTCCCCTTGCCGCGTTCGATCTCACGCCCGGAACAGCCGGCAAAGCCGTTATCAACGAGACCCTCGACACGGCCGCCGACATTCAGATCTGGATCGTCAACCATGCGGAAACGCTCGATCCGTCCGTCCGGAGACGGTTCGCCCACGCCGTCCGGTTCGAACGAGCCTCGGCGAGGATGCGCCGGATGATCTGGGAAACCGCCCGCGCACGGTATGGAATGACCCGACTGCTCGACGACGCGGCGATCGCCGACCTCGCCGAACGGTACGAGACGGATGCGGGAGGCATCGACTCCGCCCTCAGGCACACCCGGCATCTTTCCGGAAACGGCGTTGCCCCGGGTGAGGTCCTGGCTCAGATCGAACGGCTTCTCGCCGGCCAGGCGCGGTTCACACCGGGCGAGTCCGGTCATGGGCCGGCGGGCTTCGATCGCGAGCCCACGGTGGGCATCGAGCATCTGAACATCGAGCCGCGCGCCGATCTCGACATGATAGTGCACGCTATAGCAGGTGTATCGGGTGAAGACCGGCTTCCGGCGCTCCGAATCCTTCTGCAGGGCCCTCCCGGAACCGGGAAGTCGCGGTTCGCCGCGGAACTCGCCCGCCGCATCGGGAGGCCCCTGCGGGTGAAGACGGCCGCCGCGATCCTCAGCCCCTTCGTCGGGCTGGCCGAGCGGGCCGTGCACGAGGCGTTCCGCGAAGCAGCTTCCGAAGGCGCGGTGCTGTTCTTCGACGAGATCGACAGCCTGCTGTTCACACGCGACCGGGCATCGGCGAGCTGGGACGTCTCCCGTGTCAACGAACTGCTTTCGGCGATGGACAGCCACCCGGGCATCTTCCTCGCCGCGACGAACCACCTCCAGGCCATCGACCCTGCCGCCCTGCGCCGGTTCGAGTTCAGACTGGACTTCGGCCCCCTCGACGGAAACGACGCGAAAGCCTTTTACGAAACCCTGCTGGCGCCCCTGGCGGGCGTGGAAACTCCCGAACAGGTTCATCGCCGGTTCGCATCTCTTCCCCGGTTGACGCCGGCCGATTTCACCCGGGTCCGCAGGCGGTTCACTCTCCGGACGGCTTCCCGTCCCGATCACGCAGCCCTGATCGGCGCACTCGAAGCCGGATGCACCAGGGACCAGTGGAAAGGAGCACGATCATGAGCAGATGGACGAATCTGAATAACCGGTTGAAACACCGAATCCAACATTCAGGGGCCCTGTATTTCGACGCAAGAAACCCCCTTCATCTCTGTGACAAAGGCGCCCAACTCATCGTTCTGCGGGCAGGCGTCACGTATCTGATGCGTTTCGGCAAGTCCCTGGATCGCGAGCCGGCAACGCCCCTTGATCGCGAGCCGGCGAGGGCCCTATTCGATCTTCTTCCGGTTTCGGCGCGAAAACCGTTCTTCAAGAACCTGTATCGGGTCATGGCGCCACGTGAAACGGCCCTCAGAAAAGACAAACGCTTCGATAATCTCTTCAGCAGCCCTCCGGACTTCGACGATATCGTCACATTCCTGAGGTATTACCCAGATTCGCATCAGGTTCTGCATGAGGGTTTTCAGATAGAGGTTGAGCGGCTCGAACGCAACATAGCCTCCCATGCCTCACCATTCATGAAGAAACTCGAGGAGGTGAAGTCGACATTCCGACTGAGCCCTATCGAAGCTCATATCGTGGCTCTCGGCGCCCTCTACCAATTGTCGAAAATCATGGAATGTCTCGTCGACTCGTTGCCTCGATGCCGCCATGGCAGGCGTATGCAGTTGAAACTTTTCGAGTTTCTCGATGCGAATCGTCTGGATATGCTCAAATATGCATCCCCTGAAGGAGCGCTTCAGAAACTCGGCCTGCTCGACAGGGACGGCGACATCAGGGGCGAGGTTGTCGAGTTTCTCGTCGGCGGGCGCAGAGAGCCTCTGACGAGTTCGTATTTCGATCGGTTCAAAGGCCCATCTCTTCCGCTCGAAAAGCTCATGATCGTAAAGAAAGATGTCGAGACGATCCGGACGCTTCTTTCGAATCGGAAACCGAAACAGGGCATCAACATTCTGCTCGCCGGCCCGCCTGGCACCGGAAAGACCGAGACCGTGCATTCGCTCGCGAAGGAGCTCGGCCTCAATCTGTTCGAGATCGCCTCGATGCAGAAAAGGCATGACGGCGATGGCGATATCGGCCAGAGTAACGATTACTTTCGCATGAGAGCTCTCGTCGCATGCAGGTATGCGTTCGGCGATTACCCCGATACCGCCGTGCTGATCGACGAATCGGATTCCCTTCTCGGCGGAGGCGGCTCAAGAAGCCTCTTCGGCCCTTCGAGGTCTTCCCTCGGAAAGGCGATGATCAATGACGGGCTCGACACGGCCGTCTGCCCACAGTTCTGGATCGCCAACGATATCGACGGAATCGATCCGTCGACGAGGCGCCGGTTCGATTACGCGATCAGGTACGAGCGCCCGACGCCGAAAGACCGCGTGTCGATCTGGGAAACGGCGGCTAACAAACACGGGATGGCCGGCCTTCTGCGGCCCGAAGACCTCGAACGGTTCGCCCGGGAATGGCCTGTCAGCGCAGGCGGCATCGACTCCGCCCTCAGGAATGCGGCGCGCGTTCCGAAGAAAGCGATGACCCGTTCCGAATTCGTCGCCTATATCAACCGCCTCATCGAATCACAGCTTCTGTTCACCGAAGAGGAAGGGAAGGCCGAAACCGTCCGGGCCGCATCGGAGGAGCAGGTCGCGATCGAGATGCTGAACATCGAGCCGGCGGCGAACCTGAAATGCATTCTCGAGGTCGTAGCCAGGTGGCGTGAAGCACCGGAAAAGCGGGGCCTGAACATCCTGCTCCAGGGGCCGCCCGGCACGGGAAAGACGCATTTCGCGCGCAGGCTCGCCGAGCTGCTGGGCCGACCTCTGCATGCGAAGACCGGCTCCGAGATCCTGAGCCCCTACGTCGGGATGACGGAGAAGACGATCCGCGAGGTGTTCCGGCAGGCCGGCCGCGAGTCGGCGGTGCTGTTCCTCGACGAGATCGACAGCCTGCTTTCGAGCCGGGAAAAGGCCGTGCGAAGCTGGGAGGTGACGCAGGTGAACGAACTGCTCTCGGCGCTCGAGTCGTTCGACGGGGTGTTCGTGGCGGCGACGAACCATGTCTCGACGCTGGATTCAGCCTCGATGCGGCGCTTCCACTTCCAGCTCGAGTTCGGGCCGCTGACGCCGGCAGGTGCGGAGACGTTCTATCGCGATCTTCTCGCCGGGTTTGCGGGCGGCGACGTTCCGGCCGGGGTGGCGGCGCAACTCAGGCGGCTGACGGGGCTCGTTCCGAGCGATTTCGCGAACGTGCGCAAGCGCCTCACGCTGGTGCCCGGCATGACCGCGACGCACGACGAGCTTCTCGGCGGCCTCGCCGACATGTGCAAAGCCCGCTTCCCGCGCCGAAAGCAGGCGATCGGCTTCAACAACAACGGATGAAGGAGGGAGACGTGAAAGCGCTCATCATCGCCGACGTCGACGATCTCAAATGGCGTGGCGGAAGCGGCAAGGCGGATATCGTCATCTCGTGCGGGGATACGGCGGAGTGCCTGGTCCTGGAAGCGGCACGAGCGTTCATGTGCGACTGCATCGTGGCGGTGAAAGGGAACCACGACCCAGATACCCCGTTCATGCCGCCGGTAGTCGATCTGCATCTCGCCGTGCGGGAGTTCGGCGGGCTGAGATTCGCCGGGTTCGGCGGGGCATGGCGGTACAAGCCACGCGGGCTTCATCTCTACGAACAGGATGAAGTCGAGGCCGAACTTGCGAAACTGCCGCCCGTGGACATTCTCGTCTGCCACAACTCCCCTCTTGGGGTTCACGACAGACCTGACGGCATTCACACAGGTTTTTCAGGGCTCAACACGTATATCCGGCAGTCCCGGCCCCGGCTTCTGATTCACGGTCACCAGCACCAGAACATCGAGACGCTCGTCGACACGACCCGCGTCATCGGCGTCTACGGCCATCGCCTGCTCGATCTGCCCAGCGTATTGCCATGAACAAAAGGATGAGCTGAATGGAATTCAAACATACGATCGATGCCATTGCGAAGAAGACACCGAGAGAAGAAGCCGATGCTCGTCGAGCAGGTCTTCTTCGACTGGATGAGCCTGCGAGAGGGGCGGAGGTCGGGCTCTGGTGGTTGATCGAAAACAACATCTTTCGTCTGGCCCAGCCATGGTCCCAAGCACCTGAGGAGGACGGCTGGCACATGATCGAGGACATCCATGACCATGCCTGGGCTGACATGAAAGCCGCTTTGGCGTCGAGGTTTCCTTCGATCATTCACCTCAGATACAACGACCCCGAACGAGGTCGGGTCTGGTATCGCCCTCGAGAGAATACTTTCTTCATTACCTGCTCCAAGCTCATCAAAGCTGAACAAGCCATCATTCGTACAATCATGGAGAAGTTCGGGATAACCGCAAAGGCCGTCCGTGTCGTGAATGACCCACAGTATGACGTTCGTCCGTTGCCATTGCAGGACAGGAATACACCGAATGAAATTCCACGCATTTGAATGGAGAAGTATATATGCCTGGGTTTATAGATGATCTCAGAATTCTCGTCAGGCAATGCCTTGCCTGCGACGGCAGGGATCGGTTCGTTCGGTCTCTTGGATACAGAAACATTTCGAAGGGGCTTCGCCGGATCGATGCGTTTCTCTGCGGCGGAGAACCGGCGCAGGATCGTCTCGACCGGCTGGCGCATATTCTCGGCCTGGATCCGGCTGACGTCGTATGCAAAGCACCAACGCTATCACTGGCCCACATGGGGTGCCTCAAACCCGGGGGAATATTATGATGATTCCAATACAGTATTCAGATCCAAGCGATTCGAAGACGTCCTTTCATATTGTTACTCATATTCAAGCCAGTGAAATCAAGTATTTCACCGATAAGCGTTTTGGAGAGTGCTTTTGGTCGAATGATGTAAAGGCACCGAAAGAAGAACAATGCCAGGAATATATGATGCGGTTGTTTTCTTTGGCAAGCCTTCCTCCAGAATCGAAATTCACTTCAGCTTTCATAAAATCACCATGCTTTTCTTGTGAGCATTGTTGGGAATATGGATCTATATCCTTATTTTTGGAATTAGAAAGGATAAGAGAATCAACAATCGTCTTCAATGGCGATGTGAAGAATTTGGCTTTCAAGATTTTCGGCCAGAATTGCTCACCGAAAAAGTATTTGAGATTTCATTCCCTTGACATCCCAGCATTTCACATGTTGGTCCATCTTCAAAGATACTATTGGAATTACATGGCTCATGCGATGTTCAAAAAGCCGTTTTTCCCTCGAATGGTTGGAAGCTATTTCGAAGTAAGGATTTTGCGGCCGATTACCAGGAAGGACATAAGCATGATTGTAATTCCGATGGATCTTGATAAAGCCTCGGTTAAAAGGGTCGAAGAATTGGCTAACTCAGATTGAAGAACGCCCTGACAAATGATTCGACAAGGTAATTATCAAAAGGAGGTCTCGAATGAGTGTTCTTCTCCTCGAAGACAACGAGTCAAGAATCAGGCGCTTCGAGAAACTCGGGCTGAACGTGCTTGTCTGCCGTAATGCATTCGAGGCGATCGCCAGGTTGTATACGCATCGCGATACGATACGCCTCATCTCCCTCGATCATGATCTGACGCCGCGCGAGAACGCCTGTGGCTCGCTCGGAATCGCCTGCGCCTGTCATGTCGTCGACCTTCTTTGTGTCATGCCGACCTTCTGCCCGGTGATGATCCACACATCGAACGAACAGGCCGCGGCCTTGATGAAACACCGCCTCGTCAGTTGCGGCTGGCCCGTCATCTGGGTGAAAACGGATGCACCCTTTCCCGACGACTGGATCGAAACTCTCTGGAAGGAAGCCGTACGTTCCGCCGGGCTCATGCCTTCATGATCTCGAGATATCGACGATCGAGGTGAGCAGATGATCGAACATCTGGATAGAGTGACAGCAGGCGAAGCCATTCTCCATTTGTGGATCACCTGTCTTCGAAGTCGTGTCGAGCCGAAGCTGGCGTTCATCGAGATCGATGAGGGTGTGATCCGGTGCCGCCCCAAAACGCTGGATAAATGCCGATTCTTCAAGGAGTATCTTCTTCCCTTCGAAGCCGGAAGCCCACCGGAAGCGGGATTGGATATCGTCACCACCTCGACGGCTCGGCTTCAACGCGGCGTTCTTTTCTATCATCTTCGACGGAAGGAACTTCTTCTCCTCCTCCCCTGCCGGGAGATGGCGAATCCGGTATTGATGTTCGCTGTTCTCCGAGAATTGGGCCTTGATTCGCTGCCGGTGGGATTCGCCAGGCGAAGAAAGGACGGCAGAATCCGACGCATTCCAAATCTGAGAGTTCTCTACAGATTTCTCCGTCTTCACCCTGATATTCAGATATATGTCTGATCGCTCGTCATCTCCTGCGTTCGTATGAAATCGCCGACGGCACCCGGGGTGAAACATGTTTGTTTCTATTTATGTCGGTATAGATAAGAAAGAGGTCTCACATGAAAATTCTGGTTCTCGAAGACGACCCATTTCGGATTTCGATCATGAAAGCCCTTCTGAAGAAAGAGCGAATTCCATTCTCGATCTGTCCGGACCCCATCGATTTCCTCGTGGAACTGACCTTCAAATCTGCCGAAACGACGATCATCTCCCTGGACCATGATCTGTCACGCATCGTACGACCGTGCGGCATCTACAGCTTCGATTGCGGCTGCGCCGTGGTCAGGTTCATGAGCCGGATGAAACCTGTTTGCCCCGTCCTGGTCCATTCCCGGAACGATCAAGAACGGCTGAGGATGATCGAAGATCTGACCGGCGCCGGATGGCTCGCTCAGCCCGTCATCGAAGACCCGACGAATGAAACCAACTGGGTCGAAAGCGCATGGATCGAGGCAATTCGTACAATGCACAAGAATGGGGAAAATAACCCCTAACCAACCGCGTGAGAATGCTTGACATATAGAAACCATTTCTATATATTAGTTTTATGACTACCAAGCAGCGCTTCCGGAACAAATACCGCCTCGAGATCCGCGAGCGGGACCACAATCCGGCGCATGCGCATCTTTTCGGCGGCGGTGTCGATGTGGTCATCGATCTGATCACTCTCGAGACGTCGGGCGACTGCCCCCGCGATCTCCTGGACGAGGTCGTCGGGTATGTGAGGGCGCACCGCGATGAACTGATGGAGGAGTGGAAAAAATGGCACTGATGAAACGGCCAAGACTGACGGCCATCAAGGCGATGCCGAATTTCAAAATGCGCCTGACTTTCCTGAACGGGGCAACCTACGTCGTCGACTTTCTTCCGCTTTTCGAGGAATCGAAAGGGCTTGCCCCTTTGCGCAATCAGAAGGCATTCGCCGACGCCATGATGGACGAATGGGGCTGGGAGATCGAATGGCCGGCGTTCGACATTCAGATCGGCGCCGACACCCTCTGGATGGACGCTCAGGCGCAGGCCGCGAAAGATCCCGCGACCCGCGACTTCATCATGTGGCGGGCGAGGAACGGCCTTTCCCTTGCCGACGCAGCCCGGGCCCTTGGCATCACGTCGCGAACCGTCTCGGCCTACGGCACGGGCGAAAGGCCGGTCCCGCTCTACATCACCCTTGCCTGCAAAGGCTGGGAGGCCGAACGCCAGCCCGGACACAAAAAAGCGGCCTGATTACAAATCAGGTCGGGTTGTCGTTCGCCGATATCGTATGCAATCCAGAGACATCAAGAAAACTCTCTGTATGAACAGCCTGGCGACCACTTGGTCCGACCGACCTCGTTTTAAAAACCTGAATTTGAAGTAATCCGTCCAATATGATACGGTTTCGAGGTCAACGTCTCTACGCGCCGTTGATGTTGACGGATTCCTTCGGAACATATGGACGAATCAATGGAATACGCAGTTTACTAGATCAAGGCCCGTGCGCGGCCCCCAATTACTGCTGGAACGCCTTGTTGGGTATAATATATAGGAGTATATTATGGCTTCACAGTTACTAAAAGAAGTTCTCATTTCCGCGAAAAAGTGTGATCTTTTGCTTCCTGATTTTCAGCGAGATTTTGTGTGGAAGCCACCCGCAGTGATCAAGCTCATTTGCTCAATATTAAACAAGTATCCAATCGGGGGACTGCTCTTCATGGAGACCGAAGGGGATTATCAGACAAGGCCCCTTGATGGTATCCCCCCAAGAGACGAAAATGAAAATCAGCCACCCATCAAGACACTAATCTTAGACGGTCAACAAAGATTAACTTCATGCTATAAAGCGTTCTTCGGAGAAATGAAGGATGCGCGCTACCCCGGCCGCTACTTCTTTGACTATAAAAAGTATGTTCTTTCTCCAAATGTGACAGGTAGCGAAATTGAAGATTATATTGTATTTCGAAAAAGGAACGAGGTTCAAGCACAACTTTCTCAGACAGCCGCAGAACAAACCGCGGGATTGTTTCCATTGGATATCATTTTCGACAAACCTCGCGGAACGGACTACACCCAATGGCTCGCGGGTTTCAATTTTTCTGCGGCTGGTAACGACCCCGAAAAATATGCCCATTTAACATCTATAACAGCATCCTTTCAAAGAATAATTGAGAATGTAACCTCCTATCAACTTCAGTTTGAAGCAATTCCTCGTGCGACCAGCCCAGAAGTAATATGCACGGTATTCGAGACAATAAACACAACCGGTAAACGATTAACTGTTTTTGATCTACTTGTTGCACGATGTTTTCCAAAACAGATAAAGCTCAGAGAAATGCTCATCAAAGCCGTCGATGATCCCGTCATAAGAAGGTTTGACGATGACGAGGGAGAAGAACTTTGCACAATTGCTCTGCCAAGAATCATTTCATTAATGCATAAGAATTCTGCAAAGCGGGGTGACTTGTTAACACTTGAACCTGAGGTAATTGGTCAAAGATGGGATGAGGCAGTGTCTGCTCTTAGGAAAAGCCTCGAGCTTGTATGGAAGGTTTTTGGTTCAATTGGCCTTCGATTTGTTCCGCTCCCAGACATGATTCCCCCGATAGCTGTTATTTTAAGCCATCCGAAGTTCGATCAATCCAATCCAGAAAACCAGAACATGCTTAAGAAATGGTATTGGAGGTGTGTGTTTTCACAGTATTTTAGCAGTTCTTCGGATACAAAAGCGGCTCGAACCGTAAAAGAATGGACCGATTCAAATGAAGGCTGGCTCTTTGAAAGCAAGAATATTCCTGAGGTGGTCAAGAACTTTTCATTAAGCAAATATGTTTTATCAGATGTTGCACGAAGTGATAATGCAATATACCGAGGAGTTATGAGTTTACTCATTGCAAATGGCGCAGAGGATTTTGGCCCTTCAAGGACAAAGATTGTCGATTTACTACCTGGAGAGGTCGATGACCACCACATTTATCCGGTAAGGTTCCTCGAGCCTTCTGGTATTCGCGGAAACACAGTCAATTTTATCGCCAATAGAACCCCATTATATAAACTAACAAATCAAAACATCGGAAACGACGCCCCGTGTGTGTATTTACAAGATGCTAACAGGGTATCTACTGAAGTAAGGAAAATGCTTCCTTCACATGGTATTCCTGAAATTATTTTCAAGGAATTTACGAAGGAGCAATATGAAAGATTTACACGAGATCGGGCATCGACGCTTCTTGAGATGATAAAAAAGGCGGTTGAAGTGAACGAAATTGACGAGAGCCCAACAGGCGGTTCGAGCGGAAACTGAACGCCGGCCAGCGGTCTTGCATACGCCAGGCATGGGCTAATCCTTCAATTCAGCTCAACCGTGTTGCTCGAAGTCGAATGGAGGTTTGAATGCGTGGGCGTCCATATTTTTCCAGCCTCCTTCAAAGCCGCGCAGGAGCATCTCGCAAGTATGGGTTTCGAGAATGTTTGACATATAGAAACTATTTCTATATATTCGTTTTATGACCACCAAGCACCGCTTCCGGAACAAATACCGCCTCGAGATCCGCGAGCGGGACCACAATCCGGCGCATGCGCATCTTTTCCGCGCAGGAAATCCATGACCTGAGAAAGTACAATCCGCCCCTCGTTCATGTTTACACCCTCCACCAATTATCGGGTGGGGGCAAACAGCCGGGAGAATCACCTCGGTTGAAATCGAAAAATCACTTCATCCTCGAAATTACCTACATTCATCATGGTTTTCGAGAATTCTCAAATTGATATATTTTGAAAGGAGTTCATTTGTGTCCCTTTCTTCAATGTGGAATGACCAACCTGATCAGCTTGCCGACAAACAAATTCAACAAATCATTAGCTTTGCGGGCGAGGGAAAGCTGGCTGACGACTCTGCAACCTCAAAAGAGTTTAGAGACTTCCTTCAGTTGGTTACCTCGGACTTCCTGAATAAATACGTTAATGAACCTATCCCAGAAATATGATTGACCGTTGTACTTTCGGATCCTTGACGGTACCATCTTGGCATGGAGGTGATACCATGCCAGGAAAATTCATTGGTCTTTCCAACTGCCAATGGGAATTGTTGAGTTCCCTCTTGCCACCCGAGCCGGAAGTCCGCTGGAAAGGGCAGCCTCCAGCCCCCTTTCGACCAATTCTTAACACTATATTCTACGTCCTGATTACTGGGTGCCGGTGGTGTGATGTCCCGGTGGGACCCAAGTGGGGAAAGCGAACCACCTCTCATCGGTGGCTGGGAGCCTGGCTTTCTGATGGAACCTTGAAGAAAATGAAAGCCCGCCTTCTTGGCGCCGCCCATCTGGCGGGAAAGATCGACTGGAGCAACGGATCTATCGATGGGTCTTTTGCGGCAGGAAAGGGAGGCGGAGAGGGCGTTGATTACGGATTCAAGGGGAAAGGAGTTCTGACCCACGCCTTGGTAGATGGCAACGGATTGCCTTTGGCCGTGACTTCCACCGGGGCTTCGGGCAACGAACGAGAGCAGGTTGAACCTCTCTTGGACGCAGTTGCGCTGGAAACGGGAAAAAAGGGGCGTCAGAAGAAGCGCCCTCGGTCCCTGGAGCTCGATAAAGGTTACGACGCCAGGGATCTGCGGAAAAAAAATCCGGGGTCGAGGAATTCTCCCAAAGATTCCCCGACGAAGATGGAAAAAGGGAAAACAGCCCAGGGGGCGCAAGTTGGGAAAGCTGGAAAATCGTTGGAAGGTTGAAAGGAATTTCGCATGGTTGCAAAGAAAATTTCGGCGACTCTCTACCCGCTGGGAGAGACGCTGGAAATTCTGGGAAGGCTTCTTGATGCTGTCTATATGCATAACATGGGTTAATGTATTACTGGGATAGGTTCATGAATGCCTCGAAGAAAAATTTGCGAATAGTGATTTTGCGCTTCAGGATATTGTTAATGAAATAGGTCGGCGCCTTGGATTTACCGTTGAAAATGGCCGTTACCATGGAAAAAAGAACGACATTGGTCACGACGGGCTTTGGATTCTCAACAACGAAAGCTCACTTATCCTAGAGGTCAAGACCACTGATGCATACCGAATTGATTTGGACCGGATTGCAGAGTATCGAACAAAGCTTGTCGAAGGAAAAAGAGTTTCCGAAAAGGCTTCTTCCATATTAATTGTTGTTGGACGCCAGGACACGGGTGATCTTGAAGCTCAGATAAGAGGCTCTCGGCATGCGTGGGACATCCGCCTGATAAGCGCAGAAGCACTGCTTCGGTTAGTTGAGTTAAAAGAGAATCTGGACGACCCCACTGTTTCAACAAGAATTTCCGGCATTCTGATCCCTCGGGAGTATACGCGTGTTGACGCAATTATTGACCTTGTCTTCCAGCTTCGGAAGACGCCTTGATAGACGAAAAACAAACCCCGGAAGACGAGAAAGAGGATGAAAAGCAACCTGGACATGGAATACTTGCAAACTTCAACCAGAATTTGGCCAATTTAATCCAAGAAAAACTGAAGACTCCTCTAATCAAAATCGCGAGAGCAATGTTTTCTTCTCCCAATGGCGACACAGTTGCCGTATGTAAGGCTTCCAAGGAGCACAGTCCTGACGAAAACCCAAATTACTGGTTTGGATTTTATGTCTTTCAGCACGAGATTCTCTCAAAGGCCGAGAAAGGCTATATTGTATTTGGATGCGGCAGCCCAAAGCAGACGCTTCTAATACCTTACAAGGAGTTTTCCAATCTTCATGGAGGAATGCATAAGACAAATGACAAGAAGCCATATTGGCATGTTGTAATTTATCGGAATGGAGATTCGTTTATTCTCCATCGGTAGAAAAACGAGGAAAAGACCGATTTGTCCAAATACCTAATCATATAACATGCGTGTTGAGCGGAACGCCGATACTGGCCACGGGGCTTGCGTGCGCAAGTCCCGCGCCCAAAGCGCCCCGGGCCCCTCGCTTCGCCGTTGGCTACGCCCGGCGCCTGCTCAAGCGCGGCGTTCGGCAATGAGAAAATAGGCAACCCACCAAGTCTCAATTGCTCGATTAGATCCGTGTATCGTGACAGGAAAAAATCAATGAAATTCTATTACTTACACATCCCTAAGTATCGTTATGGTTCATACTTGCAATTGTTCTCCAATGAGAAGGAGTGCTTCTCTTTCGATCTTTCCAATGAGGCTTCCGGAAAGATAAATTTCAAAGTTGATAGGCAAAAGTTTACCATTGAAAAATTAGGATATGGTGATTTTGAAATTTCTAAGGATGAAGTCGATGATGTCGAGCATGAGCTTAAACTCGACAATTGTTTTAAGAACATTTCGAAAGACATTTCAAAATATTTTGTAAAAGAGAAGAGAAGCAGTAATCAAGAAATAATTAACTATATTATGATTTCTGGCAGGTTGCGATGCAAAAAGATGCCTTCCATTGGGTTTTCAGAAATCACTTTGGTTGATTTCAACGGATTTTCCGTAAATGGACGTATTGTTGCCTATTTTAAAACAGATTCCTTGGACGAGCTTGGGATTACAATTGCAATCGACAGCGACATACATCCTTGGATTTGTTTCTGCTCCGAAAATGTTAAAATTTCGAGGAACAAGATTTGTCGAACAAAGCGTTCCAGCGGACAGCAGTGAAAAATTAATATGTAGAACAGTGCGATCTTCTGGACGAGGTTGTCGGGTATGTGAGGGCGCACCGCGATGAACTGCTGGAGGTGTGGAAAAAATGGCACTGATGAAACGGCCAAGACTGACGGCCATCAAGGCGATGCCGAATTTCAAAATGCGCCTGACTTTCCTGAACGGGGCAACCTACGTCGTCGACTTTCTTCCGCTTTTCGAGGAATCGAAAGGGCTTGCCCCTTTGCGCAATCAGAAGGCATTCGCCGACGCCATGATGGACGAATGGGGCTGGGAGATCGAATGGCCGGCGTTCGACATTCAGATCGGCGCCGACACCCTCTGGATGGACGCTCAGGCGCAGGCCGCGAAAGATCCCGCGACCCGCGACTTCATCATGTGGCGGGCGAGGAACGGCCTTTCCCTTGCCGACGCAGCCCGGGCCCTTGGCATCACGTCGCGAACCGTCTCGGCCTACGGCACGGGCGAAAGGCCGGTCCCGCTCTACATCACCCTTGCCTGCAAAGGCTGGGAGGCCGAACGCCAGCCAGGACACAAAAAAGCGGCCTGATTACATATCAGCCTGGGCCGTCGTTTACCGGCATCGTATGCAAAGCCGTGTCAGAGGCGAAAATCTCTGCATCAACAGCTTGATGACCACTCATGCCATCCAAACCTCATCGAACGCCGCAGACAAGCGGAACTTTGGGCCGTGCGCCGGCCTTGATTCAACAAGGCCCCTGAACGGCTTTCAATTTCCGCTCGAATCGCTGGTTAGCTGTTTCTTTTTCGAGTTTACCCTTGTAATTACCTGGATGACACCCTGGGTAGTTTGCTTTTCTCCAGATATTGCATCAGCAGACTGTTTCTCGAATTCGGCAGAATTAAAGTCCCCGCCGATCTGGTCAATAATCTCTGCATAAATTGCCTGACACAAGTGAGGGAAGAATGACTCCTCATTTTTCTTTTCCACAAAATTCTCCAGATCGTTATCTTCGCCAAATTGTCGTTGCTCGCCGAGATTCTTCTTTGCATTGTTTACGAGGTTGATTACCTGGCAATATGGATTCTTCTCATCCTGGAAGAACTTCTTCTCGAAACCATTCAGGACGGAAACGATCTTTTCATTCAAAAAAGTATCCCGATACCCAGCCTGAACACGAAGATGGTTCCTGGGCCGGGCTACAATGCTGATTGATGAATCAAAAGCGAATGTATCGTCTTCTTCGCGAAACAATCGGACTTTCAAGACGCCAATTCCATTGTCATTGGCAAAGTCAATTGCGTCCTCATCAAGTTCGGTTTCTCGCTCCTCAAATACATCAAAAACAACCAGCCATTTTTCATTTGCCCAGCTTCCATTGATTGCAGTTTCCGCCAGCGCAGAGAGTAGTTCTCCGCGAATCAACGGGCCGCACTTCAATTCAATTGATGACAGAACCCAGTTGGGGAGGTTGTCAACCGACTGAATTAATCTGCCTATTTCTGGATTCGCAAAAGCTTTTTTAAATTCATTCTCGCGAACCATTATCATATCAGGATTTGCCCACTTTTGATTCGATTGCTTGGGCGGAAGCGACAGAACTTTAGCCTCAAATTTCCTTTCCAATACTATTGAAGCTGGCAGATGCAAGAACGCTTCCCAGTTTTCCCGTTCTTCTTGATTCGTTTGTTCAGAAGGTTTCTTTCCTCTTTTCAGTTTTCCATCCTTGCCTTCCCCCTCAGTTATGGAAACTCTGCTTTCGGCAATCTCGGAAAGTAACTGGTATCCCTTTTTTGGCCCAGGGTGGTGGAGTGTTCTACCTACGGCCCTTTTTAAATAGTTAATGAGATTTGTTTCAACTTGTAAATCCGACAATTCATCGGTGGTAATGCTGACTTCATTGAAAGACCTTGTGACAAGGTCAGCGATTTGGCCCGCTGAAAGATTTGAGGTCATTTTCAAAGCGAGAAGCTTCTCCAACTTTTCTTGAAGTCCCGGAAATTTCGCTTTGCTCATAAAAACTCCTTAACTGTTTTTGACAGCTATGTGCGCATTCCTATAAATCCGCCCATCTGCTCCGAATGAATTCGTCCGACCTTTCGGAGCAAAGCCGCACGCCTCACGACACGAAATTATTTTCTGATCCCTGGAGAGCTTAAGAACGCGATCATGCTCATATTGATGATGTCGGATCGAATATTCGGCTCGATGATTTCGCTCACATCGATTTTCGCATCGGGTCTTGGAAAGAGCTCTACAGCGGCCGCGGCAATCTCGAAAAGGTCGTCGCTCATGCCGGGTTGTGGGCAGGTGAACCAGATGATGGCGTATGCGGCTTCGGAGAGGATTGGTTCACTGCGAATCTTTTCGAGAAGAAGGTTGCGGGTTCCAGACCATCGGAAAATGCGGAATGATGGATAGTTTCGCAATGCCGCGAACAGCTTTCCCGGATCGAGCGTCGAAACGATTTCCTCCCCCCAGCCACCTGGGAGAAGGCCATCGGCGCCCGGCAGGCGACCTCCGGCCGGTTCAGGCATCATGCAGAGATGTGTCTCACACCCGGTTTTAGAAATCGTTTTGAATCGGGGTGGCCCTTCGAGTATGCGCATGATGACGAACGACGCAGATGGAATTCCGAACGCCTTCTTAATCTCGGCGGCCATCTTCCAGTTCCAGGTGATGTCTTCCGAGATGTCCACCGTGAAACAGGCTTTTTCGAGATCGTATCGAACGACACCGCGCGGAATATCCAGGGCCGTGTTCGTTTCGAGCTCGGGGAACCGGGAGATCATCGCCGGCCAGAAATCAGAGAACACGAGTTTCGATGTGAGATACTTCCCGATCGTTTTCCCGCGTCGCAGACTCGAGGAAAAGGGAATGACCTTGTTTTCGTGAATCCAGAACAGCCCCAGGCGAGGCGACCGCTTCCGTCGGGAAAGGCGGTTCAGGCGACGCTCGATTCGCGCCCATGCGCAATCGTCGAACGGCCATTTCTCGATCTTCGGCTGATACCGTTTCAACGCTTCTTCTCGCAGAACACCAGGTGTTTCGGATTCCCAGAGTTCATCGAGAAAGCCGGGAAATCGTTCATTGAACTCGGCAATGGACCTCTCAACATTCAGCAAGCCTTCCGGCAGTCTTTCGGTTTCGGGTCGATCTATCGATCGGATGGCATCGTCAAGAATCACGGCGCAGTCATCATCAAAGGCGTGGCGCATGATCGCCTCGATATATGCGGGGCCCCCGGCTTCCTTCAGCCGCCCGGTTTGGCGCAGGCGGTCGATGACCTTGTCATACAGGAGCCACTCCTTTCGGGCGTGCATTTCCACCATCTGCCCGAACAGCGTCTTGTGCTCGGGAATCATGAATCGTTCCGGCGTGAGTTTCGAAAACACCTTCTCCTTCAGCTCCGACAGATGCCCGCCGTCGGAGAGCAGCACTCCGAGCAGGAGAGCCTCCTCCTCCCGTGGCGGAGTCCGAATCTCCTCCGGGCAAGCGGTATCGAAGAAAAAGATCCCGTCACATTCGATAACATCTGCAGCATCACCGGCATAGACGCCCATGCCGACGTCAAGCTCGACAGAGTCATCATCTAAATACCTTACGATATCTTTGCAGAACTCATCGGCGCGAGGTTGCAATTCCCGTTCCGAAAAGTGCAGGAATACGGATCCGGAAGAAGCCTTTCTATAGTTACAATGACACTTCATCGAATGAAGATCGGCGTATCGCCCCGTCCAGGTGATGACCTTATACGCAGGATATGATTCAAGTTTCTTCAGCAGACGTTCATGGGAGAATCTGAAGATTTCCTCAGACGCGCGTCGCATGGTGAAACCGTTGTTTCTCCCCTTTTTCACGGTGAGCCTCGGCGTTTCGATGGTTCGCAGCCGGGGAATGACGACAGATCGTGCCGGGATATGGAATCGCCGCCTGATCACAGCGATCAGCGCCCTGTTCGAAAGAATTTCGGCCGGTGCGACGATCTCGAATGCCCCGTTCACCAGCTCAAAGGTGACGTAGCCGTCGCACATCCCCTGCCCCTCTTGCCGGCGAAGCTCCGGGAAACGCTGAATCACCCTTCTCTGGTGCTCCGCGAGAGAGTTCATGGCGAGCAGCCAGATGTGATCCTGCTCCGTTTTGTCGAGGCTGACGGTCTGGATGAAGATGTTCCCCCGATACACGACGAAATGCCCGAGCCGGGGCATCGGCGTCAGGGAGAGCAGGAACTTCAGCCGCTTTTCGATACGGTCCCATTGTTTCTCGTCGTGGAGCCAATCATGCCGGTAGAGTTTCATTCAGGCACCCTCCTTTCCATTATCTGCCGTGCGAGGAACTGGCGCGTCGATACGGGCAGATGTGCGAATCATCATGGTTGCCCCCTCTCGGCAGGCGGTTCGTTCCGGGGGTCTGCAACCATAAGCCGTGCAGAAAACTCTTCCTTCCTGAAATGTTTTACAAAACGGCCGCAGCAAAAATCAGACAGGATGATCTTCCGTTTCGCAAAGAAGAATTCCCAGGCTTCATCGGCTATCGCGTCATCGGATTGCGGGTCGCGAAGGTCGTATATATCGCGGCTCTCAAAGTGGACCCAGAGCCCGCTGCCGGCTTTCCAGAAAAGCGCACACCAGTCCTTCCCATAATATGTATCGTTCAATATGTATGTCCAGTGAAAATGTCGGCAATAGCCATGCGTTTCGAGAAGTCGCGTGATTCTGCACGGGTGATCGATATGGCGGAGATGCTCGAGCGGATCAGTTCCGATCATCGTGTTGGAAAAGCGCTCGGGTTCGGATTTCCGAATTGCCAGTTCGAGACTTTCGGGAAAGGGGAAATGCTTCCTGATAAACGCCTCGCGCCTGCGTTTGTATTCGTTCATTCCGCTTCCCTTCCTTCTCATTTTATGCCCAGGGCTTCGAGAGCACGGTCTTTCCAGATGGTCTGGATCCAGTCGTCGGGGTAAAGAAGTTCGGATTTCACCCAGATGACGTTCCACCCGTGCCGGGCAAGACGTTGCTTCATGACAAGCGCGCCCACCTCGTTCGACGTGTGAATCATCACCGGGCAGAAGGGCGCCAGAAGATTCAGGAAGTCGACGACGAAACAGCCGCAGGCGATTCCGAGGTTGCCGCAGGGGGTCTCGTGGGGTTGCAGGTCGTGGTCCAACGAGAGAAGCTGAATCATCGTGCGATGGGAATGAAGGTATGCGACAGCCTCGAACGCGTCATTTCTAACGGCAATATCCAGACCCAGGTCTGCAAACTGGCGAATCCGGGTTTCACTGTCTTCAAGAAGAAAGATGCCCATGTGGTTGCTACCTGCCTTTCTTCGATATTTCAAGCCGACATTTTCCCGCCCCGATGCCGAATGTTCTACAATCAACACCGCTTTTCTGACGTATATGTCGAACGAAATGCTCGCCAGTCAGGCCGGTCTGGTCACGTCGTGCAGTTTCTGAATACCCCCGGGGGAATTTCACGGCCTTTATAGGAAAGCATCATGGGGGGAATCGATTTGGCGGCGGCTTCGAAGGGCCCGATGAAACGTCCATCGGTGTCGAATTTCATGCCGTTGTCGTATGTCTGCTGGTATCGATAGCCGGTGATCTTCCCGAAGGTGATGATCACGCCCTTGCTCGATTCATAGTGGCGGCGGATGATTTCGCCGATTTCTTCATGGCTCATGTTCTCCGACCTGACGGGGACGAAGCGCATAGAGGGAGCACCAGAGACGATAGCGGCAAAAATCGGGGAAGGAATCGTACGTTCGGTCTCGACAAACAGGTGGGGCTGAAACTCAGCTCGTGCTTTCGCGATCCGTGCGGCGATCTCCTGTTTACAATCGCGTTCGAGCTCCTCGACCACCTTTCGGATCATTATATTCGGCTCGAGATGCAACGCCACGGCGATACGACACAGCAGGTCTTCTCCTTTATCGACACCGGCGAGAAACTTTTCGATGCGGCGGATCCCTTTCGCCGAATTCCTGTATCCGAGGGCGCGTGAAAAGGGTCCGCGTCCGTCTCGTTTCACGGCTTGCCCGACCAGTGTCCTGAGCTCTTCGAGATACACGCCCATGGTGTCCCCCTCCCTCGGTCTTGATTCGGGCTCGAGATCTGGAAAATCGGTCATCATCCATATATTCGAAATTTCTTTGGAAAATTTAACAATTTCGGCAATGGTGTTTTTGCGACGAGTGGCCAATTTTCGCGACGGCCTTTGATCAAGAAGAGACGGTGATTGAGATAGTATGTTCTTTACAGAATCTCCCGCTATCGTCGTTCGCCGGATTATGCGAAGGAATCAGCGTTTCTGAAATTTGAGTATTTCACTCTGAATTCGCTTTTCCAGTTCGGAATCTTCGGAAGCTGGAACGTCGTCTTTCCCCTCACGAGTGCTTACCAGGTGAACCCATTCGTCCTCGATCCAGAGCGTGTTTTCATGCGGGACCACCCGCCCGGTCCGGTAGCCGGCCTTTTTGAGCCTGTTTTCCATCATCTGTGCGGTTTTACACCGTGCGCTATGCACGATGACCATGGGGAGGGAGCCGTCCTTTGGCGCCGAAGATTCAAGCCATTCCACAACATCCATACCGTCGCCGGGCCATGGCATCGATTCGCCCGGTCGGTAGAGATCATAATCGAGGGATATGATGCCAACGTTCGGAGCGTTCGCTTCCAACCAGCCGATGGCGGCTCGAGAGTCCTCGAAGAAAATCGGAGTATATGAAAGCCGCAAAGATTCGAGAGCTCTCGTCATCCGCCCGATGCGCGAAGGATC
This sequence comes from Candidatus Ozemibacteraceae bacterium, assembly GCA_035388825.1. Lineage (GTDB taxonomy): Bacteria > Muiribacteriota > Ozemobacteria > Ozemobacterales > Ozemobacteraceae > MWAR01. The sequence goes on from DAOOQQ010000016.1 coordinate 77,066, forward strand.
ATTCTCGATGATGCACAGGTATCCGGTCTTTCCCGCAACTTCCGTGTTCGCAATCATCGGTTTCACCCCTCTCGAGGGCAGAATTCCTCGCGATTCCTATCCGGAAAGTTCCCTTCGAACATATATTCGAAGATTCCAGGGCAAAATTTAACTGTTTCTGAAGAATATTTTCAGCATTCCCTACCGGTGATCCAACAGCGCTTCGGCTCCACTTCCGGACACACTGGTGTGGTTTTCCAATGTCCGCGTAACAAGATGAGGCGCATGAAGGCGCAGAAGGCTGAAAATGTTCAAAAGAGATCATATTCAAACGTCGACAACCCGGGGGTATATCTGGGGGTATCGTCGTTTTTTCACATTCGGCAATCCATCTACTGATCGGATTCCACGCCAGCTCCTTCAGTAGTGATCAGCTCCACTTGCGACAGGGAGACAGTGAATAGTTCGCTGTCTCCTTCGTCTTTTAGCCCCATTTGTCACATTAAATATTGAACCCGTTATAGAAACCAGGAACCGGTTACCGCGCAAGAGAAAATTCAAAATGCATCCCACTCATACGGCTGAATGCCGATTTTGCGCGGCAAGACCTAGCTCCCCTGCGCCATGTAGAGATCTGGGCCCGGACATTGGTAGGCAATAGCCGAAGGTGGCAGGAACGCCCCTTGTCCTTCCGGAAAGCATCTGCGATAATGCTTGCATGAAGAAGCTGAACCCCGAACTTTCTTCCCGGCTGGCAACGTTGAAAAACCGTTACCTGGCCGAGGGGTTCGTCATTCTCGGGGTTTTCGGCTCGATTGCTCGTGGCGAGGAAACCCCGGAAAGCGATATCGACCTCCTCTACAAGGTTGAAGCCCCGTTTTTGGAACAGCACGGCGGGTTCGCGGCACTGAGCAGGCTCGACAAAATAAAACACGAATTGATGACAGAACTGGGACGACAGGTCGATCTTGCCTCTGCCAACACCTCGAACCGTGTGCTCAAAGACGAAATCGAGCGCGACCTCGTCTATGTCTAAGAAGAGTGACGCTGCTCGTCTCCGCTTTGTCTTTGCGAAAATAGACGACCTGCAAGGCTATCTGGCACGGTTCCCCTCCGTGGAAGCCCTCTTCCAAGAGACCATGGCGTGTGATGCCGTCCTGATGTGCCTTCTTCAGATTGGCGAGACAATTCAAAAGGTCGAAAATGAGACATGGGCTGCCCAGCTTCCGGTTCAGGGCGCTTATGTTGTCCGAAATATCATTGCCCACGATTACGAGGGTGTCGACCTTTCCATCATCGTGAAGATTGTCTCCGAAGACATCCCGCCGCTTCGGGCGACGGTCATTCAACTGCTCTCCGAAGAAGCCTCCTGATTTCCTTTCCATTTAGGCCCAACGAACAGATGCAACAGACCGCTGATCTGGAGCGTTAGATCGATACGCACAGATCGGGGCGGACGAAATACAGGCAGGTATAGACAACCCGCTCACCGACGATGGTCTCCCAGTGTTTCGCATAGGCGCGGAGCTGAGGGGCGTGCCATTCGGCAAGACGTTTCAGGTCAGCTTCGTCCGTCACGGTGTCGGTTTTATAGTCGATGATTTTCCAGCCTTCGAGCGTCAGATAGACCAGGTCGATCACGCCCTCGACAACCGCTTTCGGAGCCATGCTTTCCGGCGGTTGGGAAAGCGTTTTGGTTTCGACACAGCCGGAAACCGAAACCTCCGTATGGCGTTTTCCGCTCTTTTGCGCTTCCTTCCAGATGGTGCTGGCGACAACCCGCCCGGCGATCGCTCGATGTCCGCACGATGCGGCCGCAGCGTCCACTTCAATCAGCTCCACCGAAAATTTCCTCGTTCGCCGGTTCACAGGTGATTTCGTCAACCCGGTCTGGCCCACTTTGACTTTTTCATTTGGCCCATCCTTCGCCCGCGCCCTATCGAGGTATTAAGATGTTCCTCCTTCTTGATGCCCTTCTGAACCTTATTACCCGGGCATTACGTCCTACGATGCCCTTTTGGCCTATGTTCAGGATAAGAAGTGGGGTTTTTCATGCGAATGCCTCTACTTCCCATGCGGTTTCCCTTTGCGCAACTCCACTGACCGCCGGAATCTATAAGACTCCTTGCCCGTCTCGATGATGTGTGCTCGATCGG
>DAOOQQ010000017.1:0-73962 GCA_035388825.1 Candidatus Ozemibacteraceae bacterium
CCGAGAATCTCCTCGAGCTGCCCGAACACGCTCCCGACGGTGTCGGCCTGAGCCCGGTGGAACGAGCCGCCCGACAGCTCGGCGAGTCGTCGCAGCGTTGCCACATCCGGCTTTTTGCCGTATCCGATCGTGAAGACCGGCACCCCGGCCGCCCGCACGGCATCGAACATCTCGCCCGGCGTGGCCTTGCTGCCGGGGCCGGTGTCATTGTGATTCGCGTCGAACCCGTCGGTCAGCAGCACGATGGCACGCCGGTCGTGGCCGGCCGCGCGTTCGAGGCCCAGCAACACCGCATCATTCAGGGCCGTCGCGCCGTCTGCCTTGATGTTCCCGAGCGTCTTGAGCAGGGCCGCTCGCCCCTTGGCTGCCACCGGTTTCGGCTTTGTGTCGAAATCGATCAGCTCGATGAGGCTGGATTCCGGAAGTTTTTTGAGAAAGGCGGACGCCGCCGCGAGCACCTGTTTCAGGTCCCCTTTCATCGACCCCGACGAGTCGAGCAGAAGGACGAGCCGCAGCGGCGTGGCGACGGGCCGCACATCCGTCACCGTTCCCGGCGAACCGCCTTCCGTCAGGCTCAGGTCGGCGGGCGCGATCGTCCCGGTCCAGCCGGGCGTCGAGAACCGTACCGACACATCGGCCCCCGCCGTCGCGACCGACCGGATCCTTAGCCCCGAAACGCCGGCTGTGCCCGTGGCTTCGAGGCTCCCGAGGATCGGCCAGTTCTCGACGACGGTGGTCTTCCCCTCGGCCACGGGGACGAAGCGGGTCGCCATGTTGACGCCGGCCTCCGAGGCATCGGCCTGGAGCTTCCAGAGACCCGCGGGAAGCGTGAACACCACATCGCCCCCGGGGGTCACATCATACCGCGGCGCGTCGCTGCGGAACTCGGGGTGTTCGAACTCGACGAGGTCGCCCGGGGCATGGTCGAGTTCGGGACGAAGACCGGCACGTGCCGCTTTCCGCACGATCAGCGTGCCGTTCCGGCCCGTGAAATCCGCGTTCGGAAGCGGCCCCAGGTCGACGATTCCGACGGTTCCGCCGACCGTTTCCGTGGCGTTGTTCGTCAGCACGACCCGCTGCGTTGCCCCGATCTGGGGAAGCGCGTCGAACAGCGTCGAGGGGCCGGCCGTCCCTTCGATCGTGCCGCTCTGCCGGATCGAGACGCTGCTTCCGTCGCCCGCCTTCGCCGCTGTTGCTTCCAGCTCGAGAACCGCCGAGGCGGGTATCGAGAACCGCAGCCCGAGATACCGTTTCCCGTCATGACCGAACTCGAGGGCCAGTCTGCCGGAAGCACCCACCGTGAACGGCTGGGCCTCGCCCGCCGAGAGCTGCTGGAGGGGCCCTTCCGATGCCCCCTCCTCGTCCTCCGCGCGTGCGGTCCGACTTCCTGCGGCGGTGAGCAAGACCACGGACAACAGGATCACGAGACATCGATGAAAAATCCGCTGATTATAATATCTAATGCTATAATATAAAACAGGATGATGGGAGCAATGCTGCGACGGGATCATGGGTGCCTCCGAGGAATGTGATTGTGGGGTGAAGCCGGTCAGCTCCCCGTGGATGCGGTTGAACTGGCCGGGGAGTTGCCGGTGACGGCGGAGTTGCTCTTGTCACGGATGAACCCGAGGATGTCGGGGATCTTTTCCTGGAGGATGGCGGCGATCCGCTTCAGGTTGGGGAGGCGGTCGAACCACAGGGAAGGCGACTGGACGAACACCAGCTCCTGGTCCACCAGCCGCACCAGGAAGGGGTTGCGGCCCCGGCCCAGCGTCTTCATCCGGTCGAGGAAGCTCCGGTACTCCTGGGCGCCTTCCGGCCGCGTGGGCAGGATGGCGGCCACCCGGTAGATGTCCATCAGCTTCTGCAGGGTCTGGAGCTGGCGCTTGCCGCCTTTGTACCGGCTCAGATCGCTCTCGAGCAGGCTGTAATAATAGTACCGCGACTGGATCAGGCTGCCCGCGAAATGTTCGTAGATGATCCGGTAGGATTGCAGCTGCCCCTGAAGCGCCATTGGGTCGAAGCCGCTTCCCGTGCCGGCTGTGAACCTGCCCTGCTGCTTCAGCTCGGTGAAGGCGGGCACCAGATACGCGCCCACCTGGAAACACCGCTTGGCGAGTTCATACCAGAGGCGGGCGAGGGTGAGCCGGTGCTCATACTGAGCGTCCAGGCTCGTGGCCGGCGTCAGGCACAGCCGCTGCTTCGTTTCGGCGATCTTCTCCTTCTGGCGGCGGAACCCCTCGGAGCCGATGAAATCCTGCGTCAGCAGAGCGATTCGGCCGAGTGCCCGAATCGTCTCGACGTTTTCCCCAATCTCCGTGGCCAGTTCCGGGATCGTTTTGCCCGACCGGCCATACACCTCGGCGGGAATGCGGGCGTCGAGGGCCGGCTCGTCGACGGCGGCGGCCAGGTCGGCTTTCTTCTCCTCGGCCGGAGAAAACAACTGGCAGGTCGATCCGAACTCGCCTTTGCCCGTCTGGGTCTGCCAGGTGAAGTCCAGTCTGCACGTGACGAGATTGCTGTCTTCGCCGTTTCCCGGCGGGGCGATACGATTCCCCGACAGGCCGAACTTGAACTTCCGGATGTCGTCATAGAGAGGTTGCATCTGCTTGCCTATAGAACCATCCACGACCGGGTCGATGGTGCCCCAGGGCTCCTTGCGATCCTCGAGATACGAGAAGAACACGGAACGCCCGTCCGTGATCTCCTGGGGAACGGGTGACGTGCCTTCCACCCCGATGGTCTCGAGGCCGTAGGGATTCATCGCCATCTCCTCGATCAGGTCCTCGAGCACCTTCTGCGAGAGGATGATCGCGTTCAGGTGATCCGAGGAGAACTGGATCTCCTTCCGGCCGGAACGCAGGGTGGAAACCAGCATGGTTCCGATCACGGCCAGGATCCCGAGGCCGACCAGGATCTCGACGAGAGTCACGGCGCGCCGGCGGGAACGGTTCATTCGAGCCCTCCCAGGTTCATCAGGCCGATGTGAGCCAGGAACTGGAACTCGTCCTGCTCGTGGATGACCGCTGCGTTGACCTGGACGCCGTTGGGCGAAAGGCTCGTGAAGGTCATGCCGCGAACCGCGTCGAGAAGCACCTTCTCGTTCCTGGAATCATATGAGCCAGTATAATTCGTGCGATACGAAACGAGCTTGTAGACGCGCCGGTTCAGCTTCTCCGATGCGGGATTGTTCGGCTCGAGATACAGGATGGTCGTGCGGTTCACGATGTCCTTGAAGATCAGGAAGGGAAGCGTTTCGCCGGTATACGGCCGGACCAGTTCCGTCCCCTCCCGGACCTGCTCGACGGCCTTGTCGAACGCGCGCCGGGCCTCCATCTGCAAGTTCGTCTGGGCCGACATCGCTTTCTGCGACTTGCCGACCGACTGCATGAACCGCATGCCGATCGTCGATACCGACACGACGATGCCGATCACGACCAGCAGCTCGATCATCGTCACGCCGGCACGGATCCACAGGTCGCGACGCTGGCGAGAAGCGGAGAACTCGTTCATCACGTCAGCTTCCCCCCTGTGTGCCGCCGTTCGCTGCAGCTTCGGCCTCTTCCTGGGCTTTTTTTTCAGCCTCTTCCTTGGCTTTCAACTCCGCGAGCTTCGCCTTGGCGTCCTCGATGGCCTGTTTCACCGAGTCCACCACGGCCTGGAGAGCCTTTTCCGCCTCGGCCTGCGCCGTGGCGACCTCGGGGGTTTTGGAAAACGTGTCGATCTTGTCCATCAGATCGTTCGTGGCCTGCTGGGACTTGGTGAGGCCGTCCAGCGTCCCGACCCAGCCATCGAGGAGCTCCTGGGCGGCGGCTGAGTTCGTCAGTCCTGCTGTGATCTCCTTGCTCTTGCCGAAATCCTCGAAGGCCCGGGAAACGCCCCCGACGATATCCTGATAGGCCGTGACCATCGTGGAGGAGACCATCTCCTCGGTCGCGCGTGCCGCTTCTGCGCTGGGCGCGTTCAGAAGGTTGGAACTGGCCAGCGACACCAGCTCGTTCATGCCGGCCATGGCTTTGTAGCGCGCTTCCTCGGCTTCGTTCAGGATCGGATTGGCCTCTGCCCAGTTGCCTCCCGTTCCCTCATCGGCAACGTCCTTGCCGGTGTTGTATTTCTCGTTCGCGAGCTTCGCCGCATCCGTGATCGTCTTGACCTGCTTGTTCAGATCGAACATCGACGCGTCGGTGGGGATGGGGGCAGCGGGCATCGTCGGGAACGACGGATCAACCGGAAGCGGGGTCGAAGGGCCGGGGCCGGGACTGGTGGGCACCTCGCCGTTGGTGGGCGGAGGAACGACGGGGAAGGTGGGCGCCGGCCTGTTGGGGTAAGGGGTGTCCCCGGGATTCGACGGATACGTCTTCGTGAAGGGGGTCGGTGCCCGGCCCCCGAGCTGTTCCAGCGCCTGTTTCGCCGTCGTCACCGGGTCCAGCGTCACGGCCATCTCGTCGGATTTCTTCTGGTTCGCAGCGCGCTCGGCCAGCAGATCGTCGACGGTCCGGGAAAAGCGCGAGGGACCCGCGGCTGCAGGGAAGTCACCCGACTCGCCCGCCTTGAAAAACTCGACGATGATCCGGTTCGAGACGTCGAGCAGATCGTCGTTGAAGGTGATGCGCCAGAAATACAGGCGCGATGCGCCGGCCAGCGAGGTCTTGACGTAGATGTCGGCCTGGAACGGGTGACCGGGAGTGTTCTCGACGAACAGATCGTAGGTGCCCCCTTGCAGCGGCACCCCGGTTTCCCGGTATGGGGCGGTGGCGAAGGGGCGCTGGGCCCAGGCGCCGGCATGGATCTTTGCCAGAAGTCTGGACATGGCCGAGTAGGCCAGCAGAAACGACCACTGATTGTTGCTGGAATGGAACACCTGGCTCTTGAGCCCCTGGTTCATGGTCGAGATCGAGGTGACCATGCCGATCACCAGGATGAGGGCCAGGAACGCGATGGGGAGAGCCACCCCGCGACGGCGGGAGTTCGTGCCGGAGGCGATCATGCGTATCCTCCCGGATGGATGTCAGCGCTGATTGATAGCAGGTGCTTTACTTCCAGGGTTGAACAGGGATTCCAGCGTGAAGGGATCGAGTTCGGTGGGCTTGCCCGGAGCGGCTCCGGCAGCGGTAGTCACCTGCTGTCCCGGTGTCAACTCGACCGAGCCGCCGGCGGCGGCGGTGAAGCGCACCTTGCCTTCCTGCAGGGTCACCACGGTCTGCTGGGCCGTGACATCGAGGCGGAACACCGTGCCCAGGACGGCGGTGACGCCGTGCGGGGTCTCGACGCCGACGGAGTTCTGCTGGGGCGTGACGCGATACCGCGCCGAACCCGTTTCCTGGCGGCCGAGGGCGGTCTGTGCTTTGATCTCGAAAAAGGTTTCGGGCTGAAGGGCGACGTCGGTTCCATCGGCATACCGGATCAGGGCCTGGCCGTCCTCTCCCGTCCGGATGGCGCTGCCGACGGCAAGCTGCTGATCGGCGGTAACGGCGGCGAACGCCGTCGAGCCGGCCAGACGGATTTCGACCTTGCCCTGGAGGGCTTTCAGTGATGCAACGGGGGTGCCCCCGCCGCTTCCGCCGCACCCCGCAGCGATCAGGGCCGATGCCAGGAGGGAAAGAACAAGAAACATACGAGAAAATCTAAATGCATTATGATAGGTATGCAAAAGGATATTGCGACGTGCTGGCTCGTGTCCGATCATCTCATTCCTCCGGTCGTCCATCCTTCTCTTGTGCGGTCGCGGCGGCTCGCCGATGGAGCAGAAGCAGCGTCACGTCGTCACCCGGCTCAAGTCCCTGGCCGTGCGCCCGCACCTTTCCCAACAGCTCCCCGACCGTCTCGGCATTCGGAACGAGAGGCGCCCGGGCAGCAAGCAGATCCTTCCATGCAGGGTACCCCAGAGGGGCCCCCTGGCGGTCGATCATTTCGACCACCCCATCAGTATACAACACCAGGGTGTCTCCGGGAAAGAATTCCATTTCGACCGGTATGACACGCGTGGCTGCCCGCACACCGAGAGGCAGCCCGGGTTTCCCGATCTCCTCGACCGTGCCCCCGGCGCGGACGATCATGCTCGCGACATGCCCGGCCGATATCAGGGTGAGCCGGTGCGCCCGATGTTCGAGCCGGCAGAAGACGCCGGTCACCATCTTCCGGCCCCGGAACAGGCGGAACAGCAGCGCGTTCAGCCGGTCCACCGCCTGGTCGAGGGAAAACGATTCCCGGTCTTGCTGCAGGGTGATCGACGCCTTGAGTATCGAGGCGACCATCGCCGCTCCGATCCCGTGGCCGGCGACGTCGTTGACCAGAAACACCGTCTCCTCCTCGCCGACGGGGAGCACGTCGAAGTAATCACCGCCGGCCGCGCTGCATGGCTGGCAGCAGCCGTAGCTTGTATACTCTTCGCTATTCCAGATGGGCGGGGGAAAGAGCTGGCGCTGGACCTGTCCTGCCGCGGCCGCTTCGGCCTGAAGGGTTTGCAGCGAGAGGAGCTGCACGAGGCGTACCAGGGCGATGCCCGACAGCCCGGCCACCAGAAGCCCGGCCAGCAGGGGAAACGGCGGCAGGGCGTGGCCGGCGGCGAACAATGCGAGCGCCCAGCCGAGGCCGCCGAGGGCCGTTCCGGCGGTGAGGGCCGACCAGGGCCGGTTGGGGCGGGCCCGGACGAGGCCGGCACCGGCCAGGAAGCCGAGAAGGACCAGCACCAGCCGCCAGCCGCGCCCCTCGTGCTGGACGATCAGGCGCCGTTGCACCAGGGTGTCGGTACAGGCGGACAGCAGGCGCGTGCCCGCCATCAGTCCATGGCAGGTTCGGTGGAAATCGTGGAGGATCGGCGCCGTGACGCCCAGAAACACGGTTTTCCCGGTGAGTGCCCCGGCCGGGATGCGTCCTTCGAGAAAATCCCGTGCCGAGAGCGTGGGAACGGCCCCACCGCGGCCGGCGAAGGCGATCAGGCCGCGGGAGCGGCCTTCCTCGTCGGGGGGGGGCAGGGGGGAAGGCTCCGAGCCCAGGAGACGGGCCATGGACAACGCGCAACTGTTCAGCTCCATCTGTCCATCGCGGAGCACGAAGGAACGGACGATGCCGTCGGGATCGACCCAGGCCCAGACGAACCCCTCGCCGGCCGCGGCCTGGCGGAAGAGAGGGGCGCTGCGGAAGTGCCGTTTCTGTCGGCCGAACTCGGTCTCCTGCCGCTCGAGCAGAGAAATGAGATGGACATTCCCCAACCGGCGCAGCGTCTCGGCCAGCGCCCGATCGCCGGCCCCGCCGTCGGCCGGTTCGAGGTGCTGCAGCAGGATGTCGAACACGATCGCACGCGGTCCCGCCGCGCCGACGGCCGCGAGAAGCCGCGCATACCGGTCCCGGGGCCAGGGCCACCGGTCGGTCACGGCGGCCAGCGTCTCGGTGTCGATTCCGACGATGACCAGGTCGGGATGCGGTGCCCGCCAGGGCGTGGCGAGCCGCGTGACCAGATCAAGCGCCGCCCGGTCGAACCCGGCACCGAGGTCGGGAATCCCGGCAACGACGAGCAGGACCGCGGCTGCCGCCGCAATCCACGACAGCAGCCGCTTCCGCCCCAGAAGTGCTTCGAGCCGGGCCCGGGTGACCTCTTCTCCGCTTCCGGGCGAGGTCGGTGTGATGGAGCTCACTCGATCTCGATGCGGTCGACCCAGTGGGAGAAGCGGCCGGCGAACTGGTCATGCTCGACCACGAGCTGGATGAGGCCGTCGGCCGGGGAGAGGGGCTGGCCGTCCCGCTGCCAGGCGAGCAGGATGCGGTTCTTCGCGGGGTCGATGCGGAAACTGCCGGTTGCGGTGTCGGGGGCGTTCAACCAGGCGGTGATCTGGGCGATCTCGTCCTCGCTCACCCGCTCGGGGCCGTAAAACTTCACGTCCCCATGGTTGGCGCGGAGCAGGGCGCCGATGAGAGGGGCGGGCAGGGAGCGGTTCACGAGGGCCGGGGCGGCCTTCTTCCCGGGCGGGGCGCTTCCCTCGCCATCGGCACCGTGGCACTCGTTGCACCCCTTGACGGCATACAGCGCCCGGCCGCCGGAGAAGTCGCCGAACAGCTCGCCGGCGCGGAACGAGACGGTCCAGCCGTCGATGCTCTTCACGACGATCCGCTTCTGCGCTGCTTCGGGGTTGTCCAGTCCCGGTGCGGCGGAGAGCAGCGGAGCGCGCAGGTCGGCGCCGGCCCAATCATGCTTCCCGAGCGGCCCCTTCTTCGTGCCGACGGGCTCGTATCCGGAGACCGTCTCGACCGGGAGTTTCTGCAGCTCGGCGAGGGTGAGCACCGTCGTCGCCGTGCCGTTCACGATCGTGATCGTGTTCGAGCCGCTCGCCGTTGCCGGATCGGCGGCGAACGCGCACGGGACGAGGACGATGAGGGCGAGGATCAGGAACAGGCCGCGCAGGGATCGGGCGTTCATCGCCGGTCACCGCTTCCCGACCGAGAGATGGAAGATCTCGCTGCCGTCGATCTTGAACCCCTTGATGATCTCCTGGCCTTTGGGGCCGACGAGCCAGTCGATGAAGGCGACGGCCAGGTCGGTTTTCGCCTGGGGAACCTTCGCGGCGTTCACGGCGATCACGCCGTAGGGGTTCTTGAGCTCCTCGGGCTTTTCGTAGACGACGGCCAGGTTCAGCTTGCTGCGCATCGAGAGCCAGGTGGCCCGATCCGTCAGCGTGTAGCCCTGCATTTCGTCGGCCATCTTGAGCGTCTCGGCCATTCCCTGCCCTGCCTCGACATACCAGGTGCCGGAGGGTTTGATGCCGACGGAGTTCCAGATGCCCAGCTCCCGCTCGTGCGTGCCGGACTTGTCGGCACGGGAGATGAACCGCGTGGAGCCGCTGGCGATGCGGGCGAAAGCGGAGGAAGCGGCGGGAGCACCTTTGACGAGAGCTGCGTCGGATGCGGGGCCGACGATGACGAAATCGTTATACATCAAATCGTATGCATGAACGCCGAAGCCATCCGCGACGAACGCGTCTTCCAGCGACCTGGCGTGAACCATCACCACGTCGGCATCGCCGTTCTTCGCGAGTTCGAGGGCGCGACCGGTGCCGACCGCGACAGCCTTGACCGTGATGCCGGAATCCTTCGCGTAGGCGGCGAGCAGCACGTCGAGCAGGCCGGTGGCCTGGGTCGAGGTCGTCGTGGCCAGGATGATCGTCCCGCTGGCGCGAACGGGAACGGCAGGGGCCTCGGCCGCAAACACGCTGCCGCAGGCGATCAGGCTGATGGCGAGGGTCAGAAGAACGAACGAAAGACGGATGTGCCGCATGGTTTCTCCTTCGGAAATGAAGTCGTACAGCAGATACCATACCCGCAACCCTCTTGAACCTGCAAGCTCGGGATGCTTCCAATCCATCCGTGTTCTTGCACGGCGGCCCCGGGAGGGATACCATGAAGATGGGCTCCACAGATGAGCCGCCGGCAGCTCCATGCCAGTCGTGACAGAGGATATATACAATGAACGATTCTTGTGTTTCCGATATTCCGAAACAGGATGCAGGCACCCCGGAAGAACCGGTGAAATCCGGGAAGGAAGAGCTCCGCAAGAGCGAGGAGCGGATCCGCCTCCTGCTCGAGCATACGGCCGAAGGATTTTGCATCATCGATGAAGAGGGCGCCATCACGTTCGTCAATCCTGCCGGCCTGCGCCTGATCGGGTATGCCAGTCTCGACGAGGTGCTGGGAAAAATCGGCCACGACCTGTTCCATCACTCCCGCCCGGACGGCACCCCCTGCTCAAAAGACGATTGTAATATAAAGAAGTCTATGAAAGATGGGGTGGCCTGCCATTGTGACACCGAGGTGTTCTGGCGAAAGGATGGCGTCGCGTTCCCCGTCACCTACTCCTCCTCCCCCATTTTCCATTCCGGGAAGGTTGCCGGAGCGATCGTGTCATTCCGCGACATCAGCGCGAGAAGGATGGCCGAAGAGAAGGAACGGGCTTTTTTTGAGCATTCCAACGACGCCCTGGAAATCCTTTCCCGGGAAGAAGGAATCGTCCAGGCAAATCCGGCTGCCGCCAACATGTTCGGATTCGCATCTCCCGAGAAGCTTGTCGGGATGAAGGCTCATCTCTTCCCGATGTCTCCGGAGTTCCAGGCGGATGGGCGCACGTCGGCAGAGGCCGGCATGGGGTATATCAGCCGTGCGCTCGAAACACGCCGGACGATACGATTCGATTGGCTGCATCGTCGCCTCAACGGGGAGGTGTTTCCCACCGAGGTGACGCTGGTGCCGATCTTCCTTCATGGGAAAGCGGTTCTCATCACCAGTCAGCGCGACCTGACGGATAGAAACGAGGCGCGGGAACGGCTTGCCAGGGCGAACTTCCTTGCCGACAATGCCATGGAGCTGACGAAGTCGGGATACTGGCACATTCCCCTGGATGGCTCGGGATACTGTAATGCTTCGGAGCAGGTGGTGAAAATCTATGGTGACTTCCCGAAGCCGGGGCTGCGGTACCATCTCGAACGGGAATGGCTCGCCAATCTCGAAGCTGCCGATCCGGAGCTGGCCCGGAAAACGCGAGAGATGTTCCACGGGGTGATCGAGGGGCGTTATCCGAAATTCGATATCGTCTACGCCTACAAACGCCCGGTCGATGGCAGGATCATCTGGATACACGCCCTGGGATACCTGACGAAGAATGCCCATGGCCAGCCGACGGATTTGTTTGGGGTGAGCCAGGATGTCACCGATCAGGTGATAGCGCAGCGGGATCTGAGCGAAAGCCGCGAACGGCTCGATCTTGCGCTGCAGGGGGCCCGGCTGGGCCTCTGGGACTGGCGGGTCGATGCGGAGGAAATGATCACCAACGAGATCTGGGCGGAAATGCTCGGGTATACCTCGCGTGAACTCGAGGCGCTCAGCGGCAAAAGCTCGAAACGCTGGGAAGCGCTTGTCCACCCGGATGATTTCGAGCGGGTCTGGCAGATGGGCCGCGATCATCTGGCCGGGAAGACTCCGGAATACCGCTGTGAGCTGCGCATGAAGACCAAAAGCGGTGCCTGGAAATGGATTCTCAACATCGCCCGGTGCGTCGAGCGGGATGCAAACGGCCAGGGGCGCCGGATGGTGGGAATCCACATGGATCTCGATCCGCAGAAGCAGGTCGAGTCGGCCCTGTCAGCCGCCAAGGAGATGGCCGAGTCGGCCACCAGGGCAAAATCGAGTTTTCTTGCCAACATGTCCCACGAGATCCGGACCCCGATGAACGCAATCCTCGGCATGTCGCGGCTCGCCCTGCAGACCAATCTGGACGCCCAGCAGCGCAATTATATCGAGAAGGTGCATCGTGCCGCCGAGAACCTGATGGGCATCATCAACGACATTCTCGATTTTTCGAAGATCGAGGCCGGAAAGCTCGCTCTCGAGAAAACCGACTTCTGGCTCGACGACGTGTTTGATAATATCGCAAGTCTTATAGATCTGAAGGCGGAAGGGAAGGGGATCGAGTTCCTGTTCAAGCCATGCCCGGATGTCCCGAACGGCCTCGTGGGCGACCCTCTGCGCCTGGGCCAGGTGCTGCTCAACCTCGGCAATAATGCCGTGAAATTCACCGAGCGGGGGGAAATCATCATCGGCGTTGATTCCAGGCCGATCGACGAGACTTCCGCGGAGTTCCATTTCTGGGTGAAGGATACCGGGATCGGGATGACGCCGGAGCAGCAGGCGAACCTGTTCCAATCGTTCAACCAGGCCGACGTCTCGACGACGCGGAAATACGGCGGATCCGGGCTTGGCCTGGCGATTTCCAAGCATTTCGTCGAGCTGATGGGCGGCCGCATCTGGGTGGAAAGCGAGCCGGGCAGGGGATCGACGTTCCATTTCACCGTGCGAATGGGAACCCAGACGAACCAGCGTCGCCGGACCGCCTTCACGGCTGATGAGCTGGCGGGGCTGCATGTGCTCGTCGTGGACGACAATGCGAACGCCCGGGAGATTCTGTCGACGATCGCCTCCGGCCTGCATCTTCGCGTCGATGCCGCCGAGAACGGGTTTCGCGCGATCGAGATGATCGAGCGTCTGGCGGAACAGCGACGGTCGTATGATCTCATCCTGATGGATTGGATGATGCCCGGCATGAACGGCGTCGAGTGCGCGCATCGGATCCGAACCTCGCATCTCGACAAGGCGCCGGTCGTGATCATGGTGACGTCCTACGGGCGGGACGACGTTCGCACGGATGCCGAGCGGGTGGGGGTTCCTGCCCTCAAGATCATGAGCAAGCCGGTGACGCCTTCGGTCCTGCTGAACTCGATTGGGGAGCTGATGGGGCGCCGCCCAGCGACCGTCGAGCCCCGGTCGAAGGATTGGAGCGAAACCCTCACGAACAATATGGCGAAGCTTGGCGGGGCCAGGATTCTGCTGGTTGAAGACAACGTGATGAACCAGGAACTTGCCGTGGAGCTGCTTCGTCAGTCCGGAATGAGTTCGGTCGTCGCCGGAACGGGCCGCGAAGCCCTCGATATCCTGGCGAGGGACGGCCGGTTCGACGGCATCCTGATGGACTGTCAGATGCCGGTGATGGACGGGTATGAGGCAACCCGGGAAATCAGGAAGATGCCGGCATTCCGGGAGATCCCGATCATCGCCATGACCGCCAACGCCATGGTCGGCGACCGGGAAAAGGTGCTGGCGGCGGGGATGAACGATCATATTGCCAAGCCGCTGATGGTTCAGGCGATGTTCGCCGTGATGGCACGATGGATCACCCCCGGAACCCGGGTTGCCGTGCCGGCTCCGGCGGTGGCTTCGTCCGAGACGGGGTTCCCGCCCCTTTCCGGAATCGATGTGCGCCGCGGCCTCGCGACGGTCATGGGGAATGCCAAAGTATACCGATCATTATTGATGAGATTCCGGGAGTCGAACAGGCAGTTCCGGACACAATTCTGCCAGGCCTGGAAGGAAGATGGTTCGGTGGCGGCTGTCCGCTGTGCCCACACGCTGAAGGGGACCGCGGCCAATATCGGCGCATCCGGCGTCCAGGATCGTGCCGCGAAGCTGGAACGGGCATGCGGGGCCGGGGCTGCGCCGGAAACGATCGATGCGCTGCTCGAGGACGTCGTGGCCGAACTCTTCCGTGTGGAGAAAGAGCTGGAGAAGATCCGGGAGGAGCCGGGGGATCGGCCAGAGCCTGTCGGACCCGCGGATGAATCGGCCCTCACCGAAACATGCGACCGCTTGCGGCGCCTGCTCGAGGATTCCGACGCGATGGCGTGCAGTCTCATCGACGAGACGAATGGCCTCCTCCGCGCGGCGTTTCCGCAGGGATTCCCCGAGCTGGCCGATGCCATCCGTTCCTACGATTTCGACAAGGCCCTGGGGGTTCTCGACGGCCTGCTCAAGGCTCGGAGAAGCGTTCCCTGATTCAGGTCGCGGGGAGGCTCTTGCGGAGAGACACCTGGTTCCCCCGTCCGAAGTAGGAAACGGCATCGAAGTTCAGGCGGGTCAGCAGGATTCCCCGGCCGTGCGTGGAAAGGAGATTTGCCGGATCGTTCGGGTCGGGCACGCTCTGCCAGTCGAATCCCGCCCCCTCGTCGGAGATGATCCATTCACACTGTGCGCCGTCCATCTGAAAGCGGATGTCGACGTGCCGCTCCTTGCGTGACGGATCGGCCATGCGTTCGGAAATCAGCCGTTCGAAGGCAGAGGGGTCGCCGTCGAGCGCCGCTGTTTTCTCGTCATACGTGATGCCGAGATTGCCGTGTTCTATGGCGTTGCGAATGATTTCGATCAGGCCGAGACGGATGCCGAGACGCTCTGCCGGACGAATCCTGCCCTCGGTTTCCTGCATCAGGCGATCGGCGACTTTTCCGACGATCTCCGGAACGTTGCCAACCTGCATCTGCAACTGCCGCTGGAGAATCAGGCGAGCACCTCCCGCTCCTCCGAGCGGGAGGCGATCACATCCGCGTATTTCCGGAGCGCAGACGTGATGTCCCCGAGCGCGATCGGCTTCACGAGATAATCGTTGGCCCGGAGCCGCAGGGCTTTCAGGGTGAATTCGGCGGCTCCGAACGCCGTCGTCATGATGACCACGGCCGTGTGGGAGCGTTCCCGGATACGCTCCAGCATCTGAAGACCATCCATGACCGGCATGGAAATATCTGAAAATACAATATCAGGTTGAATAATATCAAAAAGCTTCAACCCCGCGGCTCCGGTCCCGGCTTCGAACACCTCGTGCCCTTCCCTTGCCGCCAGGGTCGTGATGATCAGTCGGGATGGCTCGTCGTCGTCCACGACGAGGATTTTCAGTTTTCCAGGCTGTCTGTCCATGGCGATCCTCTCCTGCTCAGGTGAGATCCTTCATCCGGTCGAGGAGGGACTCGATCCTGCTCTTCATGATGTCAGTCGAGAGCGGCTTCATGACGATTTCCTGAATGCCCGGCCGCGTCGGAATCTTTTCCTCGACCCGGCGGACATCGGATGCCATCACGATGATGGGAAGCTCCCCGTAGTTGGGCGCGGACCGGACCCAGGCGATGAACTCCTCGCCTCTGATGCCGGGGATGAGCCAGTCGCAGATGATGAGCTGGACCGGCGGGTTGTTGAGCAGGGCGGCCCTGGCCTCGGCGGCATCCCTGGCTTGCAGGATGCGGTGCAGCCCCAGGCTGCGCAGGAGCTGCCGGATGGTGAACAGGACCATGTCGTTGCTGTCGATGAGGAGAACGCTCAGCTCGTCCATGCCCCGCTGATGCCGGTCGCGGGGGCTGGTGCCGGAGAATTCGATGATGATCGTCGTTCCCGAAGCCTCGTCAGTGGTGAACTTCATCACCCCGCCCATTGCTCCGGCCATGAGTCGGGCCGAGTAACAGCCAAGGCCCGTTCCTCCCGCCTTGCCGTGGGTGGCGTATTTCTGCAGGAACGTCTCCCGGATTTCGATGGGAATGACCCCCGGATTATGAATGGAAACACGGGGAATCGGCTTCTCGTCGAATGCGACCGTGACGCTCCCCCCGACGGGACATGCTTCGGCAGCGTTCTTGACGAGATTCGCCAGCATCGAGTAACAGAGCGTTTCATCCCCCGGAAGCAGGAAGCTGCCGTATTCTTCCGCCCCCGCCCCGTTCGCCATGAATCGGATCCCTGCCGATTTGGCGATCAGGAGCTCGCTCAACTCGAAGCGGATCTGGCGGGAGATTTTCAACAGATCCACCGGGACCGGGTGAAGGTCGTAGGTGCCCGATTCCAGCCGGAACAGGTCCAGGGATTTGTTGATCATCTCGTGCATTCGTCGGCCGGATTTCTCCATCATTCCAACGGCCTCCAGGACATCCGGGGGAAGGTCGCTGCGGGTTTTCAGGAGGGATGGTATCCCGATGAAGGCGGTCAGAGGGGCTTTCAGATCGTGCCGCATGATCCGGTCGACCTGGTCCCGGAGCCTGGCGTTTTCGGTCAGGATATCGTTCTGGCGCTCGAGGTCGCGCATCGCCTGGCGGAGGGCGAGATGCGTGGCGACCCGGGCTTCGGTGATGCGAGGAATAATAGGTTTTGCTATATAGTCAACCGCTCCGGTCATGAAGCCTTTCTCCTCGTCAACGACCTCGTCCTTTGCCGTGACGAAGATGACCGGGATGTTCCGCGTCCTGTCGTGGGCTTTCAGATGTGCGCAGACCTCGTAGCCGTCCATGCCGGGCATCATGATGTCCAGAAGAATCAGGTCGGGCGGATCGTCTCCGGTTGCGATCGACAGGGCTTTTGCGCCGGAGGTCGCCACTTTGATGCGGTAACTGCGGGAGAGAATCCCGCGAAGCACTTCGATGTTGTCCGGAATATCGTCGACGACCAGGATTGTCTTCTTCGTTTCCATGGCGTTCGCCATTCAGGCCTCCCGTCTCTTGTCTCGTTCTGGGAGCGGCGCCCATGCGCTGCATACCCTCCGGGGCCAGGCCGCAGCCAGAGGGCAGCCCTCGGAGGCTCTCACCCGTTCATGATACCACAGGCAACCGGGAGAATGAAAAAGCCCCGCCGTTTGGCGGGGCCGGGGTGGAAACGGGGATAAACCGGTCAGTTGTCCGTGCCGGTGCGTGGGAGCTGCTCGTTCGCGGGAACGAGAACGGGCCGGCGCTGGGGGCGGGATCCGGGGCGCGGGGCGCGGCGGCCGGTTCCGGCGATCGAGAACAGCTTTACGGAAGGCCTGTCGGTATAGATCGCTTCGGCCGCGATGCCGCCGTCGGAGGTCGCGGTCATCACCAGGGCGCCGCCCTGGCTCTTTCCGTAGGCGGGGCACATGCCGATGTCGATGCCGATCAGCTCGTTATTCTTCACATTGATCTCGCCCTCGGTGCCCATGGCGCCGACGGTGTGACCGAACACCACGCCCCGGATGCCCATGATCTGGAGACTGCGTTCGATCAGCGTGGCGTCGTTCCACCAGTCGCGGTTCCAGAGGGGGCCCTTCTCATCCATGAAGATGCCGGCGTTGAAGTCGCCTTTCTCCATGTCGATCCGGAACCGGGTCGCGATCGCGGTGAGGCCCTGGGGTTCGGCCTGCAGCCCGCCGTGAACGAACATATACCCGTTGATGACCGCGAACAGCGGCCGGCGGCGGATCCAGGAGCCGTAGGTGCCCTCCGGGGAGATGGCCTGATGGAAATCAAGGCCGGCTTTGGTGAACGAGTCGAGCGTGTTCTGATACCACTTCTGCTTGTGCGAGGTCAGGGTCTTGGCCCACTTCTCGACGGTGCCGTTGAGCAGCAGCGCCTCGTGGTTGCCGAACATCGGGAACACGTGGCCGCCGGCGGCGTCGGCCTGCTTCTCGAGGCTCATGACGGCATCGTAGACCTGCTTCGTGTTCTCGCCGCGGTCCGTCAGGTCACCCGTGAAGACCAGGACGTCTTTTCCGCCGGTCCAGGTCATCTCGAATCCATCCGGAGTGACGCGCTTCGCCATTCCGACCGTTTCGAGCGTGTCCGCGAACTGCTTGAACGCGCCATGGATGTCCCCGACCGCGATCACCTTCGGTGCGAAGGGAACCATGACGCATGCCGGATCCCGGTTCCAGTCCCGCGCATCGAGAGCGGCGCCGAAGCTGCTGAACACGAGAAACAAAACGGCGATGAGCGAAATATATTTATTTTTATACATTCTTTCCCTGCCTCCATTCGATGAGAAGGTTTCCCTCCATGCTACGCGATTTTTCCCAAATTGGCGAGTCCCGGTTTTCCCGGAGATACTGCACCGAATACGAACCCGGTGGAGCGACACCGCTGCGATCCAGATGCAGCCCGGCCGCCTGTGTCAGTAGGAAAATACGAGCTCGGAGCCGATCACATGCGTGGTCTTCCAGTCGTCGCCGGACCATTTCAGCTTGCGCAGATAGTAGAGCGAGCATTCGGTCTTTCTGGCGAGATCGAAGGTGATGCCCGCGGAAATCCGCTTCTGGCGGACGGCTCCTGCGTAGAATGCGTAGTAGGGATCACCGACGATGGAGAACTTCACCGCTTTCTTGCCAATCCGGGCGGGGTGCTGGATGAACAGCTTCGGGCGCAGTAGCCAGGCATCGCGCTCGGCGAGATTTCGATACTCGAGCAGGGGTCTGAATTTGAAGGTCCATTTCCCCGCGCGGTGCTTGGAGGCATAATGGAGCCAATACCGGTCTTCCGTCGTCCAGATGCCGTCTTCCTTCTCGCGCTCATGACGGAAGCCGAAGCCCATCGAGGACCTGGCGTCCAGTCTGAAAGAGGGTTCGAGGGTGAAATTATACAGCGCGAACTTCGAGCATTGATCGACGAACTGCTGCTCGAAGCCGATTTCCATCGAGGCGCCTTCGTCGAGATCGAACGCAAAAATGGATTCATGCCAATACTCCGTGTCGGCTCCAGGCAGGGCTGGAGTCATGACAAGGAAAAGGAACAGAAAGCTGGATAGAAGAAGGGAACGGGATGGGAGGAATGGGGAAATGGGAACGGCATAGATGCGCTGGGTCACGATCGGCTCGATGGGAAGATGGGTGGCAGTTCGAGAAATGTCTGCCCAGGCACAGTATCATATATGGATGAAAATAGCGATATGCGGGGTCTCCGAAGACACCGATCCAAGGCTTCTTGCCGGGCCTGATCGATTTTCATCGGGCGGGTGTCAAAAAAATGACGGCTTTTCCGGACCATCGTCTCGGTTCTTGGCTATCCAGGCGGATTTTCACCGATGATCGAACCTGGAACGGAAGTTGCGTACGAACGGTGGCGATCGCAGCCGGGCTATCCGGGGTGCGGTCGGAATGCCGTTGAATGCCCGTGTAATCGGGGAAGTGAGGGATCCATGACCATGATGCGCCGGTATCCGTTCGCGAATGACCGTGTCCGCCGTTCCCTGCTGGTTGGTGTCATCGGCTGGGTCATCCTGGTCGCGGCGCTGCTGGCGGCGATCCGCTCGGCGGGCGCTTTCGAGCCCGCGGCTGGCCGGACCGGCGTCCTGCACCATGTCGTGAGTCACTCCGCCCCGCCTGCCTCCTGCCGGTAAATACCGGTCAGATGCGGGCCACGCCGAGAAAAACGGTGTGAAGGATGACGACGATCACGAGGAACAGGCTCCGCGCCCTCTCCCGGTCGAGGCCCGGAAACGCATAGCCCAGGTTGCCCCGGGCGCATGCGGCGAGACAGTCCCCGCACAATGTGCAGGTCTGGCCGGGATCCTGCCGGCGGAGGTGTTCGGGGTCGAGCGCTCCGTATCGGCAACTCCGGGAACACGCACCGCAGGCGTCACAGGTGGGTGCGATGCGGATCCGGAACGGATTCAGTCGGCCGAGAACAGTACTGAGCAGGCCGATCGGGCAGTAGGCGGTGCAGTGCATCATCCGTCCCATGCGGCGTGAGAGAACGAGCATCACGGCGATACCCCCAAGGCTGAATGTCACTGCGGCCGCGAAAGCGGTTTCCCGTGCGGCGCCGATCCAGCGCAGGCCGAGCGCGAGGCCGACGGTTGCAGTGAGCGTGATCAGGCGGAACCACGGGGCCGCAGCCGGATACTCTCTGCGGGTAGCGTTGTTCGAGCCTGCGCAGGCGTGGTCCCAGGCGCCGATATAGCAGAGATGGCTGCACCAGGCGCTTCCGGCCAGCAGCAGGGTCGTGCCGTAGAGAATCGGCATGAACAGTCCTTCCCCGCGATACAGGGGGCCGCCGACGA
Source organism: Candidatus Ozemibacteraceae bacterium (assembly GCA_035388825.1). GTDB lineage: Bacteria > Muiribacteriota > Ozemobacteria > Ozemobacterales > Ozemobacteraceae > MWAR01. The sequence goes on from DAOOQQ010000017.1 coordinate 19,129, forward strand.
TCAGGGCGGGCACGGGAAGATGGAGCGCGCCGGTCATCAGAAACCGCTCGAAGCCCGCAAGGCCCAGCGCCAGTTGCGCGAAAAACACGGCCGAAAACAGTCCCCAGATCCGGCCGCGGATGGCGGGGGCCCGCCGGGGATCCTGGAGAAGGCTATGGATCCAGGTGCCGTAGGATGCAAGGAGGAGGATCTCGAGGATGCCGGCGCCGGGCAGGAACCGGTCGGCCAGCAGGAGCGGAATCCGGGCTTTCCAGGCGGCGAAGGAGAGAAGCCCGGTGATGCCGATGAACACGGCGGCCGGGGCCTTTCCCCGGAAGAGTCGGCTCACAGGCCGAGCCGTCGCCGGAGAGCCGGATTTCCGGCCTCCAGAAGAGTGGCCAGCCGGACTCCGGGGCGGGCGGCGGTGTGCACCGCATTGAGACAGGCCGAAAGGTGATCACACGCCAGCTCTGTCGTGCAGATGCCCGGCAGCTCCGTCGCGAGTCGCGGATGGCGGCCGAGCCGCCCGCCAACCAGGACGCGGAATCCCGTTCTGGCCCGGGTGATCGCGTTCACCGGGCAGGCCCGTCGGCAGTCCCCGCACCCGACGCACGAGGCGGGGCTGAACGAAAGGCGCTTCCCTTCGATCGAGAGGCAGCCTTCGCGACAGGCTCGCACGCAGGCCCCGCAGCCGGTGCAGCGTTCGGCCTCGAAGGCGGGATACTCGGCTCTGATGAAGCCGACATCCATGATCTGGGGCCGGGAGCAGGCATTCGGACAGGCGGCGATCCCGATCGTGAATCGCAGATGCGCATGGCCGGCCGGAGCTGCGGGTGTGTCGGCCGAGCGGGCGTCGAACGCTGCGAGCACCGTGTCGATGCCGGCGAGCAGTTCGCCCGTGCCGACCAGGGCGTTCGGACAGGTGGAGGTTGCGCCTCTGCATGCGTGAAGCTGGACAGGGTTATCTATTGTCATGGGTATATAGTTCCCGGGCAGAGAAAACGGCCGGCCCCGGGGGGCCGGCCGCTGGAGATCATGGGATCAGGCGTTGGCCGCCGCGATCTTGATCTGGGCGTTGGGCAGAATGGCCTTGAGGTCGGCCTCTGCGGTGGTGGTGGGCATGATGCTGAACTTCTCGACGAGCACCTTGAGGACGGCCGGGGTGACGAACGCCGGCAGCGTCGGCCCGAGGCGGATGTTCTTGATGCCCAGCGAGAGCAGGGTGAGCAGGATGCAGACGGCCTTCTGCTCGTACCAGGAGAGTACCATCGAGAGCGGCAGGCTGTTCACGTCGGTATTGAACGCCTTCGAGAGCGCCACGGCGACCTGGATGGCCGAGTAGGCGTCGTTGCACTGGCCCATGTCGAGCAGGCGCGGAATGCCGCCGATGGTGCCGTATTCCAGCTTGTTGAACCGGAACTTGCCGCAGGCGAGGGTCAGGATCACGCAGTCGTTCGGAACGGCCTGGGCGAAGTCGGTGTAGTAGTTGCGGCCGCTCTTCGCGCCGTCGCAGCCGCCGATCAGGAAGAAGTGCTTGATGGCGCCGGCTTTCACGGCGTCGATGACCTTGTCGGCCACGCCGAGCACGGCGTTGCGGGCGAAGCCCATCATGATCCGCTTCTCGGGCTCGTCGGCGGTGAAGCCGGGGGCGGCGAGGGCGGCCTCGATGACCGGGGCGAAGTTGCGGTCGGAGATGTGCTTCACGCCTGGCCAGGCGACCAGCCCGCAGGTGAAGATGCGGCCCTTGTAGGTGTCGCGCGGCTTCTGGATGCAGTTCGTGGTCATCAGGATCGCGCCGGGGAAGGCGTCGAACTCCTTGGCCTGATCCTGCCAGGCGCCGCCGTAGTTGCCGACGAGGTGCTTGAACTTCTTCAGCTTCGGATACGCGTTGCAGGGAAGCATCTCGCCGTGGGTGTAGATGTTGATGCCCTTGCCCTCGGTCTGCTCGAGCAGCGCGTAGAGGTCTTTCAGGTCATGGCCGGAGACGAGGATGCACTTGCCCTTCACGGGGGTGATGCGCATGCTGGTCGGCTCGGGATGGCCGTAGGTCTCGGTGTTGGCGGCATCCAGCAGACCCATGATCTTCAGGTTCACTTCGCCGGCCTTCATGTTGTAGGTGAACAGCTCGTCGACGGTCTGCTTCTCGTGGGTCAGCAGATCCAGCGCATCGAGGAAGAACGCGTTCACGGCCGCGTCTTCCTTGCCGAGCACGAGCGCGTGGTCGGCGTAGGCGGCCATGCCCTTCAGACCGTAGGTCAGGAGTTCCATCAGGCCGGTGATATCTTCGCCGAACAGCTTCTTGCGATGTTCGATGCCGACCTGGGCGCCCTGGGCGACCATGCCGGGGATGTCGGAAGCGGGAGCGACGGCGGCGGGGCCGCTCAGCGTTTCGGGCTGTTTGCCGGCCTTGGCGCAGGCAGCTTCATACAGCTTGCGGGCGGCGGCGCGCTTCTCGACGGCGGCGTGGATGAGGCCGGAAAGGCGGTCGGGATCGAAATTCACGTTCGTGACGGTGGTGAACAGGTTCTCGACGACCTTCCGGTCGATCGTGGCGTCGACCGCTCCCAGCGTGCGGGCCCGGTGCGCATACATCGCGATGCCCTTGGTCACTTCGAGCAGGAGATCCTGCAGGGAGGCCGTGGTGGCATCCTTGCCGCACACGCCGGCCATCGTACAACCCTTGCCCTGCGCCGTCTGTTCACACTGATAGCAGAACATACCCATGATCGATTCCTCCTGAAATATATGGTAAAATATTTGCGGTCGGCCTCAACGCCCAGCCAGATGCCGCGCGCTCGTAACGGGGTGATGGTTGGGAATACCGGATCTCTCTCGTCAGGCGTCCTTTTTGCTGATGACGCCCCCTTGTATTCCTATGGTATGGATTTCCAGCGGGAAGTCAAGTTCCGAGGCGCGGCGGGCCTCTTCGGCCAGCCAGGCCAGCCCGCCGCAGCAGGGGACTTCCATGCGCAGCACGGTGACACGCTTCGGTCGTGAAGTTTTGAACATCTCGATCAGCTTGTTCAGGTAATGATCGCTGTCGTCGAGCTTGGGGCAGCCGACGAGAACCGCCCTGCCGGCCAGATACCGCGTATGGAAGTCGGGCAGGGCAAACGGGGCGCAGTCCGCGCAGAGGAGAATGTCGGCCTCTTGCAGGAAGGGGGCCGCGGGAGGGACGAGCATCAACTGGACGGGCCATTGACCGAGCTGGGACTGGATCGAACCGCTCGCCGCATCGGCCGGAACAGACGGCGCCGGGCGCTGCATCTGTCGAAGGGCGCTTCCCGGGCAGCCGCCGCCGTGGGCATGACCGTGCGCCTGGGAGGGACATCCGCCGGCCTTCTGGGCTTTGAGAGCCGTCAGCCGCTGGTCGACAACCGTCTGGTCGAACTCGACCGCCTCACGCTCCTCGATCGTGAGAGCCCCCTGGGGACACTCGCCGAGACAGGCTCCGAGACCGTCACAGTACACGTCGGCCACGAGCTTGGCCTTTCCGTCGACGATCTGGAGGGCGCCTTCGTGACATCCGGGAATGCAGAGGCCGCAGCCGTTGCACTTCGACTCGTCGATCCTGATGATCTTGCGTTTCATGGTGTCGCTCCTTTGCTGACGTCAGGCGGCATGCTGGCCGAGAGGGTGAAAGCCCCGGATCGGAAGGTCGGCGAGCGTGGTCTGTTCGAGGAAGTTCTTGACCTGCTGATTGATCTGTCCGATGAAACTTCCCATCCAGCACGAGGGATTCGTGCAGACGGGAGTGCCGAAGAGACAGAATTGGGGCTGGATGGGACCATCAATAGCTTCAAATATACATGCGAAGGTGATCCCGGCGGGGGGGTGGGCGAGCCGATATCCGCCGCTCGGCCCCCGGCTGGCCTGGACGAGGCCGACCTTGCGGAGGCGCTGGAGAACTTTCGAAAGATGCGCTTCCGAAACCCGCAGCCGAACGGCGATATCATGAAGAGGGACTTCATGCCCGGGATGTTCGGCAAGATCGATCATCGCATGGAATCCCAGAACCACCGCATCCGAGAATTTCACGATTTCAGCCATTCCGCGCATCCTTTGTTTTATTGTGGTATTAGAATACTAGAATAAGCTGAAGGTGTCAATGGGAATTTTCCTGCCGGGTGGAGACGGGGCTTTGAGGGGCATCGGAGCGAGGATCGCGGGGTATTCCGGAGGTGAACCTCGTCAAATCTGCGGATGGCTGCAAGAGCTCGCGGCACAGAATTTCCCCGAGTGTGCAGGGAGAGTGCCGGCGATGGCGACCAAGGGGAAGGCGGAGCTGGGGGTTCCCAACGGGGATCCCTTGACACGGTGGGAGGGGAGGGGATATCGTCCCCCATACAAGATCTGACATCTTTTGAGGAGGAAACAATGATTCGTACAATAGTTTCCGTTATTCTCATCTCTCTGGTGCTGTGTGGGTTCGCTTTTGCGCAGGATGCCGCTCCCGTGGCCCCCGCTGCCGTACAGGAGCCTGCCGTCGCTTCCTTGGCTCCCGATGCGGTTCCTGTACCCGGCAAAACGCTGGAAAACATGTTGACCGCGTTCAATGGCGAGTCCAATGCGCAGGCGAAGTATGCCGAGTTCGCGAAGAAGGCTGACGAAGAGGGATTTCTCGCTGTCGGCAGTCTGTTCCGCGCTGCTGCGAAGGCCGAAGGCGTCCATGCGGCCAACCTCAAGACCGAGATCGAGAAGCAGGGTGGCAAGGCCGAGCCCAAGCTCGAGACGCCCGTCGTGAAATCGACGAAAGAGAATCTCGAAGCGGCGATGGCTGGTGAAAAGCATGAAAACGAGACCATGTATCCCGAGTTCAAGGCCGCGGCTGAAGCAGAGAAGCAGGACATGGCCGTCATCCTGTTCGGCGGCGCAGGCAAGGTCGAAGGCGATCATGCCTCGATGTATGCCGATGCCCTCGCGAATCTCGATGCCTCCAAGGCTGCCAAGAAAGAGTTTTTCGTCTGCATGGTCTGCGGCTACACCACCAATGTTTCGCCTACGGATAAATGCCCTGTCTGCCTTTCCCCGAAGGAAAAGTTCGAAAAGGTCGACTGATCTCGTTCACCCGGAACGGCGTGGAACGGCTTCGGCATTCCACGCCGTTCATTTTTGAACCGGACCTGTCGGGTTCATCCATCAACACACGAAAAGAGGCGGAAGAATGGAACCAACGCTGGGCGTCTGGCTGGGCGGAATCCTCGGATGCAGCGCCGTTTGTCTCGGGATGATCAAATGGTGGCGGCCTGCGAGTCCTCTTCATCGCTGGGGCGGGAGGCTGGCAGCCATTCCCGCGCTGTTGCTTCTGGCGGGCATGATTGCACGGGCCGTCCATTATCAGGTTCCGCTGCGGTCCCCGTCTCGCGTGCACCTTGTGGTTGGGGCCGTGACGTTTTTGTTGTTCGCAGCCAAATTCCTTTCGCGCCGAAACATCCTGTTCTCCCCCAAGCGCATGATCGCAATCGGATATGCTCTGACCATCTTGTTTCCGCTCGTGGCGTTCGGCATGATCGTTCCGTATGCCCAGTGCGCCCGGGCCTGGCAGTCTCTGACGCCGTCTGAGGTCGTCGAACGCCCCGATCAGGCGGCATTCAACCGGATCTGCATTTCCTGCCATGATCGCGACACGGCCGTCGAGGGGCTCGGCCGGCGAGCCATCCCCCGGTGGATCGCGATCGTCGAGCCCATGGCCTGGGCCGGAGCCTGCGACCGGGAGGAAACCCGCGGGGCGCTTGCAGCGGTTCTCGCGACGGCGGCGGCACCGGTTCCGCCGACACAGTCAGCCATGGCGGCATCAACGGTCGATGCGATCGACCGGTACTGTATCGGGTGCCACGACCGGCAGCGGACCACGAACGAGAAGTCCCGCACCCGGGAATCCTGGGAACGGGTGATCGCGCGCATGCAGAAATACACGGTCGGCCGCTCCGACGTCGCGAGCATTTCGGATGCCGCCGCCGCCGAGGTCCTCGAAGCCGTCTCCGCCGCGGGCCTGGTCGCTTCCGCCCCGGTGCGCTAGCCGGAAACGCTTCTGATCAGCAGATCGGGGGCGGGAAGGTGATCTGACGGATGCAGGAGAGCGCGAACTCGTCGGTCATGCCGGAGAGATAGTCGGCTGCTTTCCGCTCCGGGCCAGCATTTTCGCGTCTATAGGCGCTTTCCATGCGGACGAGATACTCGCCGAACGCCTTGTCCAGCGGAAGCGTCCAGGACCGGTATGCTTCGGGCTCCTTCTGCAGGCGCACGGCCAGTTCGTGGAGATGCGCAAAGAGGCGGCGCACGATCTCGGAAATATATCGGCCGTAGTCCTGAAGCCGCGAATGGAAGTAGATCCGTTCATAGTTGAACCGGCGCAGTTCGTTGATGATGGCGAATCGTTCGGGGGAGAACCGGATCGCGCCGCTGTCGCTGGAAGAGGCGATCAGGTCGACCACGAGCGTGTTGATGATCTCGCCGTTGCGGCTGCCGAGTTCCCTCCTGACCAGCTCTGGGACGTCTTTCTCCGAGATCAGACCGGCATCTATGCCGTCTTCTATATCTCGACCCAGATAGGCGATCTTGTCCGAGAACCTCACGATGCAGCCTTCCCAGGTCGACGGACGGGCGTTCCGGTCATGAATATCGTCTGGTATATTTGCCGTTTCGGCAGGGACGAGGCTGGGTTCGAACTTCTCGCCGTTGTGGCAGACGATGCCGTCCCGTACGGCGAAGGTAAGATTGAGGCCCCGACCGTCGTTCGCGAGCATGTCGACGACCCGCAATCCGTTGATCTCATGCATGAACGCCGCGCCGTACTGTTTCAGGATCGCATCCAGGGCATGTTCTCCGACATGTCCGAATGGCGGGTGGCCCAGGTCGTGGCCGATGCCGATCGCGAAGGCCGCCTCTTCGTTCAACTCCCAGCCGAGCCGGTTGAGGCCGCGCACGATCGAGACGGCGATCGTCGCCACGTGCATCACGTGTTCCATACGGGTGCAGATATGATCATTCTCGGGGGCCGAGAACACCTGGGTCTTGTGCTTGAGCCGCCGGAACGGCAGCGAGTGGATGATCGCAGTCTGGTCGCGCAGGAACGGGCCGCGCAGGTCTTCTTCCCGGGGAAACCGGCGTTCACGGAGTTTTTCGGGGGAAATCTGATTCTTCATGTTCCCAATAAACCATATCCAGGGAATCTTCGCTATTCCCGGGGAACGAATTTCCTGCCAGGCGGTGGTATCCCACAACCTCATATCGAGAGGGATCGGTTTTTCCTCCGCTCGGATCGACGTGCCTGCATCCTGCAGATTCGGAGGCTGGGACTGGCCGGTCATGCCGATGAGATGGCCCGGCTGAACCGGCAGAGCCTTCCGAGGGCGTGAGAGTGGGACGGGGGCTCACCTGGGCTTTTTTTTCCCCGGAAAACAAAAAAACTCCGGTAGGTGATGCCGGAGTTGCGATGGGCCTCTGCAGATCATTTGTTGTATCGGGGAACCTTCCGATCGGAACGGGGACGTCAAGACGTTGGCGATCAGGTCGGGAACAGCCTCATAAGACGCTCGAGGAGCTCGTGGAGCTCAGTTTCACGGGCTTTGAGGCAGGACTGGAACTCGGACGCGTTGCGGCAGTGGTAGATTTCGACCCGGGTGTCGGCGATCTCTCTGGTGAGCAGGGATTTCAGCAGGGCGACATTCTCCTCGGTCAACTCGAATTTGAACATGGCCTCTCATCTCCTCTCTGCCCTCTACGGAAAACGATGGGAATTTTGGAGACGATGTCAAGGCACAGGTTTCCGGGAAGGGGGGGCGAAGGCGAGGCCGGTAGCGGCGATAGCCGTGAAAACGGCTCCGGCAAAAAACGTGGCCGAAGGCCCGATGGCGTTCCAGAGAGAACCGGCGATGACGCTGGCCAGCAGCAGGGCGAGGCCGCTCACCAGGTTGAAGAGGCCGAAAGCCGTGCCGAGCAGCTTTGCCGGAGCCGTGTCGGCGACGAGTTTCGACAACAGGCCCTGCGTGAATGCCATATGAAGCCCCCACAGCCCGGCCAGCACGGCGAGCGGTGATGCCGCGGCGGCGAGGACGAGATCCGCGACGATGAGAAAACCCAGCCCGAGCAGCAGCAGGGACCGCCGGCTGAACCGATCGGCGGCGATGCCCGCAGGCCAGGCCGCACCGGCATAGAACACGTTCATCACGACCATCACGACCGGCGCGAGCCCCAGGGCGAGGCCGGCATCCTGGGCGCGCAGCACCAGAAACGCTTCGCTGAACCGGGCGAGGGTCATCACCGCCCCGAGCAGGACGACGAACCAGTAGGAGGCGGGAAGCAGCCTGACATCCGCGAGACGGAACGGATTCCGTGTCTGCGTGTGTTCCGCCGATCGGTCGGGTTCGCGCACCCAGACGACCAGCAGTGCCACGCAGACGAACGCCGGGATCACCGCGATCCACATGGCCGTCCGGATATCGTTGGAAAGTCGCATCATCAACAGAACGGCGAGCAGAGGGCCGAGGAACGCCCCGACCGAGTCGAGAGCCTGCCGGAGGCCATAGGCGGCGCCGCGCTGCGGCTGTGGCGTGATATCGGCGACCAGGGCGTCGCGGGGCGCGCCGCGGATGCCTTTCCCCACACGGTCGATGAACCGGGCTGCGAATACCCAGCCGATGGCGTTCGCGAGCGGGAACACCGGCTTGGTGAAGGCGGCGAGGCTGTATCCGAGCACCATCAGGAACTTGCGCTTCCCGAGATAATCGCTGAGAGCACCGGAGAACACCTTCATGATCGAGGCGGTAGCCTCGGCGATACCCTCGATGACGCCAACCGTGACCATCGAGGCTCCGAGGGTGGTGACCATGAACGCCGGCAGAAGGCTGTGGATCAGCTCCGACGACATATCCATGAACAGCGAGGCGAAGCCCATCGCCCAGATCCCGGCCGGCAGCCCGCGCCAGGCTGTCTGCGTCCGGTTAGCCGAGGAAGACGTGTTCGGTTCATTCATTCCGGGGGACCTCGGCGAAGGCCTTGATACCGAACCAGGCGCAGATGTCCTCGAGCAGTTCGTAGATGACGGGCACGAACAGCAGGGTCAGGGCCGTCGAGGTGATCAGGCCGCCGATGACGGCGATCGCCATGCCGACGCGCATCTCCGAGCCTGGCCCGGTCGAGATGGCGGGCGGGATCATGCCGCCGATCATGCAGGCGCTGGTCATGAGGATCGGCCGCAGGCGGATCGGCCCGGCGGTCATGATGGCCTCGCGCCGGCTCATGCCGCTTCGCCGCTGCTGGTTGATGAACTCGACGAGCAGGATGCCGTTCTTCACGACGAGGCCCATCAGCATCAGAAACCCGATCATGGTCATGATGTCGACGCGCGCCTGCGTCAGGATCAGGGCTCCGATCGCACCGACCAGGCCGAGCGGCACCGAGGTCATGATGGAGAGCGGGTGCAGGAAATTCTCGAACTGCGAGGCGAGAAGCATGTAGACAAGAATTGCTGCGATGATAGCGGCGAACGCCATGTTCCCGACGGTTTCCTCGCTGGTCTTGGAAAGCCCCTGGAACTGGCCGCGATAACCCGGCGGGAACAGTTTCCCGGCCTCGGCGGCGAACTCACCCATCGCCGTTCCCTGCGATTTTCCCTCGAGATTGCAGCCGATGCGGACTTCACGCGCCCGATTGAACCGGTTGATCGTGGCGGCGCCTGGGCTGACCGAAAGTTCGGTCACGTTCGCGAGAGGCACGGTGCGCTGCCCGTCGATCGTGCGCACCATCAGGTTCGGCAGCGTCTCCGGGCTTTCCCGGAACGCCTTCATCAGGCGCATCTTGACGTCATACTGTTTCCCTTCCTCCTTGAACTGGGAAACGGCCTGCTGGCCGCCGACGAGGAGATTCAGCGTCGTTGCCAGCGCGCCGACGTTGACGCCGAGCAGCTCCATGCGGTCGCGCTGAAGCTGGACGCGCAGTTCCGGCTTTCCCGGCTCGCGCGTGTCGGCGACATCGACGAAGCCGCCGGCCTGTTTCATCCAGGAAGACAGCTTGTCCGCCAGGTCTCCGAGTACCGTCATGTCGGGGCCGAGCAGCGAGTAGGTGATCTGCTGGTTGGCCATGCCCATGCCGGCGGCCATCGGATCGTGTTCCTCGACGGAACGGCGTTCGATGCCTGGAATCGTATTCACTATTTTTCTGACCTGATCCATCAGCACGGTCTGAGAAACGTCCGGCCGCCGGGCGCGCGGGATGAGGGTGACGGTGATGGAGCATTTGGTCGGGTCTTCGAGAGGGTCCGTTGCCACGGTGGCCATCGAGGTGAGGATATACTGCCGGATCGGGGCCGTGATTTGTGATTCGACCAGCTTCGTGATGCGTTTCGAGCCTTCGAGAGATGTTCCGATGGGTGTGCGGAAATTCACCAGGAACAGATTCTTGTCGACCTGGGGCTTGAACTCGAAGTTCAACTGGCCCGCGAGGGCGGCGATCAGCGCGATGACGCCGGCGCCGGCGGCAAGGATGAGCGGACGGTGGCTCAACACGAGGCCGAGGAGGCGGCGGTAGGCTTCGTCGAGCAGATCGAGCATGTGTCCGAAGAATCTCGCCACCCGGTTCTCGTGCTCTTCACTCTCGAGGTAACGGGCCGCGAGCATGGGGGTCAAAGTGAAGCTGACGACGAGAGAGACGAGCACGGTCGCGGTGACGGTGATGCCGAAATGATACAGGAACCGCCCCACGATGCCGCTCATCAGCGCGACCGGCAGGAACACGGCGACCAGCGAGAACGTCGTTGCAGTAACGGCCAGGCCGATTTCCTCCGTCGCTTCGCCGGCCGCCGTATCGGCGGATTTTCCCAGGCGCAGGTGCCGGTAGATGTTCTCGATGACGACGATCGCGTCGTCGATCAGTAGACCGATCGACAGCGAGAGGGCCATCGTCGTCATCATGTTCAGCGACAGGCCGAGAACACGCATGATCACGAACGCCGCGAGCAGCGAGGTCGGGATCGCCAGGGCGGAGATCAGCGTCGAGCGCAGGTTTCGAAGGAACACGAGGATGATCAGGACGGCCAGGATACCCCCGACGACGATGTCGACCATCGTGGCGTGAATCGATTCCTCCGTGAAAGGGGTCGTATCCATGGGAATCGAGATGCTGACGCCCTTGGGAGCGCTCTGGCTGAGTTCTTCGATGGCCTTTTTGACGAGCTGCGCCGTTTTCACGGCGTTGGCTCCGGACTGCTTCTGGATCTGCATGCCCACGATCGGCCTGCCGTCGACCAGGCCCACCGACCGCTCATCCTCGATGGCATCTTCGACCTGGGCCACTTCGCCCAGGGTGATGCGGGTTCCTTCGATCGTGGCGATCGTGAGGCTCCTGAAGGACTCGACGTCGGCGAGTTCGCCCATCGTTTTCACGACGAACTCGCGGCGGTCGTCCTCGATCTTGCCGGCCGGAATCTCGATATTCTTCGATCGCACGGCCTGGACGACCTCGGCGGCGGTCAGTCCGTGGGCGTTCAGCCGGTCGTTGTCGATCCAGATCTTGATCTCGCGTTCCCTGACGCCCATCTCCTTGATGGCGCCGACGCCGGAAACGCTCTGCAGACGGTTTTTCACGACATCCTTGGCGTATTTCGACAACTCGCCGACCGAGAGGGGGCCCGAAATGGTGAGGGCGAGGATCGGGACGGCGCCGGTGTCGAACTTCTCGATGACGGGCGATTCCATCGCTTCGGGCAGCTCGCTGCGGATGCCGGCGACCTTGTCGCGGACGTCCTGGACGGCGACGTCGATACTGCGATCGAGCTTGAACTCGGCGATGACGCGGGCGACGTTTTCCGCGCAGACGGATTTGACGCTTTCGATGCCGCTGAGCGCGGCAATCTGCTCTTCGATCTTGTCGACGACCTTCGATTCGAGCGTTTCCGGGCTGGCGCCCCGATAGACGCAGGTGACGGTGACGGTGGGGAACTCGACCTCGGGGAACTCGTCGACGCCGAGGTCTCGATAGCAGAGCGCGCCGAACAACGCCACGGCCAGAAAGGCCATGATCGTGGTGACGGGTCGGCGGATGGCGGTGTCGGCGAGAATCATCGGACGGCCTCGTTCCCGACCGTGACCGGTGCGCCATCGACGAGCTGGTCGAAGCCGCTGTCGACGATCGGCGTGTCGCTGGCGAGGCCCGACAAGATGGAAATGCGGTTGCCGCGCGAGAAACCGACTGTCACGGGGGTTTTTTGGGCTTTCCCGTCGCGGACGGTGAAGACGTAGCCGGAACGGGCGGCGCCCTGGGTCGCACCGGTGCCGTCGCTCGTGATTCTCACGATGCCGGCCGGCACGATGCGGGTTCCGAGGTTCTCGCGGACGACGGTGTCGACGTCGGCGTAGCCGCCGTGGCTCAGCCTGTGGTCGGTATTGGGAAGGATGGCGATCGCTTCGAACGTCAGGGTCTTGCGGTCGATCGCGGGAATGATCGTGTTCACGCTGGTGATCACCGGTTCCGACACGAGCGGAGAGCGGACGATCACGCGTGCCCCGAGCGTGAGGAAGGGGAGAACGCGCTCGGGAAGGCGGATGCGGAGCTCCAGTTCCGAGTCATCGACGAGGGTGAGGGTCTGCTTGTCGCTCGGTTCGTGCTCCATGAGCGATTTTGACGTGATCAGGCCGTCGAACGGCGCGAGGAGTGTCGAGTTGTCGAGCCGGCGTCTGGCGGCGCGAACGCCGACGTTCGCGGTCGCGACGAGGGTTTTGGCCGCCGACAGGGCCGCCTCGGCCTGCATGATCTGCCGGGCGGCCACCTCGACGCCGTTCTGGGCGAGCTTGAACTGGCCTTCAATCTGGTCGAACTGCTGTTGGGGAATCGTGTCTTTCTCGCGGAGGCTCTTCGCGCGGTCGTAATCGCGGGTTGCGGTTTCGAGGCGGATCAGCGCCTGTTGCTTCGCGACGCGGGCGGTTTCGAGGGCCGCCGAAGCCGCGGCGACCTGGGATTCGACCGAGGTGACAGCCGTCTTCGCCTGGTCGAGCGAGATGTTCGCGTCTTCGAGATCGAGAACGGCGAGGGGCTGGTCTTTGCGGACCCGGTCCCCCTCGCGGACCAGCACGCGGTCGACGAAGCCGGATGTCTTGAGCTGAAGCGTCGCGCGCTGGGGGGCGATCAGCTCGCCGGTCGTGCGTTCGATCCACTCGACCGAACCGATCGCGGGTGTCAGAAGCGTCACGGGGATCGGATCGCCCGTCGGCTCGGCGGAAAGGAGCCCGCCCAGGAGAAATGCGAATAATAAGATAGCGAAGCGTATACTAATGTTTCGCTGGCGTTGGGAAATCGATGTCATGGGGCCTCCTGGCGAGTCGGTCATCGGGAAGGGCGGACGTGTGATCGTCTATTTCAAGGGAAGAAGGGCGTGTTCGAGGCCGCCGGCGGCGTGCCAGAGGGCGATGCGGGCGAGGGCCTGGTCGAAGCCGGCGGTGACGCGGCGCTGGCGGGCCGAGACGAGGGCGGACTCGGCGTCGAGCAGGTGCTGCGAGGTGACGGCCCCGGCCTTGAACCGCTCTTCGGTGAGGCGCAGGGATTCGGCGGCTTGCGCTTCCGCCTGGGTCGACAGCTCGAGCCGCGCGCGTGCCTCCTCGATGCGGAGAAAGGCCTGATGAATGGCGAGCAATATATTTCGTTCGAGATCTTCGAGATCGTGGGTCGCCTTGCTTTTGGCGGCTCGCGCTTCCCGCACCTTGCTGCGGGTTTCGCCGGCGTCGAACACGTTCAGGCCGACGTAGACGGTGGCGTCCCAGTTGTCCTGGGCCGTATTGAACTGGTTGCCCGAACTCCAGTTCCACTGGAGGGCGACGTTGGGCAGCAGGGCGCCTTTCGCGGCCTTCGCCGAGAAGTCCTGGATGCGGACCGCCTCGCGGGCGGCTCGAAGCAGGGGGTGACTGCGGGTGGCGAGGGAGACGGCGTGCTCCTCGCTCAGTTCCGGCGTCGTGTCGGGGTTCGCGGGAACGGGGATCGCGGTCGGTTCGATCGGAAGGCCGGTCAGCATCTCCAGGCGTGCTTTCGCCAGGTCGATGCCGTTGCGGGCCTTCACGAGGTTCTCGCGGCGCTCGAGGACCGACACCTGCACTTTCAGCAGATCGTCGCGAACGGCGACGCCGGCTTCGAGCATGTTCTGCACGTGCCGTTCGTGGCCGAGCGTGTCGAACAGGGCCTGCGACGCCACTTCCTCCATGGCACGGGCGCTGAGAAGACCGAACCAGGCCTCGGCGACCGAGCGGACCATGTCCTCGCGGCGCCGGGTTTCGGCATGCTTCTGGATATTCACGCCCGCTCGTGCGGCATTGACACCGTTTTCGAGCGCACCACCGGTGTAGATCGGCTGGGAGAGCTTGATGCCTTTCAGCTGAAGTTGTTCCTTCCCCAATGGTCTGCCCATGATTTCGGAGGTGTGCCGGAAGTTCGTGAACGTCTCCTCGGCCTTGAGGCGGGGGAGGAGGTTGCTGTTCGCGCGGTTCAGGCGCTGCTTCGACGCCCGGGTTTCATCCTCCGCCGACAGGACGCCGGGATTCGTGTCGAGGGCCGACACGAGACACTCGGCCAGGGTCGGGGCGGTGCCGACCGTGTCCGCCGTGGTTGCCGACCCGATCGGGGTCTCGATCGCGGATGGCGAGGAAGCCGGGATTGCCGGTTCGGTGGCTGTCTGCGCGATTCCCGTCACGCAGGTGAACAGCATCAGGGACAAGGTCGGGACGAGGAGCCGGGAGAGTCTGGTGGAATGGGGACGGAGGATCATGGGTGTTTGCCTCTTCTGCTCTGAGCTTTCGACGTGGAACGTTCGTGGGAGGATTGTTTCGACGGCGTTGGGGAGGGATGCTGGCCGGCCAGGCCGAACAGGAAAAAGTCCGACAGTTGGTCGGCGAGAGTCTCGGCGGAGAGAACGTTTTCGCGCGACCACCAGAACCGAAAGGCCTGGAGAACCATGCCGATGAGCGCGTGATGGATGAGCTCGATATGAAAATGCGGCGAAACCAGGCCGGCTTTCTGGGCTTTTTCGAGCTCCTTCATCTCGCCGAGGCTTGCCGCGATGAACCTGTTCGCGAGATGGTTGCGAAGTTCCTCATCCAGCAGTCCCGCGTCGGAGGTCATGCACTGGAAGAAAAAGCGGGCTTCGGGTGTGTCGGCGACCTGCGTGAATAGCTGCCGGATTCCCTGTCGGACTCCGTCCTCGAGAGACATGACATTCAGATCGATGGCGGGCGGTCGGAGCGTGGTGCGCAAGACGAGGTCGAACACGGCCAGGAACAGCGATTCCTTGGTTCCGAAGTGGCTGTAGATGGTTGCCTTGCTGACGTTCGCTTTGCGGGCGATCATGTCGACGCTCGCCTGATGGTATCCCTGACGCGAAAACTCGTCGAGCGCAGCGTGAAGCATGCGCTCGTTGCGCTGTTTCTGCCGGGGCGTCGCCATGATGGATCATCTCCGGAGCGGGAATGGGGAAAGAAAAATACTGAACTTGAAAGTTTGGATATTTAAACTTACTGGTATGAAAAAGTCAAGAGTGCGAAAAAGACGATTCCAAGCTGGATCATGGATGAAAGCGGACGTGGTATCATGTCGGGATACGGTTCGTTTTGCGAAGAGGGAGAGATGCGATGAAACAGATTGCCCGGATTCTCATGGCGGTGTTCGTTCTTGCCTGGGCGGCGCAGGGTATGGCCCAGGCTACCGAGAAGGACTGGACCTTCATGGTGTTCATCAACGCCGACAACAACCTCGACGAATACGGCGTGCTCGACCAGGAGGAGATGGCCCGGGTCGGCAGCAGCGATCGGCTCGACATCGTCACCCTGATCGACCGGTATGACGGCCCCGCGACGATGAACCACATCGAAAAAGGGCGCATCACGAAGCTATCCGACGAGGGTGAGCTCGACATGGGCGACTGGCGCGAGTTGGTGCGGTTCGCGAAGACCGCGATGGCGCGCTTCCCGGCGAAACGGTACGCGCTCGTCGTCTGGAACCATGGCGCAGGCTGGAAGTTCCGGACCGGTGGGGCCGTGAAAGGCATCTCCTACGACGACTCCAGCAACAACCACATCACGACGCGCCAGCTCGGTGAGGCGCTGCGCGCGATTCGCGACGCGACGGGGCGCAGGATCGATTTGTTCTGCATGGATGCCTGTCTGATGCAGATGTTCGAGGTCGCCTGGGAGGTGCGGGACGGCTGTGACTACATCGTCGCCTCCGAGGAGACGGTGCCGGGCGACGGCTACCCCTACGCCGAGGTGCTGGGGGCGCTGAAGCCGGGCATGGGGCCGATCGAGTTCGGCACCGCGATCGTGAACGCGTTCCGCATCCATTACAGCAAGGACATCCCGCAGGAAGGGCCGTGGGAGTTCACGGGCCGCCGGTCGGCCCGCGTCATCCGGAAGACGACGATGTCGCTGCTGGAAACGGCCCAGCTGTCCGAACTGCGAGACAAGCTCGACGTCTTCGCCCGGGCCGTGATGGCGGGGAATGTCGCCCCGGCGCTGAACGAGGCGCTGAAGAAGGCCGAGCATTTCACCTATTACGACAACGTCGATCTGAAGGACCTGCTCGACAGTCTGAAACCCCTGGTGAAGGATCCCGCCCTGCTCGAGGCGATCGCACAGGTGGGTGCGAGTTTCCGGAAGGCGATCCTCGCGAACGGAACGACGGGTACGAAGGACGACGGAAACGGCCAGGGGGGCGATGATTCCGACTGGCTGCACGGGAACCGGCCCGCGCGCTGGGAAATCCCGATCTGCGCGAACGGGCTTGCCGTCTACTTCCCCGAGAAGCCGGCGAATTACCTGCCGGCATACGAGGAGCTGACGTTCGCGGCCGACTCGCAGTGGGACGAGATGCTTCGCGACCATTTCCGCAAATCAGCGGTTGCCCGCGTGACGGCGGATCTTGAACACGGCTGCCTCGATGCTCTGCGGGAGTGGGCAGTCCAGGCCGGTCCGGCGACACGCGAGATCAGCCGCGCCGTCGCCGATGCGGTTGCGTTCCGGCTCCACGCCGAAGGCGGGCTACCCGCCACTCTGGCAGATGAGGCCCGTGGCCTGCTTGGGCTGCTCCGGACACGGTGAAATGGCGTCGCGTGTATAATATCATAGGGTATATCAAAACAGCTGCTTTCAGGAGGAGCTCATGAAGATCGTCCGTCGTGGATCCCCCCTGCTCGTGGTGATGCTGCTCGCAGCGGGACCCCTCTTTGCCCAGGTCGATCCCCAGGTCGTGGACGGGATGAAATCGGTCGACGGGAAACTGTCGGAAATCCTGAATATGCCGGAAATCAAGACCGATCAGGCCGTCCAGCAGTCCCTTCAGGGACTGCAGAAGCAGATGCAGGAGATGATCGGCAACTCGATGAAGCTGACGGATGCCCAGGTGAAAGAGACCCTGGCCGCCGTGAACGGTCAGGTCGGGGAGCTGGTCAAGACCTCGGTGAGCCAGACCAACAAGTCGGTCGAAGCGACCCTCAAATCCGTGAATGAGCTCGTGTCCAACATCACCCGGTCCTCGATGGAGGGCACGCAGAAGATTCTCGATCAGACCATGCAGCACGTCGGTGAAACCGTGAAGACGTCGATGGAAAGCGGAAACAAGGCGCTCCAGGACGGCCTGGATGCCGGCCAGAAGGCCACACAGGAAGCCCTCGGAACCGCGGAACAGCAGACTTCGGATGCTCTCGAGGCGGGAGCGGCAGAGCGTGATGCCGCGCTTCAGGAGGCCGACCGGGAGCGGGACGCGGCCCTGCGCGAAGCCGAGAAGGAGCGTGAAGAGGCGCTGCGCGAGGCCGAGAAGGAACGCGAGGAGGCCCTTCGGGACGCCGAGCGTGAGCGTGAGGAAGCCTTGAAGGAAAACATGCAGCAGAGTGCCGGCGACGAGTGACGCCGGTTGTCTCGTGCTCTTCCCAGGGATATCCGGGACGGGCTGATCTGTGATGGGGCAGGGAGCCGCCGGGGATGCGATACCTCGGGGGCGAACCGCCAGACTGGAGTCGCGCATGACCGAATCGACCGTTGCCATCCTGCGCACGAGTCCGCGCACCGTGCTTTCGGATTACCATGAACTGATGAACCTCGCCGGGTATCAGCAGACCATCGACCGGTCTGTCGACACGGCGCTCAAGATCAACATCTCGTGGCACTTTTTCTTCCCGGCCGCCTCGACGACGCCGTGGCAGCTCGAGGGCGTGATCCGGGCCATGAAAGCCGATGGATACGACCCCGGCCTGATTCACGGCTGCCACAACCGCACCGTCGTGATCGATGCGCATCTGGGAGAACGCGAGAACAAGCAGATCAACGTCGTCGAGGCCCACGGACTTCGCAATGTGCATTTGTACGAGAGCGGCGAGTGGATCGACATCCGCGACGCGGTCGGCGACCTGACGAAGGAGTTCCTCGTCCTGAACGAGGTGTATCCCGACGGCTTCGCGATCCCGAAACGATTTATAGGTGAAAATATCATTCACCTGCCGACCGTGAAGACGCACGTGTTCACGACGACGACCGGGGCGATGAAGAACGCCTTCGGCGGCCTGCTGAACGAGCGGCGGCACTGGACGCACCCGGTGATCCACGAGACGCTGGTCGATCTGCTGATGATCCAGAAAAAGATCCATCGCGGCGTGTTCGCGGTGATGGACGGCACGTTTGCCGGGGACGGCCCGGGACCGCGCTGCATGGTTCCCCACGTGAAGAACGTGATCCTCGCCTCGTCCGATCAGGTGGCGATCGACGCCGTCGCGGCGAAGCTGATGGGCTTCGATCCGCTGCGCGACTGCAAGTTCATCCGGCTCGCCCACGAACGCGGCCTCGGCTGCGGAGATCCGAAGAAAATAAAAATAGTAGGCGATATTGAAGCGGCCGAGCAGAACTGGAACTTCGACGGCCCGTTCAAGGAGATGACGTTTGCCTCGCGCAATCAACACCGCATCTACTGGGGCCCGCTCAAAGGGCCGCTCGAATGGTCGCTCAAAACCTGGCTGGCCCCGTGGGCCTACGTCGCCTCGGTGGCGTATCACGATCTGATCTGGTATCCGCTGAATGCGAAACGGCATCTGCGGAAGACCGAGCGGAGCGAGTGGGGCCGCCTGTTCGCCGGCTGGGAGGGCGTGAAACCGGATCCGGACGGTCGCGGCTACTCCGAGCTCCCCCCGGTCGGAACGGCGCACGTGAAGCTGGATGCGAGCCACCTGTGGGAAGGCCTGCGCCTCCTCTGGATGGCGGTGAAAGAGTCGCCCGAGTGGAAAGCCCGGCTGGCGCCGCGCAAACCCGGCGGCTGAGGTTCCCATGAGCTGGCTCGAGCTCGTCGCCGCCCTGCTGGGGTTCATCAACGTCTGGCTGACCATCCGGGAAAACGTCTGGTGCTGGCCGGTCGGCATCGTCAACGTGGCGCTGTACACCAAGGTGTTCTGGGACGCGAAACTCTACAGCGACATGGGCTTGCAGGTGATCTATGTCGTGCTGCAGTTCTGGGGCTGGTATCACTGGCTGTATGGCGGAAAAGACCGGCCCCAGCCTCCGGTCACACGGCTGGGAAGATGGCGGTTCGCGGCCTGGATTTCGGCGACGGTGGCCGGCGCGGCGGCGCTGGGCGGGGTCATGCATCTGCGCACCGATGCCGCGCTTCCCTATGTCGATGCAACGGCCACGATTGCCAGCCTTGCCGCGCAGTATCTGATGACACGCAAATACCTCGAATGCTGGTTCCTCTGGATCTTCGTCGACATCGTCAGCGTTGGTATGTATGCCTTCAAGCAGTTGTGGCCGACGACAGCCCTGTATGTGCTGTTCCTGGGGATGGCGGGCTGCGGGTATTTCGTCTGGAGACGGTCATGGAAGAAGGAAGAAAGCCTGCGCGCGGCCTGATCATCGGCAAGTTCCTTCCGCCGCATCTGGGCCACCAGTATCTCGTCGATTTTGCCCGGAACTGCGTCGAGCGGCTGACGGTGCTGGTCTGCTCGCTCGAGCGAGAACCCATTCCCGGCGTGAAGCGGTGGGAGTGGATGCGCGAGATGTTTCCCGGCGTCGAGGTGCTGCACAACCCCGACGAGAATCCGCAGGAGCCGCATGAGCACCCCGACTTCTGGCGGATCTGGAGAGACAGCATCCGGCGCTTCTGCCCCGATCCGGATGTGGTGTTCGCTTCGGAGTCCTACGGCTGGAAGCTCGCCGAGACGCTTGGTGCGCGGTTCTGGCCCGTGAATGTCTCTCGCGGCCTGGTGCCGGTCTCGGGCACGAAGGTCCGCGAGGATCCGATGGCCCACTGGCGGTATCTACCTCCGGCCGTGCGGCCCTGGTTCGTCCGGCGTGTCTGCATCGTCGGCCCCGAGTCGGCCGGCAAATCGACGCTCGGAAGACGGCTCGCGGAGCAGTTTGGCACGGTGTTCGTCCACGAGTATGCCCGCGACCTGCTCGAAGCCAAGCCTGACCAGTGCTCCCCCCTGGACATCGAGATGATTGCCCACGGCCAGATCGCCTCCGAGGAGGCCCTGGCCAGACAGGCCAACCGGCTCCTTATCTGTGACACCGACACTCTGACGACGGTGCTCTGGTCGGAAATCCTGTTCGGAAGATGCCCTCCATGGATCCGGGAACTCGCCGGTGCCCGGTGTCACGACCTGTATCTGCTGCTGGACTGCGATGTGCCCTGGGTGGGCGATCCGCAGCGCTATCAGCCGGCCCTCGAAGAGCGACGGGCGTTTTTCGGGCGGATGAAAGCCGAGCTGGAGGCGCGGGGGCGGAGATACGTGGTGATCCGGGGCTCCTGGGAGGAACGGTTTTCGGTCGCGGCAACGGCCGTCGAAGACCTCCTCATGGGCCTTCCCGTCCCCGTTGTGGAAGAACGATCGATCGGATACAATTCCGGTCGGAACGGAACGGCAGAACGTCTGCCGGGTCCTGAAAGGGAACGAACAATATGATGAAAGCTATAGATAAAAACACCTTCATTCCGATGCCCGTCATGCTGGTCGGGACGATGCATGGCGGCGTGCCGAACTTCATGCCGGTGGGCTGGGTGACCCGCGTGAATGCGCAGCCCCCGATGATCGGGATCGGCGTCTTCAAGGGCCACGCGACCGCGGCCGATATCGAGCGCAACCGCGAGTTCAGCATCTGCCTCCCCGGGAAGGACCTGCTCGCCCGCGTCGATTACTGCGGCTCCGTCTCGGCAAACAAGATCAGCAAGGCCGACGTGTTCAAGACGTTCACAAACTCACTGAAGCATGCGCCGATGATCGAGGAGTGCCAGCTCTGTCTCGAATGCAAACTCGTCCAGACGGTCGAGCTGCCGAGCAACCGGTTCTTTGTCGGTGAGATCGTTGCCGCGTATGCCCATCCAGAAGTGCTGACCGAAGGCAAGCCCGATCTGGCAAAGATGCAGGGCATGGTTCTCACGATGCCCGACAACCACTACTGGAGCGTCGGGGAGTCGATCGGCCTCGTCCAGCAAGCCGGAAAGGGCTACACGAAGCCGTCCGTCGCCGCCGCCCGGTAACCATCTCTGGACGCCGACGGCATGTCCCGGAGCGGAGATCGACCTCTGACGGATGAGGAACGGTTTCCGCTGCTCGACGATGCCGGCCGGCGCCGGCTTGCCCGGCTGCGGGAGCATCCCCATGCGCCGCGCTGGACCTTTCCCTGCGGCGACCGCCTGACCCGGTCCGCCTGTGACCGGATCGCCTCGTTCGAGGCGCAGCTTCGGAACGGCCCTGCCGCCGGCGGCTGGACCGGCTCCGGGATGCAACCCGACTGGCTCGACGCCTTCGTGGAGCGGTGCCTGAAAACGGTTCCCTTCTATCGGGAGCGCTCCGGCAGTACCGGCCCGTTCGAGGAGCTGCCGACCTGCGGCCGGGAGGATCTGGGGCGCGCGCCCTGGGCTTTCGTGCCGGACGATCAGCCTCTCGACGATCTGCTCACCTACACGACGTCGGGAACGACGGGAAACATCGTCAGGATCCTGTCGCATCCCGTGACCGCCGGCTCGTATCTCGGGGCGCTGCGGGTGCTGCTCGGCCGAGCGGGGGTGCCGTTCGATGCGGCCCCTGAAGGGGTCGCGATCGCGCAGGTGTGCGCCCAGGCCTCGACGTTCACCCACGCCACGATCATCTCGTATCTCGGCGGCGCGGGTTACGTGAAGATCAACCTGAATCCGGGAGAGTGGCGGAATGTCGAGGATCCCGCACGGTTCCTCGATGATATAGCACCGGAAATACTCACCGGGGATCCCGTTGCGTTCGCGGCGCTCGCCGCGCTTCCCGTGAGTCTCCGGCCCCGTGCTCTCGTCTCCTCGGCGATGGCTGTCACCCCTGGGATGAAGACGATGCTGGAACGGCGCTTCGGGTGTCCCCTGATCGATGTCTACTCGCTCAACGAGTCGCGGTTCGTCGCCGTTGCCGGGCCGGGAGGACATGAGATCCTGCCTCACGACCTGTATGTCGAGATTCTCGGCGGGGACGGGCGGATTTGCGCACCGGGCGATCGTGGGGAGATCGTCCTGACCTGCGGCCGGAACCCGTTTTTACCCCTGCTGCGGTACCGGACCGGCGATACGGCCGCCCTGGTCTGGGAGGGCGGCCGGCCCGTCCTTGCCGGTCTCGAGGGCCGACAACCGGTCGTGTTCCTCACCCATACGGGGGAGGTGGTGAACTCGATCGATGTCACCCGGGCCCTGGGCCATCTCCCGATCCCGCAGTTTTCCCTGCACCAGGAGCCGGACCAGCGGCTGGTGTTGCGGTATCGCGGCACCGGTATCGACGAAGAAGATATTCGGCGTCCTCTGGAGAGTCTGTTCGGGTCCGGACACGATATAAAGATTGAACTATTGTCAGGCCCGCCGGCCGGCAAGGCGATCGTCTACACGAGTGACATCGGGCAGGATGAGCTGATGGAACGGCCATGGAGCTGGAAAACGGGAACGGGGAGGTGAGGGGACCATGAGTCTGAAGGATACGCTGGCGAGCATCACGGCGGTGTTCGGAAAGGTATCCGCGGCGCCGACGCATCTGACGCGCCGGATACGGCCGAAACGCGGCTTCGACGTGGCGGATCTCTACGAGGGGCCGGCCCCTGCCGGGGTCCCGGCCGGGGATGCCGGAACGGGCGCTGCAGGCCCGGCACTCGATGAAAAGCTGCGCCAGGCCTACTTCTGGATCACCAACCACGCGATCATCAGCCCGTTCTACGACATCGAGTTCAACGACGGACCTCCCCAGAGTTTCACGCTCGGCGACCGGAAGAGCCGGCTGATCCTGCCGACCGACCAGAGCTACTCGAGCTTCGTGCTGCTGCCGCTGCTGACGCTGGTTCTGCGCCGCCGCTGCCTGCTCGTCGGCGGCCCGGGCCGCGGAAAGACGGCCAGCGCCATTCTGATGGGTATCCTGGCCGGGTATTCGATGAAGGACATCCGACGCGCGATCCAGCATGGCCAGCCCCAGATGACGATCGCCGATCTGCTCGGCAACCCGCTTCCCGCGTCGCTGGTGAACGCCCAGACCATGGATGACGTGAAAATCTCGTGGCGGAAGTGGCTCGGGATGCGCGTGAAGATCATCGACGAGTACAACCGCATTCCGACGCGTACCCAGTCTGCGCTGCTGACGGTGCTGGCTGACGATTATGCGGAACTATATGATCAGATATTCGAATGCCCCCCGTCGGCCTGGTATCTGACGGCGAACGACGATGCGGGTGGCGGCACGTATCAGGTGATCGAAGCGCTGCGCGACCGGATCGACGTCGTGGTGAAGGCGCTGCATTTCAACACCCGCTTCCTGGGCGATCTTCTGGTGCGCATCGAGGAGGGAATCAGGCCCGAGGAGGTGGTTCCGCGAAGCGTGACCTTCACCGATGACGAACTGGACCGGGCACATCGCGGCATTCTTGCCGTCACGATCCCCCCGACGCTCCTGCGCCGGATCGAGTTTTTCACCGCGCATTTCGAGTTCTGCGACGTGGCGGCCGACCAGATCGAGTACAAGACCAAGGACACCGCAAAGCTCGGCGGGGTCGAGTGGCAGACAATCACCGGCCTGGACACGGGCAAGGACCGGGTCCGGGACCTCGGAAGCCAGACGCGCAACGGATTGTCGGTGCGGGCGATGATGACGGTTCTGGCCTACGCGAAGGCCCTGGCCTGGTTCCGCGGCTTCGGGGAGGTCGGGTTCGAGGATGTGCGCCAGATCATTCCGTTCGTCCTGCACGACAAGCTCGTCCAGGATCCCGACTCCCCGTTCTTCGAACAGGCCGGCAATGCCACCTTCCGCACCGACCGCATCGGCTGGATCCGCAGGCTGTTCGACCTCTCCTGCCAGGAATACGACCGGCTGTGCCTCGATCGGGACGATCCGGTCGCCGCGTTGCTCGCCGAGATCGGGCAGGGGCTCGACGGGGTGGGGGAGGCCGAGGTTCGCAAACGGCTTGGAGGAATCGAACGCCTGATCGGCGAGATCGGAAAGGGCCGCAAACTGTATGGCCACCTGTTCGATGATGTTCTGGCGCTGAAATACCTGCACCAGCGGTATACCAACTATCTGAAATGGCTCTCCTGGAAAGACGGGGCGTGAACACCGTCGCGCGGCCTCTCCCCGGGGCGCTGGCCGGACCGCTGCGGCGGGGCCGGGACCGGTTCAACGCCGCGTTTTTTGTCGCGCGCCAGGCCGTCCCGGCTCTCGATCCGGAATCCTTCGCCGACGGAGTGCGCGAGCTCGGAACGGTGGCCGAAACGATTGCGGGGCATGAGCCGGACCGTCTCGACACCGTCGTTGCCGCCCTGTATGACCTGACGCTGATGCTGCATCAGAAGGGACTTCTGGCCGGTCCGGGCCGGCCAGAAGCCTTTGGCCGGCTCTGGAACGAGCTGCTTCCGGCGGTGCACGTGCATCTGGCCGCCGCTCCGGAGGAGACGGCCGGGAGACTCGTGAACGCTCTCTGCCAGCTCGAGGCGACCCCCGGTGTCCGGACCGGGGAATGGATCGACCGGCTGATCGCCGTTGTGAACGGCCTTTCTGGCCGCGCCGAGCTGTTCGATGCCGGCCGTCTCCTGGCCTGGCGGTGCGGCATGGCCCACCAGCGGGAGGCTGCCCTGGATGCCGCCGGACGCGTGAGCGAGCGTATCCTTCGGGCGTGTCTCGGCCTGTCGACGGACGATCTGGCCCAGCTCCGGGCGGATCCCTGGCTGGATCCTGCGAAGGCCGGTGCCGCCGGACGGGGAGGGCGCAAACGATTGCAGATCGTCGCCGAAACCGGGGGCTTCCGGGGGTTCGGAGGACCGTTCGCCACGCCTCCGCTCCCGTTCCTGCTCGACGGGAGCCTCGCCGTTCGGGATGCGGAGAACGTCTGGCGCCTGCATGCCGATGTGTTCGGAACGGTCTTCCGGAAATACGCTTATAAGAATAATATTGAAAACAATACGTCGGCGTCTGCCGCGCGTGTCACGCCGGAGGGCGTGGTCACCTGGAACGGTGCCAAAGCCCGGTTCGAGCGGATCTCGAAGCCGTCCGGCATCGTCTGTGATGGAACGACGATCGCCGTCACCCTGAGCCGCTCCCATCGCGTCTTATTGATTGCGATGGCCGCAGAGCCCGGCGAAGACGGAACGCGGGGACGGCGGGAATGAGCCGGGGCGCCGAACTGGTTCCCGTGTGGCGGGCGCAGTGGCCGAAGGCGCTGGACGCCTGGAGCCGGCATACGATGCTGCGGGAGCCCCGCTGGTGTCTGAGTGCTTCTGAAGCTTCCCGGGAGGGGGTCCGGCCCGGAGATTCGGGCGCGATGATCCGGCTGACCGACAAGGCCGTCGTCATCAGTTTCCCGCATCTCGCCCGGGCCGGGCTTGAGGGGTTCCCCCTCGAGATTCTCGCGCACGAGATCGGTCATCATGTGTTCTGCCCGGGGGATCTGGCTGACCAGGCCCGCCTTCTTGCCCGCATCCGGCGGGCCTTGCCCGGATTCGAGCGGCATGCCGGCCTCGTCGCGAACCTGTATGCCGACCTGCTCATCAACGATCGCCTGCACCGGAGCGCCGGCATCTCCTTTTCCTCCCTGTTCGCGGCTTTGCGCGGCTCCGGCGGCACCGACCCGGCCTGGACGCTGTATATGCATATCTATGAAATGCTCTGGGGGCTTCCGGGAAAGACGCTCTCTGCCGGCGAACTGCCGGCGCGGCTGCGCGCCGATGCGGATCTCGGGGCCAGGATCGTGAGGGTGTACGGCCGTGACTGGCTCCAGGGGGCCGGCCGGTTCGCTTCCCTCCTGTATCCGTATATCGCGAAAGCCTCCGAACAGGAGAGCGGTGCCTGGTTGCGCGGGTTCCGGGACCTGGAACGCGCTTCCGCCGGGGCCGAAGAGATTCCCGACGGGCTTGCCGGGATCGATCCCGAGGAGCTCGAGGGGGCGGTTCATCCGTCGCTCGATCCGGAGCTGACGGGACTGGACGCTTTGGACGATGAGGAACAGGGTCAGGGGAAGGAGGGGCGGTCTCGCGGTGATGTCCAGGAGATGGACCAGGCGAGTTCCAAAACGGGGGGCGGCCAGTATCGGGAGCCCTACCAGTATGGCGAACTTCTCCGGGATCTCGGCATCCATCTCACCCCGGAGCAGCTCGCGATTGCCTACTACCGGGAACGTGCCCGGCCCCATCTCGCGCGGTTCCCACGGCGGCGTTCGCCGGAAGCCCGGGAGGAACAGATCGAGGGGCTGGAATCCTGGGACATCGGGGCCCCGATCGAGGAACTGGATCTGTTCGAGACGGTTGCCGCCTCCCCCCGCATCATCCCGGGCGTGACGACGGTCCGACGGCAGAACGGCAACGTTCCCGGCCGGGATCCGGAAACGGGCCCGGTCGATCTCGACTTGTACATCGACTGTTCGGGCTCGATGCCGGATCCGAGATATACCACCTCCTATACTGCGCTTGCCGGCGCGATCATCATTCTCTCGGCACTCCGGTCGGGTTCGTGCGTCAAGGCAACGCTCTGGAGCGGCAAGAATGAAACGCTTTCCACGGACGGGTTCGTGCGGGACGAGAGCGCTCTGCTCGGTGTCCTGACGGGATACCTGGGGGGCGGCACCTGTTTTCCGATCCATCTGCTCCGTGGCACGTTCGAGAGCCGCACGCCGCGTGACCGGCCGGTTCATGTGATGGTGATCTCGGACGAGGGGGTGGACACGATGTTTGCCGATGACGAACGGGGGATCAGCGGCTGGAAGACGGCGGCCCTGGCTCTCGAGAAGGGGCGGGCCGGCGGGACGCTGGCACTCAACCTGTACGGCTCCCCCGAAGGGCATGCCTGGGCCGTCGAGGCGAAGCGGTGCGGCTGGGATATCGCAGTGGTGCGGACGCTCGAGGAGCTGGTCTCCTTTGCCCGCGAGTTCAGCCGCAGACAGTATGAAAGGAAGGTTCCATGAAAACGCGCGAAGGACCGCCGCTGGAGCTGCTTCTGAGGCGTCTGGCCGAGACAGCCGAGGTGTTTCTCCGGGAGCCGCGGCCGGTACAGAGCGGTGGCGTGGATCTCGAGGCGGTGCTCAATGACCTTCTGCTGGATCTCGGCGGTGCGAAGCCCGATCCGTTTCCGGCAGAACTGGCGGTTCATCTCCAGGCGGACGAAGAGCGGGCCCGCACGGCGCTCATCCTCGCATGGCTGCTCCACGACGGGTATTTCCGGAAAACACCGGGAAGGTTCGCCGACGGGGCGATTGCTTTGTTTCAGGAGCTTCCGGAGCGGTTCGCCGGCGTAGTCAAGGCCGGCAGGTTCGTGACCGAGCCGGATCGCCGGGAAGAGCTGGCGCGGCTTTCCCTGGATCGGCTCGGTCTGCGCCCGGCGGGAGAAACGGAGGAACAGGCCGCCGACCGCCTGGTGTCCCTGGACAGCATCGAGCGCGCCAGCGTCATCCGCGAGGCCCGGGCCGCCGAGAAACGGGCGCAGGAGATTCGCGAGGCGATGGCCCGCAAGGCGGCGGCGGAGGCGGCTGCGACATACGGAAGAGAATGAAGAGGCTTGACCTGGACAGGCCCGGATCGCTAAACTCTCAAAAAACGAGAGGATGATTCCCCCATGACGAACACCACCCCGAAACCCCCCATCGAAGCCGTCGGCCTCTCGATCTCGCGCTGCATTCTCGCGATCGCCGAGGGGCGCATCCCGCCTGGCGCCGTTGCGAAGATCGTCGGTGGCACCCTGTTCGAGAACCTCGAAACCATGTGGCAGGAATACAGCCAGAAATACTGGTCTGGCTGCACGCTGCGTGCGCGCACCGTGTTCTTCCAGTTCGCCGATCAGAAAAAGATCGACCAGCCGCGCCTGCGGAACGAGGAGCCGCCCGACTCGGCCGGCGGCATCTGGATGGTGGGCGACCGGCAGTTCGAAACGGCCGGCCTGAAGGAGCTTCTCGATCTGTCCGAAACGTTCCTGCGCATGCCCGTCGCAAGCCGCGACGAATTGATCGCCGTCCTGCCGGCGGATGCCATGGTCGCGATCCAGGACGGAATCCTGAAAGGGCGGCTGAAACCCCTCATCCCCGATCTCGACCGGAATATCGCCGGGAAAAGCCCGGATGAAATCGCGCAGATGATCCGCGACCGGCTCCGGGAATACTTCGCCCCGGCACCGGATTTTTCGCCGATCGAAGTGTATCCCGATCTGCTCTACATCCTGCAGCCCTTCATCCGGACCCGCACGGCCGACAAGTCCGTCGTCGCGACGAAGAACCAGTGGCCCGTGGCGCATTCTCAGATCCGGCCCGCCATCAAGCTGCCGGACGTCGACCTCTGATCACGGGCGGGGCCGGACACCTGAACGGCATGCCGGAGGAACGCGCGGCGATGCTGCGCGATCTACGCGCCTACGGCATCCGCGACGAACGCGTGCTTGCCGCGATGGGCCGCGTCCCGCGCGACGCCTTCATCCCCGCCGCTGCACGTCGCGGAGATGCCTACGGGGACCACCCCCTCCCGATCGGTCACGGACAGACGATCTCCCAGCCATATATCGTTGCATATATGACAGAGCTCGTCGAGCCCGGGCCCGGCCGGAAACTCCTGGAAATCGGCACCGGGTCGGGATACCAGGCGGCCATTCTCGCCGAGCTCGGCGCCTCCGTCTTCAGTCTCGAAGTGGTGCCCGAGCTGGTGACGCATGCCCGCGAAGTCCTGGGCGCCCAGGGCTATGACGTGAGGATCCGCCTGGGAGACGGGTATGAGGGGTGGCCGGAGGAGTCACCGTTCGATGCCGTCATCGGCACCTGTGCTGCCGATGCGGTGCCGGAGACGCTGTGCCGCCAGTTGAAGATCGGAGGAGTGCTTGTGATGCCGATCGGCGGGGTCGATCATCAGCGGATCGTTCTCGTCCGTCGCACCGCGTCGGGATTCGACCGTCACGAGGATCTGCCGGTCCGGTTCGTGCCGATGGTGCATATCGCCCGACGCTGAGCGGGCCGCGATCGAAACGGGAAGGAGCGGGACATGGACACCTTCAGCCTGACGTTCGGGTACCTGTGTTTCATCCTGGCGTTGCAGGTGCTGCGGCGCCGTTCGCCGGCGATGCTGCCGCACCTGGCCGCCTTCGCCATCCTGCCGATCCTC
The DNA here is from genome assembly GCA_035388825.1 of Candidatus Ozemibacteraceae bacterium. Lineage (GTDB taxonomy): Bacteria > Muiribacteriota > Ozemobacteria > Ozemobacterales > Ozemobacteraceae > MWAR01. The sequence continues at coordinate 48,676 of DAOOQQ010000017.1, forward strand.
TCGCTCACCCTCGATTTCGACGGCGTGTCGGGACGTCATGAAACGGCGTTCACCGCCGGCTTCCTGGGCATACTGGCGGTGCATCTGACGCTGCTGGTTCTCGTCAACCGCTCCTGGGCAGTACAGGCCGCAGCAACGCATCCGGACGGCTTTCCCACGGGAGTTACGGGCCGGGAACGGCTCAAATTCCTGTTGGCCGGCATCGCCCTGTTTCTGGTTCACCGACAGTATGAACGGCCGGAGTTGAGCTTGTACGAACAGCTCGATCGGGGGGCGTTCTGGCTCCTCCTGTTGCTCGTCGGCGTTTCGGCCGCTTGGTCGTTCTTCCGTCATCGTCATGCCAGCAAACGCGGGATCGGTGTGTGTCTCGGGATCGCGATGGTGTTGGGGGCGGAGGCCGCGTTCGCCGCGCCTGCCGGTTTGTCGGCGGCGGAAGAGTTGACGGCCCTCCTCGACCTGTCTCATCGCGCCGCCGAGCGACATGAACGGTGGCACTCCTCCGTCGAACCGGCGATCTCGGAGGGATGCCCGGCCCTGGTTGCCCTGTTCACCGTTGCAAAGCGGACCGAAGAGGTTTTTCTGTCCCAGGCAGGGGTGCGGGTCCGTGAACTCGGTGGGGTACCCGTGAAAATCCGCCTGATCCATCCGGAGAAGTATTTTTCGTCTCAGGATAATCTTTCCTTGGCCATCGGCCTGCTGGAACGGGACCGGAAAACCTTTGTGGTGCCGACCACGCGCGATAGCGTGTCGGCGTCGTTCCCCCCAGGGCATGCCATTGCGGCTTGCCCGAAGATTCTCGAGTGGCTGCATGACCGGTGCCGGGCCTTGCAGGCAGCTCCGGGAGTCTGGAGTTGGTGGCGGGATGAGTATCTGGTCTGTTCGATCTGCGGGATGCCCCGGTCGTTGCCGGGGCCGACGGTGTGCTGCGTCTGTGGGGCGGGCTATCTCGACGCCCTCCGTATCCGCTAGGAGGCTTGCGATGCCCCTTCCCGATCGTGCCTGGCGCGCAGCCGCTGTGGCTGCCGTCACCCTGATCATCTGTCTCTTCCTCGGAGCCTCGCTCCTCCACGGCGATGCTTCGGCGGCCGCTTCCTGCCAGGCGGACACGGTCGTGTACCATGCGTATGCCCGCTCCTTCGCCGAGGGGCGGGCGTTCACGCTGGGCGGGGTCGAAGGGGCGTCGACGGGCTGCACCAGCCATCTGTATCTGTTCCTGCTGGCTCTCGCTGCCTGGTCCGGCGTATCGCAGGACGGGTTGACGACGGTTGCGGCAGGTGCCGGCGTGGCTCTGTATCTCGCGTTCCTGTTCACATTTCATCGCTCAACCTGTCTCATCCATCCCCAGGCCTCGCCTGTGGCGCTCTTCCTCGTGGCCTCCAGCGGCTATGTCGCCTTCACGGCGTTGGGACAGACGGATATGCCCCTGTTCATGGCTCTCGCCTCTGCTGCATGCGCGGCAGCCCTCGAGCGGCGCCATGTGTCGCTGGGGGCCATTCTCTTCCTTGCAGCACTGGCGCGTCCCGAGGGAATTCTGCTCGCGCTGGCGTGGCTCGGTCTCTCCATCGTCGCGAGATGTCGCGGCCGAGAAACCGGCTGGGGACCGGTGGGTGCAGGAATCGCCGGGCTCCTGGGCGTCACAGCCGTCGTCGGGATCAATCTTGCCGTGACCGGCCACGCGTTGTTCGACTCCCTGACGGGGAAGGGATTGTATCTCCTGCCCCCCCTGCCGGCGGCTTCCGCGATCGCCGCGCACGCCGTGCGGTTCGTCTCGGAGCTGGTGTTCGGCATCGGTGTCGGAAGCGGCTGGCGGGGCTGGCTCTGGCCGCCGGTCCTCGGGGGACTGCTGCTGATCTGCGGCCTCTGCCTGAAATCCCGTGATGACCGGGATAGCCGGGACGTCGAGATCTGGTTCGCCGGATGCATGGCGGTCCAGCTTCTCCTCATCGTGGTCGGTGGCTGGCAGGGGGCCGCGTATGACCGGTATCTCGGGTGGATCGTTCCCTATATCTATCTCTATCAAATGATCGGCGCCTGCGAACTGGCCGGCCGTCTTGGCCTGCCCCGTCTCGCTCCTGTGCTGACGGGGGTGTTGCTGGTCTGGCAGGCGGCGGGCGTGGCGGGTTTCCTCCCCGTGTATGCCGAGCAGTGCCGCCGCATGGAGGAGGAGAGGCGTTTCTGTCGGGCCATCTCTGCGGGCGTTCCTCAGGGGACGCGCATCGGCCTCTACGACGAGTATCACTATGCCGCCTGGCTCGACAACCTCGTTCCGGTCACCCTGGCGGGGATCTTCACGCGAGATATTCCCGTCGACACGGCCGAAACGCTCGAGTATCTCAAGCATCGTCCGGAGCAACGGTTTCCGCTGTTGATCCTGTCCGGAGGAGAGGACGGGCGCTGGATCGAGCGGCTCGAGGGGCCGGCGGTCGATCTGCCGCTTCCGCTCGAATCTCCCGGCCGGCCGGTGCCTCGTCTCTGCCGCGTCGACTGGCGTCCCTTCGATGATGCCCGGGAGCCTCGCGAGGGGCATGCGCCTGCCTCGATGAGCCTGTGTGACCGCCTCGATGTCGGGTATGCCCATGACGAGATCACCCATGCGTATCAAGCTTCGGATCGGTATCCCGGAATCCTGACCCTCCCCTTCGCGGTGACGGCCGAGGCTGTCGACCGGCCGATTTGCGAGGTCGGCCGCTTCCTGACCGGCTGGGAAGAGTTCCGTGTTTCCACCACACCTGGAAAAGAGCTGCTGATCATCCTGCGTCTGGCTGCCTCGGCCCGGATCGAATCGCTGCACGCGACCGGGCCGGCCAGGCGGGAAATCCGCACTCCGACCGGCACCATGCTCGCCGTGTCGGCGAACGGAACCCCGCTTCCCCCCGTGCGTGCCGGATTCAAACCTGCCGATGGATCGTTCCGCGAGGTTGCCGTGACGGTTCCCGGGGCTCTTGTCACGGGCTCCGAAACACGTCTTCTGATCGCGGGCGAGCGGCTTTCCTGCGCCTACTGGTTCTACCAGTGATTCTGCACCGGGAGGGGATGCTTATCTGCAGATGAGCACGGATGATCCGAGGGCTTTCGATGGGGGCCGGGAGGAGACTTCCGACCGTCCGATGCGGTATACTGGCAGAAGAAGGAACTGTGAAGCACGTGGCAGCATCGGCAGCATGGCGCGATCTGGCCGCGGCTGCCGGGCGTGAAGCGCGCCGGAGGCCGTGGCGGTTCGCCGCTTGCGCGAGCGGGTATGCGATCGCCGTCGGGATGGGTGTTCTGCTCCTTGCCGCCCTCGTGTTTTCCCGGAACATCCAGAGCGGCATTCTCGGCTCCACCGGCACGCACTTCATCGTCTACTCCCCCGCCTGCGCCGAAGTCGCCTCTCTCACGACGGCAGAGCTCGCGATGCTCGCCTCGGGGACCCGGCCTCCCCGGTGCGAGGAAAAGTGCAAGGTGTGCACGGGCTGCAACAAAAAGCCGCTCGATCTCGCCAACGAGGCGTTCGTCGCGCAGCAGGTCGAGACGAAGCTGCTTCCGTTCGGGATTCTCGAGCAGGCGCGCCGCGAACCCGGCCTGTTCCGGGGTGTTTCCCCGTATCTGATGTTCCGGTGCCGCGATCCGCAGGACGGCCACCGCTTCACCGTCGGCGGATTCGATCCGGCGGATACGGTTGCGGTGCCGCCCGCTGTTTGTAGTCCAAGCGATATAATAGAAGGTGCTTTTCTTCACCCGAATGACACCGGCCTTGCCCTGGTCGAGCAGGGGTATGCTGCGGCTCGAGGGCTGCGGCTCGGATCGGCGGTGACGATTTCGGGCTGGCCGTTCATCGTGATCGGCGTCGTCGCGCCCGGCGTGAGGCCGGCGAAAGCCGACGTACTGCTGACGTTTTCGGATGCCGAAAAGGTGATCAGTCGCCGGCTCCGCTCGCCGCTGTTCCAGGAGATGAACGTGCTCCTGGTCGAGGTGGCGCAGGCCGAGGTCCAGGATGCCGCGATGGCCCGGATGCGGCAGATCGTCCAGACGGGCCTCATCTCGTCGTTCGCCTGTTACGAGCCGGCGGCCGAGGTTCTCGGGCTGAGCCGGGGCGTGATCTACGCGGCGGCTGTTCTGCTTGCGCTTCTGGCAGCCGCGTTCGGGCTGAAAACCCAGCTTGCGGCGATCCGCGAACGCCGCCGGGAGCTGGGAATCCTGCGGGCGATCGGCTGGTCGCGCCGATCGATCCACCGGCTGATGACCCTCGAGGCGCTCCTGCCGGGCGCGGTCGGCGGGGTGGTTGGGGCTGCCGTCGCGGCCGTCGTTCTGCCGTTCGTCTCGCTGGAATACTGGACCGGCGTGCCCGCCCGCCTGGATCCGCTGATGCTCCCCCTCCTGGCGATGACCGGGGCGCTCCTGGCCGTGGTGGGCGGCATCGCGGCCGGTGCCGCGGCTGGCCGGAGTGCCGTGCGCGAGCTGCCTGCCCGACAACTGCGGCAGTATTGAAAGGATGATCGACATGACCGAACGAACCGCAATGCTCGATGCGGTGAGCATCCGAAAGAGTTTCTGGCGGTCCGGGCGGGAGATTCCGGTGCTGCGGGACGTTTCGCTGCGGCTCGATGCCGGGGAGACCCTCGTCATCACGGGCCGCAGCGGCACCGGCAAATCCACGCTGCTCTCCCTGCTCGGTGGCCTCGACATTCCCGATGCCGGCCGCATCGACGTCTGCGGCACCGACACGGCGGCCGTTTCCCAGGACCGGCTGGCTGAGCTCCGTCGCGAAACCGTCGGGATCATTTTCCAGAACTTCAATCTGCTGCCCTCCTGGAGCGCTGTCGAGAACGTCGAAGCGGCTCTGATGCATGGGGAGCTCGGGCCGGCCGAACGCCGGGAACGCGCGATCCGATGGCTCGAACGGCTGGGGATCGGCGACAGAATCGAGAATCTGCCTGCCGAATTGAGCGTGGGGCAGCAGCAGCGTGTCGCCGTGGCTCGCACCCTTGTCAACGAGCCGAAGCTGATTCTCGCCGACGAGCCGACCGGGGATGTCGATCCCGAGACGGGTGCCGAGATCATCGCGCATCTGAAAGCGGCCGTGGCCGATCGCGGCGCCGCCCTGCTCGTCGTGACTCACGGCACGTATCCCGTTGCCACCGGAGACCGCGTTCTCCGGCTGCGTGACGGCATCCTGGAACCCGCCGGATGAAGGCGCTCGAGCCGATGCGGATCGCCTGGCGGGAACAGCGCCGCCGGCCGGGGCGAGCCATCGCGGTGGGTCTGGGGTTCCTGCTCGCCGTCGCCTCGTTCGTCGGCTTCTCGCTGCTGTTCCGGGCCGAGCACGCGGCCGAGGAAGCGGTGCTCCGACGGGTCGGCGGGTATTTCGTCGCCTTTTCGCCGCTGCCCGTGAGGGGCGTTGCGACTCCTCCGGCAACCCTGCCGCGCATCACGCATGCGGATGAAGGATTCGTCGTCGGCACGGTTCTGACCTGCCTTCTGCCGCAGGGCCTGGCCGACGAGCTTCGCCGTTGTCCGGGCGTTGCGGAGGTCGTTCCGGTTCTTCAGTTCCGCATGAAGAGCCCGCGCGGCCCGCATCTGTTCACCCTCGGCGGCATCGATCTGAGCCGGCCGATGGCGGTTTCCCGCACCTGCTGCGCACCGTCGGACGTGATAGCGGGCGTGTTCCTCGGCGAAGCGACCGGGCCGGAAGGCCCGGGTGCCATGCTGGATGACGGGTATGCTTCGGTGCAGGAATACCGGGTCGGGGACCGCATCACGATCGGGGAACGCACCTTCCCTGTGACGGGAATCGTCAACACCGGCATCCGGCCGTCGCGGGCGGATGTGTATCTCACCTGGACCGATGCCGAGGGCGTGCTGGCTTCCCGTCTGTCCGAGCCTCTCGGCGGACGGACGGGGCTCTTCCTCGTCGAGGTCGATTCGGCACGCCGACAGGAAGAGGCGATGGAGGCCGTCAAGCGTCTCACTGGCGGAGTGATCACGAGCTACAACTGTTTCCGGCCTGCGGCGAAGGTGGTCGGGCTCAACGAGCGCGCCGCCGGGATCGTCTCGGGGCTGCTCTACCTCGCGGCCGTCGCGTTCGGCCTCAAGACCCAGTTCGGGGCTCTGGTGGAGCGGCGTCGGGAGTTCGGCATCCTGCGCGCGGTGGGCTGGTCGGGGAGAGTGCTCGGGGCCCAGCTCGTCTGGGAAACGATGATCCCGGCATTTTTTGGTGCCCTGGCCGGCGCGGCTCTCGGGGTCGGCCTCGCCCTGGCGGTCGGTGTGCGGGTGCTCGGAACGGTCGGGCTTCCGGTGCCCCTCCTGGATGGAAGCTGCCTGGTTCTGCGCGGCATCGTCTTCGCTCTCGTCGGAAGCGGCCTGATTGGCTTTGTCGCGGCACTCTTGCTGCGCCGCTCCCGGCCCGCCGACGCCCTGAGGACGATCTGATGGGCCGGCGGCTGCTCGTGGCGGTGATCGCCGTCATCGCGTGCCTGATTCCTCCGGCGGTTTCGGCCTGTGCCGACGGGTGCGAGGGCGTTTGCACCACGACCATGACGATCGCGACCGACTCGTTCCTCCACCCTTCCTACGTGGCGAGTGAGCCGGCGATCAGCGCGTCCACCCTTGTCGCCCTGATGACGGCCGGCGCGCCGCTGTTTCTCGTCGACTGCCGGAACTCCGCCTGTCTGGCCGGACCGCGGATTCCGGGGGCCCTCGTCGCGGATATCGACGGCGACGCGTCGGCCATCCTGGCCAGGCTGCCGTCGAAACAGGCGATGGTCGTGCTGTATGACGGGTGTGCCTGCGGCTGCCGCCGGCTCCTGAAGCCGCGCCTCAGCGCCGAAGGATACCTCAATCTGATCGATTATCCGGGCGGTACCCGGGACTGGATCGCGGCCGGTCGGGCTGTGGTCGATACCCTTCCGAGTGATATTATTTCTTCCGGTATTACGATGAAGCTGTCATCTGAAGCGTCTCGTGTTCCACCTCAGCGGTGAACGGATTGTAAACGAGTCTGGGAACGAGTATACTCGAATCATCCGGATGCCTCGGCATGGAATGCGTCCCAGTTCGTTTGGCCGAAGGCCGGACTGCCGGAAATGAGGAGGATCCCGTGGCTGCGCACGATGATGAGCCGCGAAAGGTCGTTCGGCTGATGCCTGGCGAAGATCCGGCTGCTTCCAGACCACCCGGAACGCCGGCGGACCCCTCGGCTGCGGAGCACAACGGCGAAAAGCTCCCCTACAGCGGGGGGGGCGATCGAGACCGTCGGACTCGAATCGGCCCATGCGGCCCGAGTCGGCCACCCTCCGCATCCGGAGCGGGATCGCCACGGCCGCAACCTCGATATGGAGCGGGCCGTCGACGGCCCCCGCCCCGACCTGTCGGATTACGACAAATACGAGGCCTATCTCCAGTCCCAGCCCCTGACCACGCTTGTTCAAGATGCCTTTCTCCTCCAGAAGGAGCACCTTCTCAACAGGCTCAGTTGGGGATTGTTCGTGGCAACTCCGGGCATGGTCAATGTCTACCGGTCCTGGCCTCTTCTCCGGCATGTCTGGGCAAACATCCCCTTCTGCGAGAATGCCTTCGGTCCCTATGCCGACTTCGTTCTCGCCCTGCTCCTCGTGTTCTTCAGCTCCGCGCTCTGTTCGATCCTGTTCGTCCGCATTCTCGAGATGCGCGACACCCGCTACGTGCTGCTGGTCGCGATTCTTCTCGGAGCTTCCTTCCTGGTCCAGGAGTCGATGATCGTCGGCTGGGCCCAGATCGGAAGGATGATGGGATTCGAGTGATTATAGAAACGAAAGGATCGTATCTGCGGCGGTCCTGACCGGATCCTCTGCGGGGAGGGCATCGAGAGGGCGACCGTCACGCAGCCGCTCGTGGAGAGACTCCGTATACGGAAGCCCGCGCAGAAAATCGATGCCTCGCGTCTGACAAACGGTTTCGATGTGCGTGGCGGCTTCGGGGTCCTGTTCCATGAAGGAAATGGCGACCCGGATCGTTTCGGTTCTCCCATGCGCGCGGACGAGCGCCGTTTCGAGATGCCGGGCGGCTCCGGGGCCCGGAGCGGTCACGAGAACAAGTCGACTGCTCGCGGCGCAGAGATCGGGGAAGATCGGAGCGGCGGCAGAAACTCCCGTGACGAAGACCGGCGAACCCGGTTCTGCCGAGGCCAGGCTGCGGCCTTCGCGGATCAGCCGCAGGGCGGTTTTCAGGTCGTGTTCGCGGCCGGGCTCGAGGGCCGCCGCAACGGCCGTGGCGTTCCGCGAGGTGCCGGGGATGATCTCGAGCGAGCCGATGACGGGTTGACGCAGGACGATCGCCCCGGAGGGGCAGAAACGCGCGCAGACACCGCAGCCGGTGCAGGAAAGCGGATCGATGGTCCATGCTGTCGGCGCGTTTTCCGTCACGTGAGCGGCGAACGCGCCCGGCCGGGCCGACGTGCGCCTGATCGCGCCGAACCGGCAGAGAAGCGCGCAGCTTCCGCAGCCGAAGCAGGCTTCGGTGATCCGAGCCTGGTCGCGACCTTCGAGAGGCTGCCGTTCCGGGGTGCCAAGTTCGAGCGCCGCGCGGAACGCGTCGGGGAGCCCTTCGGGACGAAGCAGAACGAGCGAGGCGGCACGGGAACGGATGCGCGACCAGAGAAGGGCCGCCAGGGTGGTTGCCCCGGTGCCGGGTCTGACGCCCGCCACGAGGATCGTCTGCGGATTCATCCCATGCCCGGCTTCACCCATGAGCCCCTCCGGCGAGCTCCGCAAGGCTCCCGGCAAGCCGGTGGACGCCATCCGCCACGGAGCCGCCGGACGACGCCAGGCGCCCGGACCGGAGGATGGCCCGGGCCGTTTCGGCCGACCCGTCGAACCGGATCATGCCGGCTCCGGGCTCTGTCCGGGGAGCGGCACGCGACGGGATCCGGATGATCCGGTCGGTTTCCAGGCCCGGGACGGGGACGTCCGTGGCGGCATCATCGAGGAAGACGAGGCGATCGACTCCCCGCCAGGCTTCGCGAGCCGTCCGGCCGATGCCGGGAACGGCACGGATCATCTGGAACGGGGCGGGGCGGGCCGACTGGCGCAGCCAGGCGGTCATCGGGGCGGACCAGCCGAGGGCGTCCTCGGCAAGCCGGGCTTCGAGCACCGAGAGGCGGGAATCCACGATGCCGCGCCGCGCCGTTCCCAGAAGCCGCTGGGTCTCGGTGATCGCGCGGGATGGGCAGATCCGCCGGCACCCCCCGCAGCCGATGCACCTGTCGGGGAAGAATCGGATGCCAGCCTCCCGGAGCTCGAGGGCATCGAACGCGCAGAAGTCGGAGCAGGCCCCACACCGCTGGCAGAGCTCGTGGTTGACCGTGGGGGAAAGGGCCGCAACGCCGATTTCCTCACCCCAGGCCGTTTCGAGCCGGGCCGCGGCAGCCGGCATCAGCGGATCGGCATCGACGAGCAGCGCCGCAATCCCCCGGTCGGCAAGCAGCAGGGCAAGATCGACGGCCAGCGCCGTTGCGCCGAGTCCGCCATGGCGGGCGCCGACAGCCACGGAGAAGGCGCGGCCGGAGGCGGTGGGACGGACGGGATCTGTCATCACCGGACATGATACCGCAAACCGCCGGTGGCGGCACGACTACGCGCATGATAGAGTGGAGCCATACATTCGCCGGATACGGAGGAGTGAGGATATGACCGATACCGCCGCCATGGCCCCGACCCCCGAGGGCAAGTTCCGTCTCGTGACCCGCAGCGACTTCGACGGTCTCGTCTGCGCCGTGCTGTTCAAGGAGCTCGGGCTGATCAACGACATCAAGTTCGTCCACCCGAAGGACATGCAGGACGGCAAGGTCGAGATCACCCCGAACGATATCACGACGAATCTGCCGTATGTGCAGGGGGCGCATCTCGTGTTCGATCACCATCTCAGCGAAACGCTGCGCAACGCGATGCTTCAGCCCAACCACATCATCGACCCCGACGCGATGTCGGCCGCCCGCGTCGTCTACAACTACTACGGCGCGAAGAAGCGGTTCCCGAAAGTCTCGGAGGAGATGATGGAGGCGGTCGACAAGGCCGATGCCGCCCGGTTCAGCATCGACGAGATCCTGCATCCGTCGGGCTGGCCGCTGCTCAACTACCTGATGGACCCGCGGACCGGTCTGGGCCGCTTCCGCAACTTCCGCATTTCCAACTACCAGCTGATGATGGACCTGATCGACTGCTGCCGGGATATGACGATCGAACGCATCCTGGCCCTGCCCGACGTGAAGGAGCGGGTCGACATCTACTTCGAGCACGAGGAGAAGTTCAAGGAACAGCTCCGCCGCTGCTCGACGGTGCACAAGAACCTCGTCATCCTCGACCTGCGCAAGGAAGAGACGATCTGGGCCGGCAACCGGTTCATGATCTACGCGTTGTATCCCAACTGTAATATATCTATTCATGTTCTTTGGGGGCTCAAGCAGCAGAACACCGTTCTCGCGACGGGAAAATCGATCGTCAACCGCTCCTCGAAGACCAATATCGGCGAACTGATGCTGAAATACGGCGGTGGCGGCCATCACGCCGCCGGCACCTGCCAGGTCGACAATGACCGGGCCGAGGCTGTGCTGAAAGAGCTGACCGAGGCGATCAATCGCGACGGCTGAATCTTCCAGGCCTCAACGAGCCCCGTCCGGGCCTGACCCGGGCGGGGCTCTTCTTCGAAGGGGAGATGCCGCGGCTTGGGGAACGGGCCTCAGGCCGTCGGGGGCTGCTCCGGTCTGCGCGGCGGCTCACGGCTTTCCGGCGGCTCGACCGGCTCTTCTGGCCGGGCCGGGGTGATCGGGCGGTAGACGGGCGGCGGAACCAGCGGCTCGCTCGCCGCGTCCCGGGGCCGGTCGACGGCATCGGCAACGAACGAGATATCGTCGATCGTGCGAAGCAGGCTTCCCAGCTCGCTTTCGTTCTGTTCGATTCCCGAGAGTTTCAGGCGCAGGCAGTTGAGCTTCGTGGCGATCTGGATCTTGCCCGCCTCGAACCGGTCGATGGTTGCGCGGCGGCCGCGCAGGGCGGAACTGTTGGCCGTCAGCGACTCCATCAGGCTCCAGATCTCGCGTTTTGCGGCCTCGGGGCCGGGCCGGTGATACTGTCTGGACAGCTCGCGGAATCGCTCCTCGATGCGGGGCAGCTCGCCCTCGAGCAGCTCCTCGAGCTCCTCGGCCCGATCGCGTTCGAGGAACAGCCGTTCGCGCATCGCCTCGAGGCGCTTGCGGTAGGTGGTCATGCCCTTCCGCTTCAGCAGGGCCAGGAGCGGCTCATACTCGTCCCGGACGGTTTCGAGGCGGCGCCACAGGTGTTCCCGGCGGTGGCGGATCCAGAGCCAGCCCGCGAGAACGAGCGCGGTCAGGCCGAGGCCCCAGGCCGCGGCGGCCGAAAGGGTCGCGAGGCCCTGGATCAGCGCCGTGACCGCTGCCCAGAAAAAGGAGAAGAAACCCTGCGTCGCCGAGACGGCGGCATCGAGGGCGAGCCGCGAAACCACGAGGAGCAGCACGAGCACGGCGCCGCCTGCCATGATGAGCCAGAAGGCACAGGCAGCACAGGTTCGCTGGGTCCAGCGCCGGATCGACATCGTGGAACTCCCTTCTCGCAGCCGTTCGCGGACCAGTATACCCGAAACCGTTCCGGTGTTCGACCGCCGTTCGCACACGGGCTCCGGAACGGCATTGCGGGGGAGTTCGAAAGGTGGTAATATGGAGGATTCAAACCCTGTATTGCAGCACAAAGGCGGGACCACCATGAGCGAGAATCATCTGAACGAAATCGAGAGACGTCGCACCTTCGGCATCATCAGCCATCCGGATGCCGGAAAAACCACCCTGACGGAGAAGCTGCTGCTGTTCGGCGGCGCGATCCAGATGGCGGGCGCCGTCAAGTCACGCAAAGCCGCGAAATTCGCGACCTCGGACTGGATGGCGATCGAGCGCGAGCGCGGCATCTCGGTCACGACCTCGGTCATGAAGTTCCATTACCGGGATTTCGAGATCAACCTGCTCGACACACCCGGCCACCAGGACTTCTCGGAAGACACGTTCCGGGTGCTCACGGCCGTCGACAGCGCCCTGATGGTCATCGACAGCGCGAAAGGCGTCGAGACGCAGACGAAGAAACTGATGGAAGTCTGCCGGATGCGCAACACCCCCATCATCACCTTCATCAACAAGCTCGACCGCGAAGGCCGCTCGCCGCTCGATCTCCTCCAGGACATCGAAGACACCCTCCAGATCGAGTGCACCCCGCTTTCCTGGCCGATCGGCATGGGGAAATCCTTCCGGGGCGTCTACAATCTGTACCGCAAGCAGATCCAGCTGTTCCGGGCCGGCTCCGAGACGCGGCCCCAGGACACGGTTCTGATCGAGAATATCGACGATCCCAAACTCGACGAGCTGCTGGGTGACCAGGCGGCCGATCTGCGCACCGACATCGAGCTGCTCGAAGGCGCCGCGAACCCGTTCGATTTCGAGCACTATAGAAGGGGAAACCAGACCCCGGTCTTCTTCGGCAGCGCCCTGAACAATTTCGGTGTCCGGGAACTCCTCGACGCGGTCGTCGAACTCTCGCCGGCCCCCCAGCCCCGCGCCGCCGTTTCCCGCATCGTCGAGCCCGCCGAACAGGCGTTTTCCGGCTTCGTTTTCAAGATCCAGGCCAACATGGATCCGTCGCACCGCGACCGCATCGCCTTCCTGCGCATCTGTTCCGGCCGGTTCACCCGCGGCATGAAAGTGATGCACCACCGGCTCGGCAAGGAGATCGTGATCAAGGATGCCACGATCTTCATGGCCCAGGACCGCACCAACGTCGAGGAAGCCTGGCCCGGCGACATCATCGGCATCCACAACCACGGCACCATCAAGATCGGCGACACGTTCTCCGAAAAGGAGCCGCTCAAGTTCACGGGAATCCCCAACTTCGCCCCCGAGCTGTTCAAGCAGGTGCGGCTGAAAAACCCCCTCCGGGCGAAGCAGCTCCAGAAGGGGCTGCTCCAGCTTTCCGAGGAGGGGGCGGTCCAGGTGTTCCGGCCCGTTATGAATAGTAGTGAATATATTCTTGGCGCCGTCGGCGCCCTCCAGTTCGACGTGACCATGGCAAGGCTTCGCGACGAGTACGGCGTCGATGCGGTGTATGACCCCGTCGATTACGCGACGGCGCGCTGGCTCGTCTGTGACGACAAGAACGTGCTCGAGGAGTTCGAGCGCAAGCACCGCTCACGCATGGCCCACGATTCTGAGGGCCATCTGACCTACCTCGCGGCCGATGTCTGGCGGCTGGGCAAGATCGTCGACGACTGGCCGGCCATTTCCTTCCGGACGTTCCGGGAGCACTGCTGAGCCGGTGCCGCTCAGGTGCCGGTGAACCGGCCGATGACCCCGTTGACGCAGTCGAGCAGTTCGTCGCCGGCATACGGCTTCTGCAGGAAGCCGGCGCGACCGGCCAGGGCCTCGCTCGAGGTGTTCGATTCGCTGTAGCCGCTCGAAATGATGATCGGCAGCGCCGGAGCGATGCGGCGGATCCCGGCGAAGGCTTCGGTGCCGTCCATGCCGGGCATTGTCAGATCGAGCAGGACGGCGGTGTACTTCTCGGGGTTTTTTCCCAGCATCTCGAGCGCTTCGGCCCCATCGGCGGCCGTCTCGACCGTGTAACCACCGAGGGTCAGCACTTCCGTGGCGAGAATCCGGATGAACTCCTCGTCATCCACGACGAGGATCGTTCCGCTGCCCATGTCGGCCGCTCGTGAGGGGCGGGCCTCGACGGGGGGCTGTTGCTCCGGAAGCGACGCTGGCAGCAGCACCGTGAAGCGGCTGCCCTTTCCCTGCTGGGACTCGACCCGGATCGCCCCGCGCAGCGACTGAACGATGCCCAGAACCGCGGCCAGGCCGAGGCCCCGGCCCGTGAACTTGGTCGAGAAGAACGGCTCGAAGATATGCGCCTGGGTGGCGGCGTCCATGCCCATGCCGTCGTCGATCACGTCGACGGAGACATACGTCCCCGGCTCGGGCGCCTGGCCATGGCCGATCTCGGCGAAGGTTTCGGCCGTGCAGGCCGCCGAGCCCGTCCGAACCGTGATCGTGCCGGCCCGCTCCCCGATCGCCTCGGCGGCGTTCACCACGAGGTTCAGCAGCACCTGGCGCATCTGGGCGAGATCCGCCATGACCGGCGGGAGGTCGGGGGAAAACTCGAACTGCAGCCGGCATTTTTTGGGAATCGAGGCCTCGAGCAGATTTCCCATGTCACGGATCATGCCGGCGAGATCGAACGACTGGAGAACCAGGGAGCCTTTTCCCGAGTAGGCGAGCATCTGTTGCGTCAGTTCGGAAGCCCGCCTGGCCGTCGAGATGATGCGGTCGAGGAAGCCCTCGAGCATGCTTTCGGGCTCGGTCTGCCGCCTCGCGAGGTCGGCGGCCCCCAGAATACCGGTGAGCAGGTTGTTGAAATCGTGGGCGATGCCTCCGGCGAGGATGCCGAGGCTCTCGTATTTCTGGGTTTTGCGCACCTTCTCGTCGAGAACCCGGCGTTCGGCGGCGATGCGCTCCCGCTCCGTCACGTCCACCATGTGCAGACAGACGCCATGGAAGCCGTGGCCGGGCTCGGGGACCGGCCAGAGGTTGATCTCGAGCGCATCCTGCCCGCCGCTGGAACGGGGGACCTGAAGCTTCCGCTTCAGATGCGTGCCTTCGAGGGCGACGTCCAGGTCGGCGACGATCTGGGGCCAGCAGGCGGGCGGGGGATTCATGCGCAGACTGCTCGTTGCGCTGCCCGCGGTTCTTCCCAACGTCGCGAGCCAGGCGGCGCCGGGAGGATTGCAGGCCACCAGGGTCCCGAACCGGTCGACGAGGACATACCCATCCTTCGTGCTGTGGAACATCGCGCGCAGGTTCGCTTCCGACCGCTGCAGTTCTTCGGCCACGCGCCGCGCCATGGTGATGTCGCGGATGATTCCTTCGGCGCCGGTGATCCGGCCCGTCTCGTCGATGATCGGGATGGCCCGGTCCTGGAGCCAGCGGATCGCGCCCTCGCGGTGCAGGATCGGAAACTCGATGAACGGCTCGGCCATTCCCTTCTGGAGACGCTCGATGTGGCTCTGGTAGGCTTCCTGGCGATCTTCGGGAATCAGTCGCTGGAGGAGCAGGGGCGTCGCGAGGAACTCGTCCGGCGTGCAGCCGGTGATCCGGAATGCCGCCGGGTTCACGTATTCATAGCGGCCCGAGGGGAGGTCTAACCGGTAGATCAGGTCAGGGGCGCTTTCCGCGAGTTTGCGGTACCGGGTCTCATTCTCCCGGAGGATCGCCTCCACTTCCTTGCTTTCGCGCACGTCCCGGATGACGACGACGAAGCCGCCGGGGATCCCTTCGGTCTGGAGGAGCGGCTGGACGCGCAGATCCCCCCAGAAGGTGGTGCCGTCGCGGCACCGGAACTGTCCCGTCACATGCAGTTGTTCTGGGCGGCCCGTGGCTTTGATGAGCCGGTCGAGCTGCTCTGCCGCCTGGTCCTGGGTGGTGAGGCTCCGGAGATCGAGCCGTTGTGCGTCTTCTGCGGAGTAGCCGAACAGGCCCTGGAACCGTTCGTTCGATTCGATGATGCGACCGCTCGCATCGATCAGCATGATGGCGGTCGGGGTGTTCGCGAGGATGGCCCGCAGCCGCGTCCGGCCGGCGACAGCATCGGAACGGGTCTGCGCAAGTTCGGTGATGCGGCTGCGGAGCTCGGCTTCCGTTTCGCCCGCCCGCTGGTACACCATCGTGACGATCGTGACGAAAACGAGCAGGAGAAAACCACCGAACAGGACGAGGATTCCCCAGGGCTGGGCCTGCTGTTCCGGCAGCAGCTGCTCGATCGGATCGCCCCCGAACCATTTTTTCCAGAGCGCCTGGTAGCGACCATCCGTTTTCAGCACCCGGATCGCCTGGTTCACGCGGGCAATGAGGTCGCATCTCGCGAGGCCGCTGCCGAAGCAGAGATCCTTGACGTAATGCATGCTGCCGGCGTCGGTGAGTGCGGCCAGTTTCATCTCGCGCACCAGCTCCCGGCCGATGCGCCGCTCCACGAGAGCGTAATCGGCCTTTCCCTCGCTGACGAGGCGCAGGATGCGCCGCATGTCATCGAGGCGGGTGATCCGCCGCCCGAACGACGATTCGGACAGATAATCGTCCATCATGTCGCCCCGCTGCAGGACGACGTGGCGGCCGATCAGGTCGCTTTCGCGGCGGACGGGTTCGGCATCGGACCGTCGGAAATAGGTGTAGACGGAGGGGGCGAGCGGTTCGGAAAAACAGAAATGGTCGGTGCGGTTCACCGAAAAACAGAAGGCCGCCAGGTCGACCCGGCCTTTCTGGAGGTCGGGGATGATCTCGCTCCAGGGGCCGTGTCGAAACTCGATCTGGACCCCAAGGGCTTCGGCAATGAGCCGCGCGAGTTCGACGGTGAACCCGGTCGGGCGACCGTCAGGAGCCGTGTATTCGTAGGGCGGATACGCCCGGTCGATTCCGACCACGATCTTCTCGATCTCTTCGGACCCGGTCGCGGTGCCGGCTGGTGCGGCAAAACCGGTGGCCGTCCCAAGCAGGATTGTCAGAAGCGTGATGATGAGGAGCGTCACCCGACCGTGCGCCTGGCACGGAAGGGCGGGCTTCCTGGGGATCAGCGTCACTGGCTTCATATCCTGACAGAGTCTTCTGGAATTATATGACAACCCGGGGCCGGCGGGAAAAAAAAAGACCGGATCTTGTGAGATCCGGCCCGAAAGTATAAGGAGGCAAACAAAACCATGAACCTTTTCGGCCCGAAATGCGGTTTTCCGAAGGGTTCAATTCCGGATGATCAGGTACGGGGCGGGACATGCCGGAATCGTTTCGCACGTTGGCAGACATCCGCGGACAACGACGGACGTCAACTTTTTTTCGACGATGGGGGGAAAGGAACGGGTTTGCGCTCACGACGGGAACGGGGGTATCTTGCGCAACGCATGCAGCCGAACGAAACGCACGGGACAGGCACGGCGGCGACACCGGGAGAGGGGAGGCTGTTCCCCGCCCTGGGCTCGTCGAACTATCGTGCGTACTTTATAACGAACGGCTTGTCGCTGGTCGGAACCTGGATGCAGCGGCTCGCGACAAGTTGGCTCGTGTACCGCCTCACGTCGTCCGCGGTGATGCTGGGCGCGGCCGACTTCGTCAGCCAGTTCTCGGCGTTTCTTCTGATGCCGGTGGCCGGCGTCATCCTCGACGGCCGGGAATTGCGCCGGAGCATCTGGATCACCCAGGTCGCCGCCCTCGTCCAGGCGACGGTGCTCGCAGGCCTGACCCTCGCGGGGCTGGTCAACCTGCCGCTGCTGTTCCTGCTCTGCGGCGTGCTCGGGGCTATCAATGCCTTCGACATGCCCGGCCGGCACGCGCTGGTGCCGCAGCTCGTCGAGAGGCGCGAGCACCTGGGAAACGCGATCGCTCTCAACTCCTCCGCCTTCAATGCGGCCCGCCTGATCGGTCCCTCCCTTGCCGGAATGGCTGTCGCGGCCTGGGGGGAGGGGATCTGCTTCGTTCTCAATGCCCTGTCGTTCGTGCCGATCGTCTGGATGCTGCCGCGGCTGACCCTTCCGAGAAGCGCGCTCAGACACGAGCGAAAACCGTTCTGGAGCGAACTGCGCGCGGGATTCGCGTATGCCTGGAAGCATCGGGGGATTCGCTCGATCCTGCTGCTGATCTCGGTATTCAGCTTCATCGGCATGCCGTTTGCCGTGCTGCTTCCCGTTGTGGCGAAGGAGGTGCTCGGAGGCGGTGCCGAGACGCTCGGCTTCCTGCTCGGCGCGGTCGGCTTCGGCGCCCTGGCCGGAGCGCTGCATCTGGCGGTGCGCCGAACCACCGAAGGGCTCGAAAGGCTTGCCTCGACCTCGTTCACCTGTTTCGGCCTCATCCTCATGCTGTTCGCCTGGACCTCGCAACTGTGGGCGTCGATGCTCCTGCTCGCGATCGCCGGCTACTGGATGACGAGCGGCTGGGCGGCTGCCAACACACATCTGCAGATGTTGACGGACGACGACAAACGAAGCCGGATCATGAGTTTGTATATGATGGCATTCATGGGCATGTCGCCGTTGGGAAGCCTCGTGCAGGGGTTCATCGCCCAGCATGCCGGCGTCTCCCCGGCCCTGTGTGGGGCGGGCCTGCTCTGCTGCATCTCCTCGCTTGCCTTTGTCTTGTCGGTGCGTGCCGCCCGGCCTTCAACCGCCGGGATCCAGTCATGATATGATGACAACAATGGCCAGACGCCAAAAATGATTTCGAGGTGGGATCGATGAACGTCACGGAACCCCGGACCCTTTCTTCCGAAAAACATGCCTGGCGGTTTTTCCGTTCGGGTGGTGTTGACCAGGTGAGTCTCGACTCCGGAGCCGATCTGAAGGCGCTGAAGGAACTCGATCCCAAACTGTGGATGGCCCTGAGCTGTCCCGTGCAGGGTCTCGAGCTGGATGCCGCGACCCTCGGCCTGATCGATACCGACAAAGATGGACGGGTGCGCGTGCCTGAACTGCTTGCCGCCGTCGAATGGGTCTGCGACCGGCTGAAGAATCCCGATGAGCTGCTGAAACGGTCTGAAACACTCGCCCTGGCTGGAATCAACGATGCCGATGAGGAGGGGAAGAGGCTGACCGCCTCGGCCCGCCGGATCCTTGCCGAGCTGGGAAAACCGGATGCCGAGGTGATCGCCGTGGCCGACGTGGCCGATGCCTCGAAAAAGTTTGCGGTCACCCGGTTCAACGGGGACGGTGTCGTTCCCCCGGCTTCGGCCGGCGACGAGCCGCTGCGCAAGGCGATCACCGAGATCGTCGCCTGTTGCGGCGGTGTTGCGGGCCGGGACGGCACGATGGGCGTCGACGGCGCGATGCTGGATGCGTTTTTCGGGGCCTGCCGCGCCTATGATGCCTGGTGGCGGGCCGGAGAGGCGGATCCGGCGATCCTGCCGTACCGCGAGGGGACGGTCGAGGCGTATGCAGCCTTTACCTCGGTCCGGGCCAAGATCGACGACTTTTTCACCCGCTGCCGGCTGGCGGCGTTCGATGCCCGCTCGACGGGGCCCCTCAACCGGTCCGAAAAAGATTACGAACAGATGGCCGTCCGGCTCCTCTCCGCGGGAAGCCCGGAGCTGGCCGAGCTGCCGCTGGCGCGGATCGAGGCGGGCTGGGCGCTTCCGCTGAATGATGCCGTCAATCCCGCCTGGATCAAGGCGATCGACACGTTCAACCGGCTCGTCGTCCTGCCCCGACTCGGGGAAAAGACGGCTCTCACCGCCGCCGAATGGGAAAAAATCGTGGCGACCTTCACCGCCCACGAGACCTGGCGTGCCGGGAAAGCCGGCGCCGAGGTCGAATCCCTCGGCCTTGCCCGTATCCGAGCGCTGCTTGCGGGTGGTCAGGAGCGCGCGATCCGCGAGCTGATCGCCCAGGACAAGGCTCTCGAACCCGAAGCCGCAGCGATCGATGCCGTCGAACGGCTGGTGCGATTGCATCGTGATCTCTATACAATAATGAATAACATGGTCTCGTTTCGCGACTTCTACGATCGGAAGCGCGGTGCCATTTTCCAGAATGGAACCCTGTTCCTGGACGGCCGGAGCTGTGAGCTGTGCCTTCGCGTCGAGGACGCGGCCAAACATGCCGCCATGGCTGCGCTGAGCCAGACCTATCTCGTCTACTGTGACTGCGTGCGCTCGGGAAGCAACGAAAAGATGACGATCGTCGCCGGATTCACTGCCGGGGATGCCGAGCGTCTCGCGGTCGGCCGTCACGGGATCTTCGTCGACCGGCGGGGCCGCGATTGGGATGCCGTCGTGGTCAAGCTCGTCGAGAATCCCATCAGCATCGGCGAGGCGTTCTGGACTCCCTACCGGCGACTCGGCCGGATGATCACGGAACAGGTCGAGAAGTTCGCCGGCGCGGGTGACAAAGCGATGCAGGAAAAACTCGCCGGTGGAATCGCCGGGGCCGCCGATAAGGCTCAGGCTGCCGCGGCAGCACCGGCGGGAACCCCGCCCGCCGCGCCCCCGCAGCCGTTCGATGTGGGCAAATTCGCCGGTATATTCGCTGCTATAGGACTTGCGATCGGCGCGATCGGCACCGCGATCGCCAGCGTCGTGACGGGCTTTCTTGCCCTCGCCTGGTGGCAGATGCCGGTCGCCTTGCTCGGTCTGCTGCTCCTCATCTCGGGCCCTTCGATGGTCATGGCTGCCATCCGGCTCCGGAACCGCAATGTCGGCCCGATCCTCGATGCGAACGGGTGGGCGATCAACTCCCGCCTCATGATGAGCATTGCCTTCGGCGGCTCGCTGACGAAGATCGCCCAGCTCCCCGACGGGGCCCGCCGGACCCTCGACGACCCCTTCGCGGATGCCGAGAATCCCTGGCCCCGCCGTATCATCTGGCTCCTCGTCCTCGCCGTCATCATCACGGGCGGACTCAAACTGCACCGCCAGATGAAGCACCGGAAACAGCATGCGGGAAAAGCCCCTGTCACGGCTCCGGCTCTCGACCCGAAAGCCGTCCAGCCGCCCGCCCCCGTGCCCGTGACTCCGGCCGCGCCGGTGGCGATCCCTGCCCCCGAATCGGCTTCCGGAGCTTCCCGGTAACATGCCCTTCACGAAAACCGTCCGTCTCCTCGTGGCATGCCTGGTGGCGCTGTGCCCATCCGTCATGCATGCCTGGAGCGGCCCGGGGCACCGGGTCATCGCCCTCCTGGCCGCCGACATCCTGCGGGCGGAAGCGCCCGCCGCCTACGACGAGGCGCGGCGCCTCCTGGAAGGAGAACGGGATGACCGCCCCGGGGATGACGCTCGCCATCCCCGCAAGGCGACGCTCGTCTCGGTCGCCGGATGGGCCGATCATGTGCGACCGAATCGGCCCGAGACGGCTCATTATCACATCGTCGAAATCCCCTTCACAGCCGGCGGTTACGACGAGGCGCGGGACGGTGCGGCAGGAAAGCATATCGTCCACGCGGTGGACACGATGACCCGGCTGCTGGGTGATGCCGGAAAGCCCGACGGAGAACGTCTGGAAGCCCTCAAGTTCCTCGTCCATCTCGTCGGTGACCTGCACCAGCCGCTGCACTGCACGAACCGGGGGGATGCTGGCGGAAACGCGCGAATGGTGCGACTCGATGGGGATGAAATGAAGCTCCATCATGTCTGGGACTTCCGGATCGTCGATTCGTTCGGGGTGAATGAGCGGCGGTTGGCCGGAATCCTTCAGCAGGAGCTTCGGGCGACGGATACCGCCGCGATTGCCGCCGGAACCCTCGCCGACTGGGTGAACGAGTCGCACCGGCTTGGCCAGGTTTGGGGCTACTCCTTCGAACCGGGTTCGGTCATCACGCCGGACTGGCTTGCCGCCGTCCGGCCGATCGTCAAACTCCAGTTGATGCGCGCCGGGGTCCGGCTGGCCCGGCTTCTCCGGGAGGCTCTCGATCGCCCGGCACGCCCGGGGCCAGCCCGAACCGATGCCATTCGGGAGGATACGCCATGAATACCGCCGTCATCGGTGCCAGTGACAATCCTGAACGCTATAGTTACAAGGCTCTCGTTCTGCTCAGGGAAGCGGGACATGCCGTCTTTCCGGTGCACCCGGCTCTCGAGACGATCGAGGGTGTTCCGGTGTATCGGTCGCTGGATAAAATTCAGGATAAAATAGATACCATCACGATGTATGTGTCGCCCGCGAAGCAGCCTGCGATGGAGGATGCGATCCTCGCCGCCGGGGCCCGGCGGGTGATCTTCAACCCCGGCACCGAAAATCCCGGCCTCGCGGAAAAGCTCCGCCTGGCAGGCGTCAAGGTGCTGGAAGCCTGCACCCTCGTGCTTCTCCGGACGGGACGCTACGGAGGCTGATGCGCTTCCGGTGGTACATGAAATGACGAAGCCCCTCGGATGAGGGGCTTCGTGCGGGTTGCGCCGGATTCGGGCTCGATGGCCGTGCGGGCGATGGGCTATTTTTCGCCGTGGCCGTGAGGGTGCCCGTGGTCGTGGCCATGGCCGTCCCCATGGTGGGCACAGGCCGTTTGCGGGGTGACTTCACGCAGGTTGCCGGTCTTGAACTCGGCAATGACCTGCTCGACCGTCGCCTGACGGCCCATATACACCTTGATGCCGGCGGCACGCAGCTTGGTGAGCGCTCCCATGCCGATTCCTCCGACGACGACGGCGTCGAGCTTTTCGTTGCTCAGTGACGCGAGGGGCTGGCACATGCCGTGGGTGTGCTGGGCATTCTGGTTGATGATGGCACGGGTCGACAGCTTCTCGGTATCGACGATCAGAAACAGCGGTGCCGAGCCGAAATGGCCGTTCACCTGGCTTTGAAGGCCCTTGTCTTCGACGATCGGAATGCAGATGTTCATGGATTCTCCTTGGTGTGATGAAGGTGTGTCGGATGTGACGGCAACGGGGCCGCCTTCGATCCGGAGAGCCTTGCCAAAGACGAGGGCTTCGGCGATCTTGCGGTGGGCTGACTCGATGATGCGGCCGAACGTGGGCCGCGAAACATGCATCAGCCGCGCGGCTTCCTCCTGGTATTTCCCTTCGAGATCGGCCAGCTTCAGGGCCTCGAACTCATCGAGGGTCAGCACCAGAAAATCCAGGTCGCGCGCAGGAATGCCCGCCGGCTTGAAAACGCTGGCGACGGGCTTCCCGGAAATTTTTCTGCACGAATGCGGCCTGACCATGTTCATTCTCCAGATATGTTATCATATGCTCATAATAGTGAGCATGAACACGATATCACACTCCAGGAATGTTGGCGAGAGTCCCGGGATTACGATCCGCAGATGTCGCAGATTACACAGATAGGATTATGAAGGAGATGGCGATCTGCGCCATCTGTGCAATCTGCGGATGAATTCAGGTGGATTCGAACACACCGGAGGTACACCATCACACGGGAGACGACGATGGAACGAGAACTATATGCATGGAAACAGATCGGCATCATCCGCACGCGGTTCACGAGCCAGGAGGGAACGCCGATCCAGGCCAGCATGGCGGGAGAGGAAACCGGCACGATCGAGATCCTTCCCGAGTATGCCGACGGCCTTCTCGATATCGAAGGCTTCAGCCATCTCCACCTGATCTATGCGTTCCACGGGATCGGTGCCGGAGCCCTCCGGGTGAAACCCTATCTCGATACCGTCGAACACGGCATTTTTGCCACCCGTGCCCCGAAACGGCCCAACCCGATCGGCCTTTCGGTCGTCCGTCTGGTCGCCGTCCGCGGGAACATCCTCGAGATCGCCGGGGTCGACATGCTCGACGGCACCCCGCTGTTGGATATCAAGCCATATATACCATCGCTCGATGTCCGCGATGCCGATCGGATCGGCTGGTATGCCGACCGTCTCCTGCCCGGGGTGGCCGTCCTGGCTGACGACCGGTTTGCCAAAAAATAAGAATTATTCCTATGTCAGAATTATTATGATATGCTGAACGGGTGAAACGATCCGGCAGACCGGGAGCGGTCGAGAGATGCCGGAAGGACATAAACGGAAGAGGAGAATCTATGGACGAGAAGAAAAAACTGACCACCAACGCCGGGGCGCCTGTGCCCGACAACCAGAATGTCCTGACCGCCGGGCCGCGAGGCCCGCAGTTGTTGCAGGATGTCTGGTTCCTGGAAAAGCTCGCCCACTTCGACCGTGAAGTCATCCCCGAACGGCGCATGCACGCCAAGGGCTCCGGTGCCTACGGCTGCTTCACCGTCACGCACGATATCACAAAATATACAAAGGCGAAGATATTCTCCGAAATCGGCAAGAAGACGGAGCTGTTCGTGCGC
Organism: Candidatus Ozemibacteraceae bacterium; assembly: GCA_035388825.1. GTDB lineage: Bacteria > Muiribacteriota > Ozemobacteria > Ozemobacterales > Ozemobacteraceae > MWAR01. The sequence goes on from DAOOQQ010000017.1 coordinate 72,472, forward strand.
TTCTCGACCGTCGCCGGAGAACGCGGCGCGGCCGATGCCGAGCGCGATATTCGCGGTTTCGCCATCAAGTTCTACACCGAGGAAGGCAACTGGGACCTCGTCGGGAACAACACGCCAGTCTTCTTCCTGCGCGATCCGCTGAAGTTTCCCGATCTGAACCACGCCGTCAAGCGTGACCCGCGCACGAACCTGCGAAGCGCGAAGAACAACTGGGACTTCTGGACGTCGCTTCCCGAAGCGCTCCACCAGATCACCATCGTCATGAGCGACCGAGGCATTCCGGCGACGTACCGGCACATGCACGGCTTCGGCAGTCATACGTTCAGCCTGATCAACGCGCAGAACGAGCGATTCTGGGTGAAGTTCCATCTCCGCAGCCAGCAGGGCATCAAGAACCTCACCGACCAGGAAGCCGAGACGCTTGTCGGCAAGTGCCGCGAAAGCCACCAGCACGACCTGTATGAGAGCATCGAGAAGGGGGACTTCCCGCGCTGGAAGCTGTTCATCCAGATCATGCCCGAAAAGGCCGCGGCGACATGCCCCTACCACCCCTTCGATCTTACGAAGGTCTGGTTCCACAAGGATTACCCGCTGATCGAAGTGGGCGTACTCGAGCTGAACAAGAACCCCGAAAACTACTTCGCCGAAGTTGAGCAGTCGGCGTTCAACCCGGCGAACATCGTGCCCGGCATCGGCTTCTCGCCCGACAAGATGCTGCAGGGACGCCTTTTCTCGTATGGCGACGCCCAGCGCTACCGCCTCGGCGTGAACCATCACCTCATTCCCGTCAACAAGGCACGGTGCCCTTTTCACAGCTACCACCGCGACGGCGCAATGCGCGTCGACGGCAACCACGGCAGTACGCTGGGCTACGAGCCGAACAGTTACGGCGAATGGCAGCAGCAGCCGAACTTCGCCGAACCACCCCTCGACCTCGACGGCGCGGCCGACCACTGGAACCACCGCGCCGACGAGGATTACTACTCCCAGCCCGGCAAACTGTTCCGCCTCATGAAGCCCGACGAGCAGCAGAGACTGTTCGAGAACACCGCCCGCGCCATGGGCGATGCCCCGCGAGAGATCAAAATCCGCCACATCGGCAACTGCCTGAAAGCCGATCCCGCCTACGGAAAGGGCGTCGCCGACGCCCTCGGCATTCCTCTCACCGAAGTTCCGAAGTAAGATACCCGCCCTGACGACCGCCCCGGCGAAGCCTGCGCTTCGCCGGGGCTTCTGCTTTCAGGACCGCATGTTCTTTCTGCCCTGGTTCCTCCGTGGAAAAAAAATGATTCAGGAGTTCATCTGTGCTATCAGCGACATCTACGGATCGGTTCTCCGGATGAACCCATTATCCCGGACACGAAGTCACAAAAAATAACAACCGATATAATTCTTAGGGGCGGTTCGTGAACCGCCCAAGGCAACGCACCACCGAGCCACAGAGATACTCCGTTGAAATGCAAGCGTATTTTTGCATTTCTTGAATCCCTT